>NZ_JAPNLK010000041.1 GCF_026627505.1 Streptomyces sp. H27-H5 | reverse complement strand
CCACCGTGTGCCGGACCGAAGCCGGGTCGTCCGAGGACCGCTTCCCGCAGGATGCCTGCGCGCTCACACAGCGTCACCAATCCAGCCACGCCCAACCGGCAAAGGACCTGCGACGCGCTGCACTAGTGCTGTGACCGGAAAGGTTTGCCGGGGCCCGGTCAGGTCATCCAGCGGTCCGGGCGGGCAGCAGCGCGCGAGGTGCGGGAGCGGGCCGCCTGGGCGGGCAGCAGCGCGGCGGCCTCCGCCGACGGCCGCAGCCGCGCGGTGACGGTGGCGTTCGCGCCGGTGTCCACGTGCAGGTCGGCCACGCCGCGGGCGCGTTCCCAGGGCCCCTGGGTCAGGCGCACGCTCTGCACCTTGGCGTGCGGGACGATCTCCGTGCGGCGGCACAGGCGCCCCTTGCGCGCGGCGAACACGTCCTCGGTCACGGCCAGGCCGTAGCCCTTCCACCACACCGGGACCACCCACCGCGAGCCGGCCCTCGGCGCGGGGCTGAAGGACAGGGCCGCCAGGTCCACACCGGGCAGCACCCGCGCGATGACCTCGTACGCGGCGGCCCGCGAGGCCACCGGGACCAGGACGTCGTTCTTCGAGCCGGCCACCGCCAGCTCCACCCGGACCCAGTCGCGCCGGCGCCACAGCAGCGGCTCGACGATCCGCACGGTCTGCACCCGCCCCGGCGGCACCGTCTCGTGGGCCCGGTCCAGCAGCCCGTGGTCGATCCGGAGCCCGTCGGGGGATTCGGCGACCGTCCAGTCGTACTCGGTGAGGAACCGGCCCGCCGTGCCGGCCCAGACTCCTCCGAGGAACGGCAGCAGGGTCGCCGCGGTGGCCCAGATGCTTCCGCTGAGCCACCACACCACGACCGGCACGACCAGCCCGGCGACCAGGGCGGCCCAGACGGCGAGGGTCAGCACCAGCGAGACCACCAGGTCCCTCGGCCGGACCCGCAGCAGTTCGCGTTCCGGGGCCTCGCCGAGCGTCACGGCCTCGGCGGGGGCGAACCCGGCGGCCCGGGCCAGGAGTTCGGCGCGCAGCGCGACGGCGTCCTTCTCGGCGAGGTAGGCCAGTTCGTCCTTGTCCGCGGTGCCGATGACGTCGAGCCGCAGCTTCGCGACCCCGGCGACGCGGGCCAGCAGCGGCCGGGTGACGTCCACGGCCTGGAGCCGGTCGAGGCGGATGTGCGCGGTGCGCCGGAAGATCAGGCCGCTGCGGATGCGCAGTTCGGCGTCGGTGACGGCGTAGTGGGTGAACCACCAGCTCAGGAAGCCGTACGCGCCGAAGACGAGGACCAGCCCGGCCAGGACCAGGAGCCGCAGCAGCCCGGACAGGTCCGCGATCCACTCCCCGGCCCGCTCGCCCTGCTGGGCGATGACGCCGATGGTGGCCGCGATCGGCACCCACGCCCGCAGCAGCGGGGTCAGGAAGTGCAGCCGGCGTTCCGGCGCCGCGGTGTCGCTCACAGCCCGGCCGACTTCGCCTCGCCGAGGGCGGACAGCCGGTCGCGGAGCCGTTCGGCCTCGGCCGGGACCAGTCCGGGGATCTTGGCGTCGGTGGCGGCGGCCGCCGTGTGCAGTTGTACGGAGGCCAGCCCGAAGCGGCGTTCCAGCGGCCCCGAGGTCACCTCGACCAGCTGCATCCGCCCGTACGGCACCACGGTCTGCTCCCGCCACAGCACGCCCCTGCTGATCAGCAGGTCGTCGGCGCGCTCGGCGTAGCGCCAGGACCGCCAGTTGCGGCCGAGCAGCACCCAGCCCCAGACCAGCACCCCGAGCCACAGCGCCCCGACGGCGGCCCACGCCGGCCCGGCGGTGAGGCCCAGTACGACCGCCGTGAGCGCCGTGAGCACCGTCATCCAGATCACCAGCAGCAGTCGCCGGAGCGTGAGGAGCCCGCCCGGCAGCCCCACCCACTCGGGTTCGCTCGTCCCACCCGTTGTCCCGGTTCCCATGCATACACCCTAGGGCTGAGAGAATGCCGCCATGACGGAGACCACGGTCGGTATCGGCGGCGCGGCGGAGAGCACCGACATGGTGCTCAACATCGGGCCGCAGCACCCTTCCACGCACGGCGTGCTGCGCCTGCGCCTCGTCCTTGACGGGGAGCGCATCGTCAGCGCGGAACCGGTGGTCGGCTACATGCACCGGGGCGCCGAGAAGCTCTTCGAGGCCCGTGACTACCGCCAGATCGTGATGCTCGCGAACCGCCACGACTGGCTGTCCGCGTTCTCCAACGAGCTGGGCGTGGTCATGGCCGTCGAGCGGATGCTGGGGATGGAGGTCCCCGAGCGGGCCGTGTGGATGCGGACGCTGCTGGCCGAGCTGAACCGGGTGCTGAACCACCTGATGTTCCTCGGTTCGTACCCGCTGGAGCTGGGCGGGATCACGCCGATCTTCCACGCGTTCCGCGAGCGCGAGGAACTCCAGGCCGTCATGGAGGAGATCTCCGGCGGCCGCATGCACTACATGTTCAACCGGGTCGGCGGTCTCAAGGAGGACCTCCCCGCCGGCTGGTCGGGCCGGGCCCGCGCCGCCGTCGCGGACGTCCGCACCCGCATGGACGTCTACGACAAGCTGGTCCACGGCAACGAGATCTTCCGCGGCCGCACCCGCGGCGTGGGCGTGCTCCCGGCGGAGGCCGTGCACGCCTACGGGGTCTCCGGCCCCGTCGCCCGCGCCTCCGGCGTCGATTTCGACCTGCGCCGCGACGAGCCCTACCTGGCGTACGGCGAGCTCCAGGACGTGCTGAAGGTGGTCACCCGGACCGAGGGCGACTGCCTGGCCCGCTTCGAGGTGCTGCTCGACCAGACGCACAACGCCCTCGACCTGGCCGTCGCCTGCCTGGACCGGATGGCGGAGCTGGCGCCGGGCCCGATCAACCAGCGGCTGCCCAAGGTGCTGAAGGCGCCCGAGGGGAGCACGTACGCCTGGACGGAGAACCCGCTGGGCGTCAACGGCTACTACCTGGTGTCCAAGGGCGAGAAGACCCCGTACCGGCTGAAGCTGCGCTCGGCGTCCTTCAACAACATCCAGGCGCTGGCCGTGTTGTTGCCCGGGCAGTTGGTCGCGGACATGGTGTCGATCCTGGGTTCGCTGTTCTTCGTCGTCGGCGACATCGACAAGTAGTCCTGAACGCGACGGTGCCCGGCCGGCCTTGTCTAGGGTGATCACATGATCTCCGACTTGTGCGTGGACTACCTGCGCCGGCTCGGCGTCGAGCCGGCGGCGCCTTCCGTCGAGGGGCTGTTCGCCCTCCAGCGGGCCCACCTGGAGCGCGTGCCCTACGAGAACATCGACATCCAGCTGGGCCGGCCGCCCGGGATCGACCCCGAGCTGTCGGCGCGCCGGCTGGCGGCGGGCCGGGGCGGGTACTGCTTCCACCTCAACGGCGCCTTCTCCGCGCTCCTCGAAGCACTGGGCTACGACGTGACCCGCCATGTCGGCGGCGTGTGCAAGGAGCCCGACGCCCGCGGCGTCAACGGCGACCACCTGGCGCTGGTCGTCCGGGTGGACGGGGCCGCGTTCTTCGTGGACGTCGGGTTGGGCGACGGACCCCACGAGCCGTTGCCGCTGCGCGAGGACACCTTCGAACGGGGGGACTTCCGCTACGCGTTGGAGCGGCTCGCCCCGCTCGACGGGGAGGCACCGGGCTGGACGTACCGCAACCCGGGCGGTCCCTTCCCCGTGATGAACTTCCGCTCGGCCCCCGCCACGATGGCCGACTTCGCGTCCGAGCACCTGCGGCTGTCCACGTCGCAGGACTCCGGTTTCGTACGGACCTTCGCGATGCTGCGGCGCGACGCGCACGGCATCGACGCCCTGCGCGGGCGCGTCCTGAGCCGGATCGACCCGCTCAAGGGGACGACGGACCGGGAGCTGCACACGCCCGAGGAGTTCTTCGGCGTGCTTGCCGGCGTCTTCGGGCGGTCGCTCGACGACCTGACCGCGCGGGACCGGGCGGCCCTGTGGGAGCGGGTGGACCGCGCGCACGAGACGTGGCGGGAGACGCGGGACGAGCCGCCGGCGCGGGCCGCGCAGGAGACGCCGGTGGGCTGACGCCCTCCCCGCGCTGTCGGTGCGAGGGTGCAGACTTGGGGCATGTCCCACTCCCCCCGTAGGGCCTGCCCCACCTGCGGCCGCGACTGCGCCGTCACCGCCGGCCGGATCGCCCGCCACGACCCGCCCGCCGGCCGGGGACGCGGCGACCTGGTGTCCTGCCCCGGCTCCCGCGCCCGCGTCGTGCTCGGCGCGTCGGCGCCGACCCTGGACGGCTTCGCCCTGGGCCCGCACCCGGGGCAGCTCCCGCTGTTCTGACGCGCCCCGGTCCGGGGGCTAGCCCCCTCAACTGCCGGGGGAATGCGGGATGTCGGGGATCTCGGCCGGGTCCTAGCGTTCGGGACATGACGACGACCTCGCACCAGAACAAGCAGTGGCGGCGGCGCGCGGCCGCGGCCGGGCTGCTGGTCCTGCCGCGCGGCGGCCCGGCCCGGCCCGACCTGGTGTCCGACACCCACGGCACCGTCGCCCACCGCGACAGCGCGCCGAGCGGGGGCAAGGGCCACAACCGGCTCACCCCGTACCTGCACGCCTCGGCCGGCCGCGCCGTCGCCGCGCCGGACTACCTCGGCCTCGGCGGCGGCGCCGGCCCACACCCCTACATGGACACCCGCTCCGCCGTCACCGCCACCGTCGACATGCTCAAGGCCTCCCGCACCGCCGCCGACCGGCTGGGCCGCCCCGTGACCCGGGACGTGTACGCCACCGGCTTCTCCCAGGGCGGCCAGGTGGCCATGGCCGTCGGCCGCGAACTCTCCGGGGGCCGCGACGGACTGCGGCTGCGCGCCCTGGCCCCGATGGCCGGCCCGTACGACCTGTCCGGTTCCGAGATGCCCGGGATCACGGACGGCCGGGTCGCGCCGCGCACCGCCGTGTTCTACCTCGCGTACTTCCTGACGGCCCAGAACCGGCTCCACCCGCTCTACAAGGACACCGCCGAGGTGTTCCGCACGCCGTACGCGGGGACGGTGGAGGGCCTGTTCGACGGGACGCACCCGGAGGAGGAGATCGTCGCCGCGCTGCCCGCGACCCCCGCGGAACTGCTCACCCCGGCCTGGGCCGAGAACGTCCGCGCCCCGCGCGGCGCCCTGCGCACCGCCCTGCGGGCCAACGACGGCGCCTGCGACTGGAAGCCGGACGTGCCGGTGCGGCTCTACGCGGGCGGCGCCGACACGGACGTGCCGATCGCCAACTCCCGGGCCTACGCCGCCGACCTGGCCCGCCACGGGGTCCGGGCGAAGGTCGTCGACCAGGGCCCGGACGCGGACCACGTCACGACGGCCCTCCGGTCGGCCCCCCAGGTGGTGCGCTGGTTCGACGCGCTGCGCTGAGTCCGGGACGCGGGCGCTAGGAGATCGCGGTGCGGAGCCGGACCACGTCGATCGGCTCGGTCTCGTCGTGCGCCGTCAGGTCGATGACCTGGCCCACCGCGCGGTGCTCGGGGGTCGCCGGCTTGAACTCCGGGTCGCCGGCCGCTCGGACGGTCTCCGCCTTGTGCACGGCGAGGGCCTCGGCGCCGACCACGTCGGCGAGGTCCTCGTTCTGCACGGCCTCGATCGCGGCGCGGGCCTGCGCGGCGTTCTTGGTGCCGAAGAAGTCGAAGCCGCCCTCGACGCGCGAGGCGGACCGCCTCGGGGCCGCGTACGGGGCCACGGTCGCCGCCTGCCGCCGCGCCGGAACAGCGGGCGCCCGGTCGGCGGTCGCCGCACGGCCGTGCGCCTCGGCGGAGCGGACCGCACCGGGCGTCGTGGCCGGGGCGACGGCCGGCGAGCTGCCGGGGGTGCGGCCACCGGGGGTCGGGGGGCCGGGGGCGTGGGCGGGCGTGCGGGGGGGGGGGCGCCCCCGGGGGGGGGGGGGCGGGGGGGGGGGGGGGCCGGGGGGCGGATCCGCGCCGGATCCCAGGGCCTTGTGTCGCGCCGCGGCCCGCTCCTGGCCCTTGCGCACCAGCGCCGCCATCGCCGCGTTGGCGCGGGCGTAGCCGATCGCGGTCGGCGCCCCGGCGACGGTGCGCTCCTGGGACACGGCCGGGAGTTCCTTCGGCGCGCCCGCGGGGGCCGAGGCGGCCTCGATGGCCAGCAGTCGGCGTCCTTCGAGGGCGGTGGCCCGCTCCGTCTCGGCGGTGGCGTACCGGCGCAGCAGCGCGGCGTGCTCGCCGCGCAGTCCCGCGAGTTCGACCCGCTTGGCGCGCAGCTTCGTGTCGAGCCTGGCGCGCAGCATGCGGGCTTCTTCGAGGTCGGATTCGAGCTCCGCTATCCGCTCTTCCGTCTTCCACTCGTCCTTGACCCGTTCTCGGGTCAGTTCGGCCACCCGGCGGCCGGCCGAGCGGTCCCAGGAGCGCATGACGACGGCGCCGGCCACACCCGAGGCGGCCGTGAGGGCCACGAGGAGGCGCCACGCGGCGCCGCCTTCGGGTCCCGCGAGCAGCCAGGCCGCGCCGGCGCCGGCCACGGAGACACCGGCGACGAGGGTCGGCGTGAGCAGTCGGTGCAGGGGTTCTGGATTGCGGTGGCGTCCACGGGGCATGGCCTGAAATTTACAGGGAGTAGGTGGGGTGTGGGGAAGCCGCCCGGCAATCTCTTGCCGGGCAGTTACCCGTCATTTCCGCATCAATCGCGTAACTGATCTTGCTGTGGGGCTACTTCTTCAGCAGACCCTTGGATTCCAGGTACGCCTTGGCCACATCGGCGGGCTTCGCGCGCTCCGCGTCCACCTTGCGGTTGAGGTCGACGAGGTCCGCCGTCGTCAGCGCCTTGGTGAGCTTGTCGAGCGCGGCGGCGACCTCCGGGGCGCCCGCGTCCTTGGCGTTGACCACCGGCAGGACGTTGTCGGCGTTCTGGAGCTTCTTGTCGTCCTCCAGCAGGACCAGGCCGAAGGAGTCGAGCGTGGCGTCGGTGGTCGTGGTCAGCACCAGCTGGTCCACGCCGTCCTTGACGGCCTGCTTGGCCTGGGGGGTGCCGACGCCCTTGGGGTCGATGCCTGCCACGGAGATGCCGTACGTCTTCTCCAACCCGGGAGCGCAGAAGGGACGGACGGCGCACTCGTCGCCCGCCGCGATCTTCACCTTCAGGCCTGACTTGCCCAGGTCCGAAAGGGTCTTGAGCTTGTTCTTCTCCGCGAACTCCTTGGTCACCGCGAAGGCGTTCTGGTCGACCGCCTCGCCCGCCGGGAGGGCCTTGATGCCGAGCGGCGTCGCGAGCTTCTCCAGCGCCGCCACCGTCGCCGCCGCGTCGCTGGAGGCGACCGGCTTGTCCTTCGGCGCGTCCTTGCCGTTGACCTTGGCGTTGAGGAACTCGGCGAGGGTGGCCGCGTACTCCGGGACGACGTCGATCTCGCCCTTCTCCAGCGAGGGCTCGTACAGCTCACGGTTGTTGACCGTGGTGATCGAGGTGGAGTAGCCGGCGTCCTTCAGGACCTGGGAGTACAGCTCCGCCAGCACGTTGGACTCGGTGAAGCCGGCCGCGCCGACCACCAGCTTGCCCTTGGCGCCCCCGCCCGAGGAGGAGGCCGGGGCGGACGAGCCGCCGTCCTTGGCCTTCTCCAGGCTGTCGCCACCGCACGCGGCGAGCGAGACGGTCAGGGCCACCGCGCCCAGTGCCGCGCCGAGAACGCGCGTGGACTTGCTCATGGTTGCTCCTCCAGGGAGTGAGTACAGCGGGAAGAAAGAGGGGGGGACGGAAACGGCGGCAGGACTCAGCGGGCCACCGACGGGCGCCGCATCAGGAACCGGTCGACGGCCACCAGCACGCCCTCCACCAGCAGGGCCAGCAGCGCCACCAGGAGGGCGCCGGCGACCACCTGGGCCGTGTCGAACGTGTTGAAGCCGGCGGTGATGATCCGCCCCAGACCGCCCTGGCCGACCATGGCCGCGATGGTGGCGGTGGCGATGACCTGGACCGCGCCCGAGCGCAGCCCCGTCATCACGAGTCCGCGCGCGAGCGGCAGTTCCACGCGCAGGAACAGCTGTGTCCCGGACATGCCCATCCCCCTCGCCGCCTCGACCACCGAGCGGTCCACCTCGCGCATACCCACATACGCGTTGGTCAGCAGCGGCGGGATGGCGAACAGGACGAGCGCGACGATCGTGGGCAGGTACCCCGCGCTGCGCAGCGGCGAGACCATGAACAGGGCCAGCACCGCGAAGACGGGGATCGCCCGGCCGACGTTGGACACGTTCACGGCGAGGGCCCCGCCCTTGCCGAGGTGACCGAGCCACAGGCCGATCGGCAGCGCCACCGCGCAGGCGACGGCCAGGGCGATCCCGCTGACGTAGACGTGCTCGCCGAGCCGGTGCCAGACACCGTTCTCGCCGGCCCAGTTGGCGCCGTCGGCCAGCCAGTCCCAGGCCTCGCCCAGTACGCCCATGGCTCAGACCTCCTTGGCGACGGGTGTCGGGGCCCGCTTGGAGAAACGTTTCGTCGGTGTGGGCTTCGAGACCCGGGTCCACGGGGTGAGCAACCGCTGGACGCCGAGCAGCAGCAGGTCCGCCACCAGCGCGAGCAGCACGCACAGCACCGACGCGGTGAGCACCTGGGCCTTGAACGAGCTGTTCACGGCAGGCGCGATCAGGTTGCCCAGACCTCCCTTGCCGACGATCGACCCCACGGTCGTGAGCGCCACCGTCGACACGGTGGCGATGCGGACCCCCGCGAGCAGCGCGGGCAGCGCCAGCGGCAGTTCGACCTGCCACAGCAGCCGGCCCGAGCCGTAGCCCATGCCGCGCGCGGCCTCCCGCACCTCGTCGGGGACCGCCTCCAGGCCGGCCAGCACGTTGCGGACCAGGATGGTCAGCGAGTACAGCACCAGACCGGTCACCACCAGCGTGGCCGACAGCCCGAAGACCGGCAGCAGCAGCGAGAACATGGCGAGCGAGGGAACCGTGTAGAGCAGGGTGGTCAGACCGAGCACGGGCGCCGCCCAGCCGCGGCCGCGGCGGGCCAGCAGGGCGAGCGGAACGGACACGACGAGCCCGATGACCACCGACAGGCCGGTGATCCAGATGTGCTCGACGGTGGCGTCGGTGAGCTCCTGGGAGCGGGAGGTGACGTACTCCCAGCAGATCCAGTCGTTCGCCACCAGACAGCTCTGCCCGGCCATGCCGCTCACCCCCGCCTCGCTCCGTCAGCCCGTCATCGCACACGCGTCCGACCCGAGGGCCTGGTCAGACCGACCCTAACCCCCACCGCCGACAATGGCCGGAATCCTTCGCAGTCGGGCAACATGCCCTTCACAAATGACACCCGCGCGTGAGGAAGGATGGTCCGGTGATCCGATTCGAGCAAGTGACCAAGCGCTACCCCGACGGGACGACGGCCGTCCGGGACCTCTCCTTCGAGGTCGCGGAGGGCGAGCTGGTCACCCTCGTCGGCCCGTCCGGCTGCGGCAAGACGACCACGATGAAGATGGTCAATCGGCTGATCGAGCCCACGTCCGGCCGGATCCTGGTGGACGGCGAGGACATCGCCGCCGCCGACCCCGTCGAGCTGCGCCGCCGCATCGGCTACGTCATCCAGCAGGTCGGCCTCTTCCCGCACAAGACGGTGCTGGAGAACACGGCGACCGTCCCGCACCTCATCGGCACCCCCAGGTCCAAGGCCCGCGCCCGCGCCGCGGAACTGCTGGAACTCGTCGGCCTCGACCCGGCCGTGTACGGCGGCCGCTACCCGGAGCAGCTCTCCGGCGGGCAGCGCCAGCGGGTCGGCGTGGCCCGGGCCCTGGCCGCCGACCCGCCGGTCCTGCTGATGGACGAACCGTTCGGCGCGGTGGACCCGGTGGTCCGCGAACGGCTCCAGAACGAGTTCCTGGCCCTGCAGAGGACCGTCCGCAAGACGATCCTGCTGGTCACCCACGACCTGGAGGAAGCCATCCGGCTCGGGGACCGGATCGCCGTCTACGGCACGGGCACCATCGAGCAGTTCGCGAAACCGGCCACCGTGCTGGCCGCGCCCGCCACCGACTACGTCGCCTCCTTCGTCGGCTCGGACCGGGGGCTCAAGCGCCTCGCGGTCACCCCGGTCGAAACCGCCGACCTCGCGGAACAGGACCCGGAACACGGAAAGGCCCCCGCCGCCACGGTGGCGTTGGGGGCGAGTCTGCGCGAGGCCCTCGCGGCGCTCCTCCAGGAGGACGAGGGCCGCGTCGGGGTCACCGACCCGGACTCCGGCGCGCTGATCGGCGTACTCACCCCGGAGGGTGTGCACCGCGCACTGCGCCGGTCCCGACTTCAGGAGGCCTGACCGGAACGCGCCCGGCCCGACCGCAAGACGGTCGGGCCGGGGCCGTCAGGCCGGGGCGGTCGGGCCGGGGCGGTCGGGCCGGGGCGGTCGGATCGCGGCGGTCAGGCCTGGATGCGGCCGCTCATCCACGTCAGCATCGGCGGGATCTCGCGCCGCCAGGTGTTGAAGTTGTGGCCGCCGCTGTCGAGGATGATCGAGGAGACCCGGTCCGGCCCCTTGACCAGCTTGATGAACTTCTTGGTGTCACCGAGGTTCGGCTCGCCCTTCTCACTGCTGGTGACCAGGAAGGACGTACCGGCCGGCTTCTTGTTCTGCATGCTGTGCAGCACGTCCGCGCGCTTCTTCAGCTTGGCGTCGCCGTGGAACAGGTCACCGGTCGTCGGGTCGTCGGGAGCCTCGTAGTACGCGGAGAGGCCGGCGGCGGCGCCGAAGGTCTGCGGGTAGTGCGCGGCGATCTTCAGGGCGCAGTAGCCGCCCGTGGAGTTCCCGATGAAGCCCATGTTCTGCGGCTTCTTGCCGACCCGGAAGGTGCTCTGGATGGCCTGCGGCAGGTCCTGCCCGAAGAAGGTCTCGGTCTGCGGGCCACCGGGTATGTCGACGCACTCGGTGTCACGCGGCGGCGCGATCGTCGGACGCAGCATGACCAGGATCATCGGCTTCATCTTGCCCGCCTTGGACAGGCTGAAGGCCTTCATGGGGTAGTCGAGGCCTTTGATCAGGTTCTCGGCGGTGCCCGGGTAGCCCGTCAGCACGATCGACGCGGGGAAGTTCTGGTCCTTGTACCGCGGCTGGAAGTACTCCGGCGGCAGCCACACGTACCCGGGGCTCGTTATCTTCGACTTCTGCCCCGTTATGGCAACCTTCAGGATCTGACCACCGACCTGAGGCTTCCCGCCGCCCGGGACGTCCAGCTTCTGCTTGTCGACGACCTTGATGTCCTTGCTGCTCATCGAGTGGTCGACGACCTTGCCGATCGACGTCTCCTGACCGAAGAGGTCGGCCCAGGAACCGTAGAAGAGGAACGACTTGTTGGCTCCGAGCCCCACCGCCGCGAACAGTGCCAACTGCGTGGCGAGCAGGAGACCGACCCGGCCCACGTACGCGCGCCAGGTGCGGCCCGAGAGCCGAGGCCAGAACCAGAGCGTGAGCGCGAAGAGCACCACGCCGGCGATGATGGCCAGGACCAGAACCGTATTACTGGTGAGACCCATGAGCAGTCAGTCGTCTTTCTGATGGCAGGACGGGAAATTTCCGACGGAAGAGTGAACCCGCTCCCCGTCGATGTCGTCCTAATGGACGCACCACACCCCGGAGGCTGTTGCGGCCTTCGGCCACATGATCTCTCGCGGAGCAACGGGAAGCGATGTCTAGCAGGATAGATGGCGATAAGTCGGGACAGGTTCCGAGCGGGGTGCGCCGAATCCTCCGTGGCCCACGGCCGGAGTCGGTACCCGGCCTCGTAGGTACGGCCGTCATGATCGTCGGCCTTCTGGACATCGCGGCGGGGGTCTTCCCGCGATTCCGACACAGCAGGTTCCACGCGGTCACCGAGGTGCTCCCCGGCTCCCTCGGCCCGTTCGCCGCCGCCCTCTCCATCAGCGCCGGCGTCCTGCTCCTGCTGCTGGCCCACGGCCTCAAGCGGCACAAGCGGCGCGCCTGGCGCGCCTCCGTCGTCCTGCTCCCCGCCGGCGCGGTGGCGCAGTTCACCTACAGGCACTCCGTCATCGGGGTGATCATCGCGGCGGTGCTCCTCGCCCTGCTCCTGCGCCACCAGAACGAGTTCAAGGCACTGCCCGACCCGCGCAGCCGCTGGAAGGCGCTGGCCAACTTCGTCCTGATGAGCGCCGGCTCCATCGGCCTCGGCCTGGTCATCGTCAACGTCCACCCGGGCAAGGTCGTCGGCAACCCCAGCCTCTACGAGCAGATCAGCCACGTCGTGTACGGCCTCTTCGGCATCGAGGGCCCCGTCGAGTACGCGGGCCGGGTCTCCTGGACCGTCGGCTACTCCCTCGGCGCCCTCGGCATGCTGACCGCGGTCACCACGATCTACCTGGCCTTCCGCCCCGAGCACCCGGCCGCGCGACTCACCGCCGACGACGAGACCAAGCTGCGCGACCTGCTCTCCAAGCACGGCGGCCGCGACTCCCTCGGCCACTTCGCGCTCCGCCGCGACAAGGCCGTCGTCTTCTCCCCCAGCGGCAAGGCCGCCGTCACCTACCGCGTCGTCTCCGGCGTGATGCTCGCCTCCGGCGACCCGGTCGGCGACGTCGAGGCCTGGCCCGGCGCCATCGAACGGTTCATGGAGGAGGCCAAGGCCCACTCCTGGACCCCGGCCGTCATGGGCTGCAGCGAGACCGGCGGCGAGGTCTGGACCCGGGAAACCGGTCTGGACGCCCTGGAACTGGGTGACGAGGCGATTGTGGATGTCAAAGACTTCTCCCTCTCGGGCCGCGCCATGCGCAATGTCCGCCAGATGGTGAAGCGCATCGAGCGCAACGGCTACACCACCAAGGTGCGCCGGGTCAGCGACCTCACCGAACGGGAACTCGAACAGGTCCGCGGCGCCGCCGACGCGTGGCGCGGCACCGACACCGAGCGCGGCTTCTCCATGGCGCTCGGCCGGGTCGGCGACCCGGGCGACGGCGACTGCTTCATCGCCACCGCGCACCGCGAGGAGGAGGGCGACACCAGCCCCTTCGGCGACCTGAAGGCCGTCCTGCACTTCGTCCCCTGGGGCAAGGACGGCATGTCGCTGGAGCTGATGCGCCGCGACCGCGCCGCCGACCCCGGCATGAACGAGCTGCTGATCGTCGCCTCCCTGGAGGCCGCACCCGCGCTGGAGATCGAGAAGGTCTCCCTGAACTTCGCGATGTTCCGCTCGGCCCTCGCCCGCGGCGAGAAGATCGGCGCCGGCCCGGTGCTGCGCATGTGGCGCGGCCTGCTGGTCTTCCTGTCCCGCTGGTTCCAGATCGAGTCCCTGTACAAGTTCAACGCGAAGTTCCGCCCCCGCTGGGAGCCCCGCTTCGTCGTCTTCCGGCACACCCGCGACCTGCCCCGCATCGGCTTCGCCGCGATGCAGGCCGAGGGGTTCGTCACGCTGGCGCTGCCCCGGCTGTTCGCCGGCCGCCGCCGGCCCAAGCCGGTCCGCACCTGCGCCCACCACCGGATGGCGAAGGTGCCGGCCCAGGCCGAGCGCGAGGTCCAGGCGGCCTGAGCCCCCGGACCGGACCGCACCCGGCCCCCCTCCCGTACGGCCCCGCCCCCACCCGGGCGGGGCCGTCCGCGTTCCACGAGCCCCCTCGACACAGGGCCGAAACGTCTCGGCGCCCTGTCATATCCAGGTCAGCTCTACTCTTGGACCCATGAACACGAACCACGGGGTCACCGCCAGGGGCCGGGTGACAGGCCTGCCGGAGTGGGATCGCTGCGGGGTCATGGGCGTCGTCAACGTCACCCCCGACTCGTTCTCCGACGGGGGCCGCTGGTTCGACACCACCGCGGCGGTCAAACGCGGCCTGGACCTCGTCGCGCAGGGCGCCGACCTCGTCGACGTCGGCGGCGAGTCCACCCGCCCCGGCGCCTCCCGCGTCGACGCCGACGAGGAACTGCGCCGGGTCGTCCCCGTGGTCCGCGGCCTGGCGTCCGAGGGCATCGCCGTCTCCGTCGACACCATGCGCGCGGAGGTCGCCGCCCGGGCCGTCGCGGCCGGCGCCGTACTCGTCAACGACGTCAGCGGCGGACTCGCCGACCCCGGCATGATCCCGGCCGTCGCGGCCGCCGAGGTGCCGTTCGTCGTCATGCACTGGCGCGGATTCAGCGCCGGCATGAACAACCTGGCCGTCTACGAGGACGTCGTCGCGGAGGTCACCGCCGAACTGCGCGCCCGCGTCGACGCCGTCGTCGCGGGCGGCATCGCCCCCGAACGGCTCCTCGTCGACCCGGGCCTGGGCTTCGCGAAGAACGCCGAGCACGACCTGGCCCTGGTCGCCCACCTGCGCGAGCTGCGCGAGCTGGGCTTCCCGCTGCTGGTCGCCGCCTCGCGGAAGCGTTTCCTCGGCCGGGTCCTGGCCGGCGCGGACGGCGCCGCCCCGCCGCCCGCCCGCGAACGCGACGCCGCCACCGCCGCCGTGTCCGCCATCGCCGCCCACCAGGGCGCCTGGGCGGTACGGGTACACGAGGTACGGGCCACCGCGGACGCGGTTCGCGTGGCCCGTGCGGTGGAAGGGGCACTGTGATCCGTCGTACCGACAAGGAAGGAGCACGGTGAGCCGTACCGACATCGAAGCCGTCGAAGAGGTCAACACGGCCTTCTACGAGGCCATGGAGCAGGGGGACTTCGACGCACTGTCGGCGCTCTGGCTGGAGGACGAGATCTCCTGCGTCCACCCGGGCTGGCCCGTGCTGTCGGGACGGGGCGAGGTGCTGCGCTCCTACGCCCTGATCATGTCCCACACCGAGTACATCCAGTTCTTCCTCACCGACACCAAGGTCACCGTCATAGGCGACACCGCGCTCGTCAGCTGCACCGAGAACATCCTCAGCGGCGGCCCCGCCGAGGACGGCGGCGAACTGGGTCCCCTGGTCGGTCAGCTGGTCGTCGCCACGAATGTGTTCCGACGCACACCGGAGGGCTGGCGGCTCTGGTCCCACCACGGTTCACCGGTCCTTACGGACTCCGAAGATGAGGACGAAGAGGACTCCGACTGACCCCAAGGGCGGGGCACGACGTACATCGCAGGTAAATTCGAAGGCGGACGACGCCGACCGCACTCGGCGTAGGCCCATGGCCCCGGGGAGTCCCGGGGCGGATGCACCTACGAAAGTTGGAGTGATTCGCGTGGATCGTGTCGCGCTGCGCGGCCTCAAGGCTCGCGGGCACCACGGCGTCTTCCCCCGGGAACGCGAGGAAGGCCAGACCTTCATCGTGGACCTGGTGCTCCACCTCGACACCCGACCCGCGGCGGCCGGAGACGACCTGGCTAAGACCGTGCACTACGGGGTAGTCGCGGAAGAAGTCGTCGATGTGGTCCAGGGAGAACCCGTCGACCTGATCGAGACGCTCGCCGAGCGAATCGCCCAGCAGTGCCTGAAGCACGAAGCGGTGGCACAGGTGGAGGTCATCGTCCACAAGCCGGACGCGCCGATCACCGTCCCCTTCGACGACGTGACCATCACGATCACCCGGAGCCGCGCATGAACAACGGACTGAACGCCCAGAGCGACCCCACCGTCCAGCCGGTGCCCGCCTCCGTAGTCGAGGCGGTCGACGCGGCGGACGTCACCCTGTCCAACCCGAAATGGGCCGTGGTCGCGCTGGGCGCGAACCTCGGCAACCGGCTGGAGACCCTCCAGGGCGCCATCGACGCCCTCGGGGACACCCCCGGCCTGCGGGTCAAGGCCGTCTCCCCCGTCTACGAGACCGAGCCGTGGGGCGTCGAGCCCGGCTCGCAGCCCGCGTACTTCAACGCGGTCATCGCGGTGAAGACCACCCTGCCGCCGTCCTCGCTCCTGGAGCGCGGGCACGCCATCGAAGAGGCCTTCGACCGCGTCCGCGAGGAGCGCTGGGGGCCCCGCACCATCGACGTCGACATCGTCGCGTACGCCGACGTGATCTCCGAGGACCCCGTCCTCACCCTCCCGCACCCGCGGGCGCACCAGCGCGCCTTCGTGCTGGCCCCCTGGCACGACATCGACCCGGAGGCCCAGCTCCCGGGCCGCGGCGCGGTCGCCTCCCTGCTGGCCGGAATCGGCCTCACCGGGGTCACGCCGCGACCCGATCTGGAACTCCACCTCCCCGACTAGTCGTTAGCCTGTTCACTGCTGACGAATCGGTACGGAAAGCGGGGAACGGGTACGTGAAGCAACTGAGGCCGGCGGTCCTGGCGGGCATCTTCCTGATCGCCGGGGTGCTGTCCTGGGCGGGCGCCCGGCTGTGGAACTCCTACGGCACGCTGCCGGGCGTCCCCCTGGCCGCCCCGATCGTGCTCGCGGTCATCGCGGTGGTGCTCTTCGCGACGGCCCTGTCGATGCGCGCCCGGCTCAAGGCCCAGCGCGAGCGCCGCGCCGGAGCCAAGGGCGTGGAGCCCCTGATGGCGGCCCGCGCGGTGGTCTTCGGACAGGCCAGCGCCCTGGTCGCGGCCCTCGTGGCGGGCATGTACGGCGGTGTCGGCGTCTTCCTGCTGACGGACGCCCTCGACGTGCCCGCCCGCCGCGACCAGGCCTGGTACGCGGGCGGCTCGGTCCTGGCGGGCGCGGCGGTCATCGCCGCCGCCCTGTTCCTGGAACACGTCCTCAAGCTCCCGGAGGACGACGACACCGCCCCCGAGGCCCCGGCCCCGGCCTGAGCCCCGCTCAGGGTCCTCAGGCCCCGGCCCGCACCACGTGCCCGTTCACCAGGAAGTGCGGATGCGGGTCGAGCCGGAAGCCGTACACGGTGTACGGCTTGGTGCCAGGTGGCCGCGCCCCGACCGCGCCGACCTCGGCCCATCCCCCCTCGTCGAGTTCGACGCGGTGCAGCTCGGGCCGAAAGGTGCCCCGGGCCGCCCACCGGTCACTCACCACGAGGTGCGACGCCGACCGTTTCGCATCGGGCGTGAACCGGGCCCCGATGATCTTGGCGAGGTCCGTGAGGAACGGGATGTTCGCGCTGACCAGGATCCGGGCGGGCCATCGAGCGATCCGGCACCCGTCTCCGTCGGCGTAGCCGTCCAGGAACCCGTCGAAACACTCGCGATCGCGCAGGACGCCCCTCGGGAAGCGCTGCCGCATGTGGTGCGCGTCCCCGCCCACGTACTGCCGCACGAGGTCCGCCAGGTACGACGAGACGACGCGGACCCGGAAGCCCGGTGGCGGCGGTGAGGGCTCGTGCGTACTTGCCGGCGAAGCCCTCATCGTTCACGACCAGCCCCAGGGGTAGGACGGCCGGATGGATGGACGTGGGTCGTGGTTACGTCGAGCACCGCGCGCGTCGTGGCCACCCGCACCTCGACCACCGTGGTCGGCTCCGCACGGCCGTCGCGCAGGGTCCAGAGGCGGTCCCCCGGTCGCACGTCGCACGCGCGTGACCTCCCGCCCACGACGTTGACCGTCTGGCGGCTCGGTAAGCCACAGAACATCGGTGCCCCTCCTGAACTCCGAACGACTTCGGGAGGGGCACCGTGGCGGTCACCACCGACACGGCACTGCCGGCGAGGCGGAGCGTGAGAGCTAGCGCGCCATGATGAGGCTCATGGCCTCGGCACGGGTGGTCTGGGAACGCAGCTGGCCGCGGACCGCCGACGTGATGGTCTTGGCACCCGGCTTGCGAATGCCGCGCACCGACATGCACATGTGCTCGGCCTCGATCACGACGATCGCCCCCCGGGCCTCCAGGATCTGCATGAGGGAGTCGGCTATCTGCGTGGTGAGACGTTCCTGCACCTGCGGGCGGCGCGCGAAGACGTCCACGAGACGGGCCAGCTTCGACAGACCCGTGATCTTGCCGCTGTCCGCCGGGATGTAGCCGACGTGGGCCACTCCGTGGAAGGGCAGAAGATGATGTTCACACAACGAAACGATCTCGATGTCCTTCACCAGGACCAGCTCGTCGTGACCCAGGTCGAACACCGTGGTCAGGACGTCCTCGGGTTTCTGCCGCAGCCCCGCCAGAATCTCCCGGTACGCACGCGCAACCCTCGCCGGCGTTTCCAGCAGGCCCTCGCGGTCCGGGTCCTCGCCGACCGCGATCAGGAGTTCCCGGACGGCCGCCTCGGCGCGCTTCTCGTCGAACTCGCCGATCGTGCCCTCGCCACCGGTCAGGGTCACTGGGTCGGTCATCTCTTCCTCGTTCCTGTCTACGCACACGCGCACGTGAAAGTGCCGCGCCCCCCAGGCTAGAACCTGGGGGGCGCGGCATCCATTCCGGGACTGATCAGGCCTCGGGACGCTCCTCCGGGGAGGGCTCCGGGTCCTTGTCCACCGACACGGCCGGCGTCGCCGCCGAGGTGCCGTTCGCCGAGTTCGTCAGCTGGAGCTCCTTGGGAGAGAGCACCGGCGGACGGGTGGAGGGGGTGCGGCGGGAGGAACCGGTCCACGCGGGGCGGGCCGGACGCTTCACGATGGTGGAGAAGACCTCGGCGATCTGCTCCTTGTTCAGCGTTTCCTTCTCCAGCAGCGCGAGGACGAGGTTGTCGAGGACGTCGCGGTTCTCGACCAGGATCTCCCAGGCCTCGTTGTGCGCGGTCTCGATGAGCTTCTTGACCTCTTCGTCGACCAGCGCCGCGACCTCTTCCGAGTAGTCCCGCGGGTGCGACATCTCGCGCCCGAGGAACGGCTCGGTGTTGTCGCCGCCGAACTTGATCGCACCGAGACGCTCGGTCATGCCGTACTGCGTGACCATCGCGCGGGCCGTGGCAGTGGCCTTCTCGATGTCGTTCGCCGCACCGGTGGTCGGGTCGTGGAAGACCAGTTCCTCGGCCGCGCGCCCGCCCAGCATGTACGCCAGCTGGTCGAGCATCTCGTTGCGCGTGGTCGAGTACTTGTCCTCGTCGGGCAGGACCATGGTGTAACCCAGGGCCCGACCGCGGGACAAGATCGTGATCTTGTGGACCGGATCGGAGTTCGGGGAGGCCGCCGCGACCAGGGCGTGTCCGCCCTCGTGGTACGCGGTGATCTTCTTTTCCCGGTCCGACATGATCCGGGTCCGCTTCTGCGGACCCGCCACGACACGGTCGATCGCCTCGTCCAGCGCGTGGTTGTCGAGCAGCTTCTTGTCCGAGCGGGCCGTGAGCAGCGCGGCCTCGTTCAGGACGTTGGAGAGGTCGGCACCCGTGAAACCGGGCGTGCGACGGGCGACCGCGCCCAGGTCGACGTCCGGGGCGACCGGCTTGCCCTTCTGGTGGACCTTGAGGATCTCCAGACGGCCCTGCATGTCGGGACGGTCGACCGCGATCTGCCGGTCGAAGCGGCCCGGACGCAGCAGCGCCGGGTCGAGGATGTCGGGCCGGTTCGTGGCGGCGATCAGGATGACGCCGCCCTTCACGTCGAAGCCGTCCATCTCGACGAGCAGCTGGTTGAGGGTCTGCTCACGCTCGTCGTGACCGCCGCCGAGGCCCGCACCGCGGTGCCGGCCGACTGCGTCGATCTCGTCGACGAACACGATCGCCGGAGCGTTGGCCTTGGCCTGTTCGAACAGGTCGCGGACACGCGAGGCACCGACACCGACGAACATCTCGACGAAGTCGGAACCGGAGATCGAGTAGAAGGGAACACCGGCCTCGCCCGCGACGGCACGCGCGAGCAGGGTCTTTCCGGTGCCGGGCGGGCCGTAGAGCAGCACACCCTTGGGGATCTTCGCGCCGACCGCCTGGAACTTCGCCGGCTCCTGGAGGAACTCCTTGATCTCGTGGAGTTCCTCGACGGCCTCGTCCGCGCCCGCGACATCGGCGAACGTCGTCTTCGGGGTGTCCTTGGTGATGAGCTTGGCCTTGGACTTCCCGAAGTTCATCACCCGGGAGCCACCGCCCTGCATCTGATTCATCAGGAACAGGAAGACGACCACGATGAGAACGAAGGGCAGCAGCGAGAGCAGCACGCTGAGGAACGGGCTGGTCTTGTCCGGCGAGACGGTGTAACCGTCCGGGATCTGACCGGCTTCGTACTTGGTCTGGAGGTTCTGGGCGAGTTGGACGCCCTGGTCCCCGATGTAGTTGGCCTGGAACTTGGTGCCGTCGTTGTCGCCGAGCTTCTGGTCCTTCTTCAGCTCGATCTTGATCATCTGGCTGTCACCGGTGGTGAGCTTGGCGCTCTCCACCTGGCCACTGTTGATCGCCTTGATGACCTCGCTGGTCTCCACCGACTTGTAGCCGCCGCCGGAGCCGACGACGTTCATCAACACGACCACGGCGAGGACGGCCAGCACGATCCACATGACCGGCCCACGGAAGTATCGCTTCACGTCCATCCATACGGGGCGCTAGGCACCCCGTCCCTCCTGCCCGTAGGTAAATGCTGCTGTGAGTAAAGACTGTTCTTCGGAATGTACCCCTGTATTGTCACCCGCGGCCTCGTGGGACGGCTGACAGACCCACCTTCCCCTGCTCCAACGGCGGGAATCGCCTCCAGGTTCCCCAGGTTTCCCTGTCGGTTCCCCGGAGGCCTCGGGGTGTACCGCGCCCGGCGTCGGGACGCGGCCGCGTGCGGCCGTCGGAGTCAGCCGCCGTACACGTGCGGGGCGAGCGTGCCGACGAACGGCAGGTTGCGGTACTTCTCCGCGTAGTCCAGGCCGTATCCGACGACGAACTCGTTCGGGATGTCGAAGCCGACCCACTTCACGTCGATCGCGACCTTGGCGGCCTCGGGCTTGCGCAGCAGCGTGACGACCTGGAGCGACGCCGGCTCGCGCGAGCCCAGGTTCGACAGCAGCCAGGACAGCGTCAGGCCCGAGTCGATGATGTCCTCGACGATCAGGACGTGCTTGCCCTTGATGTCGGTGTCGAGGTCCTTGAGGATCCGGACCACGCCCGAGGACTGGGTCCCGGCGCCGTACGAGGACACCGCCATCCAGTCCATGGTGAGCGGGGTGGACAGGGCGCGCGCCAGGTCCGCCATCACCATCACCGCGCCCTTGAGCACACCGACGATGAGCAGGTCCTTGCCCGCGTACTCCGCGTCGATCTTCGCTGCCAGCTCGGCGAGCTTCGCGTCGATCTCTTCCTTGGTGATGAGCACCGACTCGAGGTCGGAGCCCATGTCCTTCTCGTCCACCCGCATCACTTTCGTTGTCGGCCGCGACTCCGGAGGTGGGTGCCTCCGGAGGCTCAGCCGCGTTTCAGCACCGATCAGCCCTGCCGGATGACAAGTCTGCCACCCTGCCGCTGGGCCTCGACCCGGCCGGGCAGGTTGATGGCGCCCTGACCGCGCCATCCGGTGATGAGCCGGTCCACTTCCTCGATGTGACGGGCGAAGAGGGAGCCTGCGGGGGAGCCGGCGGCGACCACGGCCCTGCGCAGTACGCGTCGGCGGACGGCGGGGGGCAGCGCGTAGAGCTTCGCGCACTCCAGGCGGCCGTCCGCGTCGCGGACGCCGGCGTCCGCGTCGGCGGCCCAGGCGTCGAGGGCGTCGGCGTCGTCCCGGGAGAGCTGGGCGGTGCGGGCGAGTGCCTCGACGACCCCCTTGCCCAGCGCCTTCTCCAGGGCGGGCAGTCCCTCGTGGCGCAGCCGGGAGCGCGTGTAGGCCGGGTCGATGTTGTGCGGGTCGTCCCAGACGGGGAGCGACTGGACCATGCAGGCCTTGCGGGCGGTCTGCCGGTCGATCTGGAGGAAGGGGCGGCGGTAGCGGTTGGTGCGACCGGGTCCGCCGGACTTCTCGGCCATGCCGGAGAGGGAGCGGGTGCCGGAGCCGCGGGCGAGCCCCAGCAGGACGGTTTCGGCTTGGTCGTCCCGGGTGTGGCCGAGCAGTACGGCGGCGGCGCCGAGTCGGTCGGCGGTCGCGTCCAGGGCTCCGTAGCGGGCGTCGCGGGCGGCGGCCTCGGGGCCGCCGTCACGGCCCACGCGCACGGCGACGGACTCCACCGGGTCGAGGCGGAGCGAGGTCATGCGGCTGACGACTTCGGCGGCACGCAGGTCGGAGCCGGCCTGGAGGCCGTGGTCGACGGTGACGCCACCGGCGCGGATGCCGAGTTTGGGGGCCTCGAAGGCGAGGGCGGAGGCGAGGGCCATGGAGTCGGCGCCGCCGGAGCAGGCGACGAGGACGAGCGGCGGGGTGCCGGGCGCGGTGCGGCGGTCGGCGGGGCGGCCGGTCGGGTGTGGCTCGTTCGGATCGGTGAGGTCGGTGAGGACGTCGTGGAGTACGCGGCGGACCGCCAGGCGTATCGCCGCGACCGCAGGATGGGGACCCATGTCCGGTGCCCTTCGTGGAGTTCGGATGCCTCGGAGGCGTTGGGGTGGTGCGCAGGGGTGTTCGGTGGTGCCGGTGATCGGCGGGGTTCTCCGCGAGGAGCCTCCGGCGAGTACCGGTTGTCACTCAGAGTGCGTCGATGGTGACAGAACCGAGCCGTTCCCCGAGCATCGCACGCCCTTCCACGGCCCACGGTCCCTCGGACGGGTGACGCTGTTTCCCCCAACGGGACAATTTCAAGCCTGCCGGGCGGGTGAGTCGGGTAACAGGACCCTTCGGCGCGGCGCTTGGCCGCGCCGCGCACGACGGGTCGCGTCACGCGGCCGTCGGGCGGTCCCGGGCGCCCGGGGCGGGCCGGGCGCCGGGGCTCACTCCGATCCGCCGTCCTCGCTCCCCTTGCCGTGGACCCGGGCGACCCAGTCCGCGGGCTTGGCGATCTCCGCCTTGGTCGGCAGCGTGTTCGGGGAGGTCCAGACCCGGTTGAAGCCGTCCATGCCGACCTGGCCGACGACCGCCCGGACGAACCGTTCACCGTCGCGGTACTGGCGGAGCTTGGCGTCCAGGCCGAGCAGCTTGCGCAGGGTGGCGTCGAGCCGGCCGGCCCCGCTGGCCCGGCGCTGCTGGAACTTCTCCCGGATCTCGGCGACCGAGGCCACCACCTCGGGGCCGACCCCGTCCATGACGAAGTCGGCGTGGCCTTCCAGCAGGGACATGACGGCGGTGAGCCGGCCCAGTACTTCTCGCTGTTCGGGGGTCTGTACCAGTTCGACCAGCGAGCGGCCCTCTTCGCCGCGTTCGGCGTCGGGGCGGGCGCCCGAGAAGGACTGGGCGGCTTCGCGGAGTCGTTCCAGGACGGTCATCGGGTCCATCTCGGTGGCGCCGAGAAACGTCTGGATTTCGCCCTCCAGGTGGGCGCGGAGCCACGGGACGGCCGTGAACTGCGTACGGTGCGTCTCCTCGTGGAGGCAGACCCACAGGCGGAAGTCGTGCGGATCGACCTCCAGCTCGCGTTCCACGTGCACGATGTTCGGCGCGACGAGGAGCAGTCGGCCGCCGCCGGCGGCGGAGCCCGGCAGGTCGAGGCCCGCCGGTGCGAAGGTCTCGTACTGGCCGAGCACCCGGGAGGCCAGGAAGCTGAGCAGCATGCCCAGCTCGACGCCGGTGACCTTGCCGCCGAACGCGCCGAGCACGGAGCCGCCGGGGGTTCCCTCGCGGCGCTCCTGCATCTTGCCGAGCAGGGGTCCCAGCAGTTCGCGGAAGCCGGCCACGTTGGCCTTGACCCAGCCGGCCCGGTCGACGACCAGGACGGGGGTGTCGTGCACCTCGGCGCCGTCGGGCAGCATCCGGGTGAAGTCGCGCACGTGCCGTTCCGAGGTCTTGGCGTGCCGGCGGAGCTCCGCCACCACCGCCCGGGCCTCGTCGCGGCTGACCTCCGGACCCGGCCGGACCAGCCGGGTCGCGGTCGCCACCGCGAGGTTCCAGTCGACCATCTCCACACCACCGATGCTCGTCATGCGTCAACCGTACGTGGACCGGCGCCGCGGCGGATCCCCCCGAAGGGCGCGGTCACGGCCCGGATGTGGCCGCCACGGTGGCGGCCAGCTTGTCCAGGCCCTTCTCGGCGGCGGCGGGGTCGGGGCTGTTCGCCGTCAGGAACGCGAAGGCGAGCAACCGTCCGGACGGGTCCACGACGGTGCCGGCGAGGGCGTTCACCCCGCTCAGCGTGCCGGTCTTGGCGCGGACCAGGCCGGCGGCCGGGGAGTTCCCGGCGTTGCGGGCGCGCAGGGTTCCGGAGAATCCGGCGACGGGCAGGCCGGTGAGGACCGGCCGCAGCTCGGGGCGCTCGGGGTCGGCGGACTTGGCGAGGAGGGAGGTCAGCAGGGCGGTGGTGACCCGGTCGGCGCGGGCCAGGCCGCTGCCGTCGGCGAAGCGGGCGCCGGTGACGTCGACGCCGAGGGTGGCGAGCCGGGCGGCGACGGCCTTCTCCCCGCCCTCGAAGCTCGCGGGTTGTCCGGAGGCGATGGCGGTCTGGCGGGCCAAGGCCTCCGCGATGTCGTTGTCGCTGTTGGTCAGCATCCGCTCGACGAGGCCGCCCAGGGGGGTGGAGAGGGTGGTGGCGAGCGGCTTGGCCCCGGGGGGTGCCTTGGCCTCGGTGGGGTCGCCGGTGACCTTGATGCCGCGTTCCGCGAGCAGGGCGGCGAAGGCGCGGGCGGTGTCCCCGGTGGGGTCCTCGGTGCGGTCGACGGGTCCGGAGACGGAGTCGTCGGGGCGGCCCTCGTCGGCCATGAGGGCGGTGACGGGGGCGATGTTGTCGTTGACGCCGATGGGGTGGCGGGTCGGTCCGCTGTAGAGCGAGTCGTCGTGGCCGAGGGCGACGGAGGTCGTCCCGGCGGCCTTGAGGGCGCGGGCCGTGTCGGCGGCGAGGGCGACGAGGCTGCCGCCGGAGCCGGCCGGTGCCTTCTTCTTGGCGGTGAGGGAGGGGTCGCCGCCGCCGACGAGCACGATCTGTCCGGGTCCGGTGCCGGGGACCACGGTGGTGCGGATCCGGTGTTCGGGGCCGAGGGCGGCGAGGGCGGCGGCGGCCGTGGCGATCTTGACCGTGGAGGCGGGGGTCATGGCCTCGCGCGCGCGGGATTCGAAGAGGACCTGTCCGGTGGCGGTGTCCACCACGGCGGCCGATCGGAGGTCGCCGAGTCCGCGGTCGGCCAGCAGCGGTTCCAGGGCCTCGGCCAGTGCGGTGCCGCCCGCGGTCACCTGCCGGGGCGCCCGGCCGATCCCGGCCAGTACCCCGGGGGCGCTCGGCGCGGCCTGCGGGAGGCCGCCGGCGGCGTGATCTGCGCCACCCGTACGGCTCCAAGAGGCGGCCCTGTCCCGCTCGGCCTTACGCTGGCCGGAGTCCCACGGACCGGCGGCGGCCACCGTCGCCAGCGAGAGGGCGAGGCCGGCCGCGGCCGACCCCGCGATGAGCTGCCACGTCCTGTCCAATGGCACCTCGGACCAGCCCCTTTCGCGATCACACTTATGCGTGAGGGACACTTAACCACTGCGTCTTGCCGCGAGCATGGCACCCCACCCGGCAGGGCTGGATCGGACGCGCACGCAGGTGAGTCAACGCAGTCCCGAAGCAATGAAGCTGATCATGGAGGAGCAGGACGTGGAGTTCGACGTCACCATCGAGATCCCCAAGGGTTCGCGGAACAAGTACGAGGTGGACCACGAGACCGGCCGGATCCGTCTGGACCGTCGCCTCTTCACCTCGACCAGCTACCCGGCCGACTACGGCTTCGTCGAGAACACCCTCGGCGAGGACGGCGACCCGCTGGACGCCCTGGTCATCCTGGACGAGCCGACCTTCCCGGGTTGCCTGATCAAGTGCCGCGCGATCGGCATGTTCCGCATGACGGACGAGGCCGGTGGCGACGACAAGCTGCTGTGCGTCCCCGCCTCGGACCCGCGTGTCGAGCACCTGCGCGACATCCACCACGTGTCCGAGTTCGACCGCCTGGAGATCCAGCACTTCTTCGAGGTCTACAAGGACCTGGAGCCCGGCAAGTCCGTCGAGGGCGCCAACTGGGTCGGTCGCACCGAGGCCGAGGCCGAGATCGAGGCCTCGTACAAGCGCCTTGAGGCCCAGGGCGGCCACCACTGAGCTTCGGCTCGGTGACGGGTGGGCGGTTCGTACCGGCACCCCGATGACATCACGGGCGGCATCCCCTTTCGCCGGGGGTGCCGCCCGTTGTCGTTCCCGCCCGGCGTCCGGCCCCGCGGCCGCCCGGCGTCCGTGTCGGGTTCCCGCCCCGCGGCCGCGTCGGGTTCCCGCCCGGCGGCCCATCGGGTGCGGGCGGGAAAGTCGGGCAGGCGGGGTCGGGGTGCGGCTTCCGCTTTCGCCGTGGACGGGCGCGTTCCGCATACTGATGATCAGGCCGGTGGACTGGAGGACGGGTGGCGGAGGGCGAGGGCGTCGGTTCCGAGGATCGGAAGCCGAAATCCGACGAGGCACGCAGTGCGTTCACGGCACCCGCCGGGATACACGCGGAGGCGCCGGAGGACGATCAACCGACCTCGGAGTTCGCCGTTCCGGACGGTTTGGCGTCGTTGGCCGTGGAGCCCGAGGGGTCCGCGTTCGCCACGCCGCACACCTACACGGCCGCTCAGTCCCCGCCCGCGTACACGCCCGGCCAGGGCTTCCCCGTGGTGCGGATGAAGGAGTCCCCCTGGCAGGACCGGATGCGCACGATGCTGCGCATGCCGGTGGACGTGCGACCCGTGCCGGAGGCCGTGCAGCGGGTGAGCGAGTCCGGGCCCGCCGTGGGCCGCGTGCTCGACCTCACGCTGCGCATCGGCGAGCTGCTGCTGGCCGGTGGCGAGGGAGCCGAGGACGTGGAGGCGGCGATGTTCGCCGTGGCCCGCAGCTACGGCCTGGACCGCTGTGAGCCCACCGTCACCTTCACCATGTTGTCCGTCACGCACCAGCCCTCGCTGGTGGACGATCCGGTCTCGGCGAACCGAACGGTGCGCCGTCGCGGTACCGACTACAACCGGCTCGCGGCCGTCTTCCGGCTGGTGGACGACATCAGCGCCCACGAGATGGACGTCTCGCTGGAGGAGGCCTACCGCCGCCTCGCCGAGATCCGCCGAAACCGGCACCCGTACCCCGGGTGGATGCTCACCGCGTCCGCGGGGCTGCTCGCGGGCGCGGCCTCCACCCTGGTCGGCGGTGGGGTGCTCGTCTTCCTCGCCGCCGCGATCGGTGCGGTCCTGGGCGACCGGCTGGCCTGGCTGTGCGCGGGGCGCGGGCTGCCGGAGTTCTACCAGTTCGTGGTCGCCGCGATGCCGCCCGCCGCGATAGGGGTGGCGCTGAAGCTGGCCGAGATCGACGTCAAGGCCTCGGCGGTGATCACCGGTGGGCTGTTCGCGCTGCTGCCGGGGCGGGCCCTGGTCGCGGCCGTGCAGGACGGTCTGACCGGCTACTACATCACCGCGTCGGCCCGGCTGCTGGAGGTCATGTACCTCTTCATCGGCATCATCATGGGCGTGCTGGTCGTGCTGTACATCGGGCTCCAGCTCGACGCGCAGCCGAACCCCGACGAGGTCCTCCAGATCACCCAGCGGCCGTTGATCCAGATCGCCGCGTCGATGGTGCTGGTGTTCACCTTCGCGGTCCTGCTCCAGCAGGAACGTTCCACGGTGCTGATCGTGACGCTCAACGGCGCCGTCGCCTGGATCACCTACGGGGCCCTGCACTACGCGGGCGAGATCCCGCCCGTGCCGTCCACGGCCATCGCCGCCGGGCTGGTCGGCCTGTTCGGGCAGCTCTTCTCCCGCTACCGCTTCGCCTCCGCCCTGCCCTACACGACGGCGGCGATCGGCCCGCTGCTGCCGGGCTCGGCCACGTACTACGGGCTGCTGCTGATCGCGGAGAACCGGTTCAACGAAGGGCTCGGGTCGCTGGTGAACGCCGCGGCCATCGCCCTGGCCATCGCGATCGGCGTCAACCTCGGGTCGGAGGCCTCGCGGCTCTTCATGCGCATCCCGGGGGCCGCGAGCGCCGCCAACCGCCGCGCCGCGAAGCGCACCCGCGGGTTCTAGGACCCTCCCCCACGACGAACGCCCCGCGGACCGGAAGGGTCGGGCGGGGCGTTCGTCGTGCGACAGGGCCGTGTGCGCGGCCGTGTGAGGCCGCGTGCGGGCCGCGGAGGGCCCGGGTGGGGAAGGTCAGCGCTTCGCGTGCCGGCCGCGACCACCGGGGGGCTGTGGGTCGTCCTGGGGGCCGTCGCCGGGCCGGGCGGCGCTCTCGCCGGCCTTCGCCTTGTTCTTGCGGGCCTTGAGCACTTCGATGATCACCGGGATGACGGAGATCAGCACGATGCCGATGAAGATCGTCTCGACGTTGTCCTTGATGACGTCGAACTGGCCCAGCTGGTAGCCGAGGCAGGTGACGCCCGCGCCCCAGGCGATGCCGCCGATGACGTTGTAGGTCAGGAAGGTGCGGTACTTCATCGCGCCGGCGCCCGCGACCATCGGCGCGAAGGTGCGGATGATCGGCACGAAGCGGGCCAGCACGATCGCCTTGGGGCCGTGCTTCTCCATGAAGTCGTGCGCGGCGTCCAGGTTCTCCCGCTTGAACACCTTGCTGTTCGGCCGGTTGAACAGCTTCGGACCGAAGTACTTGCCGATCAGGTAGCCCACCTGGTCACCGATGATCGCGGCGGCCACGATCAGGGTGCACACGAGCCACAGCGGCTGGCTGATGTCGCCGCTCGCGACGAACAGGCCCGCGGTGAAGAGCAGGGAGTCGCCGGGCAGGAACGCGAAGAGGCCGGATTCCGCGAAGACGATGACCAGGATGCCGATCAGGCCGAAATGCCCGATCAGGTACTCCGGGGACAGCCACTCAGGGCCGAGCGCAAGCGTGTACACGAGTTCCGGGATCTCCTGGATCGGGGGGTGTGTGCGGGGACACGAGGCAGGACGGGTGGTTCCAATTATGAACGCACACGGTCCCCGCCAGGTTCCAGGTACCTGCGGGGACCGGGCGGGGAACTTCTGCCCGCGCCCCGGCTACACCTTCCGGATGGCGTTGGCGGTGATCGCGTCCCGCAGGTGCTCGGCGAGACCCGTCCGCATCGAGTCGTAGAACTCCTTGAACCGCTCGTCGGCGACGTACATGTCGCCGAGGCACGTGTGGAGCTCGTACCCGCAGTCGTAGAACCACGTGCCGATGTGCTGCCGGTGCTCCTCGGCCATGTCCATGGCGCGCTCGCCGTCGGCGGGCTCGCCGGCGTCCATCAGGGCCGAGTAGCGGACACCCCAGTCCGCCACCTGGTCCTGCATCAGCTTCCAGTCGTCCTTCGTGTACGTGGCGGCCCGGCGCTGCGACTCCGCGTAGGTCTCGGTGTCGCCCCAGCGCTCCCGCGCCTCCTGCTCGTACCGCTCGGGATCCTTGTCCCCGAACACCTCGAACCGCTCCTCGGGCGTGAGGTCGATGCCCATCTTCTTCGCCTCCATGGCGTGCTCGACGGCCTTGGCCATCTGCTGGAGCCGGGCGATCCGGTCGGTCAGGAGGGCGTGCTGCCGGCGCAGGTGCTCCCTCGGGTCCGATTCCGGGTCGTCCAGCAATACGGCGACCTCGTCGAGCGGGAAGCCGAGCTCCCGGTAGAACAGGATGCGCTGCAACCGGTCGAGGTCGGCGTCGTCGTACCGCCGGTGCCCCGCGTGGTTGCGGCCGCTCGGGGAGAGCAGCCCGATCTCGTCGTAGTGGTGCAGGGTGCGCACCGTGACTCCGGCGAACCCGGCGACCTGGCCCACGGAATGGCCCATCGTTCCCGCTCCTCTGGTCGAGTACGCCCCTCACTGTGGCGCCTCACGCCACGTGAGGTGCAAGCCCGCGCGCCAAGACGTGCGACGGCCTAGCGGGCTTCCGGCTTGATCGCGGGGAGCGCGGTGCGGGGCTTGGGCAGGAGGGCCTTGGAGAGGTCCTGCTTGCCGGCGTCGTCCAGGCCGTACATGGCCTCGTAGATGTTGCGGACCGCCGGGCCCGAGGCGCCGGAGCCGGTGCCGCCCTGCGAGATCGTCATCACGATCGAGTAGTCGGCGGTGTACGAGGCGAACCACGAGGTGGTCTGCTTGCCCTGGACCTCGGCGGTGCCGGTCTTCGCGTGCATCGGGATCTGCTTCTGCGGCCAGCCGCCGAAGCGCCAGGCGGCGCTGCCGTCGGTGACCACGGAGGCCAGGGCCTGGTCGATGTTGTCCCGGAGCTTCTTGTCCATGGGGAGGCGGCCCAGTTCCTTGGGCGCGATCTCCCGGGCCGAGGTGCCGTCGGGGCTGATGACGGCCTTGCCGACGGCGGGCTGGTGCAGGGTCCCGCCGTTGGCGATGGCCGCGTAGACGGAGGCCATCTGGAGCGGGGTGACGAGGGTGTCGCCCTGGCCGATGGAGTAGTTGATCGCGTCGCCCTCGCGGAGCTGATTGCCCTGGCGGCAGTTCTCGTAGGCGATCTTCTCGCCGTAGGTGCCGTCCTTCTTGCCGTCCCGGCACCAGGCGGCCTTGCTCGCCTCGAAGAAGTCCTTCTTCCACTGCCGGTCGGGGACCCGGCCGGGCACCTCGCTGGGCAGGTCGATGCCGGTGCGCTTGCCCAGGCCGAACTCGTGGGCCGTCTTGAAGAACCAGTCCTCGGGGTTCTTCTTGGGCTTGATGCCGCCGTCCTTCTTCCACTCACGGTCCGCGATGCCGTAGTAGACGGTGTCGCAGGAGACTTCGAGGGCCTTGCCGATGGTGATGTCGCCGTAGCCCTGGGACTCGAAGTTGGTGAAGGTCTGGCTGCCCACCGAGTACGAGCTGGGGCAGGGGTAGCGGCCGTTGAAGGGGTAGCCGGCGTTCACGGCGGCCGTGGAGGTGACCACCTTGAAGATGGAGCCGGGGGCGGCCTGGCCCTGGATGGCCCGGTTCAGCAGCGGGTAGTTGGAGCCCTTCTCGGTGAGGGCCTTGTAGTCCTTGGCCGAGATCCCGCCGACCCAGGCGTTGGGGTCGTAGGTCGGGTTGGAGGCCATCGCGACGATCCGGCCGGTCTTGGACTCCATGACGACGACGGCGCCGGAGTCGGCCTCGTAGTTGCGGTGCGTGTTCTTGTCGTAGCCCTTGCGGGCCTCGATCATCGCGCCGTTCAGTTCCCGCTCGGCGACGGCCTGCACCCGCGAGTCGATCGAGGTGACGACGTTCGATCCGGGCTGCGGCTTGACGCTCTCGGCCTGGCCGATGACCCGGCCGAGGTTGTCCACCTCGTAGTGGGTCACGCCGGCCTTGCCGCGGAGGTCCTTGTCGTACGTGCGCTCCAGGCCGGAGCGGCCCACCTGGTCGGAGCGCAGGTACGGGGAGTCCGAGTTCTTGGCCTTGGTGATCTCCTCGTCGGTGACCGGGGAGAGGTAGCCCAGGACCTGTGAGGTGTTGGCCTGGTCGGGGGCGGCGTAGCGGCGCAGGGCGGTGGGTTCGGCGGTGATGCCGGGGAACTGCTCGGCGTGCTCGCGTATCTCCAGGACCTGCTCGGTGGTCGCCTCGTCGGTGATGGGGATCGGCTGGTACGGGGATCCGTTCCAGCAGGGCTTGGGGGTCTTGGCGTCGCACAGCCGGACGCTGTCGGTGACCTCGGCGGCGTCGAGGCCGAGGACACCGGCGAGACGGGTCAGGACGTCCTTGCCGCGGTCCTTCATCTTCGACAGGTCGGTGCGGCTGGCGGAGACCACCATGCGGGTCTCGTTGTCGGCCAGCGGGACCCCGCGGGAGTCGAGGATGGAACCGCGCACGGCGGGCTGGACCACCTGCTGCGTGTGGTTGTTCTTCGCCTCGTCCGTGTATTCCTGGCCGTTGCGGATCTGGAGGTACCAGAGGCGCCCGCCGAGCGTCAGCAGCAGCGAGAAGACCACTATCTGGATGATCACGAGGCGGTTCTGGACCCGCTGGGTCCGCCCGGTCTCCGGAATGTTGGTCAACTCGGCTCTCCCCGGGACGTGCGCGCCTGCAGCTTGCCCGGCCGAGTCTAAGAGGAGCCCCGCCTAGAACGGGAACTGCGTCCGTCCGTGCTGGACCGAGATCCATTTCTGGGTGGTGAAGGCCTCCACCGTGGCGTCGCCGTTCAGCCGTCCCAGACCCGAGGCCTTCTCGCCGCCGAAGGCCGCCAGCGGCTCGTCGCCGATGGTGGAGTCGTTGACGTGGATCATCCCGGTCTCGATCCGCTGCGCGAAGCGGACCCCGCGTTCCACGTCGCGCGTGTGGACCGCTCCGCTGAGCCCGTACGGGGTCGCGTTCGTGAGGCGGACCGCGTCGTCCTCGCCGTCGAAGACCACGAGCAGCGCGACCGGGCCGAAGATCTCCTGGCCCAGCAGCGGGGAGTCCTCGGGGAGGCCGGCCAGCACGGTCGGTTCGACGAGGTTGCCGCGCGTAGACCCTCGTACGAGCGCCTGGGCGCCGGACTCGACGGCGCGGTCCACGAGGGCGGTGAGCGCGTCGGCCTGGAAGGAGTTGATCAGCGGGCCGATGTGGGTGTCGGCCTCGCGCGGGTCACCGGTCTTCAGGCCGCGCACCCGCGCGGTGAACTTCTCGGTGAACTCCTCGGCGACGCAGGCGTCGACGAGGATGCGGTTGGCGGCCATGCAGACCTGACCCTGGTACACGAACCGGCTGAAGACGGCGGCGTCCACGGCGTAGTCGAGGTCGGCGTCGTCGAGGACGACCAGCGCGCTGTTGCCGCTGAGTTCCAGGACGGTCCGCTTGAAGTGGCGGGCGGCGACCGCGCCGACGTGCCGTCCGACCCGGTCCGATCCGGCGAAGGAGATCACCTTCGGGACGGGGTGGGTGAGGATCGCGTCGCCTATCTCGGCGATGTCGGTGACCAGGACGTTGAGCAGGCCGGCCGGCAGGCCCGCGTCCTCGAAGATCTTGGCGATGACCCCGCCGCCGACCACGGGCGCGTTCTGGTTGGGCTTGATCAGGACGGCGTTGCCGAGGGCCAGGGCCGGGGCGACGGACTTGATCGTCACCAGGAAGGGGAAGTTGAAGGGGCTGATGACCGCGACGACGCCGACGGGGAGCCGCTGGACGCGGTTCTCCTTGCCCGCGACCGGGGAGGGCAGGATGCGACCCTCGGGCCGGATGGCCAGCTGGATCGCCTCGCGGATGAACTCCCTCGCGAGGTCGACCTCGTACTCGGCCTTGGGGCGGGTGCCGCCGAGCTCGTCGATCATCGCCTCGACGATTTCCTTGCGGCGGTCCTCGGTGATCCGCAGGGCGCGCTCCAGGACGGCGCGTCTCGCGTAGGGGCTGGTGGCGGCCCATTCCTTCTGGGCGCGCTCGGCGGCGCGGTAGGCCCGGTCGACCTGCTCGACGGTGGCCACCGTGATGGCCGCGAGCTTCTCCCCGTTGTACGGGTTGACGTCGATGATGTCCCACGAACCGGTGCCGGCCAGCCATTCGCCGTCGATGTACTGGTGAGCCAGGTCGTCGAATATGGACATGCCATCCCTTACTGCGAGCGCGCACCCGTGCGCTGCACCGGAGACCGATCGGTCATCGTCATGCACTGATCAGACGTCATAGTACGTGCGGATCAAGACAGTTGGAGCAGTCCGCGCAGGAGATCGCGGGTCCGGTCCGCGTCGGGGCAGTCCTCCTGGAGCCGCTCCATGGCCCGCGCGTACTGACCCACTTCCTCTTCTTTGTCCAGGTAGAGGGCACTGGTGAGCTGTTCCAGATACACGATGTCCTGGAGATCGGACTCCGGGAAGCGCAGCAGGGTGAAGGCTCCGCTCTCACCGGCGTGCCCGCCGAAGGAGAAGGGCATGACCTGAAGTTGCACGTTGGGCCGCTGCGAGACCTCGATGAGGTGCTCCAACTGCCCGCGCATCACGTCGCGGTCGCCGTAGGGGCGGCGCAGCGCGGCCTCGTCGAGGACGGCGTGGAAGACCGGGGCGCTCTCCGACACGAGGACCTTCTGGCGCTCCAGGCGCAGGGCGACGCGGCGGTCGATCTCGCCGGGCGTGGCGCCGGGCATGCCGCGCTTGACGACGGCGTGCGCGTAGGCCTCGGTCTGCAGCAGGCCGTGGACGAACTGGACTTCGTAGATGCGGATGAGCGAGGCCGCACCCTCCAGTCCGATGTACGTCTGGAACCACCCGGGCAGCACGTCGCCGTAACTGTGCCACCAGCCCGCGGCGTTGGCCTCGCGGACCAGCCCCAGGAGGGACTCCCGCTCCGCGCCGTCGGTCACTCCGTAGAGCGTCAGGAGGTCCTCGACGTCCCTTGCCTTGAAGCTCACCCTTCCCAACTCCAAGCGGCTGATCTTCGATTCGGATGCGCGGATCGAGTAGCCGGCCGCCTCACGGGTGATGCCGCGGGATTCTCGGAGTCGCCTGAGCTGTGAGCCCAGGAGGATGCGGCGCACCACGGAACCGCCGGCGTCTGCGGTCACTAGTCCTGCCCTCCCCATCGCAATGGTGTGCGCGTGGTCTGCGCGGTGTGTCGCGTCCCGGGGCCCCCGAACCCCAGGGCCCGCAGTCTGCCACCAAAACGCTATGACCCGTACTCGTTCTGTAACGGAATCCGGCGTCCCGGAAAAGAAGTCCGTAAGTATGCGTAGGAAGAAATGAGCAAGAACCGTCACGGGAGCGGACAGGTCCGGCGCGTGCACGTGCATCTGCCCTTGCATCCGGCTTCCGCATTCGGAACGATGGTCCCGCGCACCTGCGTTCTTCATCGCGCAGGAGCCGGACCGACCCACCCCGCAGTTCTTTCTGGACGACAGCCACCGCTCCGTCCGCGAATCCCGGGAGTGCCTCGCATGGGGACGAATGGATCGACCATGCTCGAGCCGTTACGGCAGGGGCTGCCCCCGGTCGACCCCACGGCTGTCTCCGGGTCCGCCTCCTGTGCCCTGCCCGCCCGCTTCGAGGCCGTCCGCGGGGCGCGTTCGTTCACCCGGTCGACGCTGTCCCACTGGGGCCTCGACGACCGGTTCGACGATGTCTCCCTCGTCGTCTCCGAGCTCGTCACCAACGCGCTGCGCCATGCCCTGCCCGACGAGGACAGGGTGGGACGCCCGGGTTCGGACGCGCCGGAGCCGCCGGTTCGGCTGCACTTGATGCGGTGGAGCACCCGGTTGGTGTGTGCGGTGCGGGACCCCAGCGAGGACCGGCCGGGCGGGGCGTTCTCGCCGGAGCGGACCGAGGAGAACTTCGACCTGGAGTCCGGGCGGGGGCTGTTCCTGGTGGACTCGTACAGCGACAGCTGGGGTTGGCACCCGCTCGCCGGGCGCCTGACCGGCAAGGTCGTCTGGGCGCTCTTCATGCTCCAGGACTGACCCGACGTCACCCGTCGACCGTCCCGACGTCCCCACCGATCGAGGGGGCGTCACCCGCGCGTCCGCGGGGGAAATTCAGCCCATGAACGGCAACCGGCCGGGATTGATCCTTTCGATCAGTCCCGGCCAGTGCACGTGCATGGCTTGATCATTGCGCTGTTTCGATCAGGTTCCGATCAGGCGATCAGGTGGTCGAACTCGCCGTCCTTGACGCCCAGGAGCAGCGCCTCTATCTCCGCCGGCGTGTAGACCAGGGCCGGACCGTCCGGGAATCGCGAATTGCGCATGGCGACATCGCCGTCCGGCAGTTTCGCGAACTCGACACAGGAACCTTGCGAGTTGCTGTGTCTGCTCTTCTGCCAGGTCAGCCCGTACAAGGAAGCGAGTTCTGCAGCTGCCATCCCGTTGTACGCGTGGTCCACAGGAAGCCCCCGATAGTGCAGATGTCAACTGCACCGGATCATAGCTCTGTTCATAAGCAGCTGCATGGGCAGATGCACGTGCACGGAGGGTGCTGTCGTCGTCACCGGAGCGGCCACCGCATTCGTCCCGGGAGCGACCCTCGCATTGTGTCGGGCGCGACCGGCGCATTCGCGCGCGGGGCGGCCCTTCCCCTTCACGCGGGGCGCCCCTTCCTCTTCCCGTCGGGAAAGGGGAAGACGGCGACCGCGGGCCGGGCCCTCAGGTCCGCAGCGCCTCGGACACCTCGTCCAGCGCGTCCAGGAGCTGCCGGCCGGCAGCTCGCAGCACCCCCGGGTCCGGGGCGCCCCACACCGGCGCACCCTCGTCCGCGACCAGCGTGCGCACGCGCTCCCATCGCGGGACACCGCGCTCCCGGACCTCCTTCGCACCCGCCTCGGTGTCGGCGCGCACCGCCTCGGCCAGGGCGGCCGCACCGGGCACCGGGGCCTGCGAGCGGTCCGGGAGGTGGGCCTCCAGCAGCATCGCGTTACGCCCGAGGGCGGCCACCGCCTCGCCCGCGCCGTCGGCCGCCGCACGGGACAGGCCGCGGTGGCGCACCGGTTCCCCGGCCGCCCGGTCCACGGCGTCCTGCCAGTCGATCCGGGCGTCCCGGGCGGCCAGCAGGGCGGTGCGCACGTCCGCCCGCCGGGCGTCGGCCGGGGCGGCGTAGTGGCCGAGCACGGCCGCCGCGTACCGTCCGTCGGCCGCGATCCAGTCGGCGAGGCGGGTGCGCAGCCGCGGGGTCTCCCAGGCCGGGTAGAGGGCGTAGGCGAGCATCGCGAGGAGTCCGCCGACCAGGGTGAGCGCGACCCGGTCGGGCACGGTCTGGTCCCAGCGGACGCCGCCCATGCCGAGCAGGAAGACGACGTACGCGGACACGCAGACCTGCGAGACGGCGTAACTGGTGCGCATCAGGACGTACATCAGGCCCGCGCTGACCACCGCGAGGAACCCGGACAGGTACATCCCCGGCTGCGCGAGCTGCACGATGCCGGTGGCGACGGCGACCCCGACGAGGGTTCCGGTGAAGCGGGCGACGGCCCGCGCGTACGTCTGGCTGAAGTCCGGCCGCATGATCATGACGGAGGCCATCGGGGCCCAGTAGCCGTGCCCGAACGGCAGGACCTGCCCGATGAGGTAGCCCGCGCAGGCCACGGCGGTGACGCGCACGGCGTGCCGCAGGATCGGCGAGTCCGGGTGCAGTTCGGCCCGTACGGACCTCAGGGCCGTCGGCACCAGTGCGGTCAGGGTCGGCCGGAGCATCGAGGCGTCGGGGGCGACGGGCCGGCCGGAGCGGGGCTCGGCGGTCTCCAGCACGTCGTCCAGCAGCGCGGCGAGCCGGCGCGCGGCCCGCAGCGGCGCGCCGGTCAGGAGGTCCGCCGTGTCGGGGGACTTCAGCACGGCCAGGGCCGGCGCGGGCAGGCGTACCGGGTCCCCGTGCCGGATCGCCCGCGCGGCGGCGTCCAGCACCGTGCCGGCGGCGTCCAACAGTTCCCGTACCCGGTCCCGCGCCGGTCCCTCGGCCGGCGCCCCGACGGCCGGGTCGGCGAGGGAGGCGAGGACGGGCCGGACCCGTTCGGCGAGCCCCCGCGCCCCGTGCAGTTCGGCGGGCCGACGGCGGGCCTGACGCGCGGTCACGGTGGCGGCGTCGCGGGCCCGCATCAGGGGTTGCGGGTCGAAGGCGCAGACGGGGTCGTGGCGCAGCCGGCGGGCGTAGTCGGCCTCGGCTGCGAGGGCGTCGGCCAGGGCGTCGCGCTGGGCGCCCCAGCGACGGATCGGGAACAGCACGATCAGCAGGGCCTGCACCACCCCGCCGGCGGCGATCATCGCGGCGTGCCCGGCGGCCTGCGCGACGGAGGTCGGCAGGGTCACGGTGACGAGCATGACCGCGACGTTGCCGGAGGCGATGATCCCGGCGGTGGGGCCGGCGGCCCAGAGGAGGCCCGCGGCGAAGGTCCAGACGGCGAGGAGGGCGAGGAACAGGCCGGTGTGCGAGGAGCCGACGAGGTAGCCGACGAAGGTGGAGACGGCCAGGGTCAGCCCGGAGGCGAGGGCGAGGACGGGACGCGGGCGCCAGCTCTTCTGGAAGGTGGCGATCGCGGCCATGAACGCGCCGAAGGCGGAGCTGGCGGCCGCTCCGGGGCCCAGGAAGGCGAGCCCGAAGCCGATCACGATCGCGAGGCCGACGGCGGCGCGCAGGGCGACGAGCGGTTCGAGGCGGGTGCGTTCGACCTTCATGCCGGCCAGGGCGGTGTGCTTCAGCGCCCGGAGCCAGCTCATGGGGTCGAGCCTAAAGCTCTTTCAGGACTTCTTCAGATTTGTACAGGTATGGCACATGGCTGTTCCATAAGGCGGATCATCACACCCTCACGACCGCGATCGTCCGAAAGGCGGGTACGTCAATGCTCCGCAACGCCCTTGAGCCCTGGCACCTGATCGTGCTGCTCGTCGTCTGCCTGCTGGTGTTCGGATCGAAGAAGCTGCCCGACATGGCCCGCTCACTGGGCCGGTCGATGCGGATCCTGAAGTCGGAGACGCGGGCGTTGCGCGCGGATGACTCCCCCGCGTCGGGCCCGACGCCCCCGACGGGGCACTGAGGCGCCCGACGGGGCCCTGAGGCAGGAGGCCGGGGGCCGGGGCGGGCGCGGGAGCCTTGGGCGGCGGGGCTCAGCCCGGCAGGGAGCGGCGCTCGCCGCCGCCCACCCGTGCCCGGTCGGCGGCCGCCGTGCCGTCCTCCCATCCCGCCAGGTCGGTGGCGCCGCGCAGGCGGGTCGTGGTCGTGCGGGGGAACATCTCCTCGGCCCGGGAGCTGACCGCCACGTCGCGGGCCACCAGGGCGGGCAGGTTGTCGGGGACCTCGGAGGCGGTGTGCTCGGCCGTCTCGGTCAGCCGCCGGCCCAGCCGGCTCGCGTAGGCCAACAGGAACGACTGCCGAAACGTCTTGGTCCGCTTGCGCCCGCCGGAGCGCTGCGCCGCCTCGGCCCGGGTCATCGCCGCCGTTCCCTGCACCAGCAGCGAGGTGTAGAGCAGCTCCACCGCCTCCAGATCGCTCTCGAAGCCGACCACCGTGGAGAACTCGAACCCGCTGTTCCACACCGCCCGACAGCGGTTCGCGGTGGACACCGCGTCCAGCAGCACCGCCTTGGCCTCCTCGTACGGGGGCTCCACCCCGATCCGGCAGGCGCCGGGCCGTCGGTCGGGCCCGGCGCCGCGCGCGGCCAGCAGGGCCTCGTCCACCGTGTGCCGGGCCATCAGCTCCTGCGCCTTCGCGCTGAGCGCCTCGGCCTCCTCGGGGAAGTTCGTCGCCTCGGCCTTCGCCAGCAGCGCGCGGATCCGACCCAGCATGCGGGGCTCGATGTGGGCGTGCTCCAAGGCGTCCGTCGGGTCGCCGGGAAGGGGCCCGACGGGCTCGATGGAGGGCAGCCGGATCAGCAGGCGGAACACCTCCAGGACGGAGGTCGCCAGGGAGAACCGGTCCGTCCGCTCCCGTGCCGCGAGGGCGTCCCCGTACCCGGCGTCGTCGCCCCACCACACCTCGGCGTCGGTCCACCGCTCGGGCAGGCGCGCGTACCGCCGCGCCTCGGCGGCGACCAGGTCCCCCGTGATCCGCACGTGCGTCTCGTCGAGGTCCCGGCGCACCAGTCGCACCACGTCGGCCGGCCGCCAGCCCCGCTCCCAGGCCTGCCGTACGTACCCCTCCCCGCGCACCAGCAACTCCCGCGCGGCCCCGCTCCAGCGGGCGGTGTCGGCGGCGAGCAGCGAGGCCCCGGTGTCCAGGCCACTGTCGCCGTCGGCGTACAGGGCGGCTTCACAGGCACGGTCGACGATGTCTCTCACCGCTCCAGCTTGGCACGGCCCACTCCGGCCACCGCCGCGCAGGTCGGACAGGGGTGCGGGACCCCTGTCACACCCCGGTGGGACACTCGCGGACATGACCGACCGCACCCCCCGCTGGGCCCTCGCCGAGGACGGCGACGGCTGGTGGCACGCCGCACCCATCGAACCCGGCGGGACCGGCGAGGCCGGCGGGGTTGGCAGTACCGGCGGGGGCAGCGGTGTCGGCGGGACCGCGACGGCCGGGGCACCGGCGGTGCGCGCGCGGCAGGTCGCCGAGGCCGTACGCGCGGCCCCGGACGGCACCCGGTGGGTGTGGCGCTCCACCGCCGCCGTGTACCCGCGCCTGCTCGCCGCCGGGGTCCGCGTCGAACGGTGCTACGACATCGAGAACGCCGAACTGCTGCTCCTGCGCCACGAGGGCCGCTTCGGCGAGCCCCGCTCGGCCGCCGCCGCCTGGGCCCGGCTGGAGGGCCGGCCCGTACCGCCGGATCCCCCGCAACGCGCGGCCGAGCCCGGTGCCCAGGATTCCCTCTTCGAGCCACAGCCCGCCCCGGTCCCCCTGGACGCCCTGATCGCCGTCCACGCCGACCAGGTGGAACGGCACGACGCCACCGCCCACCCCGACCGGATGCGGCTCCTCACCACGGCCGAGTCGGCCGCGTTCCTGGTGGCCTCCGAGATGCACCGCGCGGGCCTTCCCTGGCGGGCCGACACGCACCGCGCCCTGCTCACCGAGCTGCTCGGCGAGCGGTACGCGGGCAGCGGGCAACCCCGCCGGCTCGCGGAGCTGGCCGACGAGGTGTCGGCCGCGTTCGGCCGCCGGGTGCGCCCCGATCTGCCCGCCGACGTCGTCAAGGCCTTCGCCGAGACCGGCATCAAGCTCAAGTCCACCCGCCGCTGGGAGATCCAGGAGCTGGACCACCCGGCCGTGAAGCCGCTGATCGAGTTCAAGAAGCTGTACCGGATCCACACCGCCCACGGCTGGTCCTGGCTCGCGGACTGGGTCCACGACGGCCGCTTCCGCCCCGAGTTCATCCCCGGAGGCACCCTGACCGGCCGCTGGGTCACCAACGGCGGCGGGGCCCTGCAGATCCCCAAGGTGATCCGGCGGGCCGTCGTCGCGGACCCCGGCTGGCGGCTCGTCGTCGCGGACGCCGACCAGATGGAGCCCCGGGTACTGGCCGCGATCTCCCGCGACCCGGCGTTCATGGAGGTCGCGGGCCGTCCCGAGGACCTCTACACCGCCATCTCCCGGCAGGGCTTCTCCGGGAACCGGGACATGGCCAAACTGGCCGTCCTCGGCGCGGTGTACGGGCAGACCTCGGGCGACGGCCTGAAGAACCTGGCCGCACTCCGACGCCGCTTCCCCCGGGCCGTGGCGTACGTCGACGACGCCGCGCGCGCAGGCGAGGAGGGGCGGCTCGTGCGGACCTGGCTCGGCCGGACCTGCCCGCCCCCGGTCTCCGCCGCCGACACGGACCCGGACGGCGAGGCCGGCGTGCCGCAGGACCGGGACGACGGCTGGACCCCGAGCTACGCCTCGACCAACACCCGTGCGCGCGGCCGGTTCACCCGGAACTTCGTCGTCCAGGGCAGTGCGGCGGACTGGGCGCTCCTGCTGCTCGCGGCGCTGCGGCAGTCCATCGCCGCCGCCGGGATGCGGGCCGAGCTGGTGTTCTTCCAGCACGACGAGGTCATCGTGCACTGCCCGGCGGAGGAGGCCGAAGCCGTCGCGGAGGCCATCCGCGCCGCCGGTGACCGGGCCGGGCGCATCGCCTTCGGCGACACCCCGGTCCGGTTCCCGTTCACCACGGCGGTCGTGGAGTGCTACGCGGACGCGAAGTGAACCCCCCGGCGTGGCGACCCGCCTGACGCGGTCGCCGCGCGGCGGCGTTTCACGTGAAACACCGCCGTCCCGAAGGCCGTTCGGGACCCGGGCCCGCAGCCCGTTCGGGACGGGCAGCCGTTCGGAGCCGGGTGCGGGTCAGTCGAGGCCGTGGAAGTAGACGTGGAACGCGTCGCGTTCGAAGCCCTCCGACTCGTACAGCCCCTGGGCGATGTGGTTGTCGTAGGCGGTCTCCAGCTGTACGCCGGAGACCCCGGCCTCGGCCGCACGGCGCAGCACCTCGCGCAGCAGCGCCCGGCCCGCGCCGGTACGCCGACCGGCCGGGGCGACGTACAGGTCGTACAGGATCCACATGGGCCGCATGGAGAGGGAGGAGAAGGTGCGGTAGACCTGGGCGAAGCCGACCGTCCCGATCTCCGGTACCTCGGCGAGCAGGACGAGCGACTCGTCCTTGCGGATGCGCTCGGCGAGGAAGGCCCGCGGCTGGTCGGGGTCCTCGACGGTCACCTCGTAGAAGTCCAGATAACCGCGGAACAGCTCGGCGGCGATCGGAACGTCCGCCTCGCCCGCGACGCGCAGAACGACCCCGGCGCCTTCCTGCGGATCCTGAGTGGCGTGCTCCGCGGCCTGTCCGTGCATGTCTGTTCTCCCTCGTCCGTTCCTCACGGACGACCCTAATCCGCAGGCACCACGAGCCCGGTGCGGGGGCTCGGCCCCTCCCGCCCCGCAGGCCCGACCGGTTGAACCTCGCGCCCCCCGGCCGAGGCCCCCACCCAACCCGCCCCCGGGAAAAGCAAAAGCCCCAGGTCACGGCGAGTGAGTCCTGAGGCTTCTACAGAGCCGCCTTCGGGATTCGAACCCGAGACCTACGCATTACGAGTGCGTTGCTCTGGCCAACTGAGCTAAGGCGGCACCGCTGGGAGACGAGAATTCCCCCGAAGGGACGCTCTCATCAGCAGCGGCGCCAAGTCTACAGGGTTAAACCGGGTGCCCTGAACCGGGTTGTCCGGCGTTCGGAAAACAGCAACAAACCCGGACAGAAGGTCCGCCCGTGGGAGGTCCATGCGCCGCGCGCGGGCCCGTCAGCACTTGGTGCCGTCCTTCGGCGCCTTGTCTTCCAGCAGGTACGTGTTGATCGCGGTGTCGATGCAGTCGCTGCCGCGTCCGTACGCCGTGTGTCCGTCGCCGTCGTACGTCAGGAGCGTGCCCGAGTCGAGCTGGCCCGCCAGCGCCTGCGCCCACTTGTACGGGGTCGCCGGGTCCCGGCTGGTGCCCACCACCACGATCGGCGCGGCACCCTTGGCCTCCAGCGCCCGCGCCGATCCGGTCGGCTTCACCGGCCAGTACGTGCAGTTCAGCGAGGCCCACGCGAGCCCCGCGCCGAAGACCGGCGAGGCCTTCTCGAAGGAGGGCAGCGCCGCTTGGGCGGCCTCCGGCCCGGAGAAGGCAGGCGGCTGGTCGAGGCAGTTCACGGCGGCGTTGGCGAACATCAGGTTCGCGTACGTGCCGTCCGCCTCGCGCTCGTAGTAGCTGTCGGCGAGCGCCAGCAGGCCGGCGCCGTCGCCGTTCATCGCCGAGGTGAGCGCCTCGCGCAGTTGCGGCCACGCGCTCTCGTCGTACAGCGCGGCGATCACCCCGGTCGTCGCGAGCGACTCCCCGAGGGGGCGGGCCGGGTCTCCCGAGGGCACCGGCTGGGCGTCCAGCTTGCGGAAGAACTCGTTCAGCCGCTGCGCCACCGCGTCCGGGTCGCCCGAGCCGAGCGGGCACTCCGGCTGCTTCGCGCAGTCCTTGGCGAAGGACCGGAACGCCGTCTCGAATCCGGCCGTCTGGTCCCGGTTGAGTTCGAGCGCGGGCCTGGACGGGTCCATCGCCCCGTCCAGGACCAGCCGGCCGACCCGGCCCGGGAAGAGGTCCGCGTACGTCGCCCCCAGGAACGTGCCGTACGAGGCTCCGACGTACGACAGCTTCTCGTCGCCCAGCGCCGCCCTGAGGATGTCCATGTCCCGGGCGGCCTCGACGGTGGAGACATGCGGCAGGACCCGCTGCGAGCGCGTCCTGCAGCCCGTCGCGAACTTCTTGAACGCCGCCACCAGCAGGGCCTGCTCCGCCTTGTCGTCCGGCGTCTGGTCCACCTGGGTGAACCGGTCCATCTCCGGCCCGGACAGGCACTCGACGGGGCTGCTGCGCTCCACTCCGCGCGGGTCGAAGGACACCATGTCGTACCGGGCCCGCACGGCCGCCGGGTAGCCGATGCCCGCGTACGCCTGGAGGTACCCGATGCCCGACCCGCCGGGCCCGCCCGGATTGACCACGAGCGAGCCGAGCCGCTTGCCCGGGCCGGTGGCCACGCGGCGGGCCACCGCGATGTCGATGGACTGCGCCGAACCGGGGGTACCGGGGTTCGCGTAGTCCAGCGGCGCTTTCATGGTGGAGCACTGGAAACCGGGGACACCGCAGTCGCGCCAGCTCGGCTTCTGCTCGTAGTACGGACGCAGTGCGGCCGGGACGGCGGCCGGCGCGGCCGTCCCGGTGGACTTCGGCGCGGAACTCCCGGACGAGGACGCGGCGGCGCGGGTTCCCCCGGATCCCTCCGAGGTACACCCGGCAAGCAGCAGCCCGGCGGCTGCGATCACGGTCCCGGTGGTTCGCAGCAGGCGACTGGTGTCCATGCGGCGAGCCTAAGGCCTGCCGGGACACCCGGCCGGGCTCCGCCGGTCCGGGCCGGCCGACCGCCGCCCGGGCACGGGCCACCACCGGCGCGGGCCGGGAGTGTCACGGCCGCCGCGCCGGAACGCTCGTACGGGTGAACAGGTCAACGGACGGCGGGCGACGAACACCCGCCGGCGGCGTCCGGCCGCACGGTTCAGCCCGCGCGCAGCGCCATCGTCATGGCCTCGACGGCGAGCAGCGGGGCCACGTTCCGGTCGAGGGCCTCCCGGCAGCCGATGATCGCCTCGATGCGCCGCAGCGTGCGCTCCGGACCCGAGTCACGGGCGATCCGGTCCAGGTCGCCCCGTATCTCCTCATTGGCGATGGCGAGGCCCGAGCCGAGTTGGAGGGCCAGCACGTCCCGGTAGAAGCCGGTGAGGTCGGTGAGCGCCAGGTCGAGGCTGTCGCGCTGGGTACGGGTGCGGCGGCGCTTCTGCCGGTCCTCCAGCTCCTTCATGACGCCCGCCGTGCCCCTCGGCATCCTGCTGCCCGCGCCCGCTCCGGCCCCGAGCGCGGCCCGCAGTTCCTCGGTCTCCTTGGTGTCGACCTCCTCCGCGAGGTACTTGGCGTCCTCGGCGGCGGCGTCGACGAGTTCCTGGGCGGCCTTGAGGCATTCACCCACGTCGTCCACCCGGAGCGGCAGTCTGAGCACGGCGCTGCGCCGCGTCCGGGCCGCCTCGTCGGTGGCCAGTCGGCGGGCCCGGCCGATGTGCCCCTGCGTCGCCCGGGCGGCCGCGGCGGCGAGGGCGGGCTCGATGCCGTCACGGCGCATCAGCACCTCGGCGACGGCGGCCACGGGCGGAGTGCGCAGGGTCAGGTGCCGGCAGCGGGAACGGATGGTGGGCAACACGTCCTCCAGGGAGGGCGCGCACAGCAGCCACACCGTCCGCGGAGCCGGTTCCTCGACGGCCTTGAGCAGGACGTTGCCGGCGCCTTCGGTGAGTCGGTCGGCGTCCTCCAGGACGATGACCTGCCAGCGCCCGACGGCCGGCGACAGCTGGGCCCGGCGGACCAAGGCGCGGGTCTCCTTCACACCGATGGACAGCAGATCGGTACGGACGATCTCCACATCGGCGTGCGTGCCGATCACGGTGGTGTGGCAGCCGTCGCAGAAGCCGCAGCCCGGTTCCCCGCCGAGGGCGCGGTCGGGGCTGGTGCACTGGAGGGCCGCCGCGAAGGCGCGGGCGGCGGTGGCCCGGCCCGATCCCGGCGGGCCGGTGAACAGCCAGGCGTGGGTCATCTTGGACCCGGCGGGCTGCGGCGTCCCCTCCGACGTGGCCGTGACCTGGGCGTCGGCGACACGGGCGGCGGCAGCGAGCTGCGTCTGCACGCGCTCCTGACCCACCAGGTCGTCCCATACGGGCATCCCGCCCACCACCTTTCACTGTCCGTGCGTACCTGTGTACATTCTGACGGACGGCACTGACACCGACGGCGCCACACCGCCCGCTCCGCCGGCACCGCCCACACCCGGAGCGCCTGAGCGCCTTGAGCGCCCGAGCGCCCTCAGCGGCGGCGACCCCGGCGGTCCTCGTCGTCCTCGTCGTCCTTGCGCGGGCCCAGCAGTTCGTCCGCCAGGGTCGGCAGGTCGTCCATCGGGGTGGCCTCGGCCCAGTCCGACGGTGCCCGACGCGGCCGCCCCTCGTCGTCGACGACGGGAAGCTCGCGGGTCACGTCGTCCTCGCGGTCGGCGTTCGCGCCCCGGCCTCGGTTCCCGGGCTCCCGGAAGATGTCCGAGGGCACCCGGTCGGCGGGGTTCTCCTGGGGGCGGCGGACCGTCGGCCGGGAGGCGGACGGGGTCTGACCGGAGGGCGCCGGGGCCTGCCGGGCGGGGCCGTCGGCGGGTCCCGCGTCACGGACCGGCGGCAGCACCGAGGTCTCCGCGGCCGGATCGACCTTCGGCACGGGGACGGTCTGTGTGACGTCGTCGGGCTGCACGAACCGCTTGACCACCGGGGTCTCCACCGTGATGGCGTCGTCCGGGTGCGGGTTCTTGCGCATGCCGATCTTGGGCGCGGGCGCCTGCGCCGGGGCATCGGCGGGCGCGGGTGCCGGGGCCGGTGCCGGCGGCGGCGGCGTGGCGGCGGCCTGGGCAGCCGCGCGAGCCGCCGAGGCGGCGGCCGAGGCCTCCGCCAAGCGGCGTGCTTCCTCGGCCCTGAGCAGGGCCTCCTCGGCACGGCGCTGCTTCTCCAGCCGACGGTCCTCGGCCTCGGCGCGCAGCCTGGCCTCCTCCTCCGCCCGGGCGCGCAGTCGCTCGGCCTCCGCCGCGCGGGCCTTCTCCTCGGCTTCCGCGCGCAGGCGCTCGACCTCGGCCCGGGCCCGGGCCTCCTCGGCGACGCGCCGGCGCTCCTCTTCCGCCTTGCGGGCGGCCTCTTCCTCGGCGAGCCGCCGTGCCTCCGCCGCCTCGGCCTCGGCCTTGACCCGGGCCTCCTCGGCCTCGCGGGCCTTGCGGGCCTCCGTCTCGACGCGCACCCGCTCTTCCTCGGCCTTGCGTGCCGCCTCTTCCTCCGCCTTGCGCTTCGCCTCGGCCTCGGCGAGCCGCCGGGCTTCGAGCTGCGCCGCGATCTCCTGCTCGGAGAGCGGAAGCATCCGGTCCAGACGGTGCCGGACGACGGTGGTCACCGAGCCCGGGTCCTGGCCCGCGTCCACCACCAGGTAGCGCCCGGGGTCGGCCGCGGCCAGCGTCAGGAACCCGGAGCGCACGCGCCGGTGGAACTCCGCGGGCTCCGACTCCAGCCGGTCCGGCGCCTCGGTGAACCGCTCCCGGGCCGTCTCCGGCGACACGTCGAGCAGCACGGTCAGGTTCGGTACGAGCCCACCCGTGGCCCAGCGGGAGATCCGGGCGATCTCGGTCGGGGACAGGTCGCGGCCGGCGCCCTGGTAGGCCACGGAGGAGTCGATGTAGCGGTCGGAGATGACCACGGCGCCCCGCTCCAGGGCGGGCCGGACCACGGTGTCCACGTGCTCGGCACGGTCGGCGGCGTACAGCAGTGCCTCGGCGCGGTTCGACAGCCCGGCCGAGGACACGTCGAGCAGGATCGAGCGCAGCCGCTTGCCGACCGGGGTGGCTCCCGGCTCGCGCGTGACGACGACCTCGTGGCCCTTGCCCCGTATCCAGTCGGCCAGCGCCTCCACCTGGGTGGACTTGCCGGCGCCGTCACCGCCTTCCAGGGCGATGAAGAAGCCGGTGGCGGAGGCGGCCTGGAGCGGTTCCCCGCCGCGCAGCGCCTCGCGCAGGTCGCGTCGCAGCGGTACTCCGCTGCGGTCGTCGGCCTTGGTCAGCACCACCACGGCGACGGGCAGCAGCAGCGCGCCGACCAGCATCAGGGTGAAGGCCGCGCCGCCGTGGGAGAAGACGACCTCGCCGCCGTCCAGCCGGTGCGGGCCGATCGCGGCGGCGAGCAGCGGGGCGGCCACCGCCCCGACGGCCACGGCCACCCGCACGACGGCCTGGAGGTGCTCGGTGACCCGGGCCCGGCGGAATTCCTCGGTCTCCTGGTCCAGCAGGGTGTGCGCGGTGTTGGCGGCGGTACCGGCGGCGGTGCCCGCGAGCAGGGCCAGGAACAGCCCGGTCGCCATGTCCGGGACCAGCCCGACGAGCAGCAGCGCGAGCCCGGTCACCGCTATGGCGAGGGCGAGCAGCCGGCGCCGTGACAGGGCGGGCAGGATCTTGCCGGCCTGGGTCGCGCGGATGCCGAGGCCGGTGCCGCCGACCAGCGCGAGGACCAGCAGGGCGTACGAAGCGGGCCCGCCGCCCAAGTCGAAGCCGTGCAGTACGGAGACGGCGGCGGCGGAGGCCACCGCTCCGGCGACGGCGGCGGAGGCCAGGACGAGCAGCGGGACGGCGCCCGTACGGCCCTTGTCGGGACGGTCGCCGGCCTTGGGGGCGCGCAGCCCCTCCAGCGGGGAGCGCGGGCGCGGGGTCTTCGTGCCGGGCAGCACCAGGGGAAGCAGCAGGGACACGGACGCGGCGAACAGACCGGCGGCCACGTAGGACCCCAGGGCGGCCTGGTTCGCGGCGAACCACTCCACGCCGAGGCCCAGCGCACGGCCGACCAGCGTCGAGGCGAGCAGCGCGGCGGCCGCGACGGGCAGCGCCGCGAAGGCGGTGCGCAGGGTCAGGCGCCGCAGCGTGTCGAGGTGGTCCGGGAGCGGCCGTACGGTCGCCCCTTCCGGCGGCGGCGGGGGCAGCAGGGCGGGAGCCGCGCTGTCCTTGGCCAGGGTCCACAGCCGTTCGGCGGCCCCGGACACGAAGACGGTGGCCAGCAGCGCGGTCATGGCGTGCACCGGGATCCAGTCCAGCCAGAGGGGGGCGACGACGAACAGTGCGATCCGGACCCCGTCGGCGCCGACCATCGTCCAGCGGCGGTCGAGCCTGCCCCCGGGGGCGGTCAGCTTGGCGAGCGGCCCGAGGAGCACGGCCCCGAAGAGCACGGTGGCCACGACCCGGACCCCGAACACGGCCGCGACGGCAAAGGCCGCTCCGCGGAACCCGTCCCCGAAGGTTCCCTCGGAGACCGCCGCCTGATAGGCCAGCAACACCAGGACCAGCAGGGCGAGGGCATCGCCGATGCCGCTCACCAACTGGGCACTCCACAAACGCCGCAGTCTGGGGGTGCGCAGCAGGGCACGCACCGCGCGCTCGCGGGAGTCCGCGGCCAGGGCTTCGTCGTGGGTGGCGTTCTCGTCGGCGGTCTCGGTGTCGGTCACGACCGTCGGCTGCTCGGCTCGCGTCATCCGCCCAGCCTATCCGCTGTGCATCGTGGCTGCGGAGGCCTGTGGACAACCCCGGGTGTGACCCCGCACCCACCCCTTCGCCCGGAAACCGAAGGGCCCCCGCGCGGCATGCGCGGGGGCCCTTCACGGCTCGACTCACCCGGTTCGACCAACCGATCGACCGGCCGACCTGCCGATCGACAACCGACCGTCCGATCGTCCGACCTGAGGCGGCTAGTCGTCCGACGCCGCCGGAGCGGTCGTCGCCTTCTTCGCCACCGTCTTCTTCGCGGCCGTCTTGGTCGCGGTGGCCTTCTTCGCCGTCGTCGTCTTCTTGGCCGCCGTCTTCTTGGCGGTCGTCGTGGCCTTCTTGGCGGGCGCCTTCTTCGCCGGGGCCTTCTTGGCCGTCTTCTTCACCGGCCCCTTCGCCCGCTTCTCGGCGAGCAGTTCGTAGCCGCGCTCGGGCGTGATCGTCTCGACGTCGTCGTCCCGCCGCAGCGTCGCGTTCGTCTCGCCGTCCGTCACGTACGGACCGAAGCGGCCGTCCTTGACCACCACCGGCTTCTCGCTCACCGGGTCGGTGCCCAGCTCCTTCAGCGGGGGCTTGGCCGCGGCCCGTCCGCGCTGCTTCGGCTGCGCGTAGATGGCGAGCGCCTCGTCCAGCGTGATCGAGAACAGCTGGCCCTCGGTCTCCAGGGACCGCGAGTCCGTGCCCTTCTTCAGGTACGGGCCGTAGCGGCCGTTCTGGGCCGTGATCTCCACGCCCTCCGCGTCGGCTCCGACGACCCTGGGCAGGGACATCAGCTTGAGCGCCTCGTCCAGGGTGACCGTGTCCAGGCTCATCGACTGGAACAGCGAGGCCGTCCGCGGCTTGACCGCGTTCTTGCCGGTCTTCGGGGTGCCCTCGGGCAGGATCTCCGTCACGTAGGGCCCGTAGCGGCCGTCCTTCGCGACGATCTGGTTCCCGCTGACGGGGTCGGTGCCCAGCTCGAACTCGCCGCTCGGCTTCGCGAAGAGTTCCTCCGCGTACTCCACCGTGAGCTCGTCGGGAGCCATGTCGTCCGGGACGTCGGCCCGCTGGTGGCCTTCGGCGTCCTTCTCGCCGCGCTCCACGTACGGCCCGTAGCGGCCCACGCGCAGCACGATTCCCTCGCCGACGGGGAAGGAGGAGATCTCCCGGGCGTCGATGGCGCCGAGGTCGGTGACGAGTTCCTTGAGACCACCGAGGTGGTCGCCGTCGGCCGGTACGACCTCGGACGCGTCCTCGGCGCCGAAGTAGAACCGCTTCAGCCACGGCACGGACTGGGCCTCGCCCCGCGCGATGCGGTCGAGGTCGTCCTCCATCTTCGCCGTGAAGTCGTAGTCGACGAGCCGGCCGAAGTGCGTCTCCAGCAGGTTGACCACGGCGAACGACAGGAAGGACGGCACGAGGGCCGTGCCCTTCTTGAAGACGTAACCGCGGTCGAGGATGGTGCCGATGATCGACGCGTAGGTCGAGGGGCGGCCGATCTCGCGCTCTTCCAGCTCCTTGACCAGCGAGGCCTCGGTGTACCGGGCCGGCGGCTTGGTCGAGTGGCCGTCCACCGTGATCTCCTCGGCCGACAGCGCGTCGCCCTCGGCGACCTGCGGCAGCCGCTTCTCACGGTCGTCGAGCTCGGCGTTCGGGTCGTCCGCGCCCTCGACGTAGGCCTTCATGAAGCCGTGGAAGGTGATCGTCTTGCCGGACGCGCTGAACTCGGCGTCACGGCCGTCGGCGGCGCGCCCACCGATCTTCACGGTCACGGAGTTTCCGACCGCGTCCTTCATCTGGGAGGCGACGGTCCGCTTCCAGATGAGTTCGTACAGACGGAACTGGTCGCCGGTCAGACCGGTCTCGGCCGGAGTGCGGAAACGATCTCCCGAGGGGCGGATCGCCTCGTGCGCCTCCTGCGCGTTCTTGACCTTGCCGGCGTACACGCGCGGCTTCTCCGGCAGGTAGTCGGCTCCGTAGAGCTGGGTGACCTGCGCCCGCGCCGCGTTCACCGCGGTGTCGGAGAGCGTCGTGGAGTCGGTACGCATATAGGTGATGAAGCCGTTCTCGTACAGCTTCTGCGCCACCTGCATCGTCGCCTTCGCACCGAAGCCGAGCTTGCGCGAGGCCTCCTGCTGGAGCGTCGTCGTGCGGAACGGGGCGTACGGGGAACGGCGGTACGGCTTCGACTCGACCGAGCGGACGGCGAACGAAGCGCTCTCCAGCGCGGCGGCGAGCGCCCGGGCGCCGGCCTCGTCGAGGTGCAGGACCTCGCTCTTGAGCTTGCCGTTCGAACCGAAGTCACGGCCCTGGGCGACGCGCTTGCCGTCCACCGTGTTCAGGCGGGCGACCAGCGTCGAGGGGTCGGAGGCGTCACCGGCGCGGCCGGTGGCGAAGGTGCCGGTCAGGTCCCAGTACTCGGCGGAACGGAAGGCGATGCGCTCGCGCTCCCGCTCGACGACGAGACGGGTGGCCACCGACTGGACGCGGCCCGCCGACAGCTTCGGCATGACCTTCTTCCACAGGACCGGCGAGACCTCGTAGCCGTAGAGGCGGTCGAGGATGCGTCGGGTCTCCTGGGCGTCGACCATGCGCTGGTTGAGCTCGCGCGGGTTGGCGACGGCGTCGCGGATCGCGTCCTTGGTGATCTCGTGGAAGACCATCCGGTGGACGGGGACCTTGGGCTTGAGGACTTCCTGCAGGTGCCACGCGATGGCTTCGCCCTCGCGGTCCTCATCGGTGGCGAGGAAGAGTTCGTCGGACTCGGCCAGCAGCTCCTTGAGCTTCCTGACCTGGGCCTTCTTGTCCGCATTGACGACGTAGATCGGCGCGAAGTCGTGTTCGACGTCCACGCCGAGACGACGGACCTCGCCGGTGTACTTGTCGGGAACCTCGGCCGCGCCACTGGGGAGGTCGCGGATGTGCCCGACGCTCGCCTCGACGACGTATCCCGGGCCGAGGTAGCCCTTGATCGTCTTCGCCTTGGCAGGGGACTCGACGATGACGAGTCGGCGGCCGCCCTTTGCGGTCTCGCTAGTCGGGGACAACTTGGCTCTTCTCTCCGGTCGGCACTCGGTCGCGGTACGGCGACGCTGCGGAGTGTGACGGTACAACCCGCACCCGTGTCAAACGGCACAAGCCCGCAACGGCCACTCGAACGGTAACCCGACAAGTGCCGTTTCTGCCGCCCGGATGCCACGGCGGAACCCTCACGGTCACCAGGCAGAGTGGCCTGGGGGCCGTCTGGCCCCTGCCCGCGCACCGCCGCCGGACCCTTTCGACGTCGGGTTTCCCACTCGGAGGAACATCATCCGGGACGGCCGCCTCAGAACCGCTGGAGGCACCAGACGCCGAGGGCCAGCGAGCCGGATCCGGACAGGAGCGCGAGGGGCACGGCGACGGCGGGGCGTACGCCCTCGGCCACCGGCGCACGGTGCAGGGCACGCGCCCCCGTCCAGCCGAGCAGAGCGGCTCCGAACAGCAGGAACACGAGCGCGGAGAAGATCGCCGGACCGCGTTCCATGCCGTTCCCCCCTTGCCTTCGGGCCGCTTCGGGATCCCCCCGGACCCCGCTGCCAGGGAGCCTGCCGGCCGAGGGGGTACGGCAGGCGAACCCCGGGTTACATCACGGCTTCGACATCGACGCCCGCGGCCCGCGGGCCCCCGCCGACCCGGTCCCGGCCCCCCCGGGCCTACGGCGCGGGATCGCGCACGGGGTCCAGGAAGCCCTGCTCCACCAGCATCCGGATCGCCTCCGGGGTCCGGTCCCGCAGCACGACCGGGTCCTCCTGCATCAGCTGGGCGATGGCATCCAGGATCCGGCCCGCGCTGAGTGAGCCGTCACACACTCCGGCGAACCCGGCCCCGACGGTGTCCACCTTCGTGGCCCGGCGCATTCCGCGGTTCTGCCGGAGCACGACGTGTTCGGGGTCCTCGGCCCCGGGCGCGCCGACCTGCTCCTGGACGATCTCCTCGGCCAGTACGAAGTACCCCGCCAGCAGCGCCGCGTCGTCGTGTTCGCGCAGGTAGTCCTGCCGGGCGAAATGCGCCAGGACGGCGTCGCCCAGCGGCTGCTCCACCGAGTGCGGCCACTCCTCGACCACGATGGACGGCTCGGCCGCGTCCGTCCGGCGCAGGGTGATCCAGCCGAAGCCGACGGCCTTGGTCTTGCGGGCCTCGAACTCGTCCAGCCAGTCCTCGTAGCGGCGCTCGTACTCGGCGGGATCGCTGCGGTGGTCGCCCGCGTCGCGGAGCCACAGTTCCGCGTACTGCGTCACGTCCTGCACGTCGCGCTGCACGATCCACGCGTCGCAGCCGCGCGGCACCCAGGAGCGGAGCCGGTCGTGCCAGTCCTCGCCCTCCACGTGCTGCCAGTTCCCGAGGAACTGCGCGTACCCGCCCGGGTTCAGCCGCTCGCCGGCCTGCTGGACCAGGGTCCGGCACAGGTCGTCGCCGCCCATCCCGCCGTCGCGGTACGTGAGGCGGGCGCCGGGGGAGATCACGAAGGGCGGGTTCGACACGATCAGGTCGTAGGTGGTGTCGCCGACCGGCTCGAAGAGGGAACCGGCGAGCAGTTCGGCCTCGGCCTCCCCGGACAACGCCAACGTCAACCGGGTGAACTCCAGGGCCCTCGGGTTGACGTCGGTGGCCGTGACCCGCGTCGCGTGCCGGGCCGCGTGCAGGGCCTGGATGCCCGATCCGGTGCCGACGTCGAGCGCCGAACCCACGGGGGCGCGGACGGTGATTCCGGCCAATGTCGTGGAGGCGCCGCCGACTCCCAGGACCACGCCCTCCTCACGACGGCCGATGCCGCCGGCCCCGCCCACGGCGCAACCGAGGTCGGAGACGATGAACCAGTCCTCGCCGTCCGGGCCGCCGTACGGGCGCACGTCGACGGTGGCGTACACCTCGTCGCCGTCCCGCCGCAGCCAGCCGTCCTCCAGCACCGCATCGACGGGAAGCGCCGCGCGGGCGTGTTCGTACGACACGGACTGCCGGAGCAGGAACAGCCGGACCAGGCTCGCGAGCGGATCGTCCGCGCGGCCTCGGGTGGCGCGCAGGGCGGGAACCGTCTCGCTGCGGGCCAACGCGGCGTAGGCGGGGGCGCCGAGCAGGTCGAGCAGCCCGTCGGCGGTGAAACCGGCGGCCAGCAGGGCGGTGCGCAGCGCGGCGGCACGGTCGGGCGAGGGAAGGCTGGTGGTACTCACGCGTCCATTGTGGCCGCCGGCCCCGGCAATCGTGGCGGCCCACCCCGGGCATTCGGTGCGCACCACGCGCCCGGACCCGGATCGGGCGGCGCCCACGCCCCGACCGAGGAGCGATCAAAGGCAACGGGGGGCGATCGGGGCGGGAAACACCGACGGGGCGGGCGGCGTCCGCTGAGGACCCCGCCCGCCCCGTTCGACGTGCGTCCGTGCACGGGACGGCGGCGTTCCGGGGTCACCCCCCGGCTCCGCCGCGTCCGCTCTAGCCGGCCGTCGTCGTCTGGACCTGGCAGCCCGGCTGACCGTTCATCGCCTTGTCCAGGCCTCCGGCCTTCAGCTTGTCCAGGGCTTCCTTGCCGCCCTGGGTCGCCGCCTCCAGTCCGCCGGCCACGTCCTTGAGGCCCTCGGCGAACTTCGTCTGGTCCTTGACGTCGAGGGCGTCCATCTTCACCTTGAGGTCGGCGTAGCCCTTGGAGGTCGCCGCGAAGCCCTGGACGGCGGCGGTCTGGGTCTCCTCGCCGCCCTTGACCGGCGGAACTCCCGCCCCGGTCAGGGCGGTCCCCATGGACTTGTAGGCGTCGGACATGACCTGGAACGCCGCCGAGTCGGTCTGCTGGACCTCCTCCGGCTTGCTGCTCTCCGTGGCCACGCGCTTGATGTCGACGTTGGAGCTTTCGATCTTCTTGAGTTGGGGTCCCCACGCGTCACAGACCTTCTTGGCCCAGGCGTCGGTCTTCTTCTGCCCGTCGTCCTCGCCGCCGCATCCGGACAGCACGAGCATCAGCACCGCACCGCCGGACACTGCGGCCGCAAACTTCTTGTTCACCGGATTGGTCCCTTCGAAGACTCTCGGCCCGGAAGATACACGCCCACCCTGGGCGGACACGGAAAGGCGGACGGGCGGCGCGTCAGTCCGCGCCGCCCGTCCGCCGTTCGGGCGTACCCTCGAACCCCCTGCGGAACATGCCGCAGGGGGTTCGGCGTACCGGCCGGGAGCCGCTCGGGCCCCTGCTCGGGGAGGGTCAGGAAACCACCGCGGGATCTGTGGGTTGCGCCACTCGCTCGGCCGCGCCGTCCTCGCCCTCGTCACCCACGGCGATGCCGCGCCGCTTGGACACGTACACCGCGCCGATGATGACGGCGATGGCCAGGACCGCGACGATCGCCCGCACGGTCGGGCTGGTGTCGTCGCCGTAGCTGAACTGCACGATGGCCGGGGCGATCAGCAGGGCCACGAGGTTCATCACCTTGAGCAGCGGGTTGATGGCCGGGCCGGCGGTGTCCTTGAACGGGTCGCCGACGGTGTCGCCGATGACGACCGCGGCGTGGGCCTCGCTGCCCTTGCCTCCGTGGTGACCGTCCTCGACGAGCTTCTTCGCGTTGTCCCACGCGCCACCGGAGTTGGCGAGGAAGACCGCCATCAGGGTGCCGGTGCCGATGGCGCCCGCGAGGAACGAGCCGAGCGCGCCGACACCGAGCGAGAAGCCGACCGCGATCGGGGTGAGCACGGCGAGCAGGCCGGGCGTGGCGAGTTCGCGCAGTGCGTCCTTGGTGCAGATGTCCACGACGCGCCCGTACTCGGGCTTCTCGGTGTAGTCCATGATCCCGGGATGCTCGCGGAACTGCCGACGCACTTCGTAGACGACGGCGCCCGCGGAGCGGGAGACGGCGTTGATGGCGAGTCCGGAGAACAGGAACACGACGGCCGCGCCCAGGATCAGGCCGACCAGGTTGTTGGGCTGCGCGATGTCGAGGCTGAGGTTCATCTCCCCGGCCTTGGCACCGACTTGCTTGACCGCGGTGGCGATGGCGTCGTTGTACGAGCCGAAGAGCGCGGCGGCGGCGAGCACGGCGGTGGCGATCGCGATGCCCTTGGTGATGGCCTTGGTGGTGTTGCCGACGGCGTCCAGGTCGGTCAGGACCTGCGCGCCGGCGCCTTCGACGTCACCGGACATCTCGGCGATGCCCTGCGCGTTGTCCGAGACCGGTCCGAAGGTGTCCATGGCGACGATGACACCGACGGTGGTCAGCAGGCCGGTGCCGGCCAGGGCCACCGCGAAGAGCGCCAGCATGATCGAGGTGCCGCCGAGCAGGAAGGCCCCGTAGACGCCGAGGCCGATGAGCAGCGCGGTGTAGACGGCGGACTCCAGGCCGACCGAGATGCCGGCGAGGACGACGGTGGCCGCGCCGGTCAGCGAGGACTTGCCGATGTCCCGTACGGGGCGCCGGCTGGTCTCGGTGAAGTAGCCGGTCAGCTGCTGGATCAGGGCGGCGAGCACGATGCCGATGGCGACGGCGATGACGGCCAGGATCCGCGGGTCCCCGGAGTGGTTGAGGATCGCCGGGTCCTCGACTCCGACGAGCTCCTTGTAGGTGGACGGCAGGTACGCGTAGACGGCGATCCCGACGAGCACCAGGGAGATCGCGGCGGAGATGAAGAAGCCGCGGTTGATGGCGGTCATCCCGCTGCGGTCGGATCGGCGCGGGGACACCGCGAAGATGCCGATCATGGCGGTGACGACGCCGATGGCGGGGACGATCAGCGGGAACGCCAGGCCCAGGTCGCCGAAGGCGACCTTGCCGAGGATCAGCGCGGCCACGAGGGTGACGGCGTAGGACTCGAAGAGGTCGGCCGCCATGCCGGCGCAGTCGCCGACGTTGTCGCCCACGTTGTCGGCGATGGTCGCGGCATTGCGGGGGTCGTCCTCCGGAATGCCCTGCTCGACCTTGCCGACCAGGTCGGCGCCGACGTCGGCGGCCTTGGTGAAGATGCCGCCGCCGACACGCATGAACATGGCGATCAGTGCGGCGCCGAGCCCGAAGCCCTCCAGGACCTTGGGGGCGTCGGCGGCGTAGACGAGCACGACGCAGGAGGCGCCGAGCAGGCCGAGGCCGACGGTGAACATGCCGACCACGCCACCGGTGCGGAAGGCGATCCTCATGGCCTTGTGGGCCACTTCGGTCAGGTCCTTGGCGGGTTCGCCCTCGGCGGGGGTCGCCTCCCGCGCGGCGGCGGCCACGCGGACGTTCGCACGGACCGCGAGGCGCATGCCGATGTAGCCGGTGGCGGCCGAGAAGAGCGCGCCGACGAGGAAGAAGGCGGAGCGGCCCGCCCGCTGCGACCAGTCGTCGGCGGGGAGCAGGAAGAGCAGGAAGAAGACCACGACGGCGAAGACGCCCAGGGTGCGCAGTTGGCGTCCGAGGTAGGCGTTGGCGCCTTCCTGAACGGCGGCGGCGATCTCCTTCATGCCGGTGGTGCCCTCGTCCGCGGCGAGCACCTGGCGGACCAGGATCTGCGCGACGACGAGTGCGAGAAGTGCGACCGCTGCAATCACGATCACGATCAGCCGATTGTCATCGGTGAGTACTGCGGCGGCCAGATCGGAGTTGCCGATCGGCGCGTTGGGGGTGAAGAGCCCCGTCATTCGTCCTCCTTGACGTGATGAGCTCAAGATGTGGACGGATTGTAGGGAGCGCGACCTGATCAAAACAGTGGGCGGGAAACGTAATTGGCCTGCTCTTGCTCCTCAGCAATAGATCACGTCACTCCATTACCCTCGAAAGCAGTAATGGGGCAAAGGCGTTGACGCATGGTCATCGATCCGGCAATTCATGTCCGGGCAGCGGAAAAGGCCCTGCGGAGCAGGGCCTTTGAAGATCGGACGATGTGAAAGTAGTCCCGTCCGGGGGCCGCCCAGCCGGCGCGCGAAGCGGTACGGACCCGTCCGTCGGACGCGACACGACGGGGGCGGGGAGACGTGCGGGATCGGGGAGACGTACGGGATCCGGCGCCCGGCAGGTCCGGGGCGCGGAAAGGCGCGGCGTCGAGGACGCGTGCGAGAACACAGGGCCGGGCACCGAGGCGGCTCCGACACCCGGGCGCAGGAAAGATCCGACGTGCCGGCCGAAAATCGACCCTCAAGGGGCCATTCCGGTGAATGAGACCCTGGCGGGACCTCTAAGGGAGCGTGGAAACCTTCGCCACGGGCCAGCTCATCCTGATGGTGCCGCCGGCTTCACCGCTGGTCACCTCGACGTCGTCGACGAGCCCGCTGATCACGGCGAGACCCATCTCGTCCTCGCCCTCGTTGTCCGGGTCCAAGGCGGCGGCGATGCCCGACACGGCCTCCGCGGAACCGCCGGCCGGACCGGGAACGTCGTCGCCGACCTCGATGGAGAAAACTTTCTCCTCCTCGGTCAGGACGACCCGGACGGGCCCGGTCAGACCGTTGTTGCGGTGCAGCCCGACGGCGCGCGAGCAGGCCTCACCCACGGCGAGGCGGACCTCGTCGAGGACGGCTTCCTCCACACCGGCCCGACGCGCCACGGCGGCCGCGACCAGGCGGGCCGTCCGGACGTGTTCGGGCTGGGCGCTGAAGCGCAGTTCAACGGTGGCCATGCGCGTCCCCCTCGGACTCTGGGCGCGGACCAACGGGCGCGCCTTGACAGGGGCCCGGACCGACCGTGGTCCGGTACCCCCCGCTCCTCGTCGGCTTCTGACGGTGTTTCGGCCGCCTGAAACCGTCAGTCGGTGGCGTTGACGGCGTCTTCCACGGTCGTGTGGATCGGGAACACCTTGGTCAGACCGGTGATACGGAAGATCTTCAGGATGCGCTCCTGGTTGCAGACCAGACGCAGCGAGCCCTCGTGCGCACGAACACGCTTGAGGCCTCCCACGAGCACACCGAGGCCGGTGGAGTCGAGGAAGTCCACTCGCTCCATGTCGACAACCAAGTGGTAGCTGCCGTCGTTCACCAACTCCACCAACTGCTCGCGCAGCTTGGGCGCGGTATACACATCAATCTCGCCACCGACCTCTACGACCGTGCGGTCGCCGACAGTGCGAGTCGACAGGGACAGGTCCACGGATCCTCCAGCACCTTGCTATCGAGCGGCGCCCCCCAGGGGCCTCCCCATCCGAAGGTAGGAGAGGGATCGGCTGCCGCGATGGCATTCAATCACTTACCGGCAGGCGCGCACGACGCCTTGGGTCCATTGTCCCGCACGCCGGTGACACACTCGGTTCCAATGGCCAATACTCACCGTCCCGGTCGGCCCACGGCAGCCGCGGACTCTCGACCCACCCCGAGCACGGTCCTGGACCGGCTGGCACGGGGGCCTTCTCGAGCTGCGCGCATCACCCATACGGAGCACTTGCCCCCTCGGGCGGGTCGTCATGCGGTCTGGCCCGACCGCATCCGAACTGATGTCGTGGCGGCCATTCAGGCCGCCGGAATCGAACATCCGTGGGAGCACCAGGCCGCGGCGGCCGAGCACGCCCTGGAGGGCACGTCCGTGATCGTGGCCACCGGTACCGCCTCGGGCAAGTCGCTGGCCTATCTGGCCCCCGTCCTCTCCGCCCTCGCTGACGGCGCCGAGGCCCCCAACGGCCGGGGGGCAACCGCCCTGTACCTGGCCCCCACCAAGGCCCTGGCGGCCGACCAGCGGCGCGCAGTGCGGGAGCTGGCGGGCCCGCTGGGCAACGCGATCCGGCCCGCCGTCTACGACGGGGACACACCCTTCGAGGAACGCGAATGGGTGCGTCAGTACGCGAACTACGTGCTCACCAATCCCGACATGCTCCACCGCGGGATCCTCCCCGCCCATCCGCGCTGGTCCTCGTTCCTGAAGGCGCTGCGCTACGTGGTGATCGACGAGTGCCACAGCTACCGGGGGGTATTCGGCTCCCACGTGGCCCAGGTGCTGCGCCGGCTGCGGCGGCTGTGTGCCCGCTACGGCTCGGAACCCGTCTTCCTGCTGGCGTCCGCGACCTCCAGCGACCCGGCGACCTCCGCGTCCCGGCTGACCGGCCTGAAGGTCGTGGAGGTCGCCGACGACGCCTCACCGCGCGGCGAGGTGGTCTTCGCCCTGTGGGAGCCCCCGCTGACCGACATGAAGGGCGAGAAGGGCGCTCCCGTGCGCCGTACCGCCACCGCCGAGACCGCCGATCTGCTGACCGACCTGGTGGTGCAGGGGGTGCGCACGGTGGCCTTCGTGCGGTCCCGGCGCGGCGCCGAGCTGATCGCCGTGATCGCCCAGGAGCGGCTCGCCGAGGTGGACCGGTCGTTGCCGCCTCGGGTGGCCGCGTACCGGGGCGGTTACCTGCCCGAGGAGCGGCGCGCCCTGGAGCGGGCCCTGCACTCCGGGCAACTGCTGGGGCTGGCCGCCACCACCGCCCTGGAACTCGGCGTGGACGTCTCAGGCCTGGACGCGGTGCTGATCACCGGCTATCCCGGCACGCGGGCCTCGCTGTGGCAGCAGGCCGGGCGGGCCGGCCGCTCGGGACAGGGCGCCCTGGCCGTCCTGGTGGCCCGTGACGACCCGCTGGACACCTACCTGGTCCACCACCCCGAGGCGCTGTTCCGGCAGCCCGTGGAGGCCACCGTGCTGGATCCGGACAACCCGTACGTACTCGCCCCGCACCTGTGCGCGGCAGCCGCCGAGCTTCCGCTGACCGAGGCGGACCTGGAACTCTTCGGACCGGCGGCCGTCGGGCTCCTCCCGCAGCTGGAGGCGGCGAAGCTGCTGCGCCGCCGGGCCACGGCCTGGCACTGGACCCGACGGGAACGTGCCTCGGACCTGACCGACATCCGGGGCGGCGGGGGCCGTCCCGTGCAGATCGTGGAGGCGGCCACCGGCCGGCTGCTCGGCACCGTCGACGAGTCGGCCTCCCACACCGCCGTCCACGAGGGGGCCGTCCATCTCCACCAGGGCCGCACCTACCTGGTGAAGCACCTCGATCTGGAGGACTCGGTCGCGCTGGTGGAGCAGGCCGATCCGCCGTTTTCCACCACTGCCCGCGACACCACGTCCATCGCGGTGCTGGAGACCGAGAGCGAGATCCCTTGGGGCCAGGGCAGGCTCTGCTTCGGCTCCGTCGAGGTCACCAACCAGGTCGTCTCCTACCTGCGACGCAAGCTGATTTCCGGCGAGGTGCTCGGCGAGGCCAAGCTGGACCTGCCGCCGCGCACCCTGCGTACCCGAGCCGTGTGGTGGACGGTCACCGAGGACCAGCTCGACGAGGCCCGGATCAACCCGGAGATCCTCGGCGGCGCCCTGCACGCCGCCGAGCACGCCTCGATCGGTCTGCTCCCGCTGTTCGCCACCTGCGACCGCTGGGACATCGGCGGGGTGTCCGTCCCCCTGCATCCCGACACCCTGCTGCCCACGGTGTTCGTCTACGACGGCCACCCTGGCGGCGCCGGGTTCGCGGAACGCGCCTTCCGCACGGCCCGGGCGTGGCTGACGGCCACCCGCGACGCCATCGCGGCCTGCGAATGCGAGGCGGGCTGCCCCTCCTGCATCCAGTCGCCCAAGTGCGGCAACGGCAACGACCCCCTCCACAAACGCGGCGCCATCCGTCTGCTCACCCGCCTGCTCTCCGACGCCCCGGAAAGCTGAACCGGCACACGCCCCGTCAAGGCCGTCTCCGCCCGACCGTCCCCCTCGCCCCGGAAATCCGACGGGAGCCGATGGGCCGAACGGGTCACGCACGGCCCCGACCCGCCGCCCGAGACAAAGCCGTACAGCGACCCCGGCAACCGCCGCTGCGCTGGCCGGCAGGACCGTCACGTCGTCCGAGGCTCACGGCCCCGTGGGCGGGGAGGCCGGCCCCGTGGGCGGGGAGGGCGGGAGCGGCGGACCTGCCCTCGACGCGAGCGCGGGGGCGAAGGGGCCGGTCGGGGCACGGGCCACGACCTCGGCGACCTCACCTTGGACGTCGCAGACGGTCAGGGTCGCGCCCTGGGCCCGCGCCACCCGCACCGCCGTCGCGCAGGCGGCCTCGGGGCCGTGCGCCCAGGTTGCCGCCGCGGCGAGGGCCGCCAGGTCCGCGGCCGCCGCCGCCCGGTGCCGCGCCACGACGGCCTGACCGAGCAGCAGGACACCCCCGAACACCGCCCCCAGCACCGTCGTCACCAACGCCGCCCACACGGTGGCGGATCCCCGGTCCCGGCTCACGGCGGCGGCCCCACGCTGTCCTCCGCCAAGGCCACCGCCTGGGCGCCGAGCCGTACCGGCAGCCCGCCCGGCCCGGGCGCGGGCGCCGCCACCCGAACCCTCCACAGGTCCCCCTCCCGCTCCAGCCGGACCTCCGCTCCTCGCGGGGCGGCGGCCCCGGCCGCCGCCACCACGACCTCCGCCGGCTCCGAGCGGGCCGCGGCCCGAGCACCCGCCCGGGCCGCGTCCACGCACCGGATCTGCGCGGCCGCCGCCATCAGCGCCCACACCAGCAGTGACGCGAACAGGACCAGCGCCGGGATCACCAGCGCTGCTTCCGCCGTCACATATCCGCGGTCGCCCTTTCCGCCCGGGTTTTCCTCAGAACGGCACATCGAGCGCCTTCCCGATGGTCGACTGGAGAGCCGTCGACACCACGTCGCTCGTGACCACCTTGTACAGAACGGCAGCGAACGCACACGCCGCGATCGTGCCCATGGCGTATTCCGAAGTGGACATCCCCGCATCGTGACCGCGGCCACTGAGCGCGGACCGAACTCGAAACCAGATGATTTTCATGACAACCTCCTGTTTGATTTCACTCTTGATGTGATTTCAGGTTTTGATTTCAAGTGCCGGAGAGAAGACCGGAAGCCATCCCAATCACCACTGGAGCCACTCCCACCACAAGAAATGCGGGGAGGAAACACAGCCCCACGGGTGCGGTGACGAGCACGGCGGCCCGCTGGGCCCGGGTCGTGGCCTGTCGGGCCCGGTCCGCCCTGAGGGACGACGCCAGGCGGGAGACCGGCTCGGCGGCCGGTGCCCCCGTGCGGGCGGCCCGTTCCAGGCACTCCGCCAGTTCCCGGGCGCCCGGTATCGTCGCCAACCTCCCCCACCCCGTGCCCGGTTCGCCGCCGAGCCGCAGCTCCGCGCCGGCCAGCGCAAGCCGCTCCCCCACGGGTCCGCCGAGCGACTCCCCGACCACCTCGGCCGCCTCCACCGGACCGGCCCCGGCTGCGAGGCAGGCCGCCAACAGATCAGCAGCAAAGGGCAATTGGCGCTCCACCTCGCGGGGGTCCACTTCGACCGGCGGTCCGGCCCTCGACCGCAGGCGCCGCACCCCGTACGCCGCCCCACACCCGACCAGGACCCCGGTGACGCCTCCGACCAGCACCCAGCCCGCCACCAGAGCGCCGGCCGGCCACGCCCATGTGACGACGCGAGCCCGTGTTCGGGGCCCGACCAGCGGCCCACGGCGAGCCGCTCGCACCCTCAGCAGTGACCCGATCCGCCGGCGGGTCGCCCGTCGCCGAACTCCTGACGCGATCGCCGATGCCACGCACAGCACCGCCACCGCGAGGCACGAGGCCATCCCCAGCCTGTGGACCCACACCGCGCCCGTCATCGCTCCCCCGCCCGTACGATCCGCCGGCACCACAACATCCCCAGCGCCTCCAGTCCCGCCCCCGCCGCCAGGCAGCCCCATCCCATCGGGGTGTGCAGCAGCACTGCGAGCGGGTCGGCCCCAAGGCCGGTACCGATCACCAGCCCCACCAGGGGCAACAGCGCCAGCACCACCGCCGTCGAGCGGGCTCCGGCCAACTGGGCCCGCAGTGACTCCTCCCGGTCCCGTTCCGCTCGCAACGCCCCTTCCAGTCGGTCCAGGCCTGCGGCCAGGCCGGCGCCCCCGTCCACGGAGACCCGCCAGCAGGCCGCCATCCCGGCCAGTCCTTCCGCGCCCGGCTCCCGCGACGCCTCGCGCAGTGCCCCGGCGACGTCGCCGCCGAACGCCGCGGCGGCCAGCACCCCGGCCTCCACCGCGCCCAGGCCACCGGAACCCGATGCCGTACGTCTCAGCGCCGCGCCCAGGGCCTGGCCGGGCTGCGCACCCGCCCTCAGTTCCCCCACGGTGACCCCGCACAACGCCACCACGTCGCCGGCCCGCGCACCCCGGGCACGTTCGCGGTCTCGGCCCCTCAGCCACTTCCGCACCAGCGGCACCGAGGCCGCCCCCAGCACCAGCGGGATCACGGAACCGCCGAGCAGGGCCACCAACAACCCGACCCCGACGCCGGACCACTCCCGCCATCGCGCGGCCCGCACCCGCACCGCGATCAGCAGCCGCTCCCGACGCGCCGGCCCGACCGGCATCACCGGGGCGCACCCGACCGGCAGCAACCGGGCCCGCCGGGCCACCCGATCGCCTCCGGCCGACATCCAGGCGGCGGCGCCGGCACACAGCACGCCGGCGAACACCGGCAACGAGCCCGCCACCCCGACCGTCCCGGCGCTCATCGGGGGACCCCCAGCAGCGGACCGAGCCGGGCCCAGCCCCTCTCCCGTACGAACCCCCGCGCGGACCAGAGCAACGCGGGTACCGTCACGACCAGACCGGCCGGATCCCGTTCGAGGACGTGCACCTCGGCCACCCGACGCCGCCCGGCCCGGTCCCGGACCAGGTGGACCACCAGGGTCAGCGCGGCCGCCAACTGGCTGTGCAGAGCGGCACGATCGAGCCCCGCGGCCGTGCCGAGCGCCTCCAACCGCGCCGGGACATGGGCCGCCGCGTTCGCGTGCACCGTGCCGCAGCCGCCTTCGTGGCCCGTGTTGAGAGCGGCCAGCAGGTCCGCCACCTCCGGACCCCGCACTTCTCCGACCACCAGACGATCGGGACGCATCCTCAACGCCTGCCGGACCAGGTCCGCGAGGGTGACGAGGCCGGCTCCCTCCTGATTGGCGGGCCGGGTCTCCAGCCGCACCACGTGCGGATGGTCGGGGCGCAACTCGGCCGAGTCCTCGGCCAGTACGATCCGCTCGCCCGGGCCGACCAGTCCCAACAGGGCACTCAGCAGGGTGGTCTTGCCTGTCCCGGTGCCTCCGGACACGAGGAACGAGAGCCGGGCCTCGACCATCGCCCGGAGCAGTTCGTGGCCGCCCGGCGGCAGGGTCCCCGCGGCCACCAACTCGTCCAACGTGAACGCCTTCGGCCGCACGACCCGCAAGGACAGGCAGGCGGATCCGACGGCCACCGGAGGCAGCACGGCATGCAGTCGGGTGCCGTCCGGCATCCGGGCATCCACCCAGGGCCGGGCGTCGTCGAGGCGCCGCCCCGCGACGGCGGCCAGCCGTTGCGCGAGCCTGCGCACCGCCGCAGCGTCGGCGAAGGTCACCGCAGTGAGTTCCAGCCCGCCTCCGCGGTCCACCCACACCCGGTCGGGCGCGGCCACCAGCACGTCGGTGACCTCGGGGTCAGCGAGAAGTGCCTCCAGCGGCCCGGCACCCACCAGTTCGGACCGTAACTCGGCGGCCGCACCGAGCACTTCCGCGTCGCCGAGCAGCCTGCCCTGGGCCCGCAGGGCCGCCGCGACCCTGGCCGGGGTCGGCTCCGCACCGCTCTCCGCGAGTCGCTGCCGCACCGCGTCCAGGAGCAGCGCGCTCATGCCGGCACCCCCTGGGCGGATCCGAGGGCCCGCCGCCAGAAGCCGTCACAGAAGCGGGCCAGCGCACCCCTCCCCCGCGACCCCGGTGGTTCCCCCTCGGCCACCCGTCCCGGCAGTCCCACCTCCACCGGCACCTCGCCGGCCAGTGGGGCACCCAGCAGCCGGGCCACGGCTTCGGCATCGAGACCCTCGGGACAGCGTCCCCGTACGACCACACGGACGTCCCGGGCGACCATCCGCACCCCCGCCGCCACCCGCCCGGCTGCGGCCACGGCCCTCAACTCCCCGGGCACCACCATCAGTACGAGATCCAACTGGGCCAGCACCTCGGCCACCGCCTCGTCCACCCGTCGGGGCAGGTCGACGACGACCACGCCGCCACGGCGGCGGGCCGCCGCGACCACCGAGCGCATCGCGGCGGGCGGCACCACCACCCGGTCTCCCCGGTCCCAGCTGAGCACCCGGAGGGCGTGCAGTTCCGGGAGGGACTCCTCCAGCGCCCCGGCCCCGACGCGGCCCCGCGAGGCCGCGAAGTCCGGCCAGCGCAGACCTTCGGCGCCCTCACCCCCGAGCAGGACGTCCATGCCCCCGCCGAGGGGGTCCCCGTCGATGAGGATGGTGCGTTCGCCGGCGCGCGCGGCCCGCAGGGCGAGCGCGCAGGCCAGGGTCGACGCACCGGCGCCGCCGCTGCCTCCGATCACGCCTACCGCGAGGGCGGGTCGTCCGGCCCCTTCCACCACGTCGGCGATGCGGTCGACGAGTCGGTTCTCCGCGTCGGGGAGCCTCAGCACCTCCTCGGCGCCGATCTCCAACGCCCGCTGCCACACCAGTGGGTCGTCCAGATCCCGGCCGACGAGGAAGACCGCGTCGCGGCGGGGCGCGCCGCGGACCCGGCGTGCCGCGTCGTCCCCGACGAGCACGAGCGGGGCGGACTCCCAACCGACGCTGCCGGGCGCCGGTGCGCGGAGATCGACGTTCTCGCCGTCGCCTTCTCCCGGGGCCCCGGCTCCGACCGGCTCGGGCACCGCGTGGTGCACGTGCGGTTCGGCGCCCGCGGCGGCGCACAGCCGCAACAGGTCGTCGAGCAACAGCGGGTCCTCGGTGATGATCAGCGGCCGGCCGCCACCGGGCACGACCTCTTCCGCCCGGGTCGACGACCTTCCCCCACCGAACAGCTCGGACTCCGGTGCTTCACACGACTTCGATCCAGCCACGGTCTCCGCCCCCTTCTCACTGCGAATCCACACACCGCGGACTTCGCGGGCTGGAATCACCGTGCAGGGATCCGGAAAATGAAGTGGATCTTGCTCGAAAACTGTGGACAAGAAGACCTCTGTGAATAACTCCGCCACCCCATCGTGTGAGTTCATAGCGCGGCGGAACCACTACGCACAGTCACGAGTTCAAGGAGATGAGGGTCTTCGCGACGGAAGGCCGCCGAAGAGGAAGGGCCGGGGAAATGGTCACCACGGGCCGAAGGCAAGGGACGCAAACCGCGTCCGGACATGCGACGACCCCCGCCGGGGGGGAGAGCGGGGGTCGTCCCCACGGTCCGACTCGGGGGGGGAGGAGCCAGACCGGGTTAGCACGGTCGCGAACGATCCGTGACTTCCATGGTGTACCCGAGAGCCTTCTCAGGCAAACCCACGCGCCACACCTTACGCCGAATGGTGGGCGCATATGCTCGGGGCGTGGAAAATCAGCCCTTGCCGCACTCCTCGCCTCGGACCGCTGCCTTCTTCGACCTGGACAAGACGGTCATTGCGAAGTCGAGCACTCTGACGTTCAGCAAGTCCTTCTACCAGGGTGGCCTGATCAACCGGCGGGCCGTGTTGCGCACCGCGTATACCCAGTTCTTCTTCCTGGTCGGCGGCGCCGACCACGATCAGATGGAGCGGATGCGCGAGTACCTGTCCGCCCTCTGCAAGGGGTGGAACGTGCAGCAGGTGCGCGAGATCGTCGCCGAAGCGCTGCACGACCTGATCGACCCGATCATCTACGACGAGGCCGCGTCCCTCATCGAGGCCCACCACACGGCCGGCCGTGACGTGGTGATCGTGTCGACCTCGGGCGCCGAAGTGGTCGAGCCGATCGGCGAGATGCTCGGCGCGGACCGCGTCGTGGCGACCCGGATGGTGGTCGGCGACGACGGCTGCTTCACGGGCGAGATCGAGTACTACGCCTACGGACCGACGAAGGCGGAGGCGGTCCGCGAGCTCGCCGAGTCGGAGGGGTACGACCTCGCGCGGTGCTACGCGTACAGCGACTCGATCACCGATGTGCCGATGCTGGAGGCGGTAGGACACCCTCACGCCGTCAATCCCGACCGGGCGTTGCGGCGCGAGGCGGTCGCGCGGGAGTGGCCGGTGCTGGTGTTCAACAAGCCCGTGCGACTGAAGCAGCGACTGCCGGGTTCCATGACCTCTCGACCGGCCCTGGTGGCCGCCGCGGCGGTCGGCGCGGCCGCCGCCACGGCCGGGCTCGTCTGGTACGCGAGCCGGCGGCGGGCGAGCGCCTCCGCCGGTTGATCCGCGCGGGCGTGAGGTCGCCTGCGGGGAGGGTCGAACGGCCTCGTCGGGGAACTGTCGCGCCCGGAAATCGAATGTCCGGATCGCCCCGGCTCGTCCAGGAAAGTAAAGAAGTGGAGCCAGGGGTTTCGCTTGTCTCCGAAGCGGAGTACAAAGGAGTCAACGGCCCGCGAGACCAAAGAACATCCGAGAGGATCATCTTTAAAACGCAGTAAGGCCCACGGACCGAAGCATGAACGCCGAGCACCCACGCGACGTCGACCCGTCGAATACGGGCCAGCCGCACCAGGTGACGGGCAAAGTTCCCGACCTGATGGGCATACATTCGAGGACGCTTGGTAACTGGGCGCGAGTGCCAGCGGCGACACCAAGGCAAGACGGTGTCGCCGCAACCCGTGTTCAGACAGTGCCCGCGTTCAGCAGACAGTGCCCGCATTCAGGCAGTGCCCGTGTTCACAGGCAGCGCCCGCCCGCGTTCAGGCAGTGCCCGCGTCAGGCAGCGCCGCGCTGGAGCGCCTCGCAGACCGCCATCGACTCCCGGGAGCCCAGCTCGATCGCCCGCCCGCAGTGCGCGATCCAGGCGGCCATCCCCTCCGCGGTTCCGGACACGTACCCCTCGAAGGCCGCCACGTAGGCCTCCGCGCCCTGCTCCGCGTGGCCGACCTCGGCCGGGCAGATGGCCTTCGGGTCGAGGCCGCTGTTGATCAGTACGATCCGCTCGGCCGCCCGTGCGACCAGGCCGTTGTAGGTCCCGAAGGGACGCAGCGCCAGCAGTTCGCCGTGCACCACCGATGCCGTGATCAGCGCCGGTGAGGAGCCGCCCGCGATGATCAGCCGCGACAGCCCGTCCAGCCGGCCGGCGACCTCCTCGGCGCTCGGGAGCGGCAGGTCGATCAGCGGCTCGTCCACCGGTTCACCCGCCAGGCGGGGCCGCCCCACCGTGTCGCCCTCGATCGCCGACGGCGCGAAGGCGTCCGCAGCCGCGGGCGTCGAACCCGACGCGACCAGGTGCAGGCGTGCGAGCACACGCATCGGGGACTGTCGCCAGATGCTCAGGAGCTGCCCGGCCTCGGCCGTCAGGCGCAGCGCGGCGCCCACCGCCCGCGCCTGCGCCTCCGAGCCGAAGTCGGTGCGGCGACGCACCTCTTCCAGGGCCCAGTCGGCGCCCGACAGCGCCGCGCTCCCGCGCGCGCCGCGCAGCGCCGCCTCCGAGGCGATCTCCCCGCTGCGACGACGCATCACCCGGTGCCCGTAGACCCGGTCCACGGCCTTGCGTACGGAATCCACGGAATCGGAGACACCCGGCAGCCCGGCCAGTGGGGCCAGCGGGTCAGCAGCGCTACTCATAAGTAGGGAGCCTACGCACTGTGCGCGCATAGCACCGACCCCTCCTTGGAGTGGTCTTCTTCACTCAGCTAGACCACGTAGCGCGATCAACCCACTACGCTTGGTGAACATGAAGATCGCTTTCGTGGGAAAGGGCGGCAGCGGCAAGACCACGCTGTCCTCCCTCTTCATCCGCCACCTTGCCGCCAATGAAGCCCCCGTCGTCGCGGTGGACGCCGACATCAACCAGCATCTCGGCGTGGCCCTCGGGCTCGGCGAGGACGAGGCCGCCGAGCTGCCCGCCCTGGGCGCGCACCTGCCCCTCATCAAGGACTACCTGCGCGGATCGAACCCGCGCATCGCGTCCGCCGAGGCCATGATCAAGACGACTCCGCCCGGAACCGGCTCCCGCCTGTTGGGGGTCACGGAGGACAACCCGGTGTACGAGGCGTGCGCGCGCACGCTGATGCTCGACGGCGAGCCCGTCCGCCTGATGGCCACGGGGCCGTTCACCGAGGCAGACCTGGGTGTGGCCTGCTACCACTCCAAGGTCGGGGCGGTCGAACTCTGCCTCAACCACCTGGTCGACGGTCCGGACGAGTACGTGGTCGTCGACATGACCGCCGGTTCGGATTCGTTCGCGTCGGGCATGTTCACCCGCTTCGACATGACCTTCCTGGTGGCCGAGCCGACTCGCAAGGGCGTCTCGGTCTACCGCCAGTACAAGGAGTACGCCCGGGACTTCGGGATCGCGCTCAAGGTGATCGGCAACAAGGTGCAGGGGCCGGAGGACATCGAGTTCCTCCAGGACGAGGTCGGCGACGACCTGCTGGTCACCGTCGGGCATTCGGACTGGGTGCGGTCGATGGAGAAGGGGCGCCCGGCCCGGTTCGAGCTGCTGGAGGCGACCAACCGGCTGGCGCTGCAGGCGCTCCAGGACGCCGCCGAGGACTCGTACGCCGACCGCGACTGGGCCCGGTACACGCAGCAGATGGTCCACTTCCACCTGCGGAACGCCGAGAGCTGGGGGAACGCGAAGACCGGGGTCGACCTGGCGGAACAGGTCGACCCCGATTTCGTCCTCCGCGAGACCCCGAGCGCGGAGGTGGTCAGCCCTCGTCCGACCCTGACTCGGCCGACTCCGCAGCCGGCTTGACCCCGGCCGGGGAACCGGGGGCGGCCGGCGCTGCCGGCGGCCCCGCGGTGAGGAACTTGTTCCAGCCGTCCTTCGGAGCCTCACCGACGTCGAGGCCGCGCATCCACGTCAGCGCCTTCGGGTCCTGGGCGTCCAGCCAGTCGGCCAGCTCGCGGAACGGCACGCAGCGGACTTCCTTCTGGGTGCACATGGACTTGATGGAGTCCTCGACGGCCTTCATGTAGGTGCCGCCGTTCCAGGACTCGAAGTGGTTGCCGATGATCAGCGGCGCCCGGTTGCCCTGGTAGACCCGGTCGAAGGCCTTCTGGAGGCCGTCGCGCATCTGCTCGCCCCAGTAGGCGTGCTGCGAGGGGTCTCCCTGGGTGGTCGTCCCGGACTGGTTGACCATGTAGTTGTAGTCCATGCTCAGCGTGTCGAAGGCGCGCCCCGGCATGGGCACCAGTTGCAGCGGAAGGTCCCAGAGCCCGTCGGTCTTCTTGGGCCAGATCTGCTTGCTGATGCCGCTGGAGTCGTAGCGGAAGCCCATGTCCTTGGCCGCCAGCATGAAGTTCTTCTGGCCTTCGAGGCAGGGGGTGCGGGCGCCGATCAACTCCTTGTCGTAGTCGAACGGGAGCGGCTCCAGGCCCTTCAGCGCCGGGGTGTTCGTCTTCCAGTTCTTGACGAACGACTTGGCCTGGCTGATCTCGCTCTTCCACTCCTCGACGGACCAGGTGCCGACGCCGCCCTCGGGGCCGCAGAAGTGGCCGTTGAAGTGGGTGCCGATCTCGTTGCCCTCCTGCCAGGCCGCACGCACCTGGGTGGCGGTGTCCTTGATGCCCTGGAGGTCGCCGAAACCGATGTCGGAACGTCCCGGGGAGTGCTGAGGAGCGGTGTAGAGCGATGCCTTCTCCTCCGGCAGCATGTACACGCCGCTGAGGAAGTAGGTCATCCGGGCGTTGTACTCCTTGCCGACCTCACGGAAGTGCGAGAAGAGCTTCTGGCTGTCCTCGCCGGCGCCGTCCCACGAGAAGACGACGAACTGCGGGGGCTTCTCACCGGGCTTCATCCGCTGCGGCTTCACGACGTTCGGCTGGAGGCCGGTGTACGCGGTCGAGCCGTCCCCGATGAGCCGCTTCACACTGCCCGGGGCCGCTTCCGGTGCGGCGGCGCCCTTCCTGGCGTTCGGGCCACCGGGCGCGGGCTTGGCGGGTTCCGAGGAGCACCCGGCAGCGCCCAGGACCAGGGCCGTGGCGACCAGGCCGCCGGCGATCTTCTTCGTGGCGGCGATCATCCGCACACCTCTCCCTCGCAGTTCCATCGCAGGACTTCCGCGCCGCAACGTCCCATGCGGTCAGGTTTAAGGAAGGTGTGACAAGCCGGACAAAATGTTTAATCACTCCTGGGGGCTAATTCCTAGGCCATTTACTCCTATTTCCCACCACCTCTCTTTACTCTCCATTACCGTTCATTTACCGAGTGTTGAGACTCCCGCCGCTTCATCCCTCCCCCAGAGGAGACGGGAACCCATGAAAGCCACCACCGAAGGCGCCGCCGAAGACTCCACGGGCACCGCCCTCTCGCCCCCTCCGTCCACCCCGCCCCCCGTTTCCGTCAAAAGCTTCCCGGCAGACCTCTCCGCCTCCATCGCCGTCTTCCTGATCGCCCTGCCTCTCTCGCTGGGCATCGCCCTGGCCACGGGCGCCCCGCTCCAGGCGGGGCTGGTGGCCGCGGCCGTCGGCGGGATCGTGGCCGGACGACTCGGGGGTGCGCCGCTCCAGGTCAGCGGCCCCGCCGCAGGCCTCACGGTGGTCACCGCCGAACTGATCCAGCGCTACGGGTGGCGCACCACCTGCGCCATCACCGTGCTCGCCGGCTGCTGCCAGCTCGGGCTCGCCTTCCTGCGTACGGCCCGGTCGGCGCTGATGGTGAGCCCGGCGATCGTGCACGGCATGCTCGCCGGCATCGGCGTGACCATCGCGCTGGCGCAACTGCACATCGTCCTCGGCGGCACCCCGCAGAGCTCCGCCGTGGCCAACGTGCAGGGTCTGCCCGGCCAGTTGGCCGACCTCCATCCGGTCGCACTGGGCATCAGCGCGCTCACCCTGGTCATCCTCCTCGGTTGGCCTCGACTGCCGGGCCGGATCGGCCGGAACCTGCGCAAGGTTCCCGCCGCGCTCGCGGCCGTCGCCACGGCCACCACGTTCGCCGCCCTGGCCGGACTCAGCCTGCCCCGGGTGGACCTGCCGTCCTGGCGCAGCCACGCACTGCCCGAGCTGCCCGAGGGCCCGGTCCTCGGCCTCATCGCCGCGGTACTGACCATCACGCTGGTCGGCAGTGTGGAGTCCCTGCTGTCCGCGGTCGCCACCGACAAGCTGATCGCCTCCGAGCGGGGCACGGACAACCGTCCGCCGCGCGTCGACCTCAACCGTGAACTGCGCGGACAGGGTGCGGCGAACATCGTCTCCGGAGCGCTGGGCGGGCTGCCCGTCACGGGCGTGGCGGTCCGTAGCGTCGCCAACGTCAAATCCGGTGCCACCAGCCGAAATTCCTCGATGATGCACGGGCTCTGGGTGTTGATCGCGGCCGCGCTGCTCGTGCCGGTCCTCGATCTGATCCCGCTCGCCGCGCTGGCCGCCCTGGTGATGGCGGTGGGCGTGCAGATGGTCAGCATCACGCATCTGCGGACCGTCACCCGACACCGTGAAGTCCTGGTCTACGCGACAACGATCGTGGCCGTGGTGCTCGGTGGGGTGCTGGAGGGGGTCGCCGTCGGCGTGGCCGTGGCGGTCGGCCTGGCCCTGCACCGCCTCGCGCGGACCCGGATCACGGTCGAGGAGCTCGACGGGGTCCACCGCGTTTGGGCACGCGGCCAGTTGACCTTCCTCGCGGTGCCCCGGTTGAGTCGGGTACTGAACCAGATCCCGCACGACCGGCACGCGGTGATCGAGCTGGACGGCTCGTTCATGGACCATGCCGCCTACGAGACCCTGCACGACTGGCAGGACTCCCATCGGGCGCACGGCGGTTCGGTGGAGGTCACCGGCCGCTCCGTCAACCGCATCCCCGAGACCGACCACAGCATGGCCGACCGGGGCATGGGTGCCGAAGCAGGCCAGCGCGGGACCCATCAGTGCTGCCGCCCCTGGACCCCCTGGCAGAACCACTGCGACCACCGCGCCGACGCCGGCTCGGGCGACGCCGTCCACGCACAGAACCGTACGATCCCCGGCGCCGCCGCGGGCGGTCCGGCGGTCGAGCCCCGGCGGCGCGGAGCGGATCGGCTGGCCAACGGCATCAGCGCGTTCCAGCGGGACACCGCTCCCCATGTCCGTGACGAACTGGCCCGGCTGGCGCGCGAGGGGCAGCGGCCCTCGCAGCTCTTCCTCACCTGCGCGGACTCCCGCCTGGTGACCAGCATGATCACGGCCAGCGGTCCCGGAGACCTGTTCACCGTGCGCAACGTCGGCAACCTGGTGCCGTTGCCGGGGGCGGAGTCCACGGACGACTCGGTGGCGGCGGCGATCGAGTACGCCGTGGACGTCCTCCAGGTGGACAGCATCACGGTGTGCGGCCACTCGGGCTGCGGGGCCATGCAGGCCCTGCTGAACTCCCACCCCGGCACCCCGATGACCCCGCTGCGCCGCTGGTTGCGGCACGGCCTGCCCAGCCTGGAGCGGATGGCCAGCCGTCATCACGCGTGGGCCCGGATCTCCGGCAGGCTCCCGGCCGACGCCGTGGAACAGTTGTGCCTGACCAATGTGGTGCAGCAGCTGGAGCACCTGCGGGCGCACGAATCGGTCGCCCGCCGGCTCGCCGAGGGCACGCTGGAGCTGCACGGCATGTACTTCCACGTGGGCGAGGCGCAGGCATATCTGCTCTCGGAGGGTGAGGACTTCTTCGACTGCCGGGTCTTCGACAGCGTCGGTCAACGCGCCTGAACCTCCCGCGCACCCCGGCCCGGATCGCGTACCCGGCTGAACCGATACCCTCCGATACCCGTGCCACAAAGTGGCCCCTTCTCGCGCCCTGCGGCGAGAAGGGGCCACTTGCACGTGGCTCCGGCCGTGATATAGGTCTAAACCAATTCCCGGCTACCCCTTGTCACCCGGGCCGCCGACTGATGAGCTATGCCCGGGGACACAACGGACACCCTGGGAAAGGGAGATGTCGTGAGCAATGAAAGCCTGGCCAATCTGCTCAAAGAGGAGCGGCGGTTCGCACCGCCCGCCGATCTGGCCGCCGCCGCCAATGTGACCGAGGCTGCGTATGCACAGGCCGATGCGGACCGGCTGGGCTTCTGGGCCGAGCAGGCCCGGCGGCTGACCTGGGACACCGAGCCGACCGAGACGCTCGACTGGAGCAACCCGCCCTTCGCCAAGTGGTTCGCGGACGGCAAGCTGAACGTCGCGTACAACTGCGTGGACCGGCACGTGGAGGCCGGCAACGGCGACCGCGTGGCCCTCCACTTCGAGGGTGAGCCCGGCGACAGCCGGTCGATCACCTACGCGCAGCTCAAGGACGAGGTCTCCAAGGCCGCCAACGCCCTGACCGAGCTGGGTGTCGTCGCCGGCGACCGCGTCGCCGTCTACCTCCCGATGATCCCCGAGGCCGTCGTCGCGATGTTGGCGTGCGCCCGCGTCGGCGCGGCCCACTCGGTGGTCTTCGGCGGTTTCTCCGCCGACGCCGTCGCCTCCCGCATCCAGGACGCCGACGCCAAGCTGGTGATCACCGCCGACGGCGGCTACCGCCGCGGCAAGCCCAGTGCGCTCAAGCCCGCCATCGACGAGGCCGTCGGCAAGTGTCCGCAGGTCAAGCATGTTCTCGTGGTGCAGCGCACCGGCCAGGACACCGCCTTCACCGAGGGCCGCGACGTCTGGTGGCACGAGATCGTCGGGCGTCAGTCCGCCGAGCACACCCCGCAGGCCTTCGACGCCGAGCACCCGCTGTTCATCCTCTACACCTCGGGGACCACGGGTAAGCCGAAGGGCATCCTGCACACCTCCGGCGGCTACCTGACGCAGGCCGCGTACACCCACCACGCGGTGTTCGACCTGAAGCCGGAGAGCGACGTCTACTGGTGCACCGCCGACATCGGCTGGGTCACCGGGCACTCGTACATCGTCTACGGGCCGCTCGCCAACGGTGCCACCCAGGTCATGTACGAGGGCACCCCGGACACCCCGCACCAGGGTCGGTTCTGGGAGGTCGTGCAGAAGTACGGCGTCACCATCCTCTACACGGCGCCCACGGCGATCCGCACGTTCATGAAGTGGGGCGACGACATCCCCGCGAAGTTCGACCTCTCCAGCCTGCGGGTGCTGGGCTCGGTCGGCGAGCCGATCAACCCCGAGGCCTGGATCTGGTACCGCAAGCACATCGGCGGCGACCGCTGCCCGATCGTGGACACCTGGTGGCAGACCGAGACCGGCGCGATGATGATCTCGCCGCTGCCGGGCGTCACCTCGACCAAGCCCGGTTCGGCCCAGCGCGCGCTGCCCGGCATCGGCGCCACCGTGGTGGACGACGAGGCGAACGAGGTCCCGAAGGGCGGGGGCGGGTACTTGGTGCTCACCGAGCCGTGGCCCTCGATGCTGCGCACCATCTGGGGTGACGACCAGCGCTTCATCGACACGTACTGGTCGCGCTTCGCGGGCAAGTACTTCGCGGGCGACGGCGCCAAGAAGGACGACGACGGCGACATCTGGCTGCTCGGCCGGGTGGACGACGTGATGCTGGTGTCCGGCCACAACATCTCGACGACCGAGGTCGAGTCCGCGCTGGTCTCGCACCCGTCCGTCGCCGAGGCGGCGGTGGTCGGCGCGACCGACGAGACCACCGGTCAGGCCATCGTGGCCTTCGTCATCCTGCGCGGGAGCGCCTCGGAGACGGAGACCCTGGTCGCCGAGCTGCGCAACCACGTGGGCGCCACACTCGGCCCGATCGCGAAGCCGAAGCGGATCCTGCCCGTGCAGGAACTGCCGAAGACCCGTTCGGGCAAGATCATGCGCCGTCTGCTGCGTGACGTGGCGGAGAACCGGGCGGTCGGTGACGTCACGACGCTCGCGGACTCCTCGGTCATGGACCTGATCCAGAGCAAGCTGCCCGCGGCGGGCAGCGAGGACTGAGTCGGCCGCGCGACACGGCGGGAAGGGGCATTCGGCGCGCCGCGCCGGATGCCCCTTTCGCACTTAAAGTGATGATCACCCGAAGATCACTGGATATGACCTTGCGTACCGCCTGTAAAGTACGAGAAACGTAAATAAGTACTCCACAGGGTGCGCCGGGAAGTCTGGTCGGCAATGTGCTTCGTCATGCCGTCCAACCCACCCCGGAGGTGTCCTTCACGTGGCCGCGCCCCGCCCCACCGACGACAAGAGCCGCAAGCTGCTCGGCAGGCTGTCGCTGCCCGAGCGCCGCTTCGTCGCCGATGCCCTGCGCACCGAGACCGTCGGCGGTGTCCTGCTCCTGCTGGCCGCGATCGCCGCGCTCGTGTGGGCGAACATCCCGGCCCTCTCGAACAGCTACGACACCGTCCGGTCCTTCCACATCGGCCCCGCCTCCCTGGGCCTGGACCTCTCGATCCAGCACTGGGCGGCCGACGGGCTGTTGGCCATCTTCTTCTTCGTCGCGGGCATCGAGCTCAAACGCGAACTCGTCGCGGGCGACCTGCGCGACGCCAAGGCCGCCGCCCTCCCGGTGATCGCCGCCCTGTGCGGCATGGCGGTTCCCGCGCTGGTCTACGTACTGGTCAACGTCCTGGGCGACGGCTCCATCAGCGGCTGGGCCGTCCCGACCGCCACCGACATCGCCTTCGCGCTGGCCGTCCTCGCGGTCATCGGCACCTCGCTGCCGTCCGCCCTGCGCGCGTTCCTGCTGACCCTCGCGGTCGTGGACGACCTGTTCGCCATCCTGATCATCGCGGTGTTCTTCACCAGCGACATCGACTTCCTGGCGCTCGGCGGCGCCCTCGTGGGCCTGGTCCTCTTCTGGTTCCTGCTCCGCAAGCGCGTCCGCGGCTGGTACGTGTACGTCCCGCTCGCCCTGGTCATCTGGGGTCTGATGTACAACAGCGGGGTCCACTCCACCATCGCCGGCGTCGCCATGGGCCTGATGCTCCGCTGCCACCGCGAGGAGGGCGAGGAGCAGTCTCCCGGCGAGCACATCGAGCACCTGGTCCGCCCGATCTCCGCGGCGCTGGCCGTCCCCCTCTTCGCCCTGTTCTCCGCGGGCGTGTCCCTCTCCGACGAGGCCATCGCGCAGGTCTTCACCCGCCCCGAGACCCTCGGCGTGGTCCTCGGCCTGGTCGTCGGCAAGACGGTGGGCATCTTCGGCGGCACCTGGCTGGCCGCGCGCTTCACCAGGGCGGAGCTCAACGAGGACCTGGCCTGGCCGGACGTGCTCGCCGTGGCCTCGCTCGCCGGCATCGGATTCACCGTCTCCCTGCTGATCGGCGAACTCGCCTTCGCCGACGACGCCACCCTCATGGACGAGGTCAAGGCCGCCGTCCTGATCGGCTCGCTGATCGCCGCGATCATCGCGAGCGTGATGCTGAAGATGCGCGACCGCAGGTACCGGGCGCTCGCCGACGCGGAGGATCGCGACGAGGATCTCGACGGAATCCCCGACATCTACGAGCAGGACGACCCCGGCTACCACCTGCGCATGGCGCGGATCCACGAGGAGAAGGCCGCGGAACACCGTCGCAGGGCCGAGGCGGCGGCGGCCCCGGGGACGGCGTCCGCCACGACCGGCGCAACGGAAGCGGACACCGGGGGCCGCACCGACGGCGACCGTCCGGCATGATCTGAGTGACGAAGGACAGCCGTCGACGACGGACGACTTAGGGAGAGAGCGATGAGCGCAGTGGACCAAGGGCCGCAAGGAGCCGAGCGCACGCTGGGTCAGCTGGTCGCGTCGGCCACCGCCGAGATGTCCGCCCTGGTGCACGACGAGATCGCCCTCGCGAAGGCGGAGCTGCGCCAGGACGTCAAGCGCGCGGGTGTCGGCAGCGCCGCCATTTCGGTCGCGGGAGTGTTCGCGCTCTTCTCCCTGCCGGTGCTGAGCTTCGCCGCGGCGTACGGGATCCACAACCTCGGGCTCGGGCTCGCGTGGTCCTTCCTCATCGTCGGCGTCGCGTTCCTGCTGCTCGCGGGCCTGCTCGCGCTGCTGGCCGTGTCGAAGTTCAAGAAGGTCAAGCCGCCGGAGAAGTCCATCGCCTCCGTCAAGCAGACCGCGGCGGTCGTCGCGACCGTCAAGCCTCACCCGCGCGCGGTGAGTGACAACGCTGTGGGTGTGGCACGCTCGTCCTCATGACCGCCCCCTCGCCGGACTTCGGCGCCCCGCCCACTGCCGCCTCCGCGGCACGGATCGACATCCCGGGCGGGAGGGCGGTGACGCACCGGGACGTCGCGGCCAATGGTGCGCGGTTCCACGTGGCCGAGCTCGGTGACGGTCCCTTGGTGTTGCTCCTGCACGGCTTTCCGCAGTTCTGGTGGACGTGGCGGCACCAGATGACCGCGCTCGCCGATGCCGGTTACCGCGCCGTCGCGATGGACCTGCGCGGGGTGGGTGGCAGCGACCGCACCCCGCGCGGTTACGACCCGGCGAACCTGGCGCTCGACGTCACCGGGGTCATCCGGTCCCTGGGCGAGCCGGACGCCGCGCTCGTCGGGCACGACCTGGGCGGCTACCTCGCCTGGACGGCGGCCGTGATGCGGCCCAAGCTGGTGCGCCGACTGGTGGTCTCGTCGATGCCGCACCCGAGGCGCTGGCGCTCCGCGATGCTCGCCGACTTCGGGCAGACCCGCGCGAGTTCCCACATCTGGGGGTTCCAGAGGCCGTTCATCCCCGAGCGCCGGCTCGTCGCGGACGACGGGGCGCTCGTGGGGCAGCTGATCCGGGACTGGTCGGGTCCGGTGCCGCCGGCGGAGGAGGAACTGGCCGTGTACCGGCGGGCGATGTGCATCCCGTCCACCGCGCACTGCTCGATCGAGCCGTACCGCTGGATGATGCGTTCCATGGCCCGGCCCGACGGGCTCCAGTTCAACCGGCGCATGAAGCGACCGGTGCGGGTGCCGACGCTGCACCTGCACGGCTCGCTCGACCCGGTGATGCGTACGCGCAGCGCCGCGGGCTCCGGGGAGTACGTCGAAGCGCCTTACCGTTGGCGGCTGTTCGACGGGCTCGGGCACTTCCCCCACGAGGAGGATCCGGCCGCGTTCACGACCGAGCTGGTGAACTGGCTGAAGGACCCCGAGCCGGACCGCTGAGCCTCGATCCACCGCGTGATCTTTGATCACGCGGTGTGATTGCTTTTGTGGTGGGTTTCCGGATTCGGGCAGGCCGGTATCCCGGGTGGCCGTCCCGGTGGCGGGTTCTCCGAGGTTCTTTCT
>NZ_JAPNLK010000040.1 GCF_026627505.1 Streptomyces sp. H27-H5 | reverse complement strand
GGTCAACATCTCGGCCTGGCAGTGGATGGGCTACAACATGATCATCTTCTTTGCCGGACTCCAGGCGATCCCCCGGGAGACGCTGGAGGCCGCCACCATGGACGGAGCCGGCGCCGTCCCCATCGCCGAGACCCTCGCCGCGCTCACCGAACTCGTCACCGAGGGCAAGGTCCGCTACATCGGACACTCCAACCTCAGCGGTTGGCAGCTCACCGAAGCCGCCCACGTCGCCCGGGAGATCGGCGCCGCGCCCTTCGTGTCGGCGCAGAACGAATGGTCGCTGCTCCAGCGGTCCGCCGAACGGGAACTCGTCCCGGCCGCCCTGCACCACGGCGTCGGCGTGCTCCCGTACTTCCCCCTGGCCAACGGTCTGCTCACCGGCAAGATCCGGCGCGGCGCGCCCGTCCCGCCCGGTTCGCGCCTCGAAGGCCGTGACGCCTACCTCACCGACGAGCGCCTGGACATCGTCGAGGCACTGGCCGGCCTCGCCGGGAAGTACGGCCGCACGGTCCTGGAACTCGCCATCGGCTGGCTCTCCGCGCAGCCGGGCTGTGCCTCAGTGATCGCGGGCGCCACCTCCGCCGAGCAGGTGCGGGCCAACGCGGCCGTCGCCGACCGGCCCCTGGAGGCCGCGCTGCTCGCCGAGATCGACGCCATCGACGGCATCGGCGGCGCCGGCGCGGGGGGGCGGTGACCACGACCTCGCTCCGCTGCGCCGTTCTCGACGACCACCAGGACGTGGCGGCCGCCTCCGCCGACTGGTCCACGATCGCGGACCGGGTGGAGGTGGTCACCTACCGGGACCACCTGGACGACGAGGACCGGCTCGCGGCCCGCCTGGCCGACTTCGACATCGTCGTCACCCTGCGCGAACGGGTTGCCTTCCCGGCCTCGTTGCTCGACCGGCTGCCCCGCCTCGCCCTGCTCGTCGCGAGCGGCATGCGCAACTCCGTCATCGACCACGCCGCCGCCGCGCGCAACGGCGTCACCGTGTGCGGCACCGGCAGTTCCTCCACCCCGCCCGTCGAACTCACCTGGGCGCTGCTGCTGGCCCTGGCGCGCGGCATCGTTCCCGAGAACACCGCCCTGCGCACCGGAGGGCCCTGGCAGCAGACCCTCGGCGCCGACCTGCACGGACGCCGGCTCGGCCTGCTCGGCCTCGGGAAGATCGGCGGCCGGGTGGCCCGGATCGGCCTCGCCTTCGGCATGGAGGTCACGGCCTGGAGCCGGAACCTCACGAGGGAACGCGCCGACGAGGTGGGGGTGACCCTGGCCGGGTCCCAGCGGGAACTCCTCGCGGAGAGCGACTTCGTGTCCGTCCACCTCGCGCTGGGCGACCGCACCCGCGGCCTGATCGGGGCGCCGGAACTCGCGCTGATGCGCCCCTCCGCTTACCTCGTCAACACCTCGCGGGCGGCCATCGTCGACCAGGACGCGCTGATCGAGGCCCTGCGCGAGGGGCGGATCGCGGGCGCCGGTCTTGACGTCTTCGACATCGAACCGCTGCCGCGGGACCATCCCGTGCGCACGACGCCCCACCTGTTGGCCACGCCCCACCTGGGCTACGTCACGCGGGACAACTACGCGACGTACTACGGCGAGGCCGTCGAGGACATCCGCGCGTACCTCGACGGTGCGCCCGTCCGGGTGCTCCGCTAGGTCCTGTCGTCGAAGTCTCGCCTGGCCCGCGGCGCCTGGTACCGCACCTCGCCGCGTTGTCGGGGCACCCGAGTACGTCCAGTACACGGGCGCCGCTGCGCCTTGCGATGCACGGCACCGGACACCGCGGGCCCTACCGGCGCCACTTTGACGACAGGACCCAGTGCTGTGACCGCAAAGGTTCACCGTGTCACGGCGCCCGGCCCGGGGTCACCGCCCTGTCCGCCCGTGGGCAGCACGTGCGAACGCCCGCCGGGCGGCGGCCGGTTAGGACACGATGTCCTTGCGGGAGAAGCCCCGGAACGCGAGCGCGAACAGCACCACCGCGTACGACACCGACACCACCGTGCCCTTGATCATCCCGCCCCACTCCAGGTGGGGCTGGAGGGCGTCCGCCCACGCGAACTGCCAGTGCGCGGGCAGGAACTCGCGCCACGATCCGAGCGCGGTCACCGCGTCCAGGACGTTCCCGACGATCGTCAGCCCGACCGCCCCGCCCACCGCGCCGAGCGGCGCGTCCGTCCGCGTCGACAGCCAGAACGCCAGTCCGGCCGTGACCAGCTGCGAGACGAAGACGAACGCGACGGCGATCGCGAGCCTCGGCAGCGTGTCACCGGCCGCCAACGTCCCGCCGGTGGGCAGCTTCAGCGGCCCCCAGCCGTACGCGACCGTGCCCGCCGCCAACGCCACCACCGGCAGCAGCACCATCGCCGCGAGGCTGAACCCGAGGGCCACCACCAGCTTGCTCCACAGCAGGCGGGCCCGGGGCACCGGCGAGGCCAGCAGGTAGCGGAGCGAGGACCAGCTCGCCTCCGAGGCGACGGTGTCCCCGCAGAACAGCGCGACCGGTACCACCAGGAGGAAGCCGGCCGACACGAACAGGCAGGTGGCCGCGAAGTTCGCGCCCGAGGCCGTCGCCGTGTCGATCAGGGTGATCCGGCCGTTGCCGCCACCGCGTTCGTCGGGCGTGCCGCCCACCGCGAAAGCGATGATCATGATGAAGGGGAGCGCCGCGAGGATCCCGCCCATCACCAGTGTCCGCCGCCGGCGCCACTGGCGCAGCGCCTCCACGCGCAACGGCAGCGTACGGCCCGCGCGGTAGCCGTCGGCCACCTCGGTCACGGCCACCTCTGTCACGGCGCTCACGCCGAACCTCCGATCAGGGTGAGGAACGCGTCCTCCAGCCGGCGGTGCGGTCCCACCGCGGAGACCGGCACCTCCAGCCGTACGAGTTCCGCGATCAGCTCGGCCGCCGTCGCGCCTTCGAGCCGTACGAGCAGTCCGTCGTCCGCGGTCACCACCGAGCCGACCCCCTCCAGCGCCGCCACCTTCTCGACGAGGAGTTCGTCCACCGACCCGGCCAGGGCCACCAGCAGGGTGTCCCCGCCGCCGGTGATCTCCGCGACCTCACCCGCCTGCACGAGCCGGCCGCGGTCCATGACGACCAGGTGCGTGCACGACTGCTCCACCTCGGAGAGGAGGTGGCTGGAGACGATGACCGTCCGCCCGGCCGCCGCGTACCGGATCATGACGTCACGCATCTCCCGGATCTGTGGCGGGTCCAGGCCGTTCGTCGGCTCGTCGAGGATCAGCAGGTCCGGCATGCCGAGCATGGCCTGCGCGATGGCGAGCCGCTGCCGCATGCCCTGGGAGTAGGTCCGCACGGCGCGTTCCAACGCGTCGCCCAGTCCGGCGATCTCCAGGGCCTCCGCCATGTGGGAGTCCGCCGCGGGGCGGCCGGTGGCCTGCCAGTACAGCTCCAGGTTCGCCCGGCCCGTCAGGTGCGGGAGGAAGCCCGCGCCCTCCACGAAGGCGCCGACCCGCGACAGCACCGGCGATCCGGCCCGTACCGCGTGCCCGAACACCCTGATCTCGCCGGCGTCCGGCGAGATCAGCCCCATCAGCATCCGCAGGGTGGTGGTCTTGCCCGCGCCGTTGGGGCCGAGCAGACCCAGCACTTGGCCCTTCTCCACCCGGAACGACAGGTCCTGTACGGCGTAGCGGTCCCGGGCCTTCGCATAGCGCTTCGTCAGCCCGGTGATCTCCAGCGGCACGTCGGCCAACGCGGGATCGGGCCGGGTCGCTCCGGCCCGTTCCCCGGCGCGGCCCCTGCCGTTACGCCGGATCCCCAGCAGCGCCGCGGCCAGGGCCAGGGCGCCCAGGGGCAGCCCCCACGTCCAACCGGGCATGCTCGCGGCCGCGGTGCGCACCCCCGGGACGACGGGCACCGACAGCGGGCCCTGCGCGGAGACGGTGTACGTGGCGGGGGCGGCGGGCGACGCGTACCCGAGATCGGTGGCCGCCATCACCAGGCGCAGCCGGTGGCCGGCCTCGACGGCGTGGTCGACGGCCGGCAGCCGCACCTGGACGGTACGGCCCTGTCCGGCGTCCGTGACGCGGACCGGGGCGACCAGTTGGCCGGGCAGCACCTGCCCGCGACCGTCGGGTCCGACGTCGTACACCTTGCCGAACAGCACGGCCGAACCGTCGGTAGCCGTCGACCTCACGTTCAGGGTGATGGTCGCGGTGCCGGTGATCCGCACCTCCTCGGTCATCGGCCGCGATTCGAAGCGGGCGTTCTGCCCGGGGAAGTCCAGCGAGATCCCCGCCCCGAAGGCGGCGAGCCGGCCGCCGATCCCGGGCAGCGAGGACAACGACGGCGGGGTGCCGCCCGCCGGATTGGCGAACGTCTGCTCGCGGCCGGTGAGCGCGAACTCCCGGGGCGTCGAGGTGAGCCCGGGATAGCGGTCGTCACTCGCGCCGCGCACCTGCACGGTTCCGTCCGTGGAATCGATTCCGCCGGTGCGCGAGACCCGGAACACGGGACCCGTGTCCACCTGCTCGTCGCCCTTGAGGTAGCGGTCGAACCAGGCCGTCACCCGCGCCTCGACACGGCCGGCCTCGCGCATCCCGCCGTCGTGGCCGCCGCTCGCCCAGTCCACGGACACGGGCGCGCCGTTCGCCGCGATGGCCTTGGCCATGGCGTCGGCCTGGTCCAGCGGGAAGAGCGAGTCGTCCTGGCCCTGCACGATCAGGGTGGGCACCTTGATCTTGTCGCCCACCGCCGAGGGGCTGCGTCCGGCCAGCAGCGCACGGGCCTCGGCGTCGGGCTTCCCGGCGACCGCGACCCGCTCGTACATCGCGCACAGCTCCGGCTGGAACCGTCCGCAGCCGGGAGCGGCCGCGGGGTCGGCGGACCGCGCCGACGGTTGGAGGGCGGCCGCGCCGCCCGCCGCGCCGCCACCGGTCGCACCGCCGCCCGCCGCGCCGGTGGTGAAGAAGATGCCGGTCCACAGCTTCTTGAACACGTCGTTCGGGAAGAGGGAGTCGGCGAGGTTCCAGTACGTGATCTGCGGGGCGATGGCGTCCACCCGGTGGTCGTACCCGGCCGCGAGGAGCGCCGCCGCACCGCCGTACGAGGCCCCGGCCACGCCCACGCGCGGATCGCCGGGCGCGTCGAGCCGCACCTCGGGCCGGGTCGCGAGCCAGTCGACGAGCCGGGAGACGTCCTTGCCCTCCAGCTCGGGATCGTTCAGGCCGATCCGGCCGCCCGAGCGGCCGAAGCCGCGCGCCGACCAGGTCAGCACCGCGTACCCGTCCCGGGCCAGCCGTTCCGCCTGCGCGCGGACGTCGTCCTTGCTGCCGCCGAAACCGTGGCCGAGCAGCACGGCGGGCCGTTTCCGTGCCGCCTCCCCGCCCTCGCCGGCCGTGAAGTACGAGATGTCGATCCCGGCGTCGGGCATCTGCAATACGTGGTCCTGGCGTTGCACGCCGGGCGGGTCGGACGCCGCGGCGGTGGCCGTCAACGTACCGGCCCCCGCCAGGACGACCAGCGCGGCGCCACCGGCCAACAGGCGGTCCCGGCGACGCCGGGGCAGTCGGAGCTTCATACAGGAAGCCTAGACGTCCCGGGGCCGCCGCCGGAGAGCCCGCAGGGTGAGCCCGGCACCTTCTCAAGGACTACCCGGGCGGCCCCCCGTACCGCGCCTGCCGTACACGGCTCCTCCGCGCGGCCGACCTGCGCACGGGCACGAGGGGCGGCAGGATGGTCCGCATGCTGCTCGCCGAGGTCGCGCGTGTGTCCCGGGAGGTCTCCGAGACCTCCGCCCGCTCGGCGAAGACCGCCCTGCTCGCCGAGGTGTTCGCCGCCGCGCCCGCGGAGGAGGCCGCCGTCGTCGTCTGCTACCTCGCCGGGCGGCTGCCCCAGGGCCGCCCCGGCATCGGATGGCGCACCCTCGGCCGGGAGATCGACCCCGCGCCCGGGCCGACCCTCACCGTCGGCGAGGTCGACGCGGCCGTGACCGAACTCGCCGCCGTCGCGGGCACCGGTTCCCGCGCCGAGCGGCACCGGATCGTGGACGCCCTGTTCGGCGCGGCCACCGAGGCCGAGCAACGCTTCCTGCGCGGTCTGCTCTTCGGCGAGGTGCGCCAGGGCGCGCTCGACGCCGTCGCGCTGGACGCGGTGGCGGCGGCCGCCGGGGTGCCGGCCGCCGCGCTGCGCCGCGCCGTGATGTTGGACGGGTCCCTGCCCCGGGTGGCCGCGGCGGTGCTGGCCGACGGCGCGGTGGCGTTGGAGGGGGTGACCCTGCGGGTCGGCCGGCCCGTGCAGCCGATGCTCGCCGGCACGGCCGCGTCCGTGACGCAGGCGCTGGCCACGCTGGGACCCTGCGCGGTGGAGGAGAAGCTGGACGGGATCCGCGTCCAGGTGCACCGCGACGGGCCGGACGTGCGGATCTACACGCGCTCCCTGGACGAGATCACCGACCGGCTGCCGGAGGTGGCCGAGTTGGCCCTGACGCTGCCCGGCGAGCGGTTCATCCTCGACGGAGAGGTCGTCGGGCAGGGCCCCGACGGGCGGCCGGTCCCCTTCCAGGAGGTCGCGAGCCGCGTGGGCTCCCGGGTGGACGTGGCGGCCGCCCGGCAGACCCTTCCCGTGCGCGTCCACTTCTTCGACGTCCTGGCCGCGGGGGAGGAAGTGCTCCTCGACCTGCCCGTCCGCGAGCGGTACACGGCGCTCGCCCGGCTGGTCCCGGAGTCCTCCCGCGTGCGGCGGCTGGCGGTGGAGGACCCGGCGGCCGAGGGCGCGACGGCCGCCGCCGAGGAGTTCGCGGCCGAGTCCCTGCGCCGGGGCCACGAAGGGGTCGTCGTGAAGGGTCTCGACTCGCTGTACGCGGCCGGCCGGCGCGGCACGCACTGGCTCAAGGTCAAGCCCGTGCACACCCTCGACCTGGTGGTCCTGGCCGCCGAATGGGGGCACGGGAGGCGCACGGGCCTCCTGTCGAACCTGCATCTGGGCGCCCGCGCCGCCGACGGCACCCACGCCATGCTCGGCAAGACCTTCAAGGGCCTCACCGACGTGATGCTGCGCTGGCAGACCGAGCGGCTGCTGGAACTGGCGGTGGAGGACGACGGCTTCACGGTTCGGGTCCGACCGGAACTGGTGGTGGAGATCGCCTACGACGGCCTGCAACGCTCCTCCCGCTATCCGGCCGGGGTCGCGCTGCGTTTCGCACGGGTGCTGCGGCACCGCCCCGACAAGGACGCCGGGCAGGCCGATACCGTGGAGAGCGTGCTGGGCCGACGGCCCGTATAGGCAGCGAGCGGAGCTTTTGCCTCAGAGGCAAGAGTGTTTGCCAGTGGGGTAGGAATCTGGCTCAATCGAGGCATGACAACCGGTCCTGCCTCCGGCCCCGAAGAAGCGGCCGACCCCGACGACCCGTCGGGGGAACTCCCCACCGTGGCCCCGCGCCTGCGCGACCTGCGCCGCCGCGCCGGGCTCACCCTGGAGGCGGCTGCCGCACGGGCCCGACTCTCGCCCGCCCACCTGTCGCGGTTGGAGACGGGCCGGCGCACGCCCTCGTTGCCGCTGCTGCTGGGACTCGCCCGCACCTACGGAACGACGGTCTCCGAACTGCTCGGCGAGACCTCGGCGGCGGCCGACCCCATCGTACGGGGCGGCGGCCCCGGGACCCGCGAGGCCGACGGCTGGACCTACTGGCCGGCCGGCGGTTCGGGGCGGGGGATGCAGGCCCTGCGCGTGCACGTTCCACAGGGCCAGGTCCGGGGCGAACTGGTCCGGGTCCACCCCGGCGAGGAGTGGCTGTACGTCCTCACCGGGCGGCTGCGGCTGCACCTGGGAGAGGCCGAGCACCTGCTCGACCCGGGGGACAGCGCGCACTTCGACTCGCTCACGCCCCACCGGATCGGGGCGGCCGACGCCGCCGGCGCCGACCTGCTGTTCGTCCACACGCTGCTGCAGAGCGGCCTCGCCGGGGTGTGCCTCGGCGGCGCGACCCAGCACCACCACTAGCCGAGGAGTCGCACCATGTCCCAGGGAGAGAACGTGACCGCCACCGCGCACGAGGCACCCGGTGTTCCCGCGAACGACGTCCCGGCGACCGGTCCCGTCGATGGGACCGGTTCCGTCGAGCGGACCGGCCCGGCCGATGCGCAGGAGACCGGTTCGGCGCCGGACACCCTGCTGAAGCGCTTCGAGTCCAAGTTCCCGCGCGGCCTGATCATCCGCCTGATCGCCTACCTCTTCGTCGGTCACCTCTTCGCCTTCTTCGTCTACCTGCTCTTCGTGCTGGGCGCCGAGAACCAGTAGGGAGGGTCTCCGGCGGGGGCGGCGCGCACGCCCGCCGTCGGATCCGCTTCCGTGCCGCGGGGGCTCAGCCCGCGACGGGTTGCTGCATCGTGGAGCAGTGGATGCCCCCGCCGCCGCCCATCAGCCGGTCCACGTCGAGCTGGACGATCTCGCGGCCCGGGAAAGCCGCCGCGAGCGCCTGGCGGGTGCCCGCGTCCTTGGCCCGGTCCCCGAACTGCGAAGTGATCACCGCGCCGTGGGCCACGTGGAAGTTCAGGTAGGAGTCGACGAAGTCGGGGTTGTCGGAGCGCAGGGTGTCCGGGCCGTCGACCCTGAGGGCCTGGAGCCGGCGGCCCTTGGCGGCGGTGGCGGCGGACAGGATCGCGAGTTGCTGCCGGGCGTCCCTGGCCCAGATGTCGGTGCGGTCGGCGGGCGGTACCTGGACCATCACGACGCCGGGCCGGATGAACCGGGAGGTGACGTCGTCAAGGTGACCCGGAACGTCATCACCGACCAGATCGCGGACGGCCTGAACCTGCACACCGAGGTCACCGACTCCCTCGTACGGGACAACTTCGTCCGCAGCACCGGTGACGACGGGCTCGTCCTGTGGTCCGAGAAGACGGCCGACGCCCGCAACACCGTCGACCACAACACCGTTCAGAGCCCGACCCTGGCCAACGGCATCGCGATCTACGGCGGCGCGGACACCACCGTCAGCGGGAACCTGGTCGCGGACCCCGTCCGCGAGGGCAGCGCCCTGCACGTCGGCGCGCGTTTCGGCGCCGAGCCCTTCACCGGAAGCCTGGATCGAGGACAACACCACCGCGCGGGCCGGCCGCCGGTGGTCGAGCCGCCGGCGCCGAGCCCCTGGTGATCGGCCGCCGAGAGGTCACCGCCGCGCCGCCCGCGGGGATTCGAGCGCCGGGGCGGTGACCCCGCACTGGGTACGACACTGCGGCTGGAGGGCGTCGGCCGCCGGCTTGCGCACGGTCGCCCACGCCAGCGCCGCGCCGACGACGAGGATCCCGGCGCACCAGGGCATGGCCCGGTCGAAGGCCGCGTCGAAGAGATCGGCGGAGAGGTAGGCGTCGGGCCCCATCCCCGCCAGCAGCGGCAGCGCCGCCACCGCGAGGAGCCCGGCGACGCGGGCGGCGGCGTTGTTGATGCCGCTGGCCAGACCCGCCCGACCCGGGTCCACCGAGGCCAGCACCGTCGCCGTCAGCGGGGCCACCAGGGCCACCATCCCCATCCCCATCACGATCAGGGCGGGCAGCACGTCCCGTGCGTACGAGGCGTGCGGCCCGACCCGCAGCATCAGCAGCATTCCGGCCGCGCAGAGCAGCGGCCCCACCGTCAGCGGGATCCGCGGCCCGATCCGCTCGGCCAACGCCCCCGAGCGCGCGGACAGCAGCAGCATCAGCACGGTGGTGGGCAGCAGGGCGGCCCCGGCGGCCAGGGCGGAGTATCCGGCCACCACCTGGAGCTGGAGCACGGCGAGGAAGAAGAACCCGCCGAAGGCCGCGTACACGCACAGGGTGACCAGGTTGACCGCCGTGAACTGTCGGGAGGCGAAGATGTCCGGCGGCACCATCGGGTCGGCCCGCCGCCGCTCCACGTACACGAACACGCCGGCCAACAGCACTCCGCCGACGGCCGCCGCGATGACGAGCGCGCCGCCGTTGCGGGCCTCGATCAGCGCGTAGGTGACCAGTGCGAGCGAGCCCGCGCCGAGGGCGGCGCCGGCCACGTCGAAGGTGCCGTGCGCGTGCGGGTCCCGGGACTCCGGTACGTGCCTCAGGGCCACCGGCACGCACAGCGCGGCCACCGGGATGTTGATGAGGAACACCCAGCGCCATCCCGGCCCGTCCACCAGCCACCCGCCGAGGAACGGACCCACGGCCGCGCCCACCCCGCCGAACCCCGACCACAGGCCGACCGCCCGGGCCCGGTCGTCGGCGTGGATCGACCCCTGGATCAGGGCGAGCGAACCGGGCGTCAGCAACGCGCCGCCGACGCCCTGGAGGGCGCGGGCGGCGATGAGCACCCCGGCGTTCGGCGCGATGCCGCAGAGCAGCGAGCCCAGCGCGAACCACACCACGCCGACGACGAAGATCCGGCGCCGTCCGAACCGGTCGCCGAGCGCCCCGCCGACCAGGATCAGGCCGGCCAGGGTCAGCAGGTAGGCGTTGACCGTCCACTGGAGCACCGCGAGGTCGGCGTCCAGATCCCGCCCGATGGCGGGGAGGGCCACGTTGACGACCGTCGAGTCGAGCAGGGCCATGCCCGATCCGAGGACGGTGGTCAGCAGGATCCACCTGCCCCGGGCCGAGGCGAGCGGGACGTCGGGTCGGGGCGGCTCGGGTGACGGCCGGTCGGGTGTGGTCATGTCCCCAGGCTGGCGCGGTCGACCGACATGGGCCACCCGGCCGGTCCGAAACTCGGCTCAATAGGCCCTCTTGTAATGAACATGACCCCTCGAACAACATGACCCGCGCACATCACGCACGCCCTTTCCGCACAACCTGCACACGGCGTCCGAGGAGACCACACGTGGCACAACGCGACAGACGACGATCCTTACGCGCGGCGCTCGCCGCTCTCGCCTCGATCCTGCTGCTACCCGTCGGCGCAGGGGTCGCCGCGGCGGCGCCGGAGCCCGGCCCCACCCCCGGGGCCGCCGAGCGCAAGATCGAACCGAAGCTCCGCACCCAGCTCGACGGCTCCGCGAAGGCCGTCTTCTGGGTGTATCTCGACAGCGCCGCCGACCTCACCGCCGCGGGGAAGCAGAAGACCCGCGCCGCCAAGGCGGAAACGGTTCTGCGGGTCAAGAAGGACCATGCCGCGCGCAGCCAGGCCGCCGTCGTCAAGGCCTTGGACGGCGCGAAGGCGGAGTACACCTCGTTCTGGATCGTCAACGCCGTCCGGGTCGTCGGCAGCGAGAAGCTCGCCGGAACCCTGGCGCAGCGCCCCGAGGTCGCCCGGATCGACGCCGACGACAAGGTCTCCCTCCCCAAGCCCGCCGTGGGCAGCCGCGAGAAGACCGCCGCCGACGCCGTCGAATGGAACATCGACCGGATCAAGGCCCCCCAGGTCTGGGACCAGCTCGGCGTGCGCGGCGAAGGCATCGTCGTCGCCAACATCGACAGCGGCGTGGACTACACCCACCCGGCCGTCAACAACCAGTACCGCGGCAAGAGCGCCGACGGGTCGTACGACCACAACTACAACTGGTTCGACCCGGCCGGCGTCTGCGCCGGCGCCGCGCCCTGCGACAACAACGACCACGGCACCCACACCATGGGCACCATGGTCGGCGACGACGGCGGCGCCAACAAGATCGGCGTCGCCCCCGGCGCCAAGTGGATCGCGGCCAAGGGCTGCGAGAGCAACTCCTGCTCCGAGGCCTCGCTGCTCGCCTCCGGCCAGTGGATCGTCGCGCCGACCGACCTGAACGGTCAGAACCCGCGGCCCGACCTGGCCCCGCACGTCGTCAACAACTCCTGGGGCAGCGCCGCCCACGACGACTGGTACCAGCAGATCGTCGACACCTGGCGGGCCGCCGGCATCTTCCCGGCCTTCTCCAACGGGAACGCCGGCCCGAGCTGCGCCACCAGCGGATCTCCCGGCGACTACGCGAGCTCCTACAGCTCCGGCGCCTTCGACATCAACGGCGCCATCGCCTCCTTCTCCTCGCGCGGCGCGGGCCCCGGCGGCATCATCAAGCCCAACATCGCGGCCCCCGGCGTGAACGTGCGCTCCTCCGTGCCCGGCGGCGGGTACGAGGCCTTCTCCGGCACCTCGATGGCCTCCCCGCACACCGCGGCCACCGTGGCCCTCCTCTGGTCCGCCGCGCCCGCCCTCGAAGGGGACATCGCGCAGACCGAGGCCCTGCTGGACGGCACCGCCGCGGACACCGACAGCAGCCAGTGCGGTGGCACCGCCGCCGATAACAACGTCTTCGGCGAAGGCAGGCTGGACGCCCTCGCCGCGGTCAACGGGGCCCCGCGCGGCGCGATCGGCGCCCTCGGCGGCACCGTCCGCTCCGGTGACGCGCCCGTCGCCGGCGTGAAGATCACCGCCGACGGCCCGATCGGCCGTACGACGACCACCGCCGCCGACGGAACCTACAGCTTCGGCTCCCTCTCGGTGGGCGCGTACACCCTGACCGCGTCGAAGTTCGGCTACGGACAGCAGACCGCGACGGCCACCGTGACCGAGAACGCCACCGCCACCGGTGACTTCACCCTCACCCAGGCCGCCTCCGCCAAGCTCGCCGGCACGGTCTCCGCCGCCGGCGGTCCGGTCGCGGGCGCCGTCGTCACCGTCGCCGAGACCCCGGTCACCGCGACCACCGACGCGCAGGGCCGCTTCGAGGTCACGCTGCCGCACGGCACGTACGACGTGAACGCCACCCACGCCTCCCGCTGCGTCACCGGCGGCAGCGCGCACGTCACCCTCGCCGGGGACACCACCGTCGCGGTGGAGCTCCCCGAGCGGACCGACGCCTACGGCTACGCCTGCGTCACCACGAGCGGTCGCCCCTACGCCGCCGGCGACCGACAGCTCGCGCTGACCGGTGACAACACCACCGAGCGCGTCGACCTGCCGTTCCCGCTGCCGCTGTACGGCAAGACGTACGGCCAGGCGTGGATCGGCACCAACGGCACCGTCAGCTTCGGCGGCAACAACACCGGCGACATCAACGGCGACCTCCCGAGCACGGCCACCCCGAACGCGGCCCTCTACCCGTTCTGGGACGACCTGGTCGTCGGCGCCGCCGGCAGCGGATCCGGTGTCTTCACCGCCGTGACCGGCACGGCGCCGCACCGCACCTACGTCATCGAGTGGCGGGGCGTGTCGCACTGGTCGGCCCAGGCCGACACGTTCTCCTTCTCGGCCTCCATCGGCGAGGACGGCACCGTCTCCTATGCCTACAAGGGGACGGGCGGCACCGGCATCAAGGGCGGCTCCACCGCCACGATCGGCGTGGAGAACGCCACCGGCACCGATGCCTTCAAGTACTCCTTCAACACCGCGGTCGTCTCGGACGGCCTGTCCATCGCCTTCCGGACCACCAAGAGCGGAGTCGTCGCGGGTCGGGTGCTCGACGCCAACGACGGCAACGGTGTCGCGGGCGCCACGGTCACCGTCGGCACCGGCGACACGGCGGTCTCCGCCACCACGGCCGCGGACGGCGGCTACGTCGTCCAGACCCCCTCGGGCGCACGGACCGTCGCACTGTCGGCCCCGTCGTACGAGTCCGCCACCGCGACGGTCGACGTCAAGCCGGCCGACGTCACCGCCGTCACCCAGTCCCTGCGCACCGGCAAGGTCACCGCGGCCAAGGCGGCGGTGGAGGTCGTGCTCCCCGCGAACCAGAAGCGGACCCGCACCCTCGACCTGACCAACCCGGGCCTGGGCACCGCCTTCACGGTGACCGAGGACGCGTCCTGGCTGACGGCCACCCCCGGTTCGGGCACCCTCCCGACCGGCGGCAAGGCCCCGCTCACCCTCACCGTGGACACGGCCGGCCTGACCGCCGGGACGGTCCTCACCGCGGACCTCAAGATCACGTCGGCCAGCGGCCGGGCACCGGTCCTGACCGTCCCGGTCAAGGTCGTCGTCCCGCGCTACCAGGTCGCCCTGGACGCGGGATCCGACTACGCGGGCACGGACGCCGTCGGTGACAGCTGGTCGCCCGACCGCAAGTACACCCCCGGGTCGTACGGCTACCAGGGCAACGCCACCGTCCAGTCCACCGGCCGCACCATCGCCGGAACGGACGACCAGCGGCTGTACCGCAACGCCCGCGAGGGCATGTACGAGTACCGCTTCGACAACGTCCCGAACGGGACCTACACGGTGGAGCTGGGCTTCGCGGAGCTCTCCAACACCAAGCCGAACAAGCGGGTCTTCGACGTCATCGCCGAGGGCACCCAGGTCCTGCCGTCCCTGGACGTCTCCCTGGAGGCGGGCACCTACACGGCCCTGACCCGTTCCTACACGGTGACGGTCACGGACGGCGTCCTCAACGTCCGCTTCATCACGCACAGCGGCTACGGCAAGCCCCTGCTGAACACCCTGCGCGTCACGGACCGGCCCGACCGGACCTGACGGACCGGCCCCGATGTCCGGGGCCGATGTCCGGGGCCGGGCCCGACCCGACCGGCGCGCACCTCGCCGGACGGACGCGTGAGGGGGCGGGACACCCGCGGGTGTCCCGCCCCCGTTCCGCGCCCACGGCGCACACGGCGCGCCCCCATCGCCCACGGCCCCCTCGCGCACGGATAGTCGTACCGGCATACGGGTGGCGGACGACGGCCGCGCCGGAGCGGGCACGGCAGGCCGGGAGCCGGCGCCATTAGCGTGGGCGACCATGACGGTGCTGGACGACCAGACGCAACAGCGGATTCACGAACTCGTACGCGCCGGGGATCCCGGGGCCCGTTGGGCGGTCGGCGGCCCCGACGGCACCCACGCCGTCGGCGGGGACGGGGACACCCCGTCCGACGTCGGCCGGCTCGCCGCCGTACTGGCCCTGTGGCCCGTCATCGGAAGCCTCGTCACGGCCGGGGAACTCACCCTCCACACCCCGCTCGCGGCCTACGGCCCGGCCGCCGCCGGAACCTCCGGCAAGACCACCGCCCACCAGCTGCTCACCCACCCCGACGGGGTGCCCGCACTGACCCGGCTCGCCGAACACCTCTGCGGCGGCCCGCTCGCCGAATGCGCCACCGCCCGCGTCTGGCAACCCCTGCGCATGAGTCGCACCCGCTTTGCCGGCGGATCCCTGCACGCCTCCCTGGGCGACCTCGGCCGCTTCCTCGGCCACCTGCTCTCCACCGCCGACCACCCCGTCAGCCGCTCCTGGACCGCGGAGTCCCTCCGGATCCGCACCGGGGAACTCACCCCCGCCCGGGGCCTGCTCTGGCACCCCGTGGCCGGCGGCGTCTGGGCCCACGGCGACGGACCGTCCGTCTGGGTCTCGCCCCGGCACCACCGCTGGGCGGCCCTGCTGCCCGCACACGGCACGGGACCGCTGCGCACCGCCTTCCGGGACGCCGTGTTCACCGCGCCCACCGCGCCCACCGCGAAGTGAGGCGGCGCCGCACGCCCCGATCCGGATGAACGGGACCCGCACCGCCGCCCGGCCCGGGGCTTCGATCCACTCCCGCAGAGCACTCGGAGCGCGCACCCCCCGCGCTCGACGTACGGTGATCCCGATGTCACCGACCGTTGCTTTCCGGCTGTGCGGAGGTACGGCGAGCCGCCCGCCCCCTCGGCGGCTTCCCCACCCGAAGCGCCTGTCCAACCCAGGCAAGGTGGTCCCGGCATGACCCAGTCGACCACGACCCGAGGCCAGGCGGCCCCGACCGAGGGCGGCCGCCCCGCACGAACCGGCCGGGCCGAGGCCGTGCGTTTCGCCGCGACCCACACCCTGCCCGTGCTCGTACGCGACCTGGTGGGCCCGCGCCCGCAACCGCGCCCCGGGGCCGGCTCCGGGCGGCCCCGCTGGCCGGCCGCCACCCTGCGCGCCCTGCGGGCCCGGCACGGCGGCGCCCCCCTCCTGCTGCGCGGCCCGACCGGCCCCACGCTGGTCCTGCTGGACCCGCAGGACCTGCCCCGGTTCCACGAAGCGCCCGCGAGCGAACTCGCGACGTGCCCGCCGGACAAATGCCGGGCCCCCGGCGCCGCGCCTGAGGCCGGCCCTCCCACCCACCACGAGGACCGCGACGACCTCCGCGCCCGCCGCCGCGAGGTCGATGAGATCGTGCTGGCCTCGGGCAGCCCCGTACACCCCTCCTGCGGCCCCTTCCTCGCGGTCATCGCCGACGAGGCCGGCCGACTGGGCGCCGCCTCCCACCCCCTCGGACTCGCCCGCGCCCGACACGCCGTCACCCGGGCCGCCCGCCGCATGGTGCTCGGCGACACGGCCGCCGGGGACGAGGAACTCGCCGGCTGGCTCGACCGGCTCGACGCCGGCGGCGAGCGCAGGGCGCCCCGCAGGAACCGCGCCGCCGAGAGCCTCCACGAGAAGGCGGGCGCGCGCATCGCCCGGTACGCCGCCGCCGCCGAGCCCTACACCCTCGTCGGGCGGGCCCGCCGGCACCCCGACCCCGACGGCACCCTCGACCCCATCGGCCAGGCCCTCCACTGGCTACAGGCCCTGGACGCCGTCCCCGCGACCCTGCTGCGCACCCTGCTGCTCCTCGCCGCCCACCCCGCCGAACAGGACGCGGCCTCCGCCGAGGCCCGGTCCGGCGACGCCGCCAAGGGCGAACTGCCCCGGCTGCGGGCCTGCGTCCAGGAAACGCTGCGCCTCTACCCGGCGGTGCCCGACCTGGTCCGGGTCACCCGGACCGAGACCGAGTGGCGGGGCGTGCGTCACCCGGCGGGGACCCCCGTGCTCCTGCCCGCGCTGTTCCACCAGCGCGACCCCGAGCACGTGCCCGCCGCGGACGTGTTCGTACCCGGGAGGTGGGCCTCCCCGGGGTCCCGCGAGGACCTCCGGATGGCCCCCTTCGGCCACGGGGCCGGCCGCTGCCCCGGAGACCGGCTGGGCCTGCTCGTCGTGGCCGCGTTCTGCGCCGAACTGCTGCGCGGGCACCGCGTCCGGGACGGCAGACCGGCCCTGGATCCGATGGGTCCGCTGCCCTCGGCGCTGGACCCGAGACGGATCCGGCTCACGATCACCCGCCGCTGATCCCGACCGTGCCCCCCGGCACGTGCACCGCCGCCGACCCGCCCCGCTGGCGCCCCCCCCGTGCCACAGCCGCCCGGCCCCGTCGCCCGCCCGCCGTACCGACCCCACGAGGAACCCATGTCCGACGCCGCGACCACCGCGTCCACCGACCCGGATCCCGAACCGCTCCACGCCGTGTGCCGCGAACTGGCGGAGGCCGCCGACGCCGTCGGCGAAGCCGCCCGCCACGCCTCCGAACTGGCCCTCGGCGGGCGCCTGACGGCCGGCGCGCTCGGCCGGGGCGGCCCCCGCCGGCTCGGCTGGCGCACCCTGCTGCGCACCCTGACCGACCCGGCGGGACTCGGCTGGGCGCCGCGTGGCCGGGGCGTCGCCCGGGCCGGGTGGCTCGCCGGGGTCCTCGCCGGCCGCGAGAGCCTCGCCGTCAGCCTCGCCGTCTGCGGTCTCAAGGCCCGGATCCGGGCGGCCGGCGCGGGCCGGCCGGAACTGCTCGCCGATCCGGACGCGGCGGCGATCCTCAAGGCGGTCGAGGAGGGGCGGCAGGCCGAGGGCGTGCGGCTGTTCCGCGAGATGATGCGGGTCAGGGGCGCCGAACGCGCCTTCACGCTGCTGTCCCCGTCCTTCGCGGACCTCCTCGCCTGGCACGCGCTGACCGACGAGAACCCCTTCAACGACCACGCCGGTTGGCAGATCGCCACCGGACGGGCGATGCCGGCCGAACCCCTGCTCGGTCTCGGCGCCGCCGCACGCGCCTTCTTCGCCCGGAGCCCCCGCCCCGCCGAGGCGCCCGACCACCCCGACGGGATCCTCGACCGGCTCGACACCAGCGGCACCGTCGCCGGATGCGTGCGCAACCTCGCCTCGCTCGACCCCGACGGAACCCTCCTCGTCCAGCAGGTCGTCGGCCCGGACGGAGCCCTCCGGTACGTCATCCACCTCGCCGAACCACCGGGGGCGCCCGGGGCGGGCACGACGCCCGCCGGGGTCGATGTTCACGCGGTGGCCGACGGACCGGAGATCCCGTACGCGCACGCGGTCGCCCGGGCCGTCCGCGCCCTCGTGCCCTCCGGCACCGAACTCGCGCTGTTCGGACGGGGCCTGGGCGGGAGCACCGCCCTCCACCTCGCCGGGAGCCGGGACTTCACCACCGTCTACCCGGTCACGCACGTTTTCGCCGTGGACTCCCGGGGCGCCGCGCGACGCCCCGTCGACCCTCGGACCCGGGTGTTCCGCCTGACCGGCGCGTACGGACAGCGCTCCCGGCGCCCCGCGCACGCCTCGCCGACCCGCTTCCGGAGCCGGATCACGGACAGCCGGCTGGTCCGGATCCACGACGGCGAGGAGTGGTCCCGATGACCGACACCACCGCCCTGCGCACGCACTGCGCCGTCCTGCGCTCACACGCGCGGCGATTGCGGGCCGCCGCCGAGGACCTGCGCGACCAGGGCCCGGGGGCCGAGGCCTTCCGCGCCGAGGTCGCCGTCCTCGCGGAGCGCTGCGCCACCGCCGCGGGCGGATTCGCCCTGGCGGCCGCGCAGCTCGACGGCCGACCCCACGCCTGACCGGCCGGGTGGCCGCCCGCCGGGTTCAGAGGACGAGGGACAGCAGGAGGACGAAGCCCAGGCCGACCACCGAGATGATGGTCTCCATCACCGACCAGGTCTTGACGGTCTGCCCGACGGTCATCCCGAAGTACTCCTTGACCAGCCAGAACCCGGCGTCGTTGACATGGCTGAAGAACAGCGAGCCCGCCCCGATCGCCAGCACCAGCAAGGCGGTCTCCGTGGTCGACGAGCCGGCGGCGAGGGGGGCCACCAGGCCGGCCGCGGAGATCGTGGCCACCGTCGCCGAGCCGGTGGCCAGGCGGATGATCACCGCGATGAGCCAGGCCAGGAGCAGCGTGGGAACGGCCCAGCTCTCGGAGAGCTCCAGGATCATCTGGCCGACTCCGGCGTCGATGAGGGTCTGCTTGAAGCCGCCTCCCGCGCCCACGATCAGCAGGATGCCGGCGATCGGGGCCAGGGACTTCTCCACCGTGGACGAGAGCCGCTCCTTGGTGAAGCCGGCCGCCCTGCCGAGGGTGAACATGCCCACCAGCACGGCCGCGAGGAGCGCGATCAGCGGTGAGCCGGCCACGTCCGTGACGCGCTGGACACCGTTGTCGGGGTCGTTGACCACGATGTCGACGAGCGCCTTGACCAGCATCAGGGCCACGGGGAGGAGCACGGTGAACACGGTCGCCCCGAACCGCGGGCGGTGTTCCAACTCGGCCGACGGGCGCTGCGGGACCATGTGTTCCGGCGCGGGGATGTCCACCCAACGGGCGGCGTACCGGGAGAAGAGCGGGCCGGCGATGATCACCGTCGGGACGGCGACGACCACTCCGAGGGCGAGGGTGACGCCCAGGTTCGCGTGGAGCGCGTCGATGGCGACGAGCGGGCCCGGGTGCGGGGGTATCAGCCCGTGCATCACGGAGAGTCCGGCGAGGGCCGGGATGCCGATCCGCATCAGGGAGTAGTTGCCGCGTTTGGCGACGAGCAGCACCACGGGGATCAGGAGCACGATCCCGACCTCGAAGAAGAGCGGGAGCCCGATCACGGAGGCGATCAGCACCATGGCCCAGGGCATCGCCCGCCCCTTGGCGCGCGCCAGGATCGTGTCCACGATCTCGTCGGCGCCGCCCGAGTCGGCGAGCAGTTTCCCGAGGATGGCGCCGAGCGCGATGAGTACGCCGACACCGGCGACCGTGGCGCCGAGGCCGGCGGTGAAACTGGCGATGGTCTTCGCCGGCGGGGCGCCCGCGAACGAACCGAGGGCGAGTGAGCCCACGGTGAGGGCCAGGAAGGCGTGCAGCTTGAAGCGGGTGATGAGCAGGACGATGACGGCGATGCCCGCGAGGACGGCCACGCCCAGCTGGGCGTGCCCGGCCGAGGTGATGGGTCCGGGGGCGGCCGCTGCCAGTGTCTCGACGCTGAGACCGGTCACGGTGACGGTTCCTTAACTCGTGGCTCTTCAGTGGCGGTGGGTGGTGCTGCGTGATGTCGGGTACGGCGGGGTGTCCCGAGGAGCCCGGTGGCCGGCTCGCGGGCATGCGGCGGCCCGGGGGAGGGCGTGCGGGGCCCGCGGACGGGCCGTGCGGTGGCTCCGGGATCCCCTCGGATCAGAGTCGGTGCAGGGCCTCCAGCGCCCGTCGGGTGATCTCCTCGGGAGTGCCGCGGACATCGACGGCGACGCCGAGTTCGTCCGGCTGGAGGGGTTCGAGCGTCGCGAACTGCGAGTCGAGCAGGGTGGTGGGCATGAAGTGCCCCTTGCGCTCCGCCATCCGCCGCTCGATCAGGGGGCGTTCGCCGGTGAGATGGACGAAGACGACCCCGGGGGCGAAGCTCCGCAACCGATCGCGGTAGGAACGCTTGAGGGACGGGGCCGCGACGATCCCGCCCTCCAGGTCCGCGCCGCGACGGATCCACTCGCCGATGGCGTCCAACCACGGCCACCGGTCCGCGTCGTCCAGCGGGGTGCCCGCCGACATCTTGGCGACGTTGGCTTCCGGGTGGAAGGCGTCGCCCTCGGCGTAGGGGACACGGAGGGCCTCCGCGAGCAGCCGGCCCACGGTCGTCTTGCCCGTGCCGGCCACACCCATCACCACAATGACGCGCTGGGAGCTCACGTCGTACCTCGCTGTCCTCGTCGACATCGGTTCGTGCGGCACCACTGAAGCCCATTAAGTAGTACTTATTCAAGAGGGTGGGGGGATACGTCACATCTATTGTTCGATCGGCGGTCACCGTACGCTTACGCCATGACCACTGAAGGCAGTCCTGTGCAGGGGCTTCACTCCCGTGTCCTGGACGCTCTCGGTCTCGCGATCACCGCCGGCGAATCCCCGCCCGGCAGCGTCCTGCGCACCGACGAGATCGCCGACCGCTTCGACGCCTCCCGCACCGTGGTCCGCGAAGTCGTCCGTGTCCTGGAGTCGATGCAGCTCGTCGAATCCCGTCGCAGGGTCGGCGTCACCGTGCGCCCGGCGGACCAGTGGAACGTCTACGACCCGCGCGTCATCCGCTGGCGGCTCGCCGGCACCGACCGACCCCGCCAACTGCGCTCCCTCACCGTGCTGCGCTCGGCCGTCGAGCCGGTCGCCGCCGGCCTGGCCGCGAAGCTGGCCACCCCGGAACAGTGCGCCCGGCTCACCGAGGCCGCCCTGGGCATGGTCCGCACCTCGCGCGGTCACCAGTTGGAGGGATATCTGCGGCACGACATCGCCTTCCACCGGATCGTCCTCAACGCCTCCGGCAACGAGATGTTCGCCCGGCTGGGCGATGTCGTCGCCGAGGTGCTGACCGGCCGCACCGAGCACGCGGTGATGTTCCACGACCCCGACCCGGCCGCGGTCACCCTGCACGTGCGGGTCGCGGAAGCCGTACGAGAGGGGGACGCGGCCCGGGCCGAGGCGCTGACCCGGCAGATCGCGGTGGGCGCCCTGGAGGAGCTCGACGTACTCGCCCCCTGAGCGATCCCCTCGCGCGGCGCCGCACCGTGCCCCGCGCGTCGGGCCGGTTTTCCCCGACGGGTCCGAGAAGCCCGCACCGTGCGCCACAGTGGGCGCGTGTGGGTACATACCGAGAGCAGTGACGGCAGAGCCGCCTCCTTCGTGGGGCGGGACGGCGAACTGGCCGCGCTGGAAGCGGCCTTGGCCGGACATCGACTGATCACCCTCGCCGGGCCGGGCGGCGTCGGGAAGTCCCGCCTGGTCCGGCGGGCGCTGGAGACGGGCGCCGGCGATACCTTCCCCGACGGGATCCACCGGGCCGACCTCTCGCCCCTGCCCGACGATCGACTGCTGGTGGACACCGTCGCCGACGCGCTCGACCTCGCCGACCACACCCCCCGCACCCTCGGCGAAGCGGTCCGGCAGTGGATCGGCGGGCGCCGACTGCTCCTCGTGTTGGACTGCTGCGAGCACCTGATCGCCGCCGTGCGCTCCCTCGTGCAGGACCTCCTCGACGCCGCCCCGCACCTGGTGATCCTCCTGACCAGCCGTCAGCCGCTGGCATCGGAGCGGGAACACGTCCTGGAACTGGGCCCGTTACCCCACGACGCGAACGCCGTGGAGGCCCTCGCCCTGTTCGCCGCCCGCGCCGGCGAGGCCGCCCCCGCGCAGGCCCCGCCGTGGGAACAGGAGCGGATCGAGGCCGCCCGGGCCATCTGCGCCCGCCTCGAAGGAGTCCCCCTCGCACTGGAACTCGCCGCGGCGCAGTTGACGGACCACACCGTCGAGGAACTTGCCGAACGGCTCGCCCGCCGGATCGGCCCGCTCGCCGGCAGCGGGTCCCGCCGGCCGGCCCGCCACCGCGCCCTGCGCACCGCCGTCGGCTGGAGCCACGAGTGGTGCGAGCCGCGCGAACGGCTGCTGTGGCTGCGGCTGTCCGTGTTCGGCGGCGCCTTCGACGAACCCGCCGTACGCGCCGTGTGCTCCGCCGCGCCGCTCACCGAGGCCGACACCGGGCCGCTGCTGGCGGCGCTGGTCGCCAAATCCGTCGTACGCCGCACCGACGGCGGCGCCGCAGATGCGGACGGCGAGGGCGTCACGTACCGGATGCTCGACACGATCCGCGAGTACGGAGCCATGTGGCTCGACGCCATCGGGGAGCGCGAGGCCCTGCGGACCCGGCACGCGGGCTACTTCCACCCCCGAACTGGGCCCCGTACGCGAGGAATGCGAACGCACCGCCCGCAGCGCGCTGGGGGACCAGGCCCACGAGGCCGCCTTCCTGGAAGGCGTCCGCCACGGCCACGCCCTGCGGACCCGGCCGCACCCGTACGACGGCTGAGCCCGCAGGGCGCCCTTCCCCCCACCGGAGAACCCCCGCACGGCTCCGGTCAGGCCGTCGCGCGCCGCCCGATCAACTCGCCCAGGGCCGACTGATCGACGCAGAGCCGTACGACGGTGTTCTCGGGGTTCACGCGGACGTCCTCGGCGGTGTCGGGGTGGTGGGCGGGAGGGCGACCGGCATCACCAGGGTGGTGAAGCTGCCCTGATCGGCGGAGCGGACCAGTACCGGGCCGGTGACCTCGGAGAACTCCAGCAGCACATCGGGCCCCACCCCGGCCTCCACGGCCGCGCCCAGCACGGCGGGGTCGAAACCGATCCGCACCGGCTCCGACTCCTCCCGCACCGCGGCCGGCTCGATCGGTGCCGGGGTCCCGTCCGGCAGGGAGACGAGGAGCCGGTCACGGCCGAGTTCCAAGGCGACGGCGGGGGAGTCCCCGCAGGCGTCGAGCGCGGCGATCAGCCGAACCCGCTCCACGACCACCCGGTGCGAGGGCTCCGGGAGGCCCGCGAGCACGTCCCGATAGGCGGGGAAGGTGCCCCCGGCCACCGGTACCTCGCGCGTGCCGCCCGGATGGTGGACGGTCAGGGGCGCACCGCCGGGCCGCGCCACCAGGGTCACCTCCGCGGCCCGGGCGGCCCACGCCCCGAGTGCGACCAGCGTGTCGGCGTCGATCAGCAGTCGCCCCGGCGGCCCGGCCGCGGCCCGGGGCCACAGGGTGCGCAGCGAGAGCCGGTAGCGGTCGGTGGCCACGAACCGGACCTCGTCCCGGTCGAACTCCACGAGCACACGGCCGAGCACGGGATGGGCCGGGTCCCGCCCGGCGGCCGGGGCCACCTGCCGGGCGGCGCTCGCCAGCTCGGCCCCGCCCAGGGTGAACTCGGTGCCGCCCGGTCCGGGCGGCAGCCCCTCCAGCGCCGCCCCGAGCGCGGCGTCGGTGGCGCGCCGGGCCTCCCGCACGGCCGCGTGGTGCCGTTCGAGCACCGCCCGTGCCTCCTCGGGCGTCCCGTCGAGTACGGCGACCACGTCGGCCAACGCCAACCCCGCCTCCCGCAGCCCGCGCAGCAGCGTGGCGCGCGACTGCTGGTCGGGGGAGTAGGAGCGGTAGCCGGTGACGGGGTCGACGTGGGCGGGGAGCAGTACCCGGCAGTCGTCGTAGAAGCGCAGGGCGCTCGGCGCGAGCCCGACACGTCGGCCGAACGCGCCGATGCCCATCAGATCGGAAGTGCTGTCGTCCATGACCGCGATCATCGACGTTCATCCCACTTGAAGGTCAACTCGTCCGACGCGCCGGCGGCCGGGGGAGCCGTCGCCGAGTCAGGGCCGCGGCGCCGACGCCTGCGCGCTCGCGCGGGTCCACACCACGGGAAGGCCGTCGATCGTGCCGGCCGCCCGGCCGTCGGGCTGATGCCGTGGATCTCCAGTTCCTCCTGGCCGATTCCCCGCGCCCGCCCGGGAATCGACCGGGACCCGACCGGCCGCGCCCGTCCCACGCCCCGAGTGCGCCCGGAGCGGTCCCGCAGGATGGGGGAAGAGGGCCGGAACCGGCTTGTAGGGGGCGCGGGACGGTGCGATCCTTCCGCCATGTCGCTCACACAACTGCCGGACTACGGGGCGGTCCTCGCGGAGGTGAGGGAAGTGCGGCGGGCCGGGATCGTGCGATTGCGGGACCTCAGGCTGCCCGTGCTGACCGGGATGTCGGCCGGTCCGGGGGAGGGGGACCCCGGAGAGCCGCACTTCCCCGCCGTCGAACGAATGTTGCGCACCGCGGTGGCCGCGCTGGGCGGCGGAACCCTCCAGGAGGCCGCCGAGTACAGCCTCGGTCTCGCCCGGGGAACCCGGGACTGGCCGCCCGCGGACCGGCGCAGGCGAGCCGCCCGGGTGTACGGGGTGAGCGTGGAGCGGTTCCGCAAGCACCAGGAGTTGATGGTGCTCGGGCAACTCGCCGAGCAGCTCGTGCGCGGCGTGACCGGGGGGCAGGCCGAGCCGGTCGTCACCGCCGGCCCGGCCCGCCGACTCGCCCCGAGCCACCGGCGGATCGAGGTCACGGCCGGCGGGGGCACCCACCACGTCACCCTGCACGTCCACGCCGTCGACCTGCTGCGGGACATCGACGTGATCGTGTCCCCCTCCAACACCCATCTCGCCCTGCCCGAGCCGTACAAGTCCTCCGTCGCCGCGTCCCTGCGGCGCGCGGGCGCGTACCGGGACCCCGCCGGCCGGCTGGTCGAGGACCGGATCCAGGACGAACTGCGGTCGTGGACCGAACGGTTCGCGCCCGGGTCCCTGCCCGTCGCCCCCGGCACGGTGGCCGTGACCGGCGCCGGGGCCCTCACCCGCCAGGGCATCCGCCGCATCCACCACGCCGCGGTGGCCGTGCCCCGGCCCGGAACCAACGACTACGACGTGCTGCCCGACGACGTCACGCGAGCCGTCACCCGCGTCTTCGCCCTGCTCGCCGAGCCGGGCGGACCGGAGACGGGGACGGGGACGAAGGCGTATACGGCGACGGATCCGGGCGCGGTGGGAGCGGAGGAACGGCCCCTCGGGTCCGTCTGCCTTCCCCTCCTGGGCGCCGGGCGCGGCGGCCTCACCCCGACCGAGAGCTTCGCCGCGGTCTGGGCGGCGGTCGAGGCCGAACTCGCCCGCGGCGGACCGTGGGACATCCACCTCCTGGTCCGGCGCGCCGAACGGGCCGACCTGATCGCCGCGTTACTCGCCGGCGCGCCCACCGATGGCTCGCCCGACCCCTCCTCCGGCCCCTCCCCCCACGCCGCGCCGCCTGCCGGACGGCCGACATGAGCGACGCCCGTACCCGGCTGGCCACCGTCGCGGCCGAGTGGGACGAGCTGCGGCCCCGCCTCGAACCGGCGGCCCTGCACACCCTCTCCCTGCTCCTCGCCGGCCTCCGCGAGGCCACCGGCGAAGCCGCCGACCGGGCAGCCCGGCACGCCGCCCGACTGCTCGGCGAGCAACTGCCCGACCGGTTCCCCGCCGACGGCCGACTGACCGCGGCCCCCACGTCGTCGCGCCCTGACCTCGGCCACCTCGGCTTCAGCGCCGACGACCTGGTCGTCCTCGTGCTCGACGGCCACCGCATGGTGGGGCCCGTCCTCGGCGAGGTGCGCGAACGGCTGCTCGCCGCGCCCTCCCTCGGCGAGGCCGAAGCCGCGGAGCGCGGCTGCGACCCGAACGCCCCCGGCCTGATCAGGCTGCGCGGACCCGGCGGCCCGGTCCGGCTCCCCGCCTTCCAGTTCGCCCGCGACGGCCGGGTCGTGGAGGTGGTCCCCGAGGTGAACCTGCTGCTGGAGGCGGACCGGGACCCGTGGGGCGCGGCGGACTGGTGGCTGTCCCCGAACGCCTGGCTGGCCGAGGTCCCCGCACGGCTGCTCGGCACGGTCGCGGAGCTCCAGGTGCTCACGGCCGCCCGGTTCCTCCGTGAAGGGGAGTGACGCGTGCCCCACTACCGGCCGCCCACCGAGCCCACCGCCACCCCGACCAAGGTGGCCCTCGCCGCGGGCACCGCGCTCTACCGGGTGCACTCCGCGCGCCGGGAGGCCGCCGCCTTCAACCCGGTGCCCGCGCACTGCCTGTACGGCGGAGGCCGCTTCGACGCCACCGCCTGCGATCCGTACGGCTACCTCTACGCAGGGCTCACCCCCGAGGCCGCCGTCAGCGAGAGCGTCCTGCACTCGCTGCCCTTCGATCCGGCGGGCGGGGCGCGCCTCGTACCGCGCGTCGCGGTCGAGGGTCGCAGACTGTCCGTCCTCCGGTCGACCGTCGACCTGGACCTGGTCTCGCTGGTCACCGGCCAGGACCTGGCCGCCGTGCACCAGGACAGCTGGCTGGTGCAGACCGAGGCCCGCGACTACCCGTACACCCGGGACTGGGCGCACTGGATCCGCACCCACACCGACCCGTGGGCGCAGGGGTTCCTGTGGTCGTCCAAACGGGACCCGGGTGCGCGGGCGTTGGTGCTCTTCGGCGACCGCTGCCCGCCCGACGCCCTGGTCGCCACCGCCGACGCGCCGATCGACTTCGCGACCGCCGACGGGCGGTACTGGCTCGACGAGGTGTTGTTGCCGTACCACGCACGACTCGCCCCCTGAACCCGCCCTCTGGACAGGAGCCGCAGTGGAGGACGCCGACCGTATCGCCGCCTGGCGGATCGAGCGCGAAGACGTCATGGAAGCCCTCTCCGGCCTGGCCGCCGACGATCCACGGATCGTCGAACTCTGCTGTGAGGCAGGAGAGCTGAGCTACACGCTCTTCGAGGAGTCGGGTGAACGCGAAGACCGGGACCTGGCGGCCGAGGCCTACGCGCACGCGTTCCGGCATCCCGCCGGCGGGCCGATACCGGCGCGCCACCGGATCATGTACGGCCATCTGCTGGCCCTGGACCACGACGAGGAACCCGCCCCCGCGCTCGCCGCCCGCGTCCACACCCTCCTGACGGAAGGCCTCGCCGGGCTCCCCGACGATCACGACCACCGGGACACGGCCGTCTTCGCCCGCCGCCTGCTCGCCTTCATCACCAAGATCCGCTTCCTGGAGACCGCCGACGACCCGGCCCTGCTGGACGAGGCCCTGGACGCCAACCGGCGCGCCCTCGACGACGTCGACGGCCCCGACCCCGAACTCGACGAGGTCCTCGGCGGGCTGTGGCAGTACCACGGCGTCCTGGCGAACGAGGCGGCCTCCTACGCGACCTCGGCGCGCCACTACGCACAGGTACTGGCCGGAGGTTCGCCGGACCGGGACCTGCCCCTGATCCACCAGGCCCGTTCCGCCTCCCTGATCATGCTGGGCCGCACGGCCGCGGACCGGACCGCGCTGGAGGAGGGGTACGAGGAAGGGCTGCGCGCCCTGGCCGCCCTGCGGGGGGCCGCGCCCGAGCCCGCGTGGGCACGGGACACCCGACTGCGCGTGACGTTCGCCCGCACCTTGATCGCCGGCACCTGGGACGACGAGGCGGAAGGGGCCCGGGCCGAGGCGGAGATCGCCGAACTGCTCTCCACCGAAGCGGAGATGGACGCCCTCCCCGTGCTCTACCTCGGCATGTTCGGCCGCCTGCTCTGCGTCCGCGGCCAGGTCCGTCTCGACGTCGACCTGCTGGATCACGCCGCGGCCCTGCTCACCCGGGCGTTCGACCGGTGGGACATCGCGCACGACGGCCCGATCACCGAGACCGGGCTCGCCCTGGCGATGGTCCAGCACCTGAGGTTCGACACGGACGGGGACACGGAACGACTGCGGGTCGTCGTACGGGCCGTCCGGCGGGTCCGCGAGGACGACCGGCTCTCCCGGGAGGTCACCGACATGGCCCTGGGCCTGCTCGGGGCGGCCCTGGTGGGGCTGCCCGAATCCGTGCGGCCCGACGCCGGACCGGACGTGGTGTCCGAAGAGGAACTGGCCCGGGCCTACGAACGCTTCCAACGGAGCTACATGGAGGGAGAGTTCGACTTCGGCATGGACAACCACCTGCTCGCCGACGATCCGCGGGCGCGGGAGCGGTGGGAACTCCGGTACTCGATGCTGTTCGAGGGCTGGGAGCGGACCGAGCCGGGAAGCCGCCTGCGGGCGGAGCGCGCCGGAACCCTCCTCGCGGCGATGCCCATGCTCGACCCCCACGGGGACCGGATGGGCGCGGAACGCGAGGAACGACTGGTAAGGGAGATGTCGTCCTACGCCGAGGCCCATCCCGAATGGCGCGCCCGGGGCCACGCGGGCCTCGCCGGTTGGCGGTTCGCCCAGGGAATGGCCGGCTCGGTGTCCCGGCTGACCGAGGCGCTGGAGCACTTCGACCTCGCGATCGCCGCGGGGAACACCAACCCCTGGGTGCGCTACGGGCGACACCAGGCCATGCGTCAACTGGCCCAACTGCGAGGGGTGACCGAGGGATCGGTGCCCGGCGGCGCGGAGTGGGACGAGGTGCTCGACGCCCTCGACCTGGGGCCGCACATGGGCGAGATGCTGGTGTGTCAGGATGCCGCGGCACAGGTGCGTCTCGCGGTCATGCGGGGCGATCTCGCGGCGGCCGACCGCGGACTGGACCGGGTCGCCGGGATCGTCGGGCGCCTGGATCCGGACAGCACCTCCCACACCGAGGGATGGGTGCTGCTGGAAAGCGCCCGGATGTACCGGGAGGACCTCGCGGCCCGGCTCGGCGTGCCACCCGCGCCGGCGCCGGCCGGGCGGCCGTCGATCGCCGAGCTGCGCCTGCGGGCGGAGCGGTTCCCCCGACCACAGCGCGCCCACCTGCTGGGGAGCATGGCCCTCGTGTGGCAGGGCGAGGCGCTGCGCCGCGCCGACGTGCCGCGGATCCGGGAAAGCCTGGAGGTGTCGGCGGAGGCCCTCGCCCTGTCGGCGCCCGGGAGCGAGGCCTGGATCCGCTTCGCCTCGAACACCGGCGGCGTCCACAGCGCCCTGGTCATGGCCAATCCCCAGGCCGGATCCCCCGACCGGGCCCGGGACCTGGAGCGTGCCATCACCCTGCTCGAAGGAGCGGCGCGGGCCATGGACGGCCCCGAGCACCGGTTGTGGGCGCTCACCACGCAACCCCTCGGCCGCTGTTACCGGGTCCGGGCGGACCCGAACCGTCGCGACCGGGAGAACGGCCGACGCCTCGGCCTCGAATCGCTGCGCGGGTTCGTCTGGTCCGCCCTGCTCCAGTCCGGCAGCCAGGACGCGGCGGAGGCCGGCCGCCTGGCGAGCGACCTCGCGGGAGAGGTGGTCGGCTGGTGCGTCGCCGACGGCGCGCTCGACGACGCCGTCCGGGCCCTCGACGCCTGCCGGGGCCTCATCCTGCACGCGGCGACCACCAGCCGGTCGGTGCCCGAACGGCTCATCGCCGCCGGCCGGGACGACCTGGCCCGGGAATGGCTGAGCCGGGGCGCCGACGAGGCGGCCGACGACATGCCGAGCACACTGCGCCGCAGCGTCGTGCTCGCGCTGACCGAGGGCGACACCCGGCTCCTCGACCCGCCCTCGCCCGCCGAGATCGCCGCCGGGCTGCGCGCCCACCGCAAGGACGCCCTGGTCTACCTCGTGCCGTCCACCGCCGACTGCCCCGGGACCGCCCTGGTGGTCACCTCGCGCGGCGAGATCCGGGAGGTCGCGCTGCCGAGCCTGCGCGAGGACGCCGCGCCGCTGCGCCGGTACCGGCCCGCCTCCGGCGGGCGCGACATGGAGCCGGTCCCCGGCCACGGCGCGCCCCGCCCCGAACCGGCCCCGCCGCTGCGCGACCAGCTCGACCGGCTCTGCTCGTGGGCCTGGCGGGTCGCCGTCCGGCCGCTGCTCGACCTCTTCCAGGCGTCCGACCGGCCCGGACGCGTACCGCGCCTGGTCCTCGTCCCGATGGGTTCGCTCGGCCTGGTCCCCTGGCACGCCGCCTTCACCGCCGACGGGAGCGGCCGCCGCTCGTACGCGATCGAGCGCGCGGAGTTCTCGTACGCGGCCTCCGCCCGCCTGCTGTGCGAGGTCGCCGCGCGCCCCCGGGCCCCGCACGACGGGACCGCGCTCGTGGTCGGCAACCCCACGGGGGACCTTCCGTTCGCGGGGGAGGAGGCCGAGGCCGTGCTGCGGGTCTTCTACCCGGGCGGTCAGTACCTGGGGCTGCGCACCGGCGACGGCAGCCCCGACCAGGTCGCCCGGTGGTTGCACGAGCACGCCGACGACGGCGCGGTCGTGCACCTGGCCTGCCACGGAACCGTCACCGAGAACGGGCCGCGCAGCTCCCACCTCTCCCTCAAGGGAGGCGAGTTGACGGCCGAGGAACTGGCCGACGCGGTGCACGGACGGCTCGGCCTGGTCGTCCTCGCCGCCTGCCGCAGCCAGGTCTCGGGACGCGGCCACAACGAGGCGTACAGCCTGTCCTCGGCCTTCCTCGTCGCCGGCAGCCGCTCGGTGATCGGCTCCCTGTGGCCGGTCCCGGACGACGCGACCTCCGTGCTGATGTTCATGACCCACCACTTCCTGCGCCGTGAACAGGATCCGCCCGCCCGGGCGTTGCGGCGGGCCCAACTGTGGATGCTGGACCCGGGACGGCAGGTGCCGGACGGGCTGCCGCCGGCCCTGACGGCCCGGCTGGCGCACCTCGACCCGCACGACCTGAGCGCCTGGGCCGGCTTCACCCACCTCGGGCAGTGAACCCGCGCACCCTTCCGGGCGCGGTCTACGCGGGGCCCGACGTGCGCAACGCCAGGGTGCTCGCCGCCCACTGGCCGGCCCCGGCGGGCCGCGCGGCCACCATGTCCCGTGACCGGGGCGCGGTGAGGCGCAACAGACCGTCGGCCGGCGGCCCCGACGCGGACCGGTGGGATCCGGCGAGCGGGTCCCACCGGTCCAGGTGGAACGGCACCGTGTTCAGTTCCCCCTCGGCCACGACCAGCGTCAGCCAGTCCCGCGCGAACGCCCCCGGCCGGCCCGTCCGGGAGGCGGGCAGCACCATCCGGATCGGGTCCCCGTCCAGCGCGTGCCCGGTCATTCCGCCGCCGATGAACTGACCGGGGAACAGCGACGAACCGGCGCCGAAGCGGTCGTCGAGGTTGACCAGCACGCACCACAGCGGCCGGGGGCCGGTGTTGCGCAGCCGCACGGTGACCCAGGGCGCGCGCGGGCCGTCGTAGGCCAGGGCGATCTCCCCGTTCCCGTCGGGCCGCAGCGGCTCCTCCCGGCCCCAGGGGACCACCTCCACCCGAACCCGCCCGGCCAGCGGCGAGAGCCCCGCGTCCAGATCGCGGATCCGGTGCCAGTGCGTCAACCGGGCCAGACAGTCGGTCAGCCGCGCCGCGTCGGCGGCGCCGGCCAGCGGCAGCGGGTCCACGTACGGGGAACCGTCGCGCCGCAGCACGCGGGCCCGCGCGCCGCGCACCTCCACGCGGAACCAGACACGGGCCGACCGGGCCTCCAACGAGTCGGCGGCGACCGGACGCAGCAGCGGGGACGGGGGCAGGGCGACGTCCTCCCCGTCGAGCACGACCGCGGCCGGGGGCAGCGCCAGGGCCGACAGGGCCACCGGACGCACCGATCCGGGCTCGGGCGTCCAGCCGTCCGGATCGACCAAGCACCGGTCCGCGCGCACCGCCCGGACCCGTACGACGCCCTCCGCCGCCGCGAACTCGGTACCGGCCCCACCGGTCAGCCCGTGCACCCGCCCGCAGTCCACCTCCCAGCCCTGCGGCCCCTCCCGCAGCAGGTACGGGCTCGGCCCGGCGCCCCCGTCCGGGGGTCCGGGCAGGACCGGCCGGTCCGCGAGTCCACCCGGCTCGGCCGGGAACAGCACCGGCTGCTGCCCCGAGAGCACCCGCCGCACGCCCGCGTCGGCCGCCGCGAGCAACTCCCGGCCGGTGACCGCGGGCCGGGCCCCGCGCAGGGCGTCCAGCAGGGCGTGGGAGAACACCCCGTGCACGACCGGCCCGCCGGGCGCGTCGAAGCGCCGCTCATGGGAGAGCTGCCCGATCCGGCTCGCCGCCAGCAGCAGATGGTGCGGCCGGGGGTCGGGTCCGACCGCGTCCCGGGACGCCGAGGGCGGCTCCCAGTCGGGCAGGGGCGGGAGGTACCGGGCGGCCGTACCTTCCTCGCGGCTCGCGCCGCCGGAGAAACAGCAGTCCAGGACCGCCACCACGTGCCCGCCGGCCGTCGCCGCGGAGTCGAGCAGGGCGCCCAGGCGCTTGTCCGGCAGCGGCCCGTCCGCGCACACCACCGCCTGGCAGCGGCCCGTCGGCTCGATCCTCAGCTCCTGCGGGGTGCTCGCCGCGTACTCCGTGCCGTGCCCGCTGAACCAGAGCAGCGCGGTGTCCCCGGGGCCCGCCTGCTTCAGGTGCGTGCGGACGGCCTCCTCCACGGCCGCGACCGTCGCCTCCCCGTTCAGCAGGGTCAGCGCCCGCAGCCGGCCCGGAGCCCGGCGTTCCAGCGCCGGTCCGGCCGCGGCGACGTCGTTCACACAGCCGCGCAGCCGCGCGCGGACCCCGATCCGGTACTCGTCGATGCCCACGAGCAGGGCGTAGACCGTCCCCATGCGCCCAGTCTTCCAGCCGGCCCCTCGCGCGTGTGGCCGAACACCGGTCGATTCGGGGTCACTTCGCGGGTGGGCCGGGGGCGCCGCGTCGGGGTGGGCGGCCGCGGGCGGTCAGCGGGCGGCCGTACGGGGCTTCGTCTGCTGGACGGCCCAGCCGTTGCCGTCCGGGTCCGAGAAGTACACGAAGGACCCCCAGGGCATGTCCTGGACCTCCGTGACCTCCACGCCCCGCCCCCGCAGGTCGGCGTGGGCCGCCTCGATGTCGGTGACCACCACCTGCATGTTGTCCAACGACCCGGGGGCCATCCGGGTGAGCCCCTTGCCCAGCGCGATCGAGCAGGCCGATCCGGGCGGGGTCAACTGGACGAAGCGGATCTCCTCGCTGACCGTGACGTCGTGGTCGGCGTGGAAGCCGATCTTCTCGTAGAAGGCCTTGGCCCGGTCGACATCGGTGACGGGGACGGCGACCAGCTCCAGCTTGATGTCCATCACGACCTCCACGATCGGCAGCGGCCCCGGAGTACGGGCCTTTCGGCATCATGCGCCCGGGGCGGGCGTCCCGCCGCCCGGCGCGACCCCGACCTCCGCGCCGGCCCCGACCTCCGCGCCTGCCCCGACCGCCGCACCGGGCTCGCCGGACCCGGTGGGCTCGCCGCCCCCGGCGTCCCCCGCGTCCTCGGAGGCGAACTGGGTCCGGTACAGCTCCTCGTACCGGCCGCCCGCCGCCAGCAGCTCGGCGTGCGTGCCCCGCTCCACGATCCGGCCCTCCTCCACCACCAGGATCTGATCGGCGGCCTGCACGGTCGACAGCCGGTGCGCGATCACCACGGCGGTCCGCCCGGCCAACGCCTCGGCCAGGGCCTCCTGGACCGCCGCCTCCGAGGTGGAGTCCAGGTGGGCGGTGGCCTCGTCCAGGATCACCACGCGCTGGCGGGCCAGCAGCAGCCGGGCGATGGTCAGCCGCTGCCGTTCGCCGCCCGAGAGCCGGTACCCGCGTTCACCGACGACGGTGTCGAGACCGTCGGGCAGGGAGGCGACGAGGCCGTCCAGCCGGGAGAGGCGCAGCGCCTCCCAGATCTCCTCCTCCGTTGCCCCGGGCCGGGCCAGCAGCAGGTTGGCCCGCACCGACTCGTGGAAGAGGTGGCCGTCCTGGGTGACCATGCCGAGCGTCGCCCGGATCGAGTCGGCCGTGAGGTCCCGTACGTCGACGCCGGCGATCCGCACGGCGCCCGCGTCGGCGTCGTACAGCCGGGGCAGCAACTGGGCGATGGTCGACTTGCCGGCGCCGGAGGAGCCGACCAGGGCGATCATCTGCCCGGGCTCGGCCCGGAAGGACACCTCGTGCAGCACCTCGGTGCCACCCCGGGGGTCCAGTGTGGCGACCTCCTCCAGCGAGGCCAGCGAGACCCGCTCGGCGGAGGGGTACCCGAACGACACCCGGTCGAACTCCACCGCGACCGGGCCCTCCGGCACGTCCACGGCGTCGGGCTTCTGGTCGATGAGGGGTTTCAGGTCGAGGATCTCGAAGACCCGCTCGAAGCTGACCATGGCGCTCATCACCTCGACGCGGGCACCGGCCAGCGCCGTCAGCGGGGAGTAGAGCCGGGTGAGCAGCAGGGCGAGGGCGACGACGGAGCCGGCCTCCAGGGTCCCGCGCAGCGCGTAGTACCCGCCGAGCCCGTACACCAGCGCGAGCGCCAGGGCGGAGACCAGGGTGAGGGCGGTGATGAACGCGGACTGCGCCATCGCCGTGCGGACGCCGATGTCCCGCACCCGGGCCGCGCGGGCGGCGAACTCGGCGGATTCGTCGGCGGGCCGGCCGAACAGCTTGACGAGCGTGGCGCCGGGGGCGGAGAACCGTTCCGTCATCTGCGTGCCCATCGCGGCGTTCAGCGTCGACGCCTCCCGCTGCATGGCCGCCATCCGCGCGCCCATCCGGCGGGCCGGCAGCACGAACACCGGCAGCAGGACCAGCGCCAGCAGGGTGATCTGCCAGGAGATGCTCAGCATCACGACGAGGGTCAGCAGCAGGGTGACGGTGTTGGAGACCACCCCGGAAAGGGTGTTGCTGAAGGCCCGCTGGGCCCCGATCACGTCGTTGTTGAGGCGGCTGACCAGGGCTCCGGTCCGCGTGCGGGTGAAGAAGGCGACCGGCATGCGCTGCACGTGGTCGAAGACCGCCGTCCGCAGGTCCAGGATCAACCCCTCGCCGAGGGTGGACGACAACTTGCGGGTCAACAGCCCGAGCCCCGCCTCGACGACCGCGATCACCGCGATCAACAGGGCGAGCCGGGTGACGCGGGCAGTGTCCCCACCGCCGACGATCGTGTCCACGACCCGACTGGCGAGCAGGGGAGTGGCGACCGCGAGCAGCGCCGTGACGACACTGAGCAGCAGGAAGAGGGTCAGCCCGCGGCGATGCGGGCGGGCGAAGGCGGCGACCCGCCGCAGGCTCGCCCGGGAGAGCGGGCGACGATCCTGCTGTGCGTTGATCGCGCTGTGGAGCGAGGTCCAGGCGGTGACTTCCATGTCCATGACCCGAACAGTAGGACCTCAACCAAACGTGAGGTCAAGGCATCGGCCCTCACGTGCCCTGGATGGCTGCCAACCCCCGCTCGCACGAGGGACATTGGAGACTCTCGTGCGTTGTCGGAGCCCGATGGCATCATCGGGGGATGACGCAGGGATCAGAGTCCGTTCCGTCCGCCAGCTCCTCCCGCCCCGCAGCAGACAGCGTCCTCGACCGCTTCGAACGATGGGCCCGGGACACCCCGAAGGCGCGCGCCGTCACCGCCGTCCCCGGCAGCCTCACGTACGGGGAACTCGACGTCCGGGCCAACCGGTTGGCCCACCACCTCCTGGCCGCCGGCCTGCCGCCCGGCGGGCTCGTGGCCATCGGCACGGCCCGGCAGACCGAGATCGTCGTCGCCCTGCTCGCCACCCTGAAAGCCGGCGGCACATACGTCGTCCTCGACGTCGAAGCCTCGGGCAGCGGGCCGCGCCGGCTCGCCACCCTGGAACCCTTCGCCGTCCTCACCCACGCCGCCCACCAGGCCCGCCTCGACGACGGCCGCGACCTGCGGTTCATCCGCCTCGGAGCGGAAGCCGGCGCGATCGCCGAGCGGCCCGCCGAACCCCCCGCCCGCACCCGCGCCCGGGACGCCCTGCTCCAGTTCACCGGTGCGGCGCAGCCGCGCGCCGTGGCCCTCACCCACACCCTGCTGCTCGCCGCCCACGAGGCCTGGGAGGCGGTGGCCCGGCCGACCCCCGAGGACCGGCACCTGATCACCACCGGGTCCGACGTCACCGCCTTCACCACCGGCTGGACCCGGGCCCTGTGCTCGGGCGGCACCCTCGTCCTCCCCGACCGGGGCCCGTGGACGCCCGACACCGTCCGCGCGGCCGTCGGAACCGAACGGGTCACCGTGGTGCACACCGACCCGGCGGGCGCGGCCCACCTGCTCCTGCCCGAACGCGAAACCCTCCGCGACGCCCGACCCGGAGCGCCGCTTCCCCGTCAGGACGACGACGCGGTGCGGTCCGTGCGCCTGCTCCACATCGCCGGCGATCGGCTCCACCTCGACCAACAGGCTGCTCTACAAGCCAGGTTGCGCCCCGGCGGACGGGTGCTCAACGTCTACGGATCCACCGAGACCGCCGGCATCGGCACCTGGTTCGAACTGTCCCAACTGCCGGGACCGCTCGACGCCCCCGAGGAACTCTCCCTCATCGGCTCCCCGTTCCCCGGCTGTCGGGCGGAACTCCGCGACGGACAGCTGTACCTCGGTCCGCCGGGTGGCGGCGACGCGATCCCCGCCGGCGACCTCGCCCACGCGCGCCCCGACGGGCTGTGGGAGTTCGGCGGCCGGATCCGGGACCGCATCCACCTCGACGGCCACCCCTTCGACCCCCACCCCCTGGAAGCCCTGATCCGCTCCCACGAACACATCGGCGCCGCCCTCGTCGCCGAGATCGAGGTCGGCCGGGGGGTGCGGCGACTCGTCGCGTACCTCTGCCCGCCGCCCGGCGGGGGCACCTGGCTCCCGGGCGGCGACTTGCCGGGCTCCGACCAACTCCGCGACCACCTGCGGGGGAAGGTCCCCGAGGCGCGGATCCCGCGCACGGTGGTCAGGCTGCGGGCCCTGCCGCGCAACGCGGCGGGTCAGGAGGACCGGGCCGCCCTGCCGCGACCGCCCCGACTGACCGACCCGGCGACGTCGGTCCGCAGGGCGGGCGGCAAGTACAGCCCCGCGACGGGTGGTTCGGAGTTCCCGATCGGCTGCGCCATCGGCTGCGGATCGCTCGTCCTCGGGGTCATGGCGCTCATCTTCACCGACGTGATCTGGCCCGGCTCGACCGAGCTCGCGGGCATACCGGCCCCCTGGGCACCCCTGTTCTTCGTCCTCTACCTCTGCGAGTGCCTGGCCTTCGGCGCGGGCCTGATGTTCCTGTTCTCCGGCCGCCCGAGGATGCGGGAACAGGGGCGCGGGGCGGGGCTGACCACGGCCGCCCACCTCGCCGTGGTCTACCTGCTCGTCGCCTGGTGGCCCCAGGACAACCTGTACCGCCTGGCGGCCAAACACGACTGGCCGCGCCAGGCCGCCCTGGTCTACGCCTTCAACATCCCCCTGATGATCGCCGGCGCCGTCGTCGTCGCCTACCTCATCCGGAAACCGGCCTCGGCCTTCGACTTCGACGACTGATCCAACGGCCCGCCGACACGGCCCGCACGGCCGGCCCGGACGGATTCGCGTCCGCGCCGGCGGCCCGTCCGGGCCCGGGCGGGGGCCCGTCCGGGTCGTCGAACCCCATCGCCTTCCCGACCCCCAGGGCCTCGGCCCGCACCAGGGCCTCCGCCGCGTCCAGCACCGCCCGGTCGCGCGCCGCCACCAACACGCCCAGCCACGGCGCCGGATCGCCGGCCCCGGTCGGGATCGCCGGAACGAACACCGCCCCGAGGCCCGCGCAGCCCCGCGCCAGGTCGGTGCACCACTCGTCCGCCCGGGCCGGCGGCAGCCTCGCTCCCAACTCCACCCGGTCCACGATCCGTACCAGGTGCCCCGCGCCGCGCAGCGCGTCGAGCCGGGCCGCCACCATGAAGGCGATCGACGGCCCGGTCAGCCGCAGGTTCGTCTCGGTCGGCGCGAGGAGTCCCGCCCCGTCGACGACGAAGTCCACGTCGAACCAGCCCTGGTAGCCGGCCGCGGCCAACTCCCGGCCCACCGCCTCCCCGAAGCGCGACAGGGGCCCCTCCGCCGCCGCGGGCACCACGCCGGGACCGACCGTCGCGCCCTGGTATCCCCCGTCGACGACGTCCATCACCGCCCCGCCGACCGTGTGGACCCGCCCCGAGCCGTCCACGAACCCGTCGTACGTCAGATCACCCGCACCGTCCGCCCCCGCCGGGCCGGACACGTACTCCTCCACCAGCAGCGGGCCGCGGGGCAGCCCCCGGACCAGCGCGCGGGCCCCGCCGGCGGCCCGGACCCGCTCGGGAGACGCGTGCGTGGTGCCCGAACCCCCGACCCCGTGCTCCGACTTGAGCACGCTGCTCTCGCCGCGCGCCACCCGGGCCGACAGCAGCCGCACCGCCTGCCGGCGGCCCGCCGCCCGCCACTGCCCCGGCAACCTGATCCCCGGATGGCCCCCGGCCGCGAGGATCCGGCCGAACAGGGTGTGCGCCGCGGACTTGGACTCGTAACGCAGGTCGCGTGCGCGCCACGGCCGCCCCGACAGCCGCCCGAAGGGCTCCGTCAGCCCCCACGGCACGAGGGCCGGCGCGCCCTCCGCCAGCCGCGCGGCCAGCGCCGGCCGGGACCGTACGGCGTCCGACAGGCCGGGCCGCCCCGCCGCGAGCCCGTCGTACACCTCCACCTCCCCCCATTCCAGCTGCCGTGCGACCAGGCGCGTCCAGCCCGGCGACACCGCGAGCGGCAGCACCAGCGCGGCCGGTTCCGGACCGTAGAAGGCGGCCAGGCAGGCGTAGTGGTGCGCGGCCCGCTGCTCCCGGTCCAGCGACGGGTCGCCGAACTGCGCGTTGAACTCGGCGACATTGCCCACGTGCACCGACGGCCGTCCACCGGTCCACTCCCGCGCCCAGTCCGCGAGCGGGACGGGCGCCACCTCGAAGCGGACCAGCCCCTGCGGGGCCCCCGTCCCGGCCACCGCGCCCATCGCCCGGTAGAACCCCGCCGCGTGCGGATCGGCGTCGATCAACAGCCGACGCGTCCCCAGCGCGACGGCCCGGCGCACCACGTCCCGGTACAACAGTCGACCGATTCCCCGGCCGATGGCCGCCGGATCCACGAACAGCAGGCCGAGCCTCGACACGTGGCCGGCGGGATCCCCCTCCAGCGAGGCGAGCCCCCGCACCGTCCCGTCCGTGTCCTCGGCGACGACGATCCGCCGGGCCGCGACCTCCTCCGCCCGCACCCGCAGTTCCTCGGCGCAGCCGGCCAGGAACCGCTCGTCGTACCCCCAGTACGCCTTGGACCGCAGCACCAGCGCGGACAGCTCCCCGGCCTCGTCGGCCCGCGCGGCCCTGAGCTTTGCCATTCCCTGACCTCCCCATGGTCCGCCGCGACACCGTGCGATAGATTCGGCCACCCATACGGCGGACACGCCCTCCCCTTCCTACCCACCCGGAGACAGGCTTCTCAATGAGCGACATCATCAATGGACTTGGTCGCACCAGTGCGTTCGGCGCCCTCGGCCTGGTCCTGCTGATCCTCGGCATCGTCCTGGTGGACGTGCTGACGCCCGGGAAGCTCCCCAAGCAGATCTGGGAGGAGCGCAACCGCAACGCCGCGCTCCTGCTCAGCTCCGCGCTCCTCGGCATCGGCGGGATCGTCTTCACCTCGATCTGGACGACGTACGACGACTTCGGCAAGGGCCTGCTGTCCACCGCCGCGTTCGGCCTCCTCGGGCTGATCCTGATGGCCGTGGCCTTCCTGGTGCTGGACCTGGTGACCCCGGGCAAGCTCGGCGCCATCGTCGTCGACCCGGAGCCGCACCCGGCCGTCTGGGTCACGGCCTCCTGCAACCTCGCCGTGGCCGCGATCGTGGCCGCCTCGATCGCCTGACGCACGAGCGCGCGCCCGGCCCGGCCCCCGTCCCCGCGGGGCGCCCGGCCGGGCGCCCCGCCATCCGACGACGGGCAGCACCTGCCGGCCCTCCCGGACCGTCACGGGGATGCCGTCCGCCGCCTTCGACAGCCGCGCCTCGAACGCGACGGAGGCGGCACCCGCCGCGCGGCGACGCCCACCGCCACCACGCCGACGCGCACGAACCGGGCGGTGTCTCGTCGGCGCATCACAGGGTCCCTCTCGCGTCACGGTGCCGGTCGCCACGACGGGCACGCCAGGGACGTGCCGGGAACGGCGCCGGTTCCCTCCCTCCCGGTCGGCGGACCGACCCGGTCCTCCCGGTCCCGGCGGGCCCTCAGGCCAGGCCCGCCGCGAACACCGCGAAGCCCGCCGCCAGCAGCCCCGCCGCGGTCCGCCGCACCGCCGTCGCCCCGGTCCAGGGCTCCTCGAACCGCCGGGCGTACCGGGCGATCCCCACCAACAGCGCGCCGAAGACCGGCAGCCACGCCGCCCGGGCCAGGAGCCACCCCACACTGTCCGGAGCGGTCGTCAGACCGGCGGCCCCGCCGAGGAGGGATCCGGGCACGACCGCCGCCAGCATCGCCGTCTGGTGCCAGCACAGGACCGTCATCGCGCACAGGTTGACCACGACCACCGGGGCCCACAGCGCCGGCCGGGCGAGGAGCCGCGCCAGCCGGTCCCGCAGCAGGATCGCCGCCCCACACTGGGCGGACGCCAGGGCGAGCACGAGCAGCGACGGCGGGTGCGAGTTGGTCCGCGCCTCGCCCGGTACGCCCACCATCGACGCCGGGTAGTGGAACACGGTCAGCAGCGCCGCGAACAACACGGACCCGCCGACGAGCAGCAGCCACGCCCCGCGCCGGTCGATGCGCCGCTCGCCCCAGGACACACCCAGCTGGTACGCGAACAGCCAGCCCGGCAGAATGTTCAACAGGGCCGCCCAGGACGGCACCGAGTCCGCGAACGGCCCGTACCGCAGGAAGTCCACCACCGCCACCGACCCGAACAACGGGGCCGCCGCCCAGCCTCCGAGCCGGCGCGCCGCCCGCACGCAGTACGGGGTCAGCGCCGTGACCACCACGTACACCCCCACGAACCACAGCGGCTGGACCACCAGCGTCGCCCCGGTCCGCAGGGTCGTCTCCGGCACCCCGGCCGCGTACGCCACCGGCGCGACCAGGGCCCACACCGCGGTGACGCCGAGCACCGGCCGCCCCAGCCTGACGATCCGACCCTTCAGCCACGCCCCCGTCGAACCGCCGCGACGCCGGAAGGAGAGCACCGACGCGTACCCGCCCACAAGGAAGAAGACGCCGAGCATCTGCAGCACCCAACTGGCCGGGGCCAGGCCGCCGAACGACGCCAGCGGGCTCGCGTTGTGCAGCGCCCCCTCGTCGTCGAGGGTGAGACCGCCCAACATCCAGTGCCCGATCGGCACGGCCAGCAACGCCAGGGCGCGCAGCCCGTCGATCGCCCGATCGCGGTGGACGGGGGTCCGCGCCTCGATCCGGTGGGCCGTTTCCCGCAGCGAGATCGTCACGCTCATCGGGCCACCCCATCCGCGATCGACGCGAAGGCCGCCAACGAACGGGTACCCGTGGCGAAGTAGCCGGTGTGACCCCGAACGTCGCCGGCGGGGATCCGGCGGGCACCGAACGCCGGGGACGTGGGATCGGCGCCGTGCCCGATGCCGGCGACCTCGACGTTCGGTACGTCCGCGATCCAGTCGGAGGGACCGCGCGCCGCCCAGACCCGCGCCGCCGTGCCCAGCCCGGCGGCGGTGCCCGCCCGCATCCCCGGGGAACCGAACACGACGACGTCGCTCGCGTCCGTGTGCCGGGCCGCGAGTCCGCACACCACCGAGCCGTAGCTGTGGCAGAACAACACCGGGTCCGGCGCCCCCACCGCGTCCAACCCCGCGGTGAACCGGGCCAGCCGGACCGCCCCGACCTCCGCCAGCCGCCCGTCGGCCGCGTCCAGCCCCACCCCCACCGGGGTGGTGTACCCGGTCCACGCCACGACGGCCGTGTCCCCGGCCGTCGCCGACCGCAGCGCCCGCGCCATCCCGGCGGGACCGGTGTGCGGCGTGCGCCGCGCGTCGTACGTGGTCGCGTCGTTGTCGGAACCGGGCACGATCACCGATACGTGCGCCGCGCGCTCCGGATCTCCGAACACCTCCGCGACCTGACCCCGGTCGCGCGGGTCGAAGGCCAGGATCCGGCGGCCGGGCCCCGCGAGGGACTCGAACCGGGCCTCGCCCGTCGCGAGGACCGCCAGCCGGTTGGCCTCGTACCTCAGAGGGAGCGGAGCCCCGTCCAGATTGCCCACCACGAGGGGATGACGGAGCAGCAGCCGGCGCCGCCCGGACTCGTCCAGCCCGGCGAAGAACGCCGCGACCTCCCGGGGCGGGGCGCTCGCCGGATCCGGCAGCCTCCGGCCGGACACGCTGTCGGCCCGCCAGGCGTCGGCGCCCGGCGGCGGGCCGGTGACCGCCCGCTGGCTGTCGGCCGAAGCCCATCCCGCGGTCCCCGCGACCACGGCAACCGCGACGGCGGCGGTGACCAGTGTCCTTCCGAAGCGGCGCATGCCCCTTCTCCTCTCCTCGTGACGAGGAGGAAGGTAGGAAGGAGGTACCGGCCGGCACGTCCGACCGGGGAGCCAACCCCGATGTCATACCCCGGTAGGGGGTGGAGGAGAGCCCTCCCCGCGATCAGGCACCGTCACCGGGGCGCACCAGCCCCGCCTCATAGGCGAAGATCACTGCCTGGGCCCGGTCCCGCAGGTCCAGTTTGGCCAGCACCTTGCCGATGTGCGTCTTCACCGTCTGCTCCGCCAGCACCAGATGCGCGGCGATCTCCTGGTTCGACAGGCCGCGCGCGATGAGCTCCAACACCTCGGTCTCACGCGGGGTCAGCCCCTTCAACCGCAGCGCCGGGTCCTTGCGCGGCGCCGGCCGCTGCCGGACGAAGTCGGCGATCAGCCGCCGCGTCACCGACGGGGCCAGCAGCGCCTCGCCCGAGGCGACCACCCGGACCGCCGCGATCAGGTCGGCCGGCGGGGCGTCCTTCAACAGGAACCCGGACGCGCCGGCGCGCAGCGCCTCGTACACGTAGTCGTCGATGTCGAAGGTGGTCAGCATCAGCACCTTCGGGCGGTGCACCACGCCCCGCGGGGGATCGAGGAGCTCACGGGCGGCCGTCAGCCCGTCCATCTCCGGCATCCGCACGTCCATCAGCACCACGTCGGGGTGCACCGTGCGCGAGACGCGCACGCCCTCCCTGCCGTCGGGAGCCTCGCCCACCACGTCGATGTCGGCCTGCGCCGAGAGCAGCGCGGCGAACCCCGCCCGCACCATGGCCTGGTCGTCGACGATGATCACGCGGATGGTCAACTCGGTTCCTCGGCTGTTTCGTTCAGGGGCAGACGGGCGGCGACCCGAAAGCCACCGTCCGGCAGCGGACCGGTGTCCAGCGTGCCGCCCGTCAACCGTACGCGCTCCCGCATCCCCACCAGGCCGTGCCCCGTGCCCGAGGTCTCCAGGGCCGGTGCGGCGTCGGGGGCGGGCCCGTTTACCACCAGCACGAGCAATTCGTCGGAGTGGAGGGTCACCGAGACGTGCGTCCGCGCGCCCGGAGCGTGCCGCACCACGTTCGCCAGGGCCTCCTGCACGATCCGGTACGCCGACAGGTCCACCGCCGCGGGCACCGCCGCCGCGGCCCCGGCGGCCAGGGACAACCGCACCGGCTGCCCGGCCCGCACCGTCGCCTCCACCAACTGCTGGAGCCGGTCGATGCCCGGCTGCGGGGCCCGCTCCCCGCCCGGCCCCTCACCGTTCCCGCGCAGCACCGTCAGCAGCCGGCGCATCTCGCCCAGCGACTCCCGGGCGCTCGCCGCGATCGCCTCGAACTCCGCGCGCACCGGATCCGCCATGCCGGGCAGCCGGTACGGGGCGGAGTCGGCCTGCACCGTGATCACCGACATGTGGTGGGCCACCACGTCGTGCAACTCCCTCGCGATCCGCGCCCGTTCCTCCAACAGGGTGCGGCGCGCCCGCTCGGCCTCGCTGATGCCCTGCTGTTCGACGATGCGCTGCTGCGCGTCCCCGAGACCGCGCAGGGCACCCGTCAGCGCGAGGAGGGCGCCGGCGAGGATGAACAACAGCGCGGTGGTGGTGGTCACCCCGTCGGGCCGGAGGAGTTCGAGCGCCCCTCCGACCGCGCCCGTCACCAGCCACACCGCGACCAGGTTCCGCACGGACTCGCGCAACCCCAGACAGACCATCGCCACCAGGTAGCCCACGACCACCATCGGCGTCCACGGCCAGGCTTGCCCGGCCACCCCGTCGGCACGGGTCAGCACCACCGCGCCCACGACGTCCGCGGTCAACACGATGCCCCAGGCGGGCAGCGGCCGGGTCACGGCGAGCAGCAGCGGTGCGGTCTGCGCGACCCCGAGGGCGCCGGCCCAGCCGCCGCCGGCTCCGTAGACGTTGGTCAACACGGCGATCGTCACCGGCATCAACGACAGCACGAAGACGGCCACGACGGCGAAGGGCACTATCCGCTGCCAGGCCTTGGGGGCCCGCGCGAACAGCGGCTCGCCCGCGCGGGCGGGCGTCCGCAGCACCACCGCGAAGCGGGGCACCGCGCGGCCGGACGGTTCGGGGACCGGTGCGGGGGCCGTCGCCCCGGGCGTCGTCTCGCTCATGATCGCCCCACCCTAATGTGAGGGCTCCTCGACGAGCTGCGGGCTGCGGACGCCGGCGCGCGGAGGGCGCCGCCGCCGAAGGTGCGCAGACGCTGACTCCTGACCCGCACGTCAGGGTCACCCTCCGCGCCCCGGGACGCGCGTCCTCGGCGGGAGCGCGCCCTCAGCGCTGCCAGGTCGTGCGCCGCACCACCGTGTCCGACCGGGAGACGGGCGTGTCGCCGGCGTGCGCGGCCAGCGCGCGTCGCATCTCCTCCAAGGCGGGCTGTTCGTCGGTCATCGGGTGCTGGAACTCGTACTGGAGGTCCGTGTCCAGGACCACCCACACCACCCGGCGCTGCTTGTCCCCGGACTTGCGCATGTCCCCCCCCAGTTCGTCACGTGGATGGTCACCGTCCCCACCACGATCTCGCGCACGCTGAACACCAGCCCCACCGCACCGACAGCAGGCACAGGATCGCCCAGCCCCAGAAGACGACGGTGGCGAACAGGCTCTCCTGCTCCCACGGAGTCCAGGCCCAGAACGTCCCCACCCCCAACGCCCCGGCGAGGAGCGAGGCGAAGATCATGCTCCCCGGGCCGTCCTCGTGTATCTCGTACGGTCGTCCCCCCGCGGGCACGTTCATGACCCACCCCCCTGTCGCGTGTAGCGCCATGAGGCCCACGCCCGACCCCGGGGACACCGGCCGGTTCCGGCCCCTCGGGCACCGGGCGGGGGCGGCATAGACTGGCGCCGATCAGATGATCATCGGCACGGGGGAGTCGGTACGCATGGGGACCGCGGCCGCGCTGGAGAAACTGCTGCCCGTGCTGCTGGCCTTCGGCGGCGGGGTGTTCCTCGCGCGGCGCAAGACCGTCCCGGCCGAGGCCTCCAAGGCCTTCGCGGACTACGCCTTCCTCTTCGCCGTGCCCTGCTACCTCTTCGGCAACATATACGCGAGCGACCTCGGCGCGCTGTTCGACTGGCGTGCCATCGGCGGCTACGCGGCGGCCGCCGCCCTCGCCGTCGCCGCCGTCGCCCTTGTCGCCGTCGCCCGCGGGACACGCGAGCCGCGCGCCGTGGCGCTGCGCGTGATGGCCGGCGTCCAGGTCAACACGGCCTACTTCGCGGTGCCGGTCTTCATCACCGTGTTCGGGACCGCGGCGCCGATCTTCCCCGTGCTGCTCTTCCAGGTCTGCGTGCTGTCCCTCGTCGTCATCGCCATCATGGAACTCGGCCGCTCCGGACCGGGGTCCGGCGGTCCCGGAAGGAAGCTCGCGCGCGCCGTCGCGGCCTCGCTCGCCACTCCGCTCGTGCTGGCGTGCAACGCCGGAATCGTCTTGAACCTGCTGTCGGTGCGGGTGCCGGAAGTGGTGTTGGAGGGTGCCGCGTTCGTCGGCGACAGCGCCTCCCCGATCGCCCTGTTCGCGTTGGGCCTGCACCTCGGGGGAGCCGGGCTGGACGTCCGCGGGACCACGCGCGAGGAACTCCTGCTGATCGGCTTCAAGTGCCTGGCCTTCCCGCTGCTGGCGTGGGCGGTGTGCGCGTGGCTGTTCGGCGTACGGGGCGACTGGCTGGCGTACCTCGTCCTGATCGCGGCGATGCCGACCCCGCAGAACCTGTTCATCTTCGCGCAGCGCTACGACGTGGGCGTCGACCTCTCCGCCTCGCTCGTGATCAAGAGTTCGGTGGTTTCCCTCCTGCTGCTGCCGCTGTGGTTGCAGACTGTCGTCTCGTGATCGAACAACGTCCGAACGCCGCGAACCCGCCGGATCCCACGCTGAACCCGGCCACCCTCGGGCTGTTGGCCGCCTGGATCGCGCACGACCTGGAAGAGGTCGCCACCATGGCCCGTTGGTCCCGCACCCGGGTGCCCGCCCTGCGCGAGCGCCACCCCCGGGTGCCCGAACGGCTGTGGAGGAGCGTCACGGACGTCGACGCACTCGAGTTCGCCACCGTCGTCGCGCTCATGGGCCTGATCGTCGCCGCGGCCGCCGCGGCCGGCCGTCGCACCGACGGGCGCTCCGCCTTCTACCAGACCGCCCTGAACGGATTCGGCCTGCACGGGCTGGTCCACCTCGCCCAGTCCGCCGCCACCCGCGGCTACACCCCGGGGGTGGTCACCTCCCCGCTGATTGTCGTCCCCTTCACCCTCTGGGCCCGCGGCCGGCTGCGCCGCGCCGGCGTGCTGCGGCCCACCCGGGCGCGCGACGCGGTGCTCGGCCTCGGTCTGGCCGCCGCGGCCACCGCCGCCGCGCACGCCGCGGCCCGGCTGATCCGCCGCCCCGCGCTCGTTCCCCCGGGCGGGTGCCGCTCGTTCACCCCGCATGGAGCCCCTGCCGACCATCGCGGCGCCGGGCGTCGCTGAACGCGCCGACGCCGCGGCCGAAGCCGCCTGCCACCTCTACGACGCCGTCGCGCCCCGGGGCGTCGGCGGGTCGGGAGGGTGGAGCCGGACCGCCGCCGAGGACGCCGCCGAAGCCATCGAGACCACCGCGCACGCCCTGGCGTTCATCCGTCCGGGCGCCGAGGTCGTCCTGGCGCCGGTGCACACGGCCCTCGCGGAACTGCGCCGCCGGCTGGAACTGTCGCCCGCCGACCCGTTGACCGCGGACGGGGTGCCGGCCACCCCGCGCACGGTCGGCAATCCCCGCCGGACCCGCTGGGTCCGGGTGCCTCACCCGACGCGGGCGCCGGCGACGGCGGTGTCGAACAGGGCCCTGACCTCCTTGCCGAAGTAGGAGCTGTACGAGACGTCGGGCGTGTCCCCGCCCGTCTTCCAGCCGCCGATCACCCCGATCACGTCCCCGGTCCTGGTCTTCGCGTCGTAACGCGCCAGGAACGGGCCGCCGCTGGTCCCACCGGGGTAGCCGGTGCAGACGATGCGCAGGAAGGAGCCGGGGATGCGCGCGTCCTTGCTGGTGAACTTCGTGGTCCGGTTGACGCACACCCGGGGGCGGGCGGCCGCCGACGGATGGCCGATCAGCGTGACCCGGGGGTGCGCGTACGGGCCCCCGGTGAGCAGCCGGTTCCCGCCGACCACGTCCTGCACCCGGCGCCCCTTGGGGCCCGGTCCGACCTGCGCGAAGGCCACGTCGAGGGTGGCCGCCCGGTTGGCGCCCTGGCTGCGGTAGCGCGGGTGGATCCACACCTTCGAGCGGCCCTTGGCGTCGCGCAGCACGGGGAACATGCCGTGGGGCCGGGGGTTCTTGGCCGTGTACCGCGGGACGAACGCCACCTTCCGGGTGTCGGAGCCGAGCAGGCAGTGTGCCGCGCTGAGCACCAGGTTGCGGCCGGGGGAGGCGACCACGCTCGCCGTGCAGAAGTACGCACCGGCGCCCTTCATGACGAACATCCGGCCGACGACCGGGATGCCGTCGAAGTTCGCGCCGGTGCCGGGGCCCGCCAGGGCGGCGCCGATGGTGTCCCCGGCCCGGTCGGACTCGGCGGACGGTTCGGGCACGGGGGTGGCCGAGCCGGCGGGCGCGGTCACCGGAGTGCCGGCGGCGGACGGGTCGGGGACCGCAGTCGCGGCGTTGTCCGGGCTCGCGGCGTTGTCCGGGACCGGGACACGGTCCGGGACCGCGTCCGGGCTCGGGGCGCCGGACGGTACGGCCGTGTCGGGCGCGGCGCCCGGCGCGAGGGGCGCGGGGGTCGCGGAGGCCATGCGTTCGGCGGTCCAGAAGGACTGGGCCTCCCGGACCGACCAGCGGCCGACGGCGCGTGCGGTGCCGGCCTCGGCGACCGGCAGCGGGCCGCCGAGCAGCGCCAGCGCGGTCGCTGCCGCCGCCATGGTCAAGGTGCGTCGCATGCGGGGCTCCCTAGATGGCTTGGGGGAAGCGGAACAACCGGTTCGGGTCATGGGCGCGTCGGACCTCCTGGAGGCGGGCGAGGTTCGTCCCGTAGTAGGCCGAGCGCCAGTCGACGAGCTTCGGATCGACGTAGTTCTGGTACGCGCGACCGCTCGCCCAGGGGCGCAGGTCCTGCCAGAGCCCGTCGAGCCAGCCCTGGTGCCGGGCCACCTCGTCGGCCGACGCGGACTCGGGCCAGTAGGCGAGGTACTGGGACAGGAACGCGCTGTCGCGGTGGACGAATGCGGTGTCGGAGGGGCCCGGCCGGTTCATGGCCCCGCCGCACTCCCCGAGGAACTGGACCACGCCCCGCCCACCGGCCGGCGCCGCCCGCGCGTAGCCGCGCACGCCGGCCAACACCGCCCGGAGGGCCGCCTCCGGCAGCCCGGCGCCGGTCCAGAAGTCCGAGCGGGCCGCGTACGAGGCCCGGCCGATCACACCGCGCGGGTCGTGGCCGGGCAGGGTGCCCGGCAGGCGGCACCGGGCGGCGGCCCGCTCCTCGCAGCCGGCCATGGCCCGCAGGGTGTCCCCGTACCCCCGTACGACGAGGTGACGCTCCAGCGGCTCCCGGCCGACCAGGTCGGACAGCCGGGTCAACTGCCGCTCCAGTTCGCCCCGCCCGTCGAAGCACAGCACCTTGACGGACGGGACGGGTTCCGGACCGGACTCGATCACGAACTCCACGTGGCTCCAGAACGGGTCCGGCAGCCCGCCCGACCAGCGTTGCCAGCCGCTCAGCACCGCCGCGGACCGCGCGGCCGGCCAGTGCAGTTCGGCGAAGGCCACGTCCCCGACCGGGTGAGTGCGGAACCGGAACTCCGTCACCACGCCGAAGTTGCCGCCCCCACCGCCGCGCAGTGCCCAGAAGAGGTCGGGATCGTGTCCCGCGTCGACGTCTCGGACGACGCCGTCGGGAGTGACCACCCGGGCGCCGGTCAGCGCGTCCGAGGTGGTGCCGTGCACCCGCGAGGCCAGTCCCATGCCCCCGCCGAGCGTGAGCCCGGCGATCCCGACCGAGGGACACAGCCCGGTCGGGATGCCCCGACCGCGTGCGGCGAGCGTGGCGTTGACCTCGCCGAGGCGGGCGCCGGCTCCGATCCGTGCCCCGTCCCCCTCGACCGCCACCTCGGCCATCGCCCCGACGTCGACCACGAGCCCGCCGTCGCCGCCGGACCAGCCCGCGTAGCCGTGGCCGCCACCGCGCGGCACCACCGGCACGGAGGAGCGACGGGCGAAGTCCAGGCAGGCGGCCACGTCCGAGGCGTGCGCGGGATACGCCACCGCGGCCGGCGCGAGGCCGTCGTAGCGGGGTTGGAAGAGCCGGCGTGCCTCGGGGTAGTCCCGGTCGCCCGGCAAAACGATCCGCCCGTCCACGGAGCGGGCGAGCGCGGCGAAGTCGGGGCCGCGTACGAGGCGCCGGGACGGGCGGCTGACGAGGTCCGAGGGACCCCGCGCGGTCGCCCCGACCGTGGCCAGGACTGCGGCGGCCGCGCTTGTGAGGACCAGACGGCGGTGCGGGCTCATCCCCCCTTCCTGCCATCGGCCGGCCGGTTCGGGGCGAAGGCGGGACCACAAAGGGCGAGTTGCCCCCCGAACGGCCCAGGAACCCGCTCGTCCCCGTCCCCCGCCCGGCCGGACGCCCCCGGGTCAGGGGGATCCGGGGGCGTCCGGATCGGGTGTGCGGGCCAGCAGGAAACCCTGGGGGGAGCGTTCCCCGTCATCGGGTTCGCGCACCAGGCGGGCCACCTCGGCCAGGCCTGCGCCGGTCAGCAGCGAGGCCACGCGCTGGGGCGCCATCCCGTACACGTCGAGGTCGACGGGGTGCCCGTACGCCCGCTCCAGCCGGGTCCGATACTCCCCGGCCTTGAACGCGATCAGCAGGTGGCCGCCCGGCGCGAGCACCCGCGCGCACTCGGCGAACACCGGCGGCAGGTCCTGCGGCGGGGTGTGCACGGTGGAGTACCAGAGCAGCACTCCGCCCAGGACCCCGTCGGCCACGTCCAGCGCCGCCATGGAGCCCACCTCGAACCGCAGCCCCGGATGGGTCCGCCGGGCCACCGCCACCATCGCCGGCGACAGGTCCACGCCGAAGGCCCGTACGCCGAGACCGGTCAGGTGCGCCGTCACCCGACCCGGGCCGCAACCCAGGTCCGCGACGGCGCGGCCCGGGCCGCCGTCCCCGCCCCGCACGCATTCGGCGAAGGCGGCCAGCATCGCGCGGTCCAGCGGCTTGCGGGCCAACTCCGACCCCAGGAGCCGGGCGTAGTCGACGGCGACGGCGTCATAGGACACCCGCACGGAATGCAGGTACGAGGTGGCGTTCATGCCCCTGGACAGTAGCCCGCGCGGAGGCCCGACTCACCCCCCGGACAGTGGATTGGGGAGGTCCGCCCACTGGTCGCCCGACGTGCCGGGGGCCAGCCGCATCAGCGTGAGCGCCTTGACCGGCAGCGGACCGGACCGCAGGGCCTCGGTGTCCGCCGTGGCGGGGAGGTCCGCCAACAGACCCAGGGCCTCGCCGAGGGCCGGGGCCGATCCCGCCGTGGCGGCGAGGGCCCCGGCCGCCAGCGAGCCGAACAGCTTGCGCCGCAGCACCGTCTCGTCGTCGGTGACCAACCGTCCCGACACCGGAGGCGCCGCCAGCCCGTGCCGGGCCAGTCGGGCGGGGCTGATCCGGATGTCGGCGAGGTCGCGGTAGACCAGCCGCAGCGGGGACCCGGTGGGGGAGAGGACGACCAGCAGGTTCTGGCCGTGGGCCTCCAGGGCCACCCCGAGGTCCAGCACCTCCAGACACACCGACAGCGCCAGCCGGGCGAAGTCCGCCCGCCAGGCCGGCGAGGCGGCGAGCGGGGTGCCCGCGAGGGCCGCCACCGGTACGACCCGCTCGCCCGGGCCCGCGTACGCCTCAGGGGGCTCGCGGAAGACCGTCGCCAGGTCCGGGCTGTGCGCGGTCGCGGCGGCCAGGGTGCGCGTGACGTGGAGGCGGCCGCCGAGCCGCTGCGACAGCGCGTGCGCGAAGGCGGAGACGGCGGCCGCCGTCTCGATCGAATAGCCGGAGATGTCCCGCACCGAGGAGGTGAGCCGGGTGCTCAGCGAGGTCTTCACGTGGGGCCCGCCCCCGACCGGGGCAAGGGTCCGCAGCGACATCAGCGGATGCGCGGCCGGGAAGGGGCCGCCGCCGCCCCGCACGCCGCCCTGCTTCAGGACGTGCTCCGCCTGCCACGGGTGCACCGGGAGCAGCACGTGCCCCCCGTCCCGCAGCTCGGCCGGCCAGTCCCCGGTGACCAGACACTCCTCGGCCCGGACGGAGACCGTCCCGAGCGCGACGAGCGGCCGGTGCTCGGGCGCGTACGCCAACTGTTCCGCCACCGAGAAGCCGGGCCGGGAGCGACAGTTGGGGTGGTAGGGGTGGCCGTCGACCACCCGCTGTTCCCACTCCCAGCCCGCCCGCGGGGCGCCGTCCGTCGCGGGGTCGGGCTGCCCCGCCCGGGACAGCGCCAGCGAGGCGGTGCTGTCGTCCAGCTCGGCCGCGAACGCGGCCCCGTGCGGCACGTCGAGCGCCGACATCAGGCGCGCCGCGTGCCGGTACGCCCGTCCGTCGAACCGGACCTCGGTGACGTGGGACCGGGTGGCGTAGGGATCGGGCAGCGGCCCCTCCAGCCGTCCACCCCGGGAGGTGACGAGCACCAGCGAATCCGGCCCGGACTCCCGTCGAACCACCCAGGGCAGCGGTTCGAAGGCCAGCGCCCGCCAGAGCCGGGTCAGCACGGCGGCCCGCGCGCCTTCCAGCTCGGCGGCGTACGCGGCCACGAGGTCGGGCCGTACGTCGGCCAGCTCGGCGGCGACGGTCTCCTCGGCCGGGGGGACGGGGACGTGCGTGCTGCGGTCCAGGGTCCTGGTCCTCTCTCATCATCGGGTACACCTGATGATCGGTGATGATCACCGAATGGATCGAATGGATCGAATGGAACCAGTGGACCTCAACGCCGCAGCCGACGCCCTCGCAGCCGCTCCGCTGCTGAACTGCCTGCTGCGGGAGGCCGCCGATCCCACAGGTGAGGAGGGTGTCCACCGGCTGCGCGGCACCGGGCGGCTGCTGCGGGTGGCGGGCGGTCGCCGGCCCGAGCGGCCGGAACTGCTCGTCGGGAACGGCCGGCATCCGCTGGGCCTCGCGGAACTGGTCAAGCTCGCCTCGGACGAGCTGCGCCTGTACACGGGCGTCTCCAACGACGAACTGCCGACGGAGATCACCGACAGCCGGGACGCCGTCGCCGCGCTGCTGGCCGCCCGGGCCGCGGCCCCGGCCCCGCAGGACCCCTACGTCCGGTCCGAACAGGCGCTGGTGATGGGCCACCCGCACCACCCGGCCCCCAAGTCACGGGGCGGCGCGCCCGCCGCGAGCTGGCTGCCGTACGCGCCGGAGGCGCACACCCGGTTCCCCCTGGTCCTGCTCGGCCTGCGGGAGGACCAGGTGGTCGAGGAGGGCCCGCCGGCCGCCTCCGAGGCGATCGACTCGCTCGCGGAACTCCTCGACGGCCCGCGCCCGCCCGCCGGGTACCGGCTGCTGCCGGCGCACCCCTGGCAGCTGGACCTGGTCGGCGACCTTCCCGCGGTGCGCGAGGCCTTCGCCGACGGGCGGCTGCTGCGACTCGGACCGACCCGGCGCCCGGTCTGGCCGACCGCCTCGATCCGGACCCTGTACGCGCCCGATCCGAGCGCCGACCTGTTCGTCAAGTTCAGCCTCGACGTCCGCGTCACCAACGACGTCCGCCGACTGTGGAGGCACGACCTGCTGAGGCTCAGGCGCACGGACTCGGCCGTCGAGGCCGGGTTCGCCGAACTGCGTCGCGAGGGGTCGCAGGCCGTCTGGCTGGCCGACCGGGGCTACCGCACCGCCGGCTTCGCCTTCGAGGAACTGGCCGTCCTGGTCCGCGACGGACTGCGCGGACAGGGGCTGCCGGGGACCGATCCGCTGCTGGCCGCCGCGCTCGCGGAGGGCTTCCCGGGCAGCCCGTTGGCCGCCACACCCGACCCGGCCGGGTGGTGGAGGGCGTATCTGCGCCAGGTCGTGCCCCCCGTGTTGGAGCTGTTCGCCCGGCGGGGGATCGTGCTGGAGGCACATCTCCAGAACTGCCTGGTGGCCGTCGACGGCGGGGGCATGCCGGTGCAGGCGTTCTTCCGTGACGCGGAGGGCGTGAAACTCCCGGGGGACCTGTCGCGGGAGGACGGATGGCAGCGGCTGCTGTACTGCCTGGTGGTCAACCACCTGGCCGAGGTCGGCGGGGCGCTGGCCGAGGCGCATCCGGCCGTGGTCGGCCAGGTGTGGCCGGCCGTCCGGGAGGAGTTCCGGCGCGGCGAGGCCGCCACGGGGCTCGCGGAGATCGGTGAACTGGCGACCGCTCCGTCGCTGCCGGCCAAGACGAACCTGCTGCTGAGGTGGACCGGGGCGGACGGCGCGGACGCGCGCTACCTGCCGCTGCCGAACCCGCTGAGGGGGTAGCGGGCCGGGCGTGGCATTCCGGCCAAGGTGGTGTCGGTCGCCTCTTCCCCCGGTGTGGAAAGGTATAGACCAATGCTACGTTGGTCGGGCAGACCGCGCAGCCCTTGACCACCCGTCAGAGGAGTAGCCATGCCCTCCCCTTCGCGGGGCGGCGCCCCGGCCGCCATGCCCAAGTATCAGCGGATCGCCGCAGCGCTGCGGCACGAGATCGACCGCACCGCGCACACCCCCGGCGCCAGACTGCCCTCCGAACGCAGCCTCGCCGCCCGCTACCAGGTCAACCGGCAGACCATCCGAGCCGCGCTCCAACACCTGCGGGCGGACGGGCTGATCGTCACCGGCCGGCGCGGCACCCGGCCCGCCGCCGCGCCCACGTCCATCCCCGCCGCCGCCCCGGCGGCCGGCTCCGTGCCGGCCCAGTGTTGGGTCGCGTTCGTCAGCCTGGCCCCGACCTACGCCGCGCTGCTCGGCATGAAGGGCGGCGAGCGCACCCTCGTGCACCACCGCCGCGAACGGGACCCGGCGGGGGAGACCCTCCAGCACGCGGTCACCTACCTCAGCCCCGTCGTGGTGGCCGCCACCCCCGAACTCTCCGCGCTGTGTCGCCGCACCGCGGCCCGCGACGAGGACCTCGGGCCGCTGCACCGCTGGCTCGACCGCGCGACGGCGACCGGCCGGGTCGCCGAGACCCTCACCATGACCCGCACCAGCCACCCGCCGAACTCCCCTACCGCCTGCGGACTGAGCGTGCGCCGCACCCTCCACGACGGCTCCGGCCGGCTGCTCGCCGTCACGGACCTGGCCTTCCCGACCTGGGACCGGCTCACCTTCCACCGGGACCGGGCCGCGGGCGGATTCCGCGTCAGCTGACGGCGCCACTCCGACGGGACGCCCCGCCGCCCCGCCCCGGCGCCCCGTACGGGGCGGCGTACCGGCGCTCGAAGACCGCGCCCGTCGGTCGACCGGCATGTCAGGTGTGGGTGTGGATGTCGCCGCTGGTCGTCGAGGTGATGACCTCCCGCCGCCCGAGATCGCCCGGGGGAATCCCCGGATGGTGACCGGGCGGACGGCTGCCCGGGGGGACCCCCAGGGCCAGTCGGGAGACGATCCGGTAGCGGTCGCCCCGGTAGACGGAGTGCACGTACTCCACGGGGCGGCCGGTGGAGTCGGTCGTGAGCCGCTCGATGAGCAGGGCCGGCGAGAGCGGCGGTACGTCCAGCAGGCGGGCCTCGGCCTCGTTGACCACCGTCGGCTCGATCGACTGCCGTGCCTCGTGGACGAAGACCCCGTGGCGGTCCCGCAGGTGCTCGTAGAGGTCCCCGGCCTCCAGTTCCGCCGGGGTCAGGGCCGGGACCAGATCGGCCGGGATGTGCAGGTGCTCGATCGCCATGGGGGCGCCGTCCACCAGCCGCAGCCGGGCGATGTACAGCAGTTCCTCGCCGGGGGAGACGCGCAGCCGGCGGCCGGTGCGGGCGCCCGCCCGGACGGTGGCGTGCTCCAGGATCCTGCTCGACCAGTGGCCCGCCGCCCGGCCCACTGCGAACGCCGACTCGTCCGGGGTCAGCTCCTGCGTGATCTTGGCCGGGGCCACGAACATCCCGCGTCCGTGTTCCCGGACGAGCGCGCCCGTCGCCACGAGTTCGTCCACGGCCGCGCGCAGGGTGGGGCGCGACACCTCCAGCGTCGCGCACAGGGTGCGTTCCGAAGGGATCGCGTCCCCGGGTCGACGCGTGTCGATCAGCCCCAACAGGTGCTCGCGGACCCGCTCCCGCTTGAGCACCGAACCGGTGGCCGGCCCCCGGGCCGCCGCCGAGGGATTGCGCTCCATCACCCAGGTCCCTTCCGCCGTGCCCGACTGTCCAACTGGTCATATGCATCTAAGCATTCGGCGGACTGATCCGCGAGATCCGGTCATCGATTCCCCGGGGCGCGGGGGTTGACGGGTCGAAGAGGGCGTGTCACCTTCGAGCCACTCGGCTAACCAATTGGTCAGTTGGTCAACTCTCCTGTCCTCAGGGCGAGTTCCGACGGCGATCAGGTGAGGACTCCCGCCCCGTGCCCGACCACCACACCGCTCTCGCGCTCGTCCCCCGCCCCCACTCCGTCGTCCCGCTGCCCGGCCGCTTCGTCCTCGACCGGCACACCGGCCTGCGCGCCGACCCGGGCGCCGAGGGCGCCGCCGACCTGCTGCGCGCACTGCTCGCCCCCGCCACCGGACTCCCGCTCGCCCCGCGCTCCGACGGGCGCCTCGCCCTGCGCCTCGACCCGAGCGCCGACGACGGTGACGAGGGCTACCGGCTCACCGTCTCCGCCGACGGCGTCCTGCTGAGCGCCGCCCGCCCCGACGGCCTGCTGCGGGGAGTGCAGACCCTGCGGCAACTGCTGCCCCCCGAGGCCCTCGCCGAGGCGGCCCGACGGCGCACCGACTGGCCGCTGCCCTGCGTCCGGATCACCGACCGGCCCCGGTTCGGCTGGCGCGGGGCCATGCTCGACGTGGCCCGTCACTTCCAGCCCGTGTCGTACGTACGCCGCTTCGTGGACCTGCTCGCCCTGCACAAACTGAACGTCCTGCACCTCCACCTCACCGACGACCAGGGCTGGCGACTGCCGGTGGCGGCCCGTCCCCGACTCACCGCCGTCGGCGGGCGGCGCGAGGAGAGCGCGGGGGACGGCATCCCGCACGAAGGCGCGTACGAGCGCGCGGAACTCACCGCCCTGGTCGACCACGCCGCCCGGCGCGGGGTGACGATCGTCCCCGAGATCGAGATGCCCGGCCACGCCCGGGCCGCCCTCGCCGCCTACCCGCACCTGGGCAACCGGCCCGGCACACGGCTCGCACCCTGGACGCGCTGGGGCGTCTGCGAGAACGTCCTGGGAGTCCACGACGAGGTGCTCGACTTCTGCCGGACCGTCCTCGACGAGGTCGTCGAGATCTTCCCCGGGCCCCACGTCCACCTCGGCGGCGACGAATGCCCGAGCGTCGAATGGGAGCGCTCGGCCGCGGCCCGGGCCCGCGTCGCGGCCGAAGGGCTCGCCGGGCCGGCCGCCCTGCACGGCTGGTTCATGCGCGCCGTCTCCGCGCACCTGCGCTCCCTCGGCCGACGCCCCCTCGGCTGGACCGGCGACGGCACCGACCTCCCGCCCCCCTTCACCGTCATGGCCTGGCTCGACCCGGAGCACGGCAGGGCCGCCGCGCTGCGCGGCCACGACGTGATCATGACCCCGTTCCGCTCCACCTACCTCGACCACCCCCAGTCCGCGGACCCCGCCGAACCGGCCGGCCAGGACGGGGTGGTCACCCTGCGCGACGTGTACGAGAACGACCCGGCCCCAGCCCACTGGGAACCCGAGGCCGCGCACCGCGTCCTGGGCACCCAGGCGCAACTGTGGACCGAGTACGCGCGCACCCCCGACCGGCTCGAATACCTGGCCTTCCCGCGCCTGTGCGCCCTGGCCGACCGGGCCTGGTCCGGACACCACGACTGGCCGGACTTCCGGCGCCGGCTCGACCGGCACCAGACCCGCCTCGACGCCCTCGGCGTACGCGGCCGATCCCCCCACCCCGAGAGGAACGCATCATGCGAACCACGAAGCGGCGTACGGCCGTTGCCCTCGCCCTCGCACTGACCTCAGGCCTCTGCGCGGCGGCCCTGACCGCGCTGCCCGCGAACGCCGCGGCCGGCTCGGTCAAGGTCGAGTACCGCACGAGCGCGAGCGGGGCCACCGCCGACCAGGTCGAGCCCTGGTTCAAGGTGGTCAACAACGGCTCCGAGACGGTCCCCCTCAACCAGGTCACCCTGCGCTACTACTTCAGGTCCGACGGCCCGAACACCGAGTACCGGTACGCCTGTTCATGGGCGGTCAAGGGATGCGCGAACATCACCGGCACCTTCGGCACCCTGGCGACCCCCACCGCCGGCGCCGACCGCTACCTGGAGATCACCTTCACCGCAGGGGCCGGATCCCTCGCCCCGGGCGCCGACACCGGGGACATGCAGCTGCGCTTCCACCGCGCCGACTGGCAGCCCCTGAACCAGGCCGACGACTACTCCTTCGGCGCCGGCCGCACGACCTACGGGGACTGGGACAAGGTCACCGCCCGGGTCGGCGCCGGCACCGTCTGGGGCACCGCGCCGGGCGGCAACACCCCGGACCCACAGCCCTCCCCGACCCCCACACCGGACCCGACCGACCCGGGGCCCGCCGGCGCCACCCTCTTCGACGACTTCGCCTACACCTCCCACACCGACCCGGCGATCTCGGCGCACGGCTGGAACGTGCGCTCCAACTCCGGAGGTCCCGGCGTTCCGGGCGCCGCCTGGGCACCCGAGAACGTCACCTTCGGGGTCGAGGGCGGCAACTCCCTGATGAACCTGGAGACCTCGACGGCCGGCACGGGCGAGAGCACCCGGCAGACCGAGGTCCTCACCAAGGCGACCAAGTTCAGGAACGGCACGTACGCGGCGCGGGTCAGGTTCGCCGACGTACCCCGGTACGGGCCGGACGGCGACCACCTCGTCCAGACCTTCTTCACCATCAACGACCTCAAGGCCCCGATGGCCGACGACTACGCGGAGTACGACTTCGAGTACCTGCCCAACGGCGGCTGGGGCGAGCCCGCGAACATCCTCTACACCACGTCCTGGGAGACCTACCGCCCCGACCCGTGGGAGGCCGTCAACCAGCACACGGAGTCCCGTGTGAGCCACGCGGGCTGGCACGACCTGGTGCTCACCATCGACGACCGGAAGATCGTGTACTACGTCGACGGTCGGGAGTTCGGCACGCACGACGCCCGCTACCTGCCCGAGCGGCCCATGTCGATCAACTTCAACCAGTGGCTGATCGACCTGAACGGGCAGCCCGGAACCGCGCCGCGCGCCTACGACCAGAAGGTGGACTACGTCCTGCACGTCAAGGACCAGGTGCTGAGCCCGGCCCAGGTGACGGCCAGGATCAACGCCTTCCGGGCGGCCGGCACCACCTACCAGGACACCGTTCCGAACGGCTGACGCGTGGGCGCGGCGGTGCCCTCCGGGGCGCCGCCGCGTCGCGAGACGGGTGCGAGCGCGTGCCCGTGTGACACATCCCACCCCGATCCGGTGACCCGAATCCCGGAGCGGGCGGTCGTCACCGGGGGCGCGAATGTTCCGAGGGGAGCCGCTCCGGGGAGGACGCGCCGGCCGGCGGGGCGTCGCCGTCCGCGGTGGCGCGAGCGGTCTCGTGCCCCGTCGCGCGCGGGTCCGGGGCGGCGGGGGCGCCGGTGAGCAGCGCGAGGAGCCCGGCCACCTGCACGCCCGCCTCCGCAGGGTGCCGGAAGACGGCGCCCACGGAGATCTCGTACCGATTGCGACGTCCGTCACGCACGCGCTGGAGGTATCCGTCGGCCTCCAGGTCGGTGACGATCGTCTGCACGGTGCGCTCGGTGAGTCCGCAGGTGGCGGCCACATCGCGCAGGCGTACGGCAGGGTCTCGCGCGATCGTCACGAGCACGCGGGCGTGATTCGTGAGGAAAGTCCAATTGTGTCGCTGAGACGCGGTCCCCATATGCTCATGATGCGTTACCTGATTCAGGTGATGCAATACGTGAAAGCGATTTCCTGTAATTCTTGACGTATGAGCCGAAGAGGTCCAGCATCTACGGCAGTCAAGGTCACGCGCCGCAAGCCGACCAGCCCAAGGAGCGAACCCCCATGCCGGTCCCTGCCCCGTCCTCCCAGATCGACGACACCGCCACCGCCGCCGTCCCCCGGCCCCGCCGGAGCACCGCCGCAGGTCTGCCGCGGATCGAAGACCCCCGGGAGATGGCCCCCGCGGACGCCCGCGAACTGTCGCGGGTCTTCTTCAAGCGGCTCCGCGAGCTGTCCGAGGGCACCCCGGAGTACCAGTACGTCCGCAACACGCTGATCGAGATGAACGCCTCACTCGTCCAGTACGCCGTCCGTCGCTTCCGCACCCGCGGCGAGGGCGGCGACATGGAGGACATCGTCCAGGTCGGCACGATCGGCCTGATCAAGGCCATCGACCGGTTCGACCCGAGCCGCGAGAACGAGTTCTCCACCCTCGCCATGCCGTACATCACCGGCGAGATCAAGCGGCACTTCCGTGACACCAGCTGGGCCGTCCACGTGCCGCGCCGGCTCCAGGAGCTGCGCATCGACATCGCGAAGGCCAAGGAGGAGCTGACCGTCCGCCTGGACCGCTCCCCGACCGTCGCCGATCTCGCCGAGCACCTCGACCTCAGCGCCGACGAGGTCGTCGAGGGCCTGGTGGCCGCCAACGGTCACACCTCCGGCTCGCTCGACGCCCCGCACACCGAGCACAGCGACGGCCCGACCGAGGGCCACACCCTCGCCGACGTCATGGGCGAGGACGAGCCGGCCATGGAACTCGTCGAGGACATCCAGTCCCTGGCCCCGCTCCTCGAACAGCTCACGGACCGCGAGCGCAGGATGCTCCAGATGCGCTTCGGCGAGGAGCTGACCCAGGCCCAGATCGGCGCCGCGCTCGGCATCTCCCAGATGCAGGTGTCGCGTCTGCTGACCCGCCTCCTGGCCCACCTGCGCGCCTCCATGCTGGCCGACGCGGACCACACCGAGGGATCGGCCGCGCACGCCGCCTGACCTTCGGCCCGGCACGCCCGAACCCCCGGCCCGGCCCGCCTCGCGCGGCCAGGGCCGCCTCACCCGGCGGCACCCCCCTCGGTCTCGGGGTGCCGCCGGGTGAAGCGGTGCCACCAGCGTGCGGACCGCGGCTTCACGACCTCGACCTCGGGCTGCCGCCGGGTGAAGCGGTGCCACCAGTGCGTGCGCCGCGGATGCACGGCCCGCCCGAGCCGCCGCCCCAGCAGCAGGTAGCCGAGCAGGGCGCCCGTCGTGTTCAGGATCACGTCGTCGACGTCGAAGGCCCGCCCCGTGACCAGGGCCCCCTGGACGAGTTCGACCAGGGTCATCACGACCGTCGTGCACAGCACGACCCGCGCGAGACCGCGGATCTGCGGCACCAGCACCGGCAGCAGCACCCCGAACGGCACGCCCAACAGCAGGTTCCCGCCGATCTGACGCGCGGCCTCGCGGGCCGTGCCGTGATTGACGTAGGCACGGATCGACTGCCCCGGGTGGACGTTGCTGTACGTCAACGCCTCCGAGGCCGGGGAAGGCTCCAGCGTCAGTCGGGCGAGCACCACGCTGAAAGCCACCGTCGCCCCCAGCGCGGCCGCCATCGCGAGCGCTCGCAGCGCCGGGTGCGCTCCCGTCCCGGGTACCGGGTTCCTGTGCCGTATCGGATTCATGGGCACCGTATGCCCAGCCGTCGCGGCCCGACCCGTGGTAACCCCGACTGTTCGTCGAGCGCCTCGCGGAGCCGGTGGACCGACGATGCGCGTGAGCTGGATCACCTTTGCGTTTGCGGTGGTTGAGGGAGGGCACCAGGGCTCCTGGAACGGAACCTTCCGCTTGCCGCCGACGCGGCGCGCGCGAGGGCGGGCGGATCCCGCATCGCTCCACGGCCGCCGGCCCCATCGGCGCGCCGTACCCGTCACGACCCGCGAGGTGTATGTGTCCACGCTCCAGGCCGAGCACGTCTACAAGGTGTTCGGCAGACACCCCGATGGCGCCGCCGACGCCGTTCGCGCCCTCGAACGCGGCGCCGACCGCGACGAACTGCGCGCCGACGGAACGACGGCCGCCGTGATCGACGCCTCCTTCAGCGTCGAACCCGGGCAGATCTTCGTCGTCATGGGGCTGTCCGGATCTGGCAAGTCCACGCTGCTGCGCATGCTCAACGGACTGCTGGAACCCACCTCGGGACGCATCCTCTTCGACGGCGAGGACCTCACCGCGCTCACCCCGCGCGAGCTGCGCCGGGTCCGCTCCACCAAGATCAGCATGGTGTTCCAGCACTTCGCGCTGTTCCCGCACCGCGACGTCCTGGCGAACGCCGCGTACGGACTGGAGGTCCAGGGCGTCCCCCGGGCCGAGCGCGAACGGCGCGCCGCGGAGGCGCTGGAGCTGTGCGGGCTCGGCGGCTGGGAGAACTCCTGGCCCGACGAGCTGTCCGGCGGCATGCAGCAGCGCGTGGGCCTCGCCCGTGCCCTCGCCACCGACGCCGACCTGCTGCTGATGGACGAGTCCTTCAGCGCCCTCGACCCGCTGATCCGCCGTGACATGCAGGACCAGCTGCTCGAACTCCAGCGTCGCCTGAAGAAGACCATCGTCTTCATCACCCACGACCTCAACGAGGCGATGCGCCTCGGCGACGGCATCGCGGTCATGCGCGACGGCCGGATCGTCCAGCTGGGCACCGCCGAGGACATCCTGATGCGGCCGGCCGACGACTACGTGGCCTCCTTCATCCAGGACGTCGACCGTTCCCGCGTCCTGACGGCGGACGCCGTCATGGACGTCCCGCTCCCGGACGCCGACGCCTGCGCCTGTCCGACGGTCGGCACCGACACCCCGCTCGCCGAACTGTGCGCCGTCAGCGCCCGGGTTCCGCACCCGGTCGCCGTCACCGACAAGGAGGGCGCCGTGGTCGGCTCCGTGCCGCAGGGCCGCCTCATCGCCTTCATAGGCGACGAACAACGGCCCCCGATGCACTGCGCGGAGGTGGCAGCCTGATGCCCCGCCTGCACCTCGGCGCCTGGGTCGACAGCGGTGTCGACTTCCTCCAGCGCCACCTGTCCTGGCTGTTCGACGCCATCAGCACGGTGGTCACCGGTCTCTACGACGGCATCGACGCCGTCCTGAACGCCCCCGCGCCCCTGCTGTTCGCCGGCATCCTCGCCGTCGCCGCCTGGTGGCTGCGCGGCCTGCTCGCCGCGCTCCTGGCCTTCGCGGGCTTCGCACTCGTCGACTCCGTCGGCCTGTGGTCCGAGGCGATGTCCACGCTCTCCCTCGTGCTGGTCGCCACCCTGGTCACGTTGTTCTTCGCGGTCCCGCTGGGCATCTGGGCCTCCCGCTCCGACCGGGTCAGCTCGGTCCTGCGGCCCGTCCTGGACTTCATGCAGACCATGCCGGCCATGGTCTACCTGATTCCCGGCATCATCTTCTTCGGCGTGGGCGTCGTGCCCGGCATCATCGCCACGATCATCTTCTCGCTGCCGCCCGGCGTCAGGATGACCGAACTCGGCATCCGGCAGGTCGACGGCGAACTGGTCGAGGCGGCCGACGCCTTCGGCACCACCCCGCGCGACACCCTCGTACGGGTCCAGCTCCCGCTGGCGCTGCCCACCATCATGGCCGGCATCAACCAGGTCATCATGCTGGGCCTGTCCATGGTCGTCATCGCCGGCATGGTCGGCGGCGGCGGACTCGGCGGAGCCGTCTACCGCGCCATCGGCAACGTCGACATCGGCCTCGGCTTCGAGGCCGGCATCTCCATCGTCATCCTCGCCATGTACCTGGACCGGATGACCGGGGCCCTCGGCCGCCAGGTCTCCCCGCTCGGCCGGCGCGCCCTGGCCAAGACCCAGGCCGCCGCGCGCGGCGCCGCCAAGCTGTGGAACCACCGGCCCCAGCCCGCGTACGCGGTCACCGGAGCCGTGATCCTCGCCCTCGTCGCGGGTGGCCTCGGCGCCTTCGGCGGCTCGGACCAGCCGAAGACCACGGCGAGCGGCGCCGAGAACGTCGGCAAGGGCCGCAAGATCAACCTCGGCTACATCCCGTGGGACGAGGGCATCGCCTCCACCTTCCTCTGGAAGGAACTGCTGGAGCGGCGCGGCTTCGAGGTCGACGCCCGCCAGCTGGAGGCCGGCGCGCTCTACACCGGCCTGGCCGGTGGACAGATCGACTTCCAGACCGACTCCTGGCTGCCCGTCACCCACGCGAAGTACTGGGAGAAGTACGGGAAGAAGCTGGAGGACCTGGGCTCCTGGTACGGTCCGACCTCGCTGGAACTGGCCGTGCCCTCGTACATGAAGGACGTGCGCTCGCTCGCCGACCTCAAGGGCAAGTCCGGACAGTTCAAGGGCCGGATCATCGGCATCGAGCCCAGCGCCGGCGAGATGTCGATCCTCAAGGACAAGGTGCTCGGGGAGTACGGCCTCGACGGCGAGTACAAGGTCGTCGACGGCTCCACCCCGGGCATGCTCGCCGAGCTGAAGCGGGCCTACGAGAAGAAGGAGCCCGTCGCGGTCGTCCTGTGGTCCCCGCACTGGGCCTACTCCTCCTACCAGCTGACCAAGCTGGAGGACCCCAAGGGGGCCTGGGGCAAGGGCGACGGCATCCACACGCTGGCCCGCAAGGACTTCGGCTCGGACGAGCCCGAGGTCGCCAAGTGGCTGCGCTCCTTCAAGCTGACCGAGGAGCAGCTGACCGGCCTGGAAGCCAAGATCCAGGAGGCCGGCAAGGGCAAGGAACAGCAGGCGGTCCGCACCTGGCTGGCCGATCACCCGGAGATCGACAAACTCGCCTGAGCACCGCGAGGCGCCGGTTCAGCCGACCCGGACCCGCGGTTCGGTCGACCCGGACCCCCGCTCGGCCGGCGCCGGCGCGGGTTCGGCCGGGCCCGCCGCCCGGCGCGGCGGCAGCGGCCACCAGATGCTCCACCCCAGCAGCGCCGCCAGCGCCGGGACCAGCGCGATCGACAGGACGAACGCCGAGAGCAGGATCCCGAGCGCCGTCGCGAAACCGATCTGCTGCGTCGCCGACCCGGGACCGACGGCCAGGCTGCCGAACGAGGCGGCCAGCACCAGGCCCGCCGTCGCGATCGCCGGAGCCGTGTGCCGCACCGCCCGGGCCACCGCCGCGCGGGCCGGGCCCGGCCGCTCCATCTCCTCGCGGATCCGGTCGCCGATCAGGATGTTGTAGTCGGTGCCCAGCGCGACCACGAACAGGAACAGCACCAGCGGCAGCGTGAAGTCCACCCCGGACCGGCCCAGCGCGTGTTGGAACACCAACGCCGAGGCACCCAGGGTGGCGGCGAAGCCCAGGCCCACGGAGATCATCAGGACGGCCGGCGCGAGCAGGCTCCGCAGCAGCACCAGCAGGATCAGCGTGATCAGGGCCGCCGCCACCGGGAAGACCACCCTCAGGTCCTTGTCCACGGCTTTCGAGATGTCCGCGAACACCGCCGCGGTCCCGCCCACATGCACCTCGGTACCGGCCGGTCGATGCGCGGCCACCGCGTCCCGGACCGGCCCCGAGACCAGGTCGCGCGCCTCCTGCCGGCGCGGATCGGCGGTCGGGAACACATCGATCCGAGCCGCCGTCCGGTCCTCGCTCAGCACGGTCGGCGCCACCTGACCCACCCCGTCGACCGCCATGAGCGCCTCGGCGAGCCCACCGAGCCGCTCCGCGGTCAACGTGCCCCCGTCGGTGGCCGTGACGAACACGCCGGTGGGGTCGGACACCCCGGCCGGCAACGCGCCGGCGATCTCCGCCGCCGTGGCCGCCGCGGCCGTGCGCTCCCCGTCCCCGCCGCTCTGCCCGTAGTCCATCCGCATCCCCACCAGCCCCGCCGCCAGCGCCCCCAACAGGGCCACCGAGGCGACCACCACCGTCAGCGGCCGTCGGGCCACCCGGTCACCCATCCGCGCTGCCACACCCTCGCGGGGCCGGTCCTTCAGCCCGCGCGAGGGCCAGAACATCCTGCGCCCGGCGACGGCGAGGATCGCCGGCATCAGGGTCAGGCTGCCGACCAGCATCACCAGCACGGCCACGGCGATCGCCGGGCCCAGGACCCGGAACTGACCGAACGTGGCCACCCCGAGCGTGGAGAACGCCGCCACGATGGTCAGTGCCGCCGAGGTGATCGCCGTCCCCACCCGGCCCGCCACCGCCGCCGCCGCGGCCCGACCGGACTGCTCCGGCCGGTCGCGCAACTGCTCGCGGAAGCGGAACAGCAGGAAGAGGAAATAGTCGATGCCGATGCCCACCAGCACCACGTTGATCAGCTGGGGTGTCGACGGGTCGAGGTCGATGCCCGCCAACAGGGCCGAGCCGACCACGGCGCCCGCCGCCGCGCCCCCGATCACGCTCACCGCGAGCAGCGGGAGCAGCGCCGCCAGGAAGCTGCGGAAGACGAGGACGTGCAGCAGCAGGATCACCACGAGCATCACGATGCCCACGACGGTCGACCGGGTCTTGCCGGCGTCCGCGGAGTCCACGGTGTCGGCCAGTCCACCCGTGAACCCGGTCCGCAGCCCGGCCTCCGCGAACGCGGCCCGCGCCTGTTCCCGGAAGGCGCGGTACAGGTTCTGCATCCCGGGATCCGTGGGGTTGCCGGTCAGCTCCACGGACAGCAACCGGAATCCCCGGTCCGGCGCCGTCACGACCGGTTCGACCACGGGCCGTTGGGAGTGGTCCCGGGCGAACGGCAGCGCGTCCTCGGGCCGGGGCATCACGACGGGGCGCCGGGCGAGCTTCGCGGCCTCGGCGTCGACGTGCCGCTCGTCGGCGGCGGTCAGCGGTTCCCCGTCGGCGCGGGCCACGAGCACGGTCGAGGGGTTGGCGTCGGGCCGGGCCCCGAAGTGCCGCTCGGCGACCCGCAAGGCGGCGGCCGAGTCGTAGTCGGCCGGCAGGAAGGCGCCCGACGAGGCCTGGGTGGCGCGGAAGACGAGCGCCTGGCCCAACAGGGCCAGGGCGATGCCCAGCACCGCCCACAGCGCGATCACCTTCCACGGACTTCGGGTGGCGTAGCCGGTCAGGGCGCGGATCACGTGGTCCTCCGTAACGGGATTCGAAGCCGGGAACTCCCGGCTGCCGCCAGCCCATCACCGGACGGCCCCCGAAACGTCGGTGCGCGGGATGAGCCCGCACCCGGGACCCGGGTCCGGGGGAGGGCCCGGACCAGGACCCGGGTCCCGGGTGCGGGATCCACCCCGGGGCCCGGGCGTTCGCGGTCGCCCCGATGGGAGAATGGATCACGTACGTGACCCGGGGCGCGGCGGTACGGACCGGTGCGGTCGGCGACGAGGGGGGACCGGCGGCATGCGCACGCGTCGAGGGGGCGACCCGCACGCCCCGGGCGGCCCGAGGGCCCGGGCCCTCGCCGAGGGATTCACCTGGACCCGCAACGACGCCCTCGTGGCCATCGGATCCGGCGCGGTGGACCTGACCGGGTACTCGATCGGGACCATGGACGCCGGACTGGCCCTCAGCGTCCCCGCGTTCGGCCTGTTGGTGCTCGCCTCGCTGGCCCTGCCGGCCCGGCGCCGACACCCGGTGGCCGTGTTCGTGGCGGCGCTCGTCCTCGCCGCGGTTTTCAACCTGGTCAGCCCCCTCTCCCCGGGGTTCACGGCCAACCTCGCCGTCGCCCTGTACTCGGTCGCCGTGACGCGCGGCCCCGCCGCGGTCACGGCCGGCGCCCTGGCCGTCATGCCGATCCCGCTCATCGGCCGCAACGGGCGGTGGGTCGACGCGGGCTGGGGCGTGTTCGGCAACCTCGTCGCGGCGGGCATCGTCGTCGCCGCGGGAGTCGCGGTCCGCCGTCGGCAGCGCGAGGTCGCGGTGAACCGCAGACTGCTCGCCGACCGCGCCGTGGCCGAGGAACGCCGCCGCATCGCCCGCGAACTGCACGACATCGTGGCCCACCACATCACCACCATGCAGCTGATGGCCGGCGGGGCCCGCGCCAACCTCGCCCACGACCCGGAGGCCGCCCGCGACGCCCTGGTCACCCTGGAGGGATCGGGGCGGATGGCGCTGCGCGAGATGCGCCAACTGCTCGACGTGCTGCGGGCCGGGGAGGAACCCGAACCCACCCCGCCCGCCCCGCAACCAGGGGCCGGGGACCTGGGCCGGATCATCACCGAGTCCCGACTGGCCGGGATGGAGACCCGGTTCACCGTCCACGGCCGGGCCCGGCCCCTGCCGCCGACGGTCGGCCTGACGGTCTTCCGGATCGTGCAGGAGGCCCTGACCAACGCCCGCAAGCACGCGGGACCCGCGCGGGCCGACGTACGCCTGACGTACGGCCCGGACGAGATCACGGTGGAGGTCAGCGACGACGGGGCGGGCGTGCCGCCGCCCCACCCGCTCCCCTCACCGTCGGAGCCCGGCGCCGGGTACGGTCTGATGGGAATGCGTGAACGAGTCGCCCTGCAGGGCGGCACGCTGGAGGCCGCTCCGATCGACGGCGGCGGCTTCCGGGTGGCGGCCCGCATGCCGGTGGCATCGGGTGCGGCCGGGGGAGAGGGAGAGTGACACAGCGATGATCCGTGTGCTGATCGCCGACGACCAGCCGCTGGTGCGGCGGGGGCTGGCGCTGATCCTGTCCCCCGACCCGGACGTCGAGGTCGTGGGCGAGGCCGGGGACGGCGCCGAGGCCGTGGACCTCGCCGGGCGATTGCGGCCGGACGTCGTGGTCATGGACATCCGCATGCCCGTCCTCGACGGGGTGCGGGCCACCGCGGAACTGGCCCGGGTGTGCCCCGATTCCCGCGTGCTGGCCCTCAGCACCTTCGACATGGACGAGTACGTGGTCGCCGCACTACGGGCCGGCGCGCACGGGTTCCTGCCCAAGGACGTCTCTCCCGAGGAGCTGATCGCGGCGGTCCGTACCGTCCACACCGGCGAGGCGGTCGTGGCGCCTCGCCTGCTGACCCGCCTGATCTCCACCTACGTACGGGCTCCCGACCCCCGTTCGAGGCCCGCCGACACCACGGCGCTGCCGGACGGACTCACCCCGCGCGAACTGGAGATCTGGCGGCTGTTGGCCCGGGGCCTCGACAACGCCGAGATCGCCCGGGACCTGGACATCAGCGTCTCGACGGTCAAGAACCACATCACGGGCATCTTCGGCAAGTTGGGCGTACGCGACCGCGCGCAGGCGGTGATCGCGGCGTACGAACGGGGCCTGGTCGAGGCCGAACGGAGGATCACTTGATCACCAAGTGCCCGCAGAGGCCCGGAATCGACCTGGCGACCCTACCTCTGACCAGCCGGAACACTGGATGATTCGTCCATGCGTACGAAGCGTCGCGCATGGCACAGTGCCAGCAGCACAATCGCCGGACCAGGGAGCCTCCATGCGTGACCCGCACTCGAATCCGCCGACGCTCGTGGCCGAGCCCGAGTGTCCGAGCCGACCGGGCCCGTTGCCCGCCTGTCCGGTCTGCACCGGGACGCCGGAACGGATCTCCTGGCATCAGCGCCCCGGCGAGCCCGTCGTGCTGGTCTTCGAACCCTGCGGCCACCGCCACTCGTCCCCGGCGCCGCCCCTGCTGGTCGTGACCCCGCCGGTCCCGTTCAGGGAGTGAGGAAGGAGGCCATCCGCTCGGCGAACGCCTCCTCGCCCAGGATCTCGATCCCGGCCGCCTCGGCCTTGGCGACCTTGCCGCCCGCCTTCTCGCCCGCCACCAGCAGGGTGGTCTTCCCGGAGATGCCGCTCGCGGACTTGCCGCCCGCCCGCTCGATCAGTTCGCGGACCTTGTCGCGGGTGTCGTACGCGGCGAGGGCGCCGGTCATCTTCCCCGTGACCACCACGCACTGACCGGTCAACGGCCCCTCCTCGGCCCCGGGCACCACCGGCGCGATCGGCTCGGTGAGGTTGACGCCGGCGGCCGCCAGCTTGTCGATGACCGGACCCAGCGCCGCGACCTGGGCCACGATCACGGCCGCCTTGGCCTCACCCACCAGCTCCACGGCGGTCATCGCCCGCGTGTCGGCGGCCCGGATCGCGTCCATCGTCACGAAGTGACGGGCGATCCGCCGGGACATGCCCCGCCCGGTGCCGACCACCCCGAGGGCGCAGAACACCCGGGACAGCGGTCTGCCCTTCGCCGCCTCGATCTGCTCCAGCAGCTTCACGGCCCGCCGCTCGCTGCCGGCCGCCTCCGCGAGCGCTGCGTGGTCGAGCGTGAACAGGTCCGCGACGTCGCGGACCCGCCCGGAGTCCACCAGCGCCCGCACGTACGTCTGACCCAGCCCGTCCATGTCCAACTGGTCGCGCCCCGCCGCGTACAGGACGGCGGCGATCCGCCCGCAGTCGGCGGGCTGCGCGCAGCGCCAGCGCTCCTGCGACCGATCGATCTCCCCCTGGCAGCCGGGGCACACCGCGGGCAGTTCCATCTCCCGCTCCGCGCCGGTGCGCAGCTCGACCACCGGGGCCTCGATGCGCGGGATGATGTCGCCCGCCTTGTGGACGGTGACGGTGTCGCCCAGTCGCAGCCCGCGCCGGAGGATGTCGGCGGGGTTGTGCAGGGTCGCGTGCCGCACCACCGAGCCGTCGATCTCCACCGGCTCCAGGACGGCGGTCGGCGCCAACACGCCCGTCCGGCCGACCGCCCAGGTGACCTCCAACAGGCGGGTGCGCCGCTCGACGGCCGCCAGTTTGTAGGCGGTCGCCCAGTGCGGATGGCGCGAACCCGTCCCGGCCGCCGCCTGCTCGACCGCCGAGTCCAGCTTGACGACCACCCCGTCGATGCCGAAGGGCAGCGCGGCGCGGAGCGCGGAGATCCGCTCCACCTGCTCCTGGACCTCGGCGATCGTGTCGACCACCGTCATCCCCGCCTCGGTGGCCGCCGCCGTCCGCACACCCGTCCCGGCCACGTACGCCATCACCTCGGAGTGCCGGCCGAGGGGCAGTGCACCGGTGTCGTCGAGGGCGACCGCGCCGAAGGCCCAGAAGGTCATCTCCACGGTGTACGGGCGCCCCTTGGCCCGCAGCGTGCCGGCCGCGCCGTTGCGCGGATTGGAGAACGGCGCCGCCCCGTGGGCGGCGCGTGTCTCGTTGGCCCGCTCGAACTGGGCGGTGGTCAGCAGGACCTCGCCGCGGACCTCGAAGGAGGCGTTCGTGGTCAGCTCGCGGGGCAGGCCCACGATGGTCCCCATCGCGTGCGAGACGTCCTCGCCGCTGCTCCCGTTGCCCCGGGTGACCAGCCGCGTCAGTCTTCCCTCGTGGTAGCGCGCGGCCAGTGACGCGCCGTCCAGCTTCGGCTCGACCACGTAGCCGCCCGTGACGGGCCCGCCCAGCCGGCGCGCCAGCGAAGCCTCCCAGTCCAGGAGGTCCTGCGGGCCGAAGGCGTTGGCCAGGGAGAGCATCGGTTCCGTGTGGGCCACCTCTCCGGCCGGCACGGCGCCGCCGGCCACCTTCCCCGCGGGGGAGGCGGGATCCACGTGATCCGGGTACGTGGCCTCGTACGCCTGGATCAGGGAGACCAGGAGGTCGAAGGAGGCGTCGTCGAGGGGCGAATCGCCCGAGCCGTAGTAGGCGGCGGAGGCCCTGATGGCCGTGCCGATGGCGTCGGCGTACTCGTCACGTGTGGCCAGGGCGGAAGGGGCGGTGATCGTCATGTCCCGATGGTGACCCGAGGGTCTGACAATGGCCGGTCTTCGCCGCCACGCCTCTGGCGCGTGCTCAAAGTTGCTTGATATCAGCCGACTTCGAGCAACTTCCTTCAGAAGGCGTCGATCCGCCGCTATGTTGCCGAGAGCATGCCAAGCCGGTGTGTCCGAGACCCGGACCGCACGAGGAGCTGCCCATGACACTGACACGCTTCAGCAGGAATCCTCGGCGACGGTGCGCGGCGGCACTGCTCGCCGCCGCCCTCGCCGTCGCGGGACTGGCCGCGGCCGGGCCGATGGCCCGCCCCGCCGCCGCGGCGCCCTCGGCGGCCGCCGACACTGCGGGCGACGTCACCGGCATCAGCCGGTCGGGGAACACCTACACCGTGACGACGACCAGCGGGGCCAAGGCGCGCGTGGTCGTCGCCCGCGCCGACGTCTTCCGGCTCTGGCTCGCCCCCGACGGGACCTTCACCGACGACCCGGCCGGTTCGGACCTCGCGCCCACCACCGACTTCGGCCCCGTCGACTCCGCCTCCTCGGACGCCGGCACGTACTACCGGATCACCACCGGAGCGCTCTCCATCCGGGTCCACAAGGCGCCCCTGCGGTTCTCCGTCCTGCGGGCCGACGACTCCACGCTGCTCTGGGAGGAGAGCCGGCCGACCTCCTGGTCCGGCGGCCGCACCACCCAGTACCTGACCCGCGCAGCCGACGAACAGTTCTACGGAACGGGCCTGCGGCTGGGGGAGTGGGCGCTGCGCGGCAAGACCGTACCCGTCGCCGTCGACAACAAGTGGCGCGAGAACACCAACGCCAGCCCCGCCCCCTTCTACATGTCCACCAACAACTACGGCGTCATGCGCAACACATGGGCCCCGGGGTCCTACGGCTTCAACGAACCCACCACCCTCACCCACGACGAGAACCGCTTCGACGCGTGGTACTTCGCGGGGGACTCCCTCAAGGGCGTCCTCGACGCGTACACCGACGTCAGCGGGAAGCCCTTCCTGGCGCCGATGTGGGGCTTCGAACTCGGCAATGCCGACTGCTTCAACGCCTCCAACCCCGACTACCAGGGCGACCACGGCCGCCTCCGCCACCAGACCACCCCCGACGTGGTCGGGTACGCCGGCGACGCCCGCGCCGCCGACATGCCCTCGGGCTGGTTCCTGCCCAACGACGGGTACGGCTGTGGCTACACCGCGCCCCTGAAGTCCACCGTGGACGCCCTCAAGGCCAAGGGGTTCCAGACGGGCCTGTGGACCTCCACCGGTCTCGGTTCCATCGCCGACGAGGTCGCCGCGGCCGGCAGCCGGGGCGTGAAGACCGACGTGGCCTGGATCGGCCGCGGCTACAAGTACGCCTTCGACGGTGTGCAACAGGCCGTGGACGGCATCGAGAAGAACTCCGACGCCCGCCGGTACGTCTGGACCGTCGACGGCTGGGCGGGCACCCAGCGCAACGCCGTCGTCTGGACCGGGGACACCAACGGCACCTGGGACGACATGCGCTGGCACGTCCCCGCGATCACCGGAGCGGGTCTGTCCGGCCTCAACTACGCCTCCGGGGACGTCGACGGCATCTTCGGCGGCAGCCCCCGGACCTACGTCCGCGACCTCCAGTGGAAGGCCTTCACCCCCGCCTTCATGACCATGTCCGGGTGGGGCGCCACCAACCCCCAGGCCGGCTACCAGGACAAGCAGCCCTGGCGGTTCGCCGAGCCCTACCTGTCCATCAACCGGAAGTACCTCCAGCTCAAGATGCGGCTGATGCCCTACCTGTACACGATGAGCCGCGTCGCCCACGAGAGCGGCGTCCCCAGCACCCGCGCCATGGTCCTGGAGTACCCCGACGACCCGGTGGCCCGGGGCAACCAGACCAGCGGACAGTTCATGGCCGGCGACTCCTTCCTCGTGGCCCCCGTCGTCTCCGACACCGCCGTCCGCGACGGCATCCACCTGCCCGCCGGCACCTGGACCGACTACTGGACCGGCAAGACCTACGCGGGCCCCGGCCGGCTCGACGGCTACCGGGCCCCGCTCGACACCCTCCCGTTGTTCGTCAAGGGCGGCGCCATCGTGCCGATGTGGCCGCAGATGAACCACACGGGCGAGAAGCCCGTCTCCACCCTCACCTACGACATCCACCCGCGCGGCGCCTCCTCCTTCGAGCTGTACGAGGACGACGGCCGCACCCGCGCCCACCAGTCCGGGGCCTTCGCCCGCCAGCGGGTGGACGTCACCGCGCCGACCACCGGCGTCGGCGACATCACGGTCAAGGTCGGCGCCCCCACCGGCGACTACGCCGGCAAGCCCGCCTCGCGCGGATACGAACTCACCCTGCACGTGTCCTCCGCCCCCACCGCCCTCACCGTGAACGGCTCCGCCCTGACCCGGCTCACCACCAAGAACGCCTACGACTCCGCCGCCACCGGCTGGTTCTTCGATCCGGCCGACCGGGCCGGCGTCCTGTGGGTCAAGACCGGCACCACGTCCGGCGCCTTCACCGTCGCGGCCACCGGCGCCGGCATCCCGCCGGCCGACCCCGTCCCCGCCGGCTCCACCCCCGTCCCCTCGACGAACTGGAGCCTGCTCTCCGCCGACAGCCAGGAGACCGCGGCCGAGAACGGCGCCGCCCGCAACGCCTTCGACGGCGACCCGGCGACGATCTGGCACACCGCCTGGTCCACCGGCACCCCGGCGGCGCTCCCGCACGAGATCCGCATCGACCTCGGCGCCCGCCACGCCCTGGACTCCCTCGGCCACCTGCCCCGGCAGGACGGCGGGGTCAACGGCCGGATCGGCCGCTACGAGGTGTACGTGTCCGACAGCCCCACCGACTGGGGCTCCCCGGTCGCCACCGGCACCCTCCCCGACACCCCGGCCGCCACGTCGATCCCCCTGCCCAACGCCACCGGCCGCTATGTGAGGGTGAGGGCCCTCGGCGAGGCGGGCGGACGGGGCCCCTGGACCAGCGTCGCCGAACTCACCCTCACCGGGCGCGCGTCGCCGCTCCCGGGCAACGCGACCCTCGTCAACGCGGCCTCCGCGAGCTGTCTCGACCTGCCGCACAGCGCCACCACACCGGGCACCCGGCCGACCCTGTACACCTGCCACGGCGGCCCCAACCAGCGTTGGACCCTCCAGCCCGACGGCCGCCTCATCGGCCTCGGGGGCGTCTGCCTCGACGCGACGAACGCCGATCGCGTCACCGTGCGGGCGTGCGACGGGGCCGCCGCCCAGACCTGGCGACCCGGCCCCGACGGCAGTCTCCGTACCGCCGGTCAATGCCTCGCCCCGGCCGGAGCGGCGACCGCCGACGGCGCCCCGCTCACCCGCGCCGCCTGCACCGGCGCCCCCGCCCAGCGCTGGACCCTCACCCCCTGACCCGCGTCCGCGCCTCCCCGGAACGACCGGGGGAGGCGCGGACCTCACGCCGGCGTGGAGATGCCGCGGCGGGCCGGCTCGCCGAGCAGGTCGCCCGGAGCCGCACCGGGCGGGCGGCCGCCCGAAGCCCCTGACGCGGGAGGCGAATCGGGACCTGCGGCATGATTGGCGCATGCCAACCGAGTCGGACACGATCGAACTGGGCGAAGACGAACTCCGTGCGATCACGGGCTACGCGGCGGCGTGTGCCCGCAGGGCGCTGCCGCTCTTCGAAGAGGACCCTTCCGCGGACCCGCGCCCCCGCGAGGCCATCGACGCGGCGGACGAGTTCGCCGCGGGCGGCCGGCGCACGACCGCTCTGCGACAGAGCGCGTGGGCGGCCTACAAGGCGGCGGGCGAAGCCGGTTCACCCGCGGCGGCGGACGCGGCGCGAGCGGCGAGCCACGCGGCGGCCGCCGCGTTCCTCCATCCGAAGGCGAGCGCCCACCAGGTGAAGCACATCCTCGGCGCGGCGGCCCACGCGGCGCGGGCGGAGGAACTGGCGACCGGGGAAGACGGCCCGGTGCCCGGGGGAACCCTCGAATGGGCACGTCACCACGCACCGCCGGCCGTCGGCGCGGTACTCGCCCGGCTGCCCGCCGCACCTTCCGGAGGGGGGCGCGTGGGAGAGCACATCCGCGATCTCGACACGGTCCTGCGCGCCTGAGGGCGGGCGCCTACCGTGCGCGCGGCCACGTGGCGGTCAGGCCCGTCGGCGCGGGCCCCAGGGTGGTGGTGCCCGGGGAGGCGCGGTGGCCCAGGCCCGTCCGGTACGCGTCGAGCGCGGCCTCGATCCGGCCCGTACGGCGCAACAGGTCGCCCAGCAGCCGGCAGAGGTCGGCCAGGTCCCCGGTCGCCCCGCTGCGTTCCAACAGGGCCAGCGCCTGCACGTAGTGCTCCTCCGCGGACTCGACCTCCCCGCGCTCCTCCGCGATGAGCCCGAGCAGCCGGTGGGCGCCGCCCGCGTGGACCGCGCCGTGGCTGTCGCCCAGCTCCAGCACCGCCGAGAGCAGGCCGGCGGCCTCGTCGTGGCGGCCGAGCCGGCGCAGCACATCGGCCAGCTCGACCTCGACCTGGGCGGTGTACAGGACGGCGCGCTTGGCCGAGAGCATGTCCCTGGCGGTGCGCAACTCGACCTCGGCGGCCGCCAGTTCGCCGTTCTGGGCCTGGACGTAGCCGCGCATCCAGTGGCAGTGCGCCAGGTCGGTGCGCAGCCGCAGCTGCCGGTAGACCGACTGGGCCTTGGCCAGTGACGCGTCGGCGTCGACGACCCGTCCCTCGGCGAGGAAGGTGCGGGCGACCTGTCGGTGCATGCCGGCGACCAAGGCCGGGTCCTGTACGTGCGGCGCCAGGGCCAGGGCGAGTTCGGCGGCCCGGGCGGCCCGGGCGTGGGCCCCCATGTCGATGTACGGGCCGATCACCGCCGCGTACAGCAACACCAGTGCCTCGGGGTCGCCCAGCCCGCCGGCGTTCAGCTCGTCGATCGTCGATTCCAGGAGGTAGCACGCGTACCGCAGTTCACCGGCCAGCAGGTGCGCGACGGCCCGGCCGCGGATCGGCCGGGCCCGGCGGGGCAGCGGTTCGTCCGCGAGGAGTCGCTCGGCCGCCTCGAAATGGGCGGTCGCGGAGGCCAGTTCACCGGATTCCAGGGCGCAGTCGCCGAGACCGAGCAGGGCCTCGGCCCGCTCCGGCGTGAGGTCCAGCAGCTCCGCGTCGGTGAGCAGCCGCCGGTAGTGGACGGCCGCCTCGTCCGCCGCGCCCGTGGCCAGCGCCCGCTGGGCGTCGGTCAGGGCCAGCCGCAGTTCCGTGGCCAGGTGCGGCGGACGGCCCGTCGCCAGTTCCTCGTAGGAGGTGCCGAGCCGTTCCGCGAGGAAGCGCAGCGCGGCCTCGGAGGGGCGGACCCGGCCCGACTCCAGGGTGGAGATGTAGGCGGGGGTGTACGCCGGCTCCGCCAACTGCTTCTGAGTCAAACCGCGTTCGGTCCGCAGCCGGTGAACCCGGCTGCCGATCAAGGCCTGTTCGTCCATGTCTTCCCCCTGTTCACGTGAACTCTCCGACATCCGGTCGGAGTAGTCCATTGCACATGTCCTTCGCGCGGCCCTAGGTTAAGCAACTAGTTAAGTCTGATTATCAACGTACTGAACTTCGAGGGGGACTCCTTGAACTCAACCGTCCGGTTGGTCGTCGCCGCGGCCGGGGCGACCGCGGTGCTGTTCGCCGCGGTACCCGCCGGCGCCGCCGCCGCACCGACACCCGCCGCGGTGTCCGCGGCCGCCGGCGCCGGCGTGGAGATCGAGATACCCGGCCCGGAAGAGGGCCGGATCGCCGGGTCGGGCCAGGTACGGGTACCGGTCGCCGGGCGTGCGAAGGCCGCGCCCAGGCTCTCCGCGGCCGAGCGGGAGGCCGACGGCGAGGTCACCGCCCTCGTCGACAACGGCCCCACGGCCGACCGTCTCGACGTGGTCGTCGTCGGCGACGGCTACACCACCGCCGAACTCGACCGGTTCCACGAGGACGCCCGCCGCAAATGGGACGAGATCGCGGCCGTCGAGCCGTACGCGACGTACCGCTCCCTGTTCAACGTGTGGACCGTCGACGCCGTGTCCCGCGAGTCCGGGGTGTCGGGCGACCCCGAACCGGCCGCCGTCCGCGACACCGCGCTCGGGTCCTACTTCTGGTGCGAGGACATCGAACGGCTGCTCTGCGTCGACCAGCCCAAGGTGGACTCCTACGTCGCGAAGGCGCCCGCCGCCGACCTGGTCCTCGTCCTCGCCAACAGCTCCAAGTACGGCGGGGCCGGCTACAACGAACCCAGCCCCACCCTCGGCTACGAGGGCATCTCCACCGCCTCGGCCGGGAACGCCAAGTCCGGTCAGGTCGCCATCCACGAGACCGGGCACTCCCTCGGCAAGCTCGCCGACGAGTACTTCTACCCGGGCTCCCCGGACTATGAGAAGTACACCGGCCCCGAGCCCGCGGAGTCCAACACCTCCACGCTGACCGCCGACCGGATGGCCCGCACCCGGGCCAAGTGGTACCGATGGCTCGGCGCGGAGTCTCCCGACGGCGGCAAGGTCGGCGCGTACGAGGGCGGCGGCTACTACGTCACCGGGCTGAACCGGCCCACCGACAACTCGCTCATGCGGGTCCTGGACAAACCCTTCAACCTCCCCGGCGTCGAGGCGATGATCGCCGGCTTCCACCGCCACGCGAACACCGTCACCCCGCTCACCCCCACCGACCGCACGCTCCGGTCGCGCGACAGGGCGAGGGCGGCGGTGCCCCGGCTGGCGACGCCGGACGGACGGCAACTCGTGGTGCGTTGGTACCTGGACGGCCGGGAGCTGACGCGGTTCGCCGGCCGGACGGAGGTCCGCGTCTCGGACCTGTTCCTCCTCGGCACCCGGACCCGGACCCTGTCCGTCAGGGTCGAGGACCGCACCCCTTCGGTCCGCGACCCGAAGATCGGCCGCACACTGCGCACCACGGTCGACTGGCACGTCCGCCGCTGATCGGAACCCGCCGGCCCGTCCCCGTCCCGCACCGGCCTCTCGAAGGACACGAGGGGGCGTCGCTCAGCCCCGGTCCCCGTTCGCGTACGTCCAGAACGCGCGCATCAGCGGGGGCGGGGTGGGGCCGGTCAGTTCGAGCTGGGTCAGCAGCACGGACACGGTACCGGTCGCGGGCACGACGTGCGCGGCGGTCCCGGTGCCGCCCACCCAGCCGTAGCGGCCCGGCACGTTCCACGGATCGACCGGGGCCACATCGACCGAGCCACCGAACCCCCAGCCCTGGCCCTCCAGGAACAGCGCGCCGGCCGCGCGCTGTTCGGGGGTCAGCCGATCCGCGGTCATCTCCCGCACCGACGCGGCGGACAGCAGGCGGCTCCCGTCGGGGGCCGCGCCGTTCGCGAGCAGCATCCGGCCGAAGGCGTACAGGTCGTCCGCGGTGGAGACCAACCCGCCGGCACCCGACGGGAAGGCCGGCATCCGGCTCCACTGCCCGTCGGGCGCGTCCACCGGGGTGAGCCCGCCCGCCCCGGGGTCCGCCCGGTAGTACCCGGTGAACCGCCCGAGGTCCGCCGGGGGTACCGCGAAACCGGTGTCGGTCATGCCCAGCGGCGCGAAGATCCGCTCGGCCAGGAACTCCGGCAGCGGACACCCCGAGGCCCGGGCGATCAGCACGCCCAGGATGTCCGAGCAGGTGTTGTAGAGCCAGGCCTCGCCCGGCTGGTGCAGCAGCGGGATCCGGGACAGGGCCTTCATCCAGGCGTCCGGCTCGGCGACCAGTTGAGGCTGCGGCGGCCCCTGCCGCAGTTCGCCGAAGAGCGGCGCGAGGGCGGGCAGCGTGAAGTCCGACGGGAACCCGTACCCGGCCCGGAAGGTGAGCAGGTCCTCCACCGTGATCGGCCGGGCGGCCGGCACCACGTCGTCCACCGGGCTCGACGGCGTCCGGACGACCACGGGCGCGGACAGCTCCGGCAGCCACTCCCGGACCGGCGCCGCGAGCCCGAGCCGCCCGTCCTCGATCAGCAGCATCACCGCGGCGGCCGTCACCGGCTTGGTCAACGAGGCCACGCGGAAGATCGAGTCCCTGGCCATCGGGGTGTTCCCGCCCGCCAAGGCGGCCCCGACGGCCGCCACCTCCACCCGGTCGCCGCGGGCCACCAAGGCCACCGCCCCGGGCAGGGAACCGCTGCTCACCGGGGGTTCCAGGATGTCCCTCAGACCGGTCATGACTCCACCGCTCCCACATGTCGCTCGCACGCGGTCCGCCGAATGGGCGGCCCGTCCCCCTTCAGACTCCCGGGACGAGGCCGATTCATCGGTGCGACGCCACCGGATGCGCCGCCGCACGCGTCGGATCCGCGGCACCCGCCGTCGCCGGCGCACCCGCGGATTCCGCGCGGCGGCCGCGTCCCAGAGCGCGCAGTGGTGCTCGCCCGCCACGTCCACCGGGCGGACCCCGCCCGGTCCCGGTGCCAAGGCCAACACCGACCCGGCGGCCCCGAACCACGGCCACCCGGCGGCTCCCGACCCGTTCGGCGTGCCCGTGCGGGCGAACCGCGCCCAGTGGTCGACCATCCGGTCGGCCACGGCCCGTTGGGCCGGATCCAGGGCGGCGGCCGTGAACAGGTAGGGCAGGTCGAAGCCGTGCGCGGCGCCGAACGGCAGGTCCGGCGGCGCCGGGAACCCGGCGGAGTTCGGAGCGCTCCGGTCAGCAGCGCCGCCGCGGTCGACGCGAGGACCGCCGAGGGACGGGTGGCGCGGAAGCGGGCAGCCGGCACGACGAGTCCCCCTCCTGAAGAACACGAACGGACCGCGGCCGGGAGGGCCCGGGAGGGCACGGCGCCCGGCGGCCCCGGCAAGATCCGAAAGAGACGACAGGGCCTAGTGCTGCACCGCGAAAGTTCGTGGAGGGGTGTTGGTCAGGCTGCTTCCTTGAGTGGGGTGCCCTTGTAGGTCCAGCGGAAGGGCTTGGCGTTCTCGTTGCGGTTGATGATGTAGCTGTCGAGCT
>NZ_JAPNLK010000003.1:2839-155009 GCF_026627505.1 Streptomyces sp. H27-H5 | reverse complement strand
CAGAAAGAACCTCGGAGAACCCGCCACCGGGACGGCCACCCGGGATACCGGCCTGCCCGAATCCGGAAACCCACCACAAAAGCAATCACACCGCGTGATCAAAGATCACGCGGTGGATCGAGGCTGAGAGCGTGTGAGTAGAGCCACCGTGACCCCCGCCCCAGCGGTACCGAGTGTGCCGACGGCCGCGCCGAGCAGTGCTGCAATCCCTGCATCCATGAGGCCCGATTCTGACGAGTGCTGGTCAGCCTGTCAGCCGTTCCGGTTCTCTGTCGTTCGGAATCTGGGCGAAGTGCGGAGGGGGATACGCCCGCGACCAAGGGCAACCTCAGGCAGCTGCATCCGTCACCTGCTTAGGAGAGCAAGCCTGCGTACCTGGGCCGTCTGTGGGCCGTCAGAGGGCGGCCCACGACGGCCAGCGACTACCACTAACGACCATGACAGGCCCGGCACCATCAGGTGCCGGGCCCCTCGTTCCGGCTGCTAGACCCAGGTGTCCAGCCACATGCGGCCGCGCCAGGAGTCCATCGGGAGGGACTGGCCCGTGTAGATGGGCCAGAAGTAGATGAAGTTCCAGACGATCAGCAGGACGAGCACGCCCGCGCCGATCGCGCCGATCGCGCGGCGGCGTTCCGAGGAGCCCGCCGGGCCGAGCATCGCGCCGATCATCATCGCCACGGCCAGGCACAGGTACGGGACGAAGACCACCGCGTAGAAGAAGAAGATGGTCCGCTCCTGGTAGTTGAACCAGGGCAGCAGGCCCGCGGCCAGCGCGCACGCGATCGCTCCCGCCCGCCAGTCGCGCCGGAACAGCCACCGCCACAGCACGTACAGCAGGGCGAAGCACCCCGCCCACCACAGCAGTGGCGTGCCCAGGGCCAGTACCTCGCGGGCGCACTTGGCGGTCTCCGTGGCCGGGCAGCCGTCGGTGCCGGGCGCGGGGGACTCGTAGAAGTACGAGACGGGCCGGCCGAGCACGAGCCAGCTCCACGGGTTCGACTCGTAGGTGTGTCCCGAGGTCAGGCCCACGTGGAACTTGTAGACCTCGGTCTCGTAGTGCCACAGGCTCCGCAGCCACTCGGGCAGGAAGGACAGCGAGCTGTTCTGGTCGTGCTTGGCGGCCCAGTCGCGGAAGTAGCCGCCCTTGCCGTTGTCCGGGCTGAGGATCCAGCCCGTCCACGACGCCAGGTACACGGCGATCGCCACCGGCACCGTCGACAGGAAGCCGGGCAGCGCGTCCCTGCGGAGCATCGCCGCGTACGGGGCGCCCGCGCCGGCCGTGCGGCGCGCGGCCGCGTCCCACAGCACGGTCAGGATCCCGAAGAAGGCCAGGACCACGAGGCCGTTCCACTTGGTGCCGAACGCCAGACCCAGGCAGACGCCCGCCAGGATCCGGTACGGGCGCCAACCCAGCCGCAGCGTCTCCGCGACGGCGAGGTCCGGGCGGGTGCGTCCGTCCCCGTCCACGGGGAGCGCCGCCGCGAGTCTCGCCCGGGCCTTGTCCCGGTCGACGACCAGCGCGCCGAAGGCGGCCAGGACGAAGAACATCAGCACCAGGTCGAGGAGGGCCGTGCGGCTCATCACCAGGTGCAGGCCGTCCACCGCCAGCAGGGCGCCCGCCAGGCAGCCCAGGAAGGTGGAACGGAAGAGGCGGCGGCCGATCCGGCACAGCATCAGAACGGACAGGGTGCCGAGCACGGCGGTCATGAACCGCCAGCCGAACGGATCGAAGCCGAACATCCACTCGCCGATGCCGATCACCCATTTGCCGACCGGCGGGTGCACGACGTAGCCCGGGTCCAGCGGCAACGCCACCCCGTCCGGGTCGGACAGGATCGACTTGTCGATGTCCTTGGGCCAACTCGCCTCGTAGCCCTGCCGGATCGTGGCCCAGGCGTCCTTGGCGTAGTACGTCTCGTCGAATATCACCGCCTTGGGGCTGCCCAGGTGCACGAACCGCAGCACCCCGGCGACCAGGGCCACCAGCAGCGGCCCGGCCCACGCCATGACCCGCTGCCAGGTGACCGCCGCCGAGGCCGGCACGCCGAGCGCCGTCCACAACTGTGCGGAGGGGCGGGCGTACGGGGGTACGAGGCGGGTACGGACGTCCGCGTCGGGGGTCCGCGGCGCGTGGCCGAAGCCCCGCAGACGGCGGAGCCAGACGGACGGCTCGGGCTCGGAGTCGCGTCCGCCCGAGGGGGCGGGCGGGGCCCCCGCGGGGCTGGGCGGCGGCGTCGCGGTACTGGTCACCGGGTCATCGTAGGGAACGCGTCCGCGGGAACCCCAGCGCCGGGGCGGCCCGGGGCGTGCCGGGTGGGGCTCCTGAGAGGATGGGCGGGTGACGACTGACCAGCCCCGCGGCGCCGAGACCTCCCCTTCCACCGGTGTGCTCGTGCTCGCCGGCACCCCGATCGGCGATCTCGCCGACGCCCCGCCCCGGCTCGGGGCCGAGCTGGAGCGGGCCGACGTGGTCGCCGCCGAGGACACCCGGCGGCTGCGCAGGCTGACCCAGGGGCTCGGCGTGCACACCACCGGGCGCGTCCTGTCGTACTTCGAGGGCAACGAGTCCGCCCGCACCCCCGAACTGGTCGAGGCCCTGGAAGCCGGCAAGCGGGTGCTGCTGGTCACCGACGCCGGCATGCCCTCGGTGTCCGACCCCGGCTACCGGCTGGTCGCCGCCGCCGTCGAGAAGGACATCAAGGTCACCGCCGTGCCGGGGCCCTCCGCCGTGCTGACCGCGCTCGCCCTGTCCGGGTTGCCCGTGGACCGGTTCTGCTTCGAGGGATTCCTGCCGCGCAAGGCCGGCGAGCGCCTCGGCCGGCTGCGCGAGGTCGAGTCGGAGCGGCGCACCCTCGTCTACTTCGAGGCGCCCCACCGGCTCGACGACACCCTGGCCGCCATGGCCGAGGTCTTCGGCGCCGACCGGCGGGCCGCCGTCTGCCGCGAACTGACCAAGACGTACGAGGAGGTCAAGCGCGGCGGGCTCGGCGAGCTGGCGGCGTGGGCCGCGGAGGGCGTGCGCGGGGAGATCACCGTCGTCGTCGAGGGCGCTCCGGCCGCCGGACCCGGCGACGTGGACGACGAGGAGCTGGTGCGCAGGGTGCGGGTGCGCGAGGAGGCGGGCGAGCGTCGCAAGGAGGCCATCGCCGCCGTCGCCGCCGAGGCGGGCGTACCCAAGAGGGACGTTTTCGACGCGGTCGTCGCGGCAAAGAACGCGGCACAAAAGGTGCCCGGAATCGGTAAAGACCCGGCCTGAAAAGCAAAGCTCAGACCGTGCACCGGGCACTTTGGGCATGACTCGGCCAAAGACCGTCCAACAGTCGACAGGGCCTGATGCGCTCCCGCCCCCAGAGGCGTCCACTGGCTATGCACCAGTGGAAAAGAGGAGCTGGCATGACAGAGATCGCAGACACCCCGGTACCCGGACCCGTCGTCGCCGCCACCGCCGAATCCCCCGTCGTCCCAGCGCCCTCGAAGCGCAACGTCCCGACCGTCCACGAGGCGTACTCGTTCGCCTGCATGAAGTGCGGGTACGGCTGGGAGCAGGCGTACGAGATAGAACACCACGTCGACGGCGAGGGCCGGCCCTTCATCGTCTACACGGTCCAGGCCGAACGGGTTCCGTCCCCGCTCTCGAACCCGACGTGCATGAACTGCGGCGGCCACGTGGTCCGCATCATGCGCGAGGGTCAGGTCAAGTCGGTGCTCGGTACGCTCGACCGCATCTACCACCACCCCGTCGCGCCCGGCATCGCCGGACCCGTCCCGGCCGGGGCCAACACCCCGCGCACCCCCAAGCCCCGCAAGTCGCCCCCGGCGCACGCCGCCCCGGGGCCGGTGGTCGTCACCGACGGGGAGGAACGCCGGGGGCTGCTGGCCCGGCTGACGCGGCGGTTCCGCCGGTCCTGAGCCCGCCCCCGCACGGGACGCGGGGAGGCGTCCCGGAGCCCCGGTCATAAGATCGGCCGTATGAGCCGTACCGCCAACGACGCACCGCCCCCGCCGCCCGAACCGCTGCGGGTGGCGGTCGCCGATTCCCACACCCACCTGGACATGCAGTCGGGCACCGTCGAGGAGGGCCTCGCCAAGGCCGCCTCGGTGGGCGTGACCACCGTCGTGCAGGTGGGCTGCGACGTGAAGGGCTCGCGCTGGGCCGCCGAGACCGCCGCCGCGTACGAGAACGTCCACGCGGCCGTCGCCCTCCACCCGAACGAGGCCCCCCGGATCGTCCACGGCGACCCGGACGGCTGGTCCCGGCAGGGAGCCCGTTCCGGCGGCGGCGACGGCGCCCTCGACGAGGCGCTCGCCGAGATCGAGGCCCTCGCGGCGCTCGACCACGTGAAGGCGGTCGGCGAGACCGGCCTCGACTTCTTCCGCACCGGCCCCGAGGGCACGGCGGCGCAGGAGCGTTCCTTCCGCGCCCACATCGAGATCGCCAAGCGCCGGGGCAAGGCCCTGGTCATCCACGACCGCGAGGCCCACGCCGACGTGCTGCGCATCCTCCGCGAGGAGGGCGCGCCCGAACGCACCGTCTTCCACTGCTACTCGGGGGACGCCGAGATGGCCCGCGAGTGCGCTGCCGCCGGCTACTACATGTCCTTCGCCGGGACCGTCACCTTCAAGAACGCCGCCCCGCTGCGCGAGGCCCTCGCGGTGGCCCCGCTGGAGCTGGTGCTCGTGGAGACCGACGCCCCGTACCTCACCCCGGCGCCCTACCGCGGCCGGCCCAACGCCCCGTACCTGATCCCGCTCACCGTGCGGGCCATGGCGGCCGTCCGGGGCCTCGACGAGGACGCCATGGCGACCGCCCTGGCCGCCAACACGGCGCGCGCCTTCGACTACGTTCCGCCGAAACCCGGCGCCGCGCTCTGACACACCCGTTCGCCTGACACGCTGCGTAACCGAAAGACTTTGGTGCGTGACGATCGTTCCCGTTAGGGTGCCCTGCCCGAACCAGCGGGGCCGGACCAGTGGAGCGAGCGTCGTGAGCGATACCCAGGGCAGTCACCGCCGTGGCGGTCCCGTCGGTCCCGTCCCGGAGGCGTACCCGGCGCCCCCGACCCGGCACGACGCGGTACCGGAGCCCTGGGATCCGGAGCCTCCGGGACCGCCGGGGGCCGCGCCCGTCGCGGAACGGGAACCCGAACCCGCGTGGCCCGAACCGTGGCCCGCACCGGCGTGGCCCGCCCCCGGCGCGGATCCCGGCCCCGCTGACCCGGTGGACGCGGCCGCCCTGCCGGGAGCGCCCGTGTCCGGGGTGCCCGCGCCCCGGTCCGCGCGCCGCCGCAGGTCCCCCGAGCCGGAGTGGGGCCGGGCGCACGACCGCGGCGCCGACACGCTCCGGCCGCCCCACGACCCACCGCCGCCCCACGAAGCACCGGTCGAGGAGTCCGCGGGCCCGGGGCGGCGACGCCGCCCGGAGAGCGCGCCCGGACCCGCCCCGGCGGCGTTCACGGGAGACCCCGACGCCCCGGTGAACCCGGCGCCCCCCGGTTCCGGACGCCGCCGCGGAGCGGACGCCGCCCCCGAGGCACCGGGAGAGCCCGCCGCCGGCCGCCGCAGACGGGCACTGCCCACCCCACTCCCGACGGCCCCGCCGACCGCGGCCCCGCCGACCGCGGCCCCGCCGACCGCGGCCCCGCCGACCGCGGCCCCGCCGACCGCGGCCCCGCCGACCGCGGACGCGGCGCCCGTCCGGCCCCGCCGCTCCACCGGCACCGCCGCCGACACCTGGCGGCGGATCGTCCCGCAGGCCCTCGTCGTCGCCTTCCTCGCCGGCGGCACCACCGCCTTCGTCGCCGCAGACAAATCGGTTCGGCTCACCGTCGACGGAGTCCCGAGGTCCCTGCACACCTTCGCGGACGGGGTCGACGAACTCCTCGCCGCGGAAGACCTCGGCGTCGGCCCCCACGACCTCGTCGCCCCCGCCCGCGGCAGCGCCCTCGACGACGGCGAGGACATCGTCGTCCGCTACGGGCGGCCCCTGCGCCTCACCCTCGACGGGGAGCGCCGCCAGGTGTGGACCACCTCCCGCACCGTCGAGGGCGCGCTGCGCCAGCTCGGCATCCGCGCCGAGGGCGCCCACCTCTCCGACCCCCGCACCACCCCCGTCCCGCGCAGCGGCCTCACCCTCGACGTCCGCACGGAACGCGGCGTCACCTTCCTGGCCGACGGCCGCGAGACCACCGTCCGCACCAACGCCGCCACCATCCAGGAGGCCCTCGACCAGGCCGGCATCACCCTGCACGGCCAAGACGCCACCTCCGTCCCGCTGACCGCCTTCCCGCGCGACGGCCAGATCGTGACCGTGCTGCGCATCACCGGCACCCGCGAGGTCCGCGAGGAGCGGATCCCGTACGAGATCCAGCGGGTCAGGGACGAGGACCTGTTCGCCGGCACCGAGGTCGTCGAACGGGTCGGCCGCCCCGGAACGCGCCGGGTCACCTACGGCCTGCGCACCGTCAACGGGGTCCGTCAGAAGCCCCGCCGGCTCGCCGACGAGATCGTCCGCGCCCCCGTCGACCGGCTCGTGAAGGTCGGCACGAAGGCACTGCCCGACTCCGTCGCCGGCGCCGACGGCCTCGACTGGGGGGCGCTGGCCCAGTGCGAGTCCGGCGGCCGGCCCGGTGCCACCGACCCGTCGGGGACGTACGGCGGGCTGTACCAGTTCGACGTACGGACCTGGCAGGCCCTCGGCGGCAGCGGACGCCCGCAGGACGCGGCGGGGACGGAGCAGACGTACCGGGCCAAGAAGCTCTACGTGCAGCGGGGGGCGACTCCGTGGCCGCACTGCGGCCGTAGGCTTTACCGGTGAGCACCGCAGAGCAGCAGCCTGAGAGCACGACCCCCGACGCACTTCTCGGCCCGGCCGACATCCGGGAACTGGCCGCCGTACTCGGCGTCCGGCCGACGAAGCAGAAGGGTCAGAACTTCGTCATCGACGCCAACACGGTCCGTCGGATCGTCCGCACCGCCGAGGTGCGGCCCGACGACGTGGTCGTCGAGGTCGGCCCGGGCCTGGGCTCGCTGACGCTCGCGCTGCTGGAGGCCGCCGACCGGGTCGTCGCCGTCGAGATCGACGACATCCTGGCCGCCGCCCTGCCCGCCACCATCGAGGCCCGGATGCCGGCCCGCAAGGACCGCTTCTCCCTCGTGCACTCCGACGCGATGCTCGTCACCGAGCTGCCCGGCCCGGCGCCGACCGCGCTCGTCGCGAACCTGCCCTACAACGTGGCCGTCCCGGTGCTGCTGACCATGCTCGACCGGTTCCCGACCATCGAGCGGACCCTCGTCATGGTGCAGGCGGAGGTCGCCGACCGGCTCGCCGCCGAGCCCGGCAACAAGGTGTACGGAGTGCCCTCCGTCAAGGCCAACTGGTACGCCCACGTCAAGCGCGCGGGCTCCATCGGCCGCAAGGTCTTCTGGCCCGCGCCGAACGTCGACTCCGGACTCGTCTCGCTGGTCCGCCGCACCGAGCCGATCAAGACGACCGCCTCCAAGGCCGAGGTCTTCGCCGTCGTGGACGCCGCCTTCGCGCAGCGCCGCAAGACCCTGCGCGCCGCGCTGGCCGGCTGGGCCGGCTCGGCGGCGGGCGCCGAGGCCGCCCTGGTCGCCGCCGGCATCTCGCCGCAGGCCCGCGGGGAGTCCCTGACGGTCGAGGAGTTCGCGGCCATCGCCGAGAACAAGCCCGAGGCGCCGAGGCCGGCGCTGTGAGCGGGCACCCCACCGGGCAGGCACCCGACGCCGTGACCGCCCCCGGATCCGTCACCGTGCGGGTCCCCGCGAAGGTCAACGTCCAACTGGCGGTCGGCGCCGCCCGACCCGACGGCTTCCACGACCTCGCCAACGTCTTCCTCGCCGTGTCCCTGTACGACGAGGTCACCGCGACCCCGGCCGCCGGGACGAAGGTGACCTGCGAGGGCCCCGACGCCGACCAGGTCCCCCTGGACCGCGCCAACCTCGCGGCGCGCGCCGCCGAGATCCTGGCCGGACGAGCCGGGCTCTCCCCGGACGTGCACCTGCACATCGCGAAGAACATTCCCGTCGCGGGCGGCATGGCCGGAGGCAGCGCCGACGGGGCCGCCGCCCTGGTGGCCTGCGACGCCCTCTGGGGCCTGAACACCCCGATGACGGAACTCCTCGACATCTGCGCGGAACTCGGCAGCGACGTTCCGTTCAGCCTGATCGGCGGCGCCGCGCTGGGCACCGGGCGGGGCGAGATCCTCACCCCCGTCCCCGCCGGCACCTTCCACTGGGTCTTCGCCGTCGCCGACGGCGGCCTCTCGACCCCGGCCGTCTTCCGGGAGTTCGACCGGCTCGCCGCCGGCCACGACATTCCCGCCCCCCGGGCGTCGCCGGCCCTGCTGGCCGCCCTGGCCTCCGGCGACCCCGACGCCCTCGCCCCCACCCTGGTCAACGACCTCCAGCCCGCCGCCCTGTCCCTGCGCCCGCAGCTCGCGTCCGTCCTGGCCGCCGGCACCGGGGCCGGGGCGCTCGCCGCGCTGGTCTCGGGCTCCGGACCCACGACGGCGTTCCTGGTCCGCGACCCCGAGGCGGCGGCCGAGGTCGCCGCCGTCCTCGACGCCTCCGGGCTCTGCCGCGCCACCCGCGTGGCCTCCTCCCCGGCCCCCGGCGCGACCCTGCTCTGACCGGTCCCACCCGCCGGCGCGGCCGTGTACCGGCCCCGCCGGCGGGGCGGGTACCCAGACCGAACATGAGTACCCGCACTCTGTCGGGGCCTCCGCGCGGCGGGCGACCGTGGCCCCATGACAGCCACCGCAAGCGAAATGGCCGCGGCCACGCCCGCCACTCGGGACCGGTACGTCGACCTGTTGAGGGTCGCCTCGCTCGCGACCGTGGTCCTCGGGCACTGGCTGATGGCCGCCGTCGGCCCCGACGGCATGGGGAACCTGCTCGGGATCGTGCCCGACCTCCAGCCACTCACCTGGGCGTTCCAGGTGATGCCGGTGTTCTTCTTCGTGGGCGGCTTCTCGCACGCCCTCTCGTACCGTTCCCTCACCCGCACGACCGACGGACCCGTCTACGCCGCCTTCCTGCGCGCCCGGCTCCAACGGCTGCTGCGCCCCACCCTCGTCTTCGTCGGCGTGTGGACCGCCTGCGCCCTCGTCGTACAGCTCGCCGGCGCCGACCGCGGGCCGCTCGCCGGCGCCGCGCTGCGCCTGGTGACGCAACCGCTGTGGTTCGTCGGGATCTACCTCGCCATGGTCGCCTTCACCCCACCCCTGCTGACGCTGCACGAGCGCCACGGCTGGGCCGCCTTCGCCGCCCTCGCCGGGGCCGCAGCCCTCACCGACGTGCTGCGCTTCGCGCTCGGCGTCCCCTACGTGGAGTTCCTGAACTTCGCCTTCGTCTGGCTCGCCGTCCACCAGCTCGGCTTCCTGCGCGCCGACGGGCGACTCACCCGCCCCGCCGTCCTTGCCGCCGCCGGCCTCGCGGGCGCCGCGCTGCTCGTCGCGTACGGGCCGTACCCGCTCTCCATGGTCGGGATGCCCGGGGAGAAGGTGTCCAACATGGCGCCGCCCACCCTCGCCCTGCTCTGCCACGGCATGTGGCTGGTCGGCGCCGTGCAGCTCCTCGCCCGACCCGCCGCCGCGTGGGTGGCCCGGCCCCGCGTCTGGCGGGGCGTCGTCGCCGCCAACGGGATCGCCATGACCGCGTTCCTCTGGCACCTCACCGCCATGCTGGCCGTGTACGCCGGCCAGATGGGCCTCGGCCTGGCGCTCCCCGAGCCCGCCGGCGCCGCCTGGTGGGCGCAGGTCCCCGTCCGCCTGCTCCTGGCCGCCGCGCTGACCGGCGTACTCGTGGCCGCGTTCCGACGCTTCGAGGCGCCCGTGCGCGGCGGCGCCGGCGCCGGGTCCGGGCCCCGCGCCGCCCTCGGCATCACCCTCTGCCTCCTCGGGATCCTCGGTCTGTCGACGACCGGCCTCGGAGGTCTGCTGGAGGGCCACAGCGCCACCCTGATCGTCCTCCCGGTCACCGCGCCCGCCGCGATCGCGATGGCGCTCGGCGGGTGGCTGCTGGTGGAACGGTCCGCCTCTCCCCGGAGGGTTAGGCTGAGGGGCTGATCCACACCCCTTCCCTGGAGCGCGTCTGATGGCCGTCAATCTGGTCAATGTCGAGGCAGTCGGCAAGGTGTACGGAACTCGTGCCCTGCTCGACGGCATCTCCCTCGGCGTGTCCGAGGGGGACCGGATCGGTGTCGTCGGCCGCAACGGCGACGGCAAGACCACCCTCATCCGGATGCTCGCCAAGCTGGAGGAACCCGACACCGGTCGGGTCACCCAGAACGGCGGACTGCGCATGGGCGTCCTCACCCAGCACGACTCGCTGGACCCCGCGGCCACCGTCCGGCACGAGATCATCGGGGACATGGCCGACCACGAGTGGGCCGGCAACGCCAAGATCCGCGACGTGCTGACCGGCCTCTTCGGCGGCCTGGACCTGCCCGGCTTCGGCCAGGGCCTGGACACCGTCATCGGACCGCTCTCCGGCGGCGAGCGCCGGCGCATCGCCCTCGCCCAGCTGCTCATCGCGGACCAGGACCTCCTCGTCCTCGACGAGCCCACCAACCACCTCGACGTCGAGGGCATCTCCTGGCTGGCCCGCCACCTCCAGGAACGCCGCTCCGCGCTCGTCTGCGTCACCCACGACCGGTGGTTCCTCGACCAGGTCTGCACCCGCATGTGGGACGTGCAGCGCGGTGACGTCCACGAGTACGAGGGCGGCTACAGCGACTACGTCTTCGCCCGCGCGGAGCGCGACCGCATCGCCGCCACCGAGGAGTCCAAGCGGCAGAACCTGATGCGCAAGGAGCTGGCCTGGCTGCGCCGCGGCGCCCCCGCCCGCACCTCCAAGCCGCGCTACCGCATCGAGGCCGCCAACGAGCTGATCGCCGACGTGCCGCCGCCGCGCGACACCTCCGAGCTGATGAAGTTCGCCAACGCCCGCCTCGGCAAGACCGTGTTCGACCTGGAGGACGTCACCGTCCAGGCCGGGCCCAAGACCCTGCTCAAGCACCTGACCTGGCACCTCGGCCCCGGCGACCGCGTCGGCCTGGTCGGCGTCAACGGCGCCGGCAAGACCTCCCTGCTGCGCGCCCTCGCCGAGGCCGCCCGCACCCAGGGCGAGACCCAGCCCGCCGCCGGCACCGTCACCGTCGGCAAGACCGTCAGGCTCGCCTACCTGTCGCAGGAGGTCGGCGAACTCGACCCGTCGCTGCGCGTCCTGGAGGCCGTCCAGCGCGTCCGCGACCGCGTCGACCTCGGCAAGGGCCGCGAGATGACGGCCGGCCAGCTCTGCGAGCAGTTCGGCTTCACCAAGGAGAAGCAGTGGACGCCCGTCGGCGACCTGTCCGGCGGTGAGCGGCGCCGGCTGCAGATCCTGCGCCTGCTGATGGACGAGCCCAACGTCCTCTTCCTCGACGAGCCCACCAACGACCTCGACATCGAGACCCTGACGCAGCTGGAGGACCTCCTCGACGGCTGGCCCGGCTCGATGATCGTGATCTCCCACGACCGGTTCTTCATCGAGCGCACCACCGACACGGTGATGGCCCTGCTCGGGGACGCGAGCCTGCGCATGCTGCCGCGCGGTCTGGACGAGTACCTGGAACGCCGGCAGCGGATGATCGACGCGGCCACCCCGGCGCCCGCGCCGGCCGCCGCGAAGTCGACGGCCTCCGGTGACTCCCGCGCGGCCAAGAAGGAACTCCAGAAGATCGAGCGACAGCTCAACAAGATGTCGGACCGCGAGTCGAACCTGCACGCGCAGATCGCCGAGAACTCCACCGACTACGACAAGGTCGCCAAGCTCGACGCCGAGCTGCGCGAACTCATCTCCGAGCGGGACGATTTGGAGATGCGCTGGCTGGAGCTCGCCGAAGACGCGTGATCGTCGTCTTCCGGCCACGCCCGCCGGCCCGATAACGGCCGAGTCACGGGCCGGTCCGCCCTTGGGAACAGGGGCCGGACCGGCCCGGCATAAGAACGGCGTCAGTGATAGAAAGGGCATCCTCCACCCTCCATGACCTCCTGACGCCGAAGGTATGCGCTGATGACCGAGCCGCCCCAGCCGCCGAACCAGCCACCCACACCTTCCGGTTACGGACACCTCCCGGGCCCGCCGCAGCCCGGCTACGGCTTCCCGCCCCAAGGCGCGAACCCGTACGCCCAACAGCCGCCGACCGTCCCGCAGCAGCAGGCGCACCCCGGCTACGGGTACCCGCCGCCCATGCCGCCCGGCCCGCCGCCGGGAGGCCCCGCGGGCCCCGGCGGGCAGCGCCGGCAGAAGCTGCTGATCGTCATCGCCGCGTCCGTGGCGGGCGTGCTCATCCTCGGCACCGGAGCCTGGTTCGCCTTCGGCAAGGGGGACGACGAGGGCGGGAAGCCCGTCGCGCAGGCCTCGACGCCCGCCGACGCCAAGCCCTCCGCCTCGGCCTCCGTGGACAAGGGCGACGGCAGCGGCAACGGCGCCGGCGAGCAGGAAGACCTCAACGCCGGCCGCAAGCAGGGCGAGGACAAGGTCCTCTGGCTCAAGAGCAGCAAGGTGGACGGGCCCGGCGCCGGCGTCGACAGCGAAGGCCAGTGGATCATCGGGGACACCGTCGTCAAGAGCGTGTGGAAGTCCCTCACGGCCTTCGCCGTCGCCGACGGCAAGGAGAAGTGGACGCTGTCCTTCCCCACCGAGCTGTGCGGTGTCACCCCCGACACCACCACCGACGGCAAGACCGTCGTCATGTTCAAGGACGGCGAGTCGGGCAGCTCCACCTGCAACCAGATGCGACTGGTCGACCTCAAGACGGGCAAGGCGGGCTGGACGAAGGAGGTGCCCAAGGAGGGCCTCTTCGACATCATGACCAGCCCCACCCTGTCCATCACCGGGGACACCGTCGCCGTCAGCCGGTCCACCACCGCGAGCGCCTTCAAGGTCAGCACCGGCGACAAGCTCTTCGGCAGCGCCCAGGCCGAGGGATGCAAACCCGGCAGCTACATCGCCGGCAACAACAAGATGATCGCCATCGCGACCTGTTACGACGACGACCACACCGTCGAGGTCCACGACGCCGACCCGGTCACCGGCAAGTCGACCTGGAACTACCGACTTGCCAAGAACCACGAGGTGACCAGCGTCTACTCGCTGGACCCGCTCGTCCTCGACATCAGCGACAAGGACAAGAAGCAACGCGGCATCGTGGTCCTCGGACCCGACGGCAAGCAGCGCACCAGCGTCTCCGGCGAGGGCAGTTTCGCCAACAAGTGCGGGGGCGGCCTCTTCGGGTCCATCCAGGTGTGCCGCGGCGCCGTGGTCGACTCCAACACCCTCTACCTGCCGACCACCCCGGCCGCCGGCACGGGCAACGAAGTCGTCGCCTTCGACCTCGGCACCGGCAAGGTCAAGTGGCGCGTCCCGGCCGGCGAGAAGAGGACCCTCACCCCCGTCACGGCCGTGAACGGACAACTGGTCGCCTACCGCGCCGCGGAGCAGGACAAGGGCGGCGAGATCCTCACCTATCCCGCCGGCGGCGGCGAACCCACCGCGACCCTGCGCAACCCGTCCGGGCCCGCGTCCGCCGTCGAGAACTCCTTCTACAAGCCGAGGATCGACTACGTCGACGGACGGCTGTACATCTCCGTGACCCACCTGCTCGCCAAGGGCAAGGACGAGAAGCTCCTGATGGTCTTCGGCAAGTGAACGAGCCGACCGAGCCGCCAACCGAGCCGCCCACCGAGAGGCAATGGCACCCCATGAGTACCCCGCCGCCCCCCAGTCAGCCGCCCTCCGGCGGCTTCGGCGCCCCGCAGGACCCCCCGCCCGGCGGGTTCTCCACCCCACCGCTGCCGTCCGCGCCGCCGCCGGTCCCGCAGCAGCCGCCCACCGCGCCTTCGTACGGCTACCCGCAGCAGCCGCCCACCGCGCCTTCGTACGGCTACCCGCAGCAGCCCGGCGCCCAGCCGCCCGCCTTCGGGCACCCCACCGCCCCCATGTACGCGGCCTCGGCCCCGTCCGGCGGCGCCCCCGGCGGCAACCGTGACCAGCGCAACCAGCTGATGATCGTCGGCGCGGCCCTGCTCGCCATCGTCCTCATCATCGGCGGCGGCTTCTGGTACGTCTCCGGCGACGACGGCGGCTCCACGCCCATCGCGAAGGGCGACCCGACCGCGGGCTCGGGCGACGACAAGGCGGCGGCCGGCGGCGGCGGCAAGGAGAAGGCGCCCGGCAACCCCAAGTCCAAGGTGCTGCTGAACCTGCCGAACCCGACGCCGACCGACACCGTCCAGGTCCCGGGTTCCTGGCTCACCGACACCACGTACGTCAAGTCGGACATCGGCAAGGTCGTCGGCTACAACCTCGTCGACGGCGGCAAGAAGTGGGAGATGGCCCTCCCCGGCGAGATCTGCGCCGCCACCCACCACATCAGCGACAACAAGACGGCCATCCTCTTCCGGCCCACCCAGCCGACGGCGGAGAGCAAGTACCCGCCCTGCACCCAGGTCGGCGTCATCGACCTGAACGCGGGCAAGCTCCTCTGGTCCGGCAACACCAAGGGCGCCACCACCGGTGACAAGCCGGCCTCCTTCAGCGAGGTCACCCTCAGCGGCCAGACCGTCGCCGCCGGCGGAACCAACGGCGGCGCGGCCTGGAACCTCGCCGACGGCAAGTCCCTGTGGACCCCCAAGGTCGACGCCGAAGGCTGCTACGACTACGGCTACGCGGGCGGCGAGGCCCTCGCCGTCATCCGCAAGTGCGGCCGCAGCGGCGCCCAGAACCTGATCGCCCAGAGCCTCGACCCGGCCACCGGCGCGCCCACCTCCTCGTACAAGCTCTCCGACGGCATCGAGTGGGCCTCCATCGTGTCCACGAAGCCCCTGATCATCGGCGCCGACGTCGGCAAGACCGCCAAGAACGCCACCGGCGTCAGCGACCTCTTCGTCGTCGACCCCAAGGGCGAGCTGAAGGCCCGCATCGCGCTCAGCTCCGGCACCTTCGCCGGCAAGTGCGGCAGCACCGAGGTCGAGAAGTGCACCGGCATGCTCGTCGGCAACGGCAAGCTCTACCTGCCCTCCTACGAGCATCAGGGCCAGTCGTCCTACGGTCGCACCAACGAACTGCTCTCCTTCGACCTGGAGACCGGCAAGCAGACCAGCGACCGCGCCGACGCCGGCGAGAAGTACCTCCTGTACCCGCTGCGCATGGACGGGTCGAACGTCATCGCCTACAAGGAGCCCCCGTACGACAAGGGCGGCCAGATCGTCAGCATCGACGGCAAGACGATGAAGGAAACCCTCCTCATGGAGAACCCGGCGGACAAGGAGATCCAGCGCGCCGAGACCGGCGACTTCTCGCCGGAGTTCTCCGAGTACCGCTACCACAACGGAAAGCTCTTCATCTCGCGCCGTTCGGTGAGCAAGCCGTACAGCAGCGGGGGCGACCCGGACTACCTGTTCGTGTCCTTCAGCGCGAGCTGATCCCGCCACCGCACCACCGCCGAAGCCCCCGGAAGGTCCGCCCTTCCGGGGGCTTTCGCGCGGTAACGAGGACGCTCCGTCGAACAAGCGTGTAGCTTGCCGGGTCAGAAGGATCGGGGGAGGGTGCCCTCATGGGCGTACGGGTCATGGTGGTCGACGAGCACCGGCTGCTGGCCGAGGCGCTCGCCTCGGCCCTGAAACTGCGCGGCCACCGGGTGCTCGCCGCGGCCGCGCCGGCCGTCGGCGCGGCCGAACTGGTCATCAACCGGTCCCCGGACGTCTGTCTCTTCGGTACCGCGACCCCCGCCGAGCCCGGCGTCTTCGAACCCGTCGTCCGCATCAAGCGGGAGCGCCCCCAGATCGCCGTCGTGGTCCTGGGACCGGTGCCGAGCCCGCGCGGGATCGCCGCCGCCTTCGCCGCCGGCGCCTCCGGGTACGTACGCCACGACGAGCGCATCGAGGGCGTGGAACGGGCCCTCGCCAAGGCGCGGGCGGGGGAGGTCGCGATCTCCCCGCAGCTGCTCCAGGGCGCGTTCGGGGAACTGCTCAACCCCGCCGCCCAACCCGACGACGAGGGCAGCCGGTTGCTGCGGCTGCTCACCCCGCGCGAGATCGAGGTGCTGGTCCGGGTCGCGGAGGGCGAGGACACCCGGCTCATCGCGGCGGGCATGGCCATCGCGCCGAGCACCGCCCGTACGCACGTGCAGCGGGTGCTGATGAAACTGGGCGTGGGCTCCCGGTTGGAGGCGGCCGCGCTGGCCGCCCGTACCGGCCTGTTGGACCGGGCGCTCCCACCGGCACGGTCCATCTCCCCGTTCTCCGAACCCGGTTGAGGCGTGGGCCGCTGATTTCCCCGGAGCGCGTGCATCGGGTAAGCCAGGGGCAGCGCGCGTTCCCCGCGTGCGTCCCCGACACGAGGTGGTAGACGAGTGAGCAAGTACCTGGTCACGGGCGGAGCCGGATATGTGGGCAGCGTCGTGGCCGCCCACCTGCTGGAGGCGGGCCACGAGGTCACGATCCTCGACAACCTGTCCACGGGCTTCGGGGAGGGCGTCCCGGCGGGCGCCACCCTGATCAACGGGCGGATCCAGGACGCCGCCGAGCACCTGGACCCGTCCTTCGACGCCGTCCTGCACTTCGCGGCCTCCTCGCAGGTCGGGGAGTCCGTCGCCGATCCCGGCAAGTACTGGGACAACAACGTGGGTGGCACCCTCGCCCTGATGACCGCGATGCGCGACGCCGGCGTGCGCAGACTGGTCTTCTCCTCCACCGCCGCCACCTACGGCGAGCCGGTCGACGGCCCGCTGACCGAGACCTCGGTGACGGCCCCGAGCAATCCGTACGGCGCGTCGAAGCTGGCCGTCGACCACATGATCGCGGGGGAGTGCGTCGCGCACGGCCTGGCCGCGGTGTCGCTGCGCTACTGCAACGTGGCGGGCGCCTACCGGGGGTTGGGCGAGCGCCACGACCCCGAGACCCACCTGATCCCGCTGGTCCTCCAGGTCGCCCTCGGCGAACGCGAGTCGATCGCGGTGTACGGCGAGGACTACCCGACCCCCGACGGCACCTGCGTACGCGACTACATCCACGTCGCGGACCTCGCCGAGGCCCATCTGGCGGCCCTGCGCGTCGCCACCGAGGGCGAGCACCTGATCTGCAACCTCGGCAACGGCAGCGGGTTCTCCGTCCGCGAGGTCGTCGACACCGTCCGCCGGGTCACCGGCCGCGAGATCCCCGAGGTCGTCGCCCCGCGCCGCCCGGGGGACCCGGCGGTCCTGGTGGCCTCGGCGCGCACCGCCCGCGAGCGGCTGGGCTGGACCCCGACCCGTTCGGACCTCACCAACATCGTCACGGACGCCTGGAACTTCGCCCGCGAGCGACGCTCCTGACCGACCGGCACCGGCACCAACCGGCACCGGCACCGGCACCGGTCCCGCCCGTGCGCGTGGTCCACGCCCCTCGCGCCTCCCCGGCGCGGGGGGCGTGCGCGTGTGAGGGTTCGCGCCGCGTACGGGCGCTCCGCGCGGGCGCCCGGCGTGCGCGAGCCGGGTGAAATGCACCCCGTGCAACTGCCCGTGGCACGAGCCGGTCCGGAAAGCCGATTCCGAACCGGCCCGATGGTCGAAAACAAGCCACCGCAGGGGCTGTTCTGGACGACCGCGCCGGAAAATCGCCCGAAAAACTTCTGCTATTCGGCCAACCGCGAGACCGTGCCGGCTCTACGCTGAAGCGTGACGCCGGTGGGGGCCGGTGTTGATTCAGGGGTCGAGACAAGTCGGGTACGACGTCCGGTCTGGGTAGTGCAGAGATGTCTCGGCGGCGGCCGCGGCGACTGCGGATCACCCGGTCCGGGCGCCGTACCCGCCGTCGTCCGTTCCCCGACCCTTGGGGGTTTTGTGGTTCGTATCCGGGTTCTCGTGGTCGACGATCACCGCATCTTCGCCGAATCTCTCGCAGCCGCGCTCGCGGCCGAGCCCGACGTGGACGTGTCCGCGGCGGGCAGCGGTCCGGCCGCCTCGCGCTGCCTCGAACGCGCGGCGGCCGAGGGCCGCCGCTTCGACGTCCTGCTGGTGGACGCCGACCTCGGTGCCACCGTCGGAGCCGTGCCCACGCAGCGCGAACCGGGCTCCGGCCCGCCGGCGCCCGGGCCCGGCGCGGACGGGATCGCGTTGGTCGCGAACGTGCGGGTGGCCCATCCGGGGGTGCGCACGGTGGTCCTCGCCGAGCGCGACGACCCCCGCCGGGCCGCGCTGGCGCTCCAGGCCGGGGCCTCCGGCTGGGTGGCGAAGGACTGTTCGCTGTCCCGGCTGCTGGCCGTGATCCGGGGCGTGCTCCGCGAGGAGACGCACCTGCCGCCGGCGCTGCTCACCGGGGTGCTCCGCGAGCTGACGGCGGCGCGCAAGCACCGCACGGACAGCGAGCGCCTGGTGGAGTCCCTCACGCCGCGCGAGCACGAGGTGCTGCGCTGCATGGTCGCGGGGCTGGGCCGCAAGGACGTGGCGGCGCGGCTGTTCCTGTCCCCGCACACCGTCCGCACCCACATGCAGAACGTGCTGGGCAAGCTCGGGGTGCACTCCACGCTGGCGGCGGTGGCACTGGCCCGGAGGGCCGGTGTGAGACCGGCCGAACTAGCCGGGGATGTTGTCGAACGGAGCGGTCAGCCGGCGTAGCAGTCCGGCGAGGTCACCGCGCTGGCCCTGGGAGAGCTGGGCGAGGATCGCCCGCTCCTGGGCCAGCAGTCCGGCGAGCGACTGGTCCGCGCGGTCACGCCCCTCGGCGGTGAGCCGGACCAGGACGCCGCGCCGGTCGTTGGGGTCGGGCAGTCGCTCGACGAGGCCCTTCTTGGCGAGCCGGTCGATGCGGTTGGTCATGGTGCCCGAGGTGACGAGGGTCTGCGTCAGGAGCTGACCGGGAGAGAGCTGGTAGGGCGCGCCGGCGCGCCGCAGCGAGGTCAGTACGTCGAACTCCCACGGCTCCAGGCCGTGCTCGGAGAAGGCGAGCCTGCGGGCGCGGTCGAGGTGACGCGCGAGCCTGCTCACGCGACTCAGTACCTCGAGCGGTTCCACGTCGAGGTCAGGGCGCTCCCGCCGCCATGCCGCGACCAGTCGATCGACCTCGTCCTCCATGTCGATCAGTGTAAGGGGTCTGTCGACGTGAAGTCTCTTCAGTTCGAGAATCTCAAGCCTGGATACCTTGTGACCATGTCTCTTGACGTCAAGATATAAATGGGGTGACGATGGGAAGGGAGGGGCCGATACCGCTTCCGCTTCCGATCGCCCCACCAGCAAGGAGGCTCGCACATGCATTCCGACACCGCCCCGGCCCGGATCCCCGCCCCCGGCTCCCCCTCCACGCCGGCCTGGGACCCCCAGCAGTACCTGCGCCACGCCGGGCACCGCGCGCGGCCCTTCCTGGACCTGCTGAACCGCATACCCGAGCTGCCCGCCCGGCCCGCCCGGATCGCCGACCTGGGCTGCGGCCCCGGCAACGTCACCGCACTGCTCGCCGAGCGGTGGCCCGAAGCGCGGATCACCGGCTTCGACCTCTCCCCGGAGATGCTCCGAGGGGCCGACGAGGAGTACGCCGGCCCCACCGCCGGCGGCGGCCGGCTCGACTTCCGCCACGGCGACCTCGCGCACTGGCTCCCCGAGGAGACGTACGACCTGATCGTCTCCAACGCCGCCCTCCAGTGGGTGCCCGGCCACCCGGGCTCCTTCGCCTCCTGGGTCAACGGACTGCGGCCCGGCGGCACCCTCGCCTTCCAGGTCCCCGGCAACTTCACGGCCCCCAGCCACCGCATCCTCGCCGAACTCTGCGACACCCCGCGCTGGCGCGACCGCCTCGCCGGCCACGGCGCGCGATACGTCCATCTGCTGGAACCTGCCGAATATCTCGCCCGATTGATCGAACTCGGCTGCTCCGCGGACGTCTGGGAGACCACCTACCATCAGCTGCTGACCGGGACCGATCCGGTGCTCGACTGGGTCAAGGGCACCGCCCTGCGCCCGGTGCTCACCCGGCTCGGCAACGACCGGGCCGCCGTGGACCTGTTCCTCGACGAGTACCGCGGGGCGCTGCGGGAGGCCTACCCGCCCGGCCCGCGCGGCACCGTCTTCCCGTTCCGCCGCATCTTCGCCGTCGCCCGCAAGGAGGCCTGACCGTGCTCACCGCCGTCGACCACGTCCAACTCGCCGCACCACCCGGCGCCGAAGACCTGCTCCGGGCGTACTACTCCGACGCCCTCGGCATGTCCGAGCTGCCCAAACCGCCCGTCCTCGCCGGCCGGGGCGGCTGCTGGTTCGCCGCCGGCGCCGTCCAACTGCACCTGGGTGTCGAGGAGGACTTCCGGCCCGCGCGCAAGGCCCACCCGGGACTGCGGGTCACCGACATCGAGGCGTACGCGCGCCGCCTGCGCGAGCACGGGGCCGAGGTCGTCTGGGACGACGACCTGCCCGGATACCGCCGCTTCTTCTCGACCGACCCCGTCGGCAACCGGCTGGAGTTTCTCGAACCGCACCATCCGGAACCCTGTCTGGAAGCCGCGGGCTGACCCGGCACGCCGACCCGAACGACGGCGCCCCGCCACCGGAGACCGGTGGCGGGGCGCCGTCGTGCACGGGGTGCGCGGAGATCAGAGGAGTTCCGCGTACGTGTTCCAGCCGCCACCGAGGGTGGTGCGGCCCTTGAAGGTGTTCAGACCCTTCTCGCCGGTCGCCGAGTAGACGTAGGCGACACCGGCGGAGTCCACGCCCACCAGGTCCGTGCGACCGTCACCGGTGATGTCGCCGGCCGCGGTGAGCTTGCCGAAGCCGTTCCAGCCGCTGCTGCCGATCTTGACGCGGTCGCCGAAGGGGGCGGCGGTGTTGCCGGTGCCCGGGTAGGCCCACAGGGCGCCGTCGGTGCCGCGGGCCAGCAGGTCCGCGCGACCGTCGCCGGTCACGTCGCCGGCGCCGATCAGCTTGTTGTAGATGCCCCAGCCGGCGCCGAGCTTCACGCGGTTCGCGAAGCCCTGGCCGTTGCCGCCCTTGCCCGGGTAGAGCCACAGGACGTTGGACTTGTCCCGGGCGAGGAGGTCGCCGTAGCCGTCGCCGGTGAGGTCGCCCACGCCCGCGAAGGTGTTGTAGATGCCCCAGCCGCCGCCGAGGAGGTAGTCCCCGTCGTACAGGTCGCCCTCGTAGCGGTACAGCATGTCCGCGCGGGACGCGGTGGTCAGCGAGGACGTCAGCAGGACGTCGACCTCGGACACCGGCCAGCCGGCGTCGTCGGAGATTTGCTCGCGCGGGGCGAACGTACCGTCGCCGTAGGTGCCGTAGCCGAACAGCGTGCCACCGGCGGTGCGGCCCCACAGCACGGACTTGCCGTGCGCGGGGATGCCACCCTGACCGGCGAACAGGCCGACGGACTCCCAGCCCTTGCCCAACTCGCGGCGGTTGCCGAGCACCCCGTTCGCGTCGGCGGCGTACAGGTAGGCCTGGCCGCTCACGGTACGGGCCAGCACCAGGCCGCGGCCGTTGCTGTCGTTGAGCGGGAGGAGCTGGTTGAAGCCGTTCCAGCCGGTCCCGGTCTGGACGCTGTCGCCGAAGGGCGCCGCGGCGGAGCCGGTGCCCTTGTAGAAGTACATGACGCCGGCCGCCGTGGTGGCCACGACGTCGGTCTGACCGTCGCCGTTGTAGTCCGCGCCACCGATGAGCTGGGTGAACGCGCCCCAGCCGGCGCCGAGCAGGACCCGGTTGCCGAAGGGGACGTCGTAGCCGGCCTTGCCCGTGCCCGGGTACAGGTACAGCTGGCCGTCGTTGGTGCGCGCGAGCAGGTCGGCGTTGCCGTCGCCCGTCAGGTCGCCGGCGCCGAACACCTTGTTGTAGATGTTCCAGCCGCCACCGCTCCACGCCGGCGAGCCGGTGCCGGAGGTGCCCGCCTCGGTGAGGGAGAGGCGGCCGGTGACCGTCAGGCGCAGCAGGTCGGGCCGGCTGTTGTGATCGAGGTCGCCGACGGGGATGACGTCCTTGAAGTCCTCGGCGGAGTCCGTCTTCCAGACGTCGTACGTGATGTCCGCCTCGGTGGATCCCGCGGTCTTGAGGTAGGACACCTTGTTCTGCCCGCGGTACAGGATGTCGTCGGCGCCGTCGCCGTTCACGTCGAACAGGTTCCAGGCGGAGCCGGCGGCGGCGTTCGCGCCGGCCGCGAGGCGCTGCTTCTGCTGCGTGGCGGCCTTCGGCTTGCCCGTCGGCAGGTGTCCGGGGACGCGGTCGTCGGCGGTGACCCTGGGGGTCGGGGTGACGGGCTTCGGCAGCCCGGTCGCCGAGGCCGCGGAGGCCAGCAGCATGCCCGTGGCGAGGGCGGTGGCGGTGCAGGCCGCGAGGCGACCGGAGCGCGTGATGCGCATGAAAGACAAGAGGTCTCCCTGTAAAAAAGCAGGCGAAACCGGGTCGAATGTACCCGCGCGGAGGCGCGCTGAAGCGCGTCGCATCGCAGTGAGGTCTCATTCCCCCCCGGGAAGTAACCGAACAGTACAGCCGGGAGGCGTACGGCAGTAGCCATTTGAGGCCCCGTTTTGATCACGTTCAGAACGCACGGTGCCCGGGCCTCCGGGCCCGGGCACCAACCGCTCCGCGGCGGGTTCGATCAGCTCTTGCGGTGACCCACCAGCCGAGGCTTCGCCTCCAGGTTCTCCAGCCCGTGCCAGGACAGGTTCACCAGGTGCGCGGCGACCTCGGCCTTCTTCGGCTGCCGCGTCTCCAGCCACCACTGCCCGGTCAGCGCCACCATGCCCACCAGGGCCTGCGCGTACAGCGGCGCCAGCTTCGGATCGAAGCCCCGGGCCTTGAACTCCAACCCGAGGATGTCCTCCACCTGAGTGGCGATGTCACTGATCAGCGACGCGAACGTGCCCGTCGACTGCGCCACCGGAGAGTCCCGGACCAGGATCCGGAAACCGTCCGTGTAGTTCTCGATGTAGTCCAGCAGCGCGAACGCCGCCTGCTCCAGCAGCTCCCGCGGATGCCCGGCGGTCAGCGCACCCGTCACCCCGTCCAGCAGCTGGCGCATCTCCCGGTCCACGACGACCGCGTACAGGCCCTCCTTGCCGCCGAAGTGCTCGTACACCACCGGCTTGGACACCCCGGCCTTGGCCGCGATCTCCTCCACCGACGTGCCCTCGAAGCCCTTCTCGGCGAACAGGGTGCGGCCGATGTCCAGCAGTTGCTGACGCCGTTCGGCGCCCGTCATCCGGACCCGGCGGCCGCGCCGGGGCTTGTCGCTGCTGGAACTGCTGCCGTCGATCGCCACGTCCCCCATCATGCCGCGTTCGAGGACTTTTCCTTGCGCCGGGCGTCGATGCGCGCCTCGGACGGCCACCGCACGTCAGAGGCCCAGCCCAGCTGCTCGAACCAGCGGATCAGCCGGGCGCTGGAGTCCACCTGCCCGCGCAGCACACCGTGCCGGGCCGACGTCGGATCGGCGTGGTGCAGGTTGTGCCAGGACTCGCCGCACGACAGCACCGCCAGCCACCACACGTTGCCACTGCGGTCGCGCGACTTGAACGGACGCTTGCCCACCGCGTGGCAGATCGAGTTGATCGACCACGTCACGTGGTGCAGCAGCGCCACGCGCACCAGCGAGCCCCAGAAGAACGCCGTGAAGGCGCCCCACCAGGACATCGTCACCAGACCACCGACCAGCGGCGGCAGCGCCAGCGAGAACATCGTCCAGTAGATGAAGTCCCGCGAGATCCGCCGGATCGCCGGATCCTTGATCAGGTCGGGCGCGTACTTCTGCTGGTCGGTCTGCTCCTCGTCGAAGAGCCACCCGATGTGCGCCCACCACAGGCCCTTCATCAGCGCCGGCAGCGTCTCGCCGAACCGCCACGGCGAATGCGGGTCGCCCTCGTGGTCGGAGAACTTGTGGTGCTTGCGGTGGTCGGCCACCCAGCGCACCAGCGGACCCTCCACCGCCATCGAGCCCATGATCGCCAGCGCGATCCGCAGCGGCCGCTTCGCCTTGAAGGAACCGTGCGTGAAGTAGCGGTGGAAGCCGATGGTGATGCCGTGGCAGGCCAGGAAGTACATGAACACCATCAGGCCGACGTCCAGCCAGCTCACCCCCCAGCCCCAGGCCAGCGGAATCGCCGCCAGCAGGGCCACGAAGGGGAGGGTGATGAACAGCAGCAGGGCGATCTGCTCGACGGAACGCTTGTTCTCGCCACCGAGCGTCGCCGACGGTTCGGGCGTATCGGAGGGCGCGGACGCGTCCTCGATCAGATCTGAACTGATGGTCACAGTGATCCCCTGGGGGGTGAGGGAGACGGCAGGTGCCCTTACGGGGGACCCTACGGACCCGTAAGTTACGGCATCGTAAGTATGGCAAAGGTCCCGTGCGGGGCAAGAGGGCCGCGGGTCGGCGGTCGAGTCGGACAAACCGCCGCTACCGTCCGGTACGCACGGCTCTGCCGGGGCACCGGCACGGGACACCTATCCTGGTCACGTCGGACAGCGCGGTCCGCACGGGCAGCCCGAGCTGCGCACCAGCGGGGACACCCCCCGGACGAGATCCGGGAGGCGCCGCGGCGCACGGCAGGGAGCCCACCGCCCAGTAGCGCTCGAACACTGCAAGGAGCCGCACCTGTGAGCAGTGCTGACCAGGCCCCCCAGGCCCCCGTCACCCAGGCCGACACCGACCGGGCCGAAACCGCGAACGCCGAGCTGCGCGCGGACATCCGCCGCCTCGGAGACCTCCTCGGGGAGACCCTCGTACGCCAAGAGGGCCAAGACCTCCTCGACCTCGTCGAACGCGTCCGCGCGCTCACCCGCACCGACGGCGAAGCCGCCGCCGAGCTGCTCGGGGACACCGACCTGGAGACCGCCGCCAAGCTGGTGCGCGCCTTCTCCACGTACTTCCACCTCGCCAACGTCACCGAGCAGGTGCACCGCGGCAAGGAACTGCGCGCCCACCGCGCCGCCGAGGGCGGGCTCCTCGCCCGCACCGCCGACATGCTCAAGGACGCCGACCCCGAGCACCTGCGCGAGACGGTCAAGAACCTCAACGTCCGCCCGGTCTTCACCGCGCACCCCACCGAGGCGGCCCGCCGCAGCGTCCTCAACAAGCTGCGCCGCATCGCCGCGCTCCTGGAGGAGCCCGTCACCGGGGCGGGCGACCGTCGCCGCCACGACCTGCGCCTCGCCGAGAACATCGACCTCGTCTGGCAGACCGACGAGCTGCGCGTCGTGCGTCCCGAGCCCGCCGACGAGGCCCGCAACGCCATCTACTACCTCGACGAGCTGCACGCCGGCGCCGTCGGTGACGTCCTCGAAGACCTCGCCGCCGAACTCCAGCGCGTCGGCGTCGAGATCCCGGCCGGCACCCGCCCGCTCACCTTCGGCACCTGGATCGGCGGCGACCGCGACGGCAACCCGAACGTCACCCCCGACGTCACCCGGGACGTGCTGATCCTCCAGCACGAGCACGGCATCACCGACGCCCTCGAACTCGTCGACTTCCTGCGCGGACTCCTGTCCAACTCCATCCGCTACACCGGGGCCACCGAGGAACTCCTCGACTCCCTCCAGGCGGACCTGGAGCGACTCCCCGAGATCAGCCCCCGCTACAAGCGGCTGAACGCCGAGGAGCCCTACCGCCTCAAGGCCACCTGCATCCGGCAGAAGCTCGTCAACACCCGCGAGCGCCTCGCCAAGGGCACCGGCCACGAGGAAGGCCGCGACTACCTCGGCACCGCCGAGCTCCTCACGGACCTCACCCTCATCCAGACGTCCCTGCGCGAACACCGCGGCGCCCTCTTCGCCGACGGCCGCATGGACCGCACCATCCGCACCCTGGCCGCCTTCGGGCTCCAGCTCGCCACCATGGACGTGCGCGAGCACGCCGACGCGCACCACCACGCGCTCGGCCAGCTCTTCGACCGGCTCGGCGAGGAGTCCTGGCGCTACGCCGACATGCCCCGCGACTACCGCGGCAAGCTCCTCGCGAAGGAGCTCCGCTCCCGTCGGCCCCTCGCGCCCACGCCCGCGCCGCTCGACGCCGCCGGACAGAAGACCCTCGGCGTCTTCGGCGCCATCAAGGACGCCTTCGAGAAGTTCGGCCCCGAGGTCATCGAGTCGTACATCATCTCGATGTGCCAGGGCGCCGACGACGTCTTCGCCGCCGCCGTCCTCGCCCGCGAGGCGGGCCTCATCGACCTCCACGCCGGCTGGGCCAAGATCGGCATCGTGCCGCTCCTGGAGACCACCGACGAGCTCAAGGCCGCCGACGTCATCCTCGACGCCATGCTCGCCGACCCCTCCTACCGGCGCCTCGTCTCCCTGCGCGGCGACGTCCAGGAGGTCATGCTCGGCTACTCCGACTCCAGCAAGTTCGGCGGCATCACCACCAGCCAGTGGGAGATCCACCGTGCCCAGCGCCGGTTGCGGGACGTCGCCCACCGCTACGGGGTCCGCCTGCGCCTGTTCCACGGCCGCGGCGGCACCGTCGGCCGCGGCGGCGGCCCCTCGCACGACGCGATCCTCGCCCAGCCCTGGGGCACCCTCGAAGGCGAGATCAAGGTCACCGAGCAGGGCGAGGTCATCTCCGACAAGTACCTCGTCCCGTCCCTGGCCCGCGAGAACCTCGAACTGACCGTCGCGGCCACCCTGCAGGCCTCCGCCCTGCACACCGCCCCGCGCCAGTCCGACGACGACCTCGCCCGCTGGGACGCCGCCATGGACACCGTCTCCGACGCCGCGCACGGCGCCTACCGCGCGCTCGTCGAGGACCCCGACCTGCCGGCGTACTTCTTCGCCGCGACCCCCGTCGACCAGCTCGCCGACCTCCACCTCGGGTCCCGGCCCTCCCGCCGCCCCGACTCCGGAGCCGGCCTCGACGGCCTGCGCGCCATCCCGTGGGTGTTCGGCTGGACCCAGTCCCGCCAGATCGTGCCCGGCTGGTACGGCGTCGGCTCGGGCCTCAAGGCCCTCCGCGAGGCCGGCCAGGACATGGTCCTCAGCGAGATGGGAGAGCGGTGGCACTTCTTCCGCAACTTCCTGTCCAACGTCGAGATGACCCTGGCCAAGACCGACCTGCGGATCGCCCGGCACTACGTGGACACCCTCGTCCCCGACGAGCTGAAGCACGTCTTCGCCCGCATCGAGGCCGAACACGAGCTGACCGTCCGCGAGGTGCTGCGCATCACCGGCGGCCACGAGCTCCTGGACTCCCACCCGGTGCTCCAGCAGACCTTCGCCGTCCGTGACGCCTACCTGGACCCGATCTCCTACCTCCAGGTCTCCCTGCTGGCCCGCCAGCGCGCCGCGGCCGAGCGCGGCGAGGAGGCCGACCCGCTGCTCGCCCGAGCCCTGCTGCTCACCGTCAACGGAGTCGCCGCCGGTCTGCGCAACACCGGCTGACGCACCCCGCACACGCGAAGGAAGCCCCCGCCGGATCGGCGGGGGCTTCCTTCGTGTGTGGTCTCCGTCAGGAGTTGTAGGTGGACTGCGCGCGCTCCAGACCCTCCTGGATCAGACACTCCACCGCGTCCGCCGAACGGTCGACGAACCAGTCCAGCTCCTTGCGCTCCGTGGACGAGAAGTCCTTCAGCACGAAGTCCGCCACCTGCATCCGGCCCGGCGGCCGGCCGATGCCGCAGCGGACCCGGTGGTAGTCCGGCCCCATCGCCTTCGTCATCGACTTCAGGCCGTTGTGGCCGTTGTCCCCGCCGCCCAGCTTCAGGCGCAGCGTCGGGTAGTCGATGTCCAACTCGTCGTGGACCGCGACGATCCGGTCCAACGGAACCTTGTAGAAGTCGCGCAGCGCCGTCACCGGGCCGCCCGACAGGTTCATGAACGACATGGGCTTGGCCAGCACCACCCGACGGTTCGCCGGGCCGGGCGGGCCGATCCGGCCCTCGACCACCTGCGCCCGCGCCTTGTGCGCCTTGAACTTGCCGCGCATCCGCTCGGCCAGCAGGTCCACGACCATGAACCCGATGTTGTGGCGGTTGCCCGCGTACTCCGCCCCGGGGTTCCCGAGACCGACGATCAGCCAGGGGGCCGTGTCGTCCGACATCAAAAAGCTCCTTAACGAAGACGACCGCCGTCCCGCTCCAGTGGAGCCGGACGGCGGTCGTTCAGCAAGTGCCGAGAGGGGAGGGCGAGGCTCAGGCCTCGGTGCCCTCGGCCTCGGCGGTCGGCTCCTCGGCCTGCGGGGCGACGACCTGGAGGACGGCGATGTCGCCGTCGACGGCCAGGGTGGTGCCCTTCGGGAGGACCAGGTCCTTGGCGTGGATGGTGTCGCCGGCCTCGAGGCCCGCGATGGAGACGGTGACCTCGGTCGGGATGTGGGTGGCCTCGGCCTCGACGGAGATGGTGTTCTGGAGGGTCTCCAGCATGTTGCCGCCGGCGGCCAGCTCGCCCTCGGTGACGATCGCGACGTCGACGGTGACCTTCTCGCCCTTCTTGACGATCAGGAAGTCGACGTGGGAGATCGTGCGCTTCAGGGGGTGCTTCTGCACGGCCTTCGGGATGACCAGCTCGGTGCCGGCGTCGCCGAGGTCCAGGGAGAGCAGGACGTTCGGGGTGCGCAGCGCCAGCTGAAGGGCGTGGGCGTCGACGTTGACGTGCTTCGGGTCGGTGCCGTGGCCGTAGATGACGGCGGGGGTCAGGGCGTCGCGACGCGCCTGACGGGCAGAGCCCTTGCCGAAGGTGTCACGGAGCTGGGCGGAAAGCTTGACCTCGGACATGCTCACTCCTCGTGGGGTGACGGAAATGGACGACAGTCACCCGGCCGGAACGGCCTGCTACGAAGAGCGCGTCGATAACGGAGCGCCGACACCCGTGTGAACAGGTACGGCCTCCCTCGCCGAGCAACTCGTGGAGTCTACCCGGCCGGGAGGCCGTACCCAAAAGGATCTACCGCGCAGCGGCGGGAGCGCCTACTGCTGCTCCTCGAACAGGCTGGTGACCGAGCCGTCCTCGAAGACCTCGCGCACGGCGCGCGCGATCATCGGGGCGATCGACAGCACCGTGATCTTGTCGAGCTCCAGGTCCGACGGGTCGGGCAGGGTGTTCGTGAACACGAACTCGCTGACCTTGGAGTTCTTCAGGCGGTCGGCCGCGGGGCCGGACAGGATGCCGTGCGTGGCCGTCACGATGACGTCCTCCGCGCCGTGCGCGAACAGCGCGTCGGCGGCGGCGCAGATGGTGCCACCCGTGTCGATCATGTCGTCGACCAGGACGCAGACGCGGCCCTTGACCTCACCGACGACCTCGTGGACGGTCACCTGGTTGGCGACGTCCTTGTCGCGGCGCTTGTGCACGATGGCCAGCGGCGCGTCCAGACGGTCGCACCAGCGGTCGGCCACGCGCACGCGACCGGCGTCCGGGGAGACGATCGTGAGCTTGGTGCGGTCCACCTTGGCGCCGACGTAGTCCGCGAGGACGGTGAGGGCGGACAGGTGGTCGACCGGGCCGTCGAAGAAGCCCTGGATCTGGTCGGTGTGCAGGTCGACGGTCAGGATGCGGTCCGCACCGGCCGTCTTCAGCAGGTCCGCGACCAGGCGCGCCGAGATCGGCTCGCGGCCCTTGTGCTTCTTGTCCTGGCGGGCGTACCCGTAGGACGGGACGATCACGGTGATGGAGCGGGCCGACGCACGCTTCAGCGCGTCGATCATGATCAGCTGCTCCATGATCCACTTGTTGATCGGAGCCGTGTGGCTCTGGATCAGGAAGCAGTCCGCGCCACGAGCCGACTCCTGGAAGCGGACGTAGATCTCACCGTTCGCGAAGTCGAAAGCCTTGGTCGGCACGAGACCGACACCCAACTGGTGTGCGACCTCCTCGGCCAGCTCGGGGTGGGCGCGGCCGGAGAAGAGCATCAGCTTCTTCTCGCCGGTCGTCTTGATCCCGGTCACAGCACTGTCTCCTCAGACGTGTGGAAAGCTGCTCGCCCCCGTGCGCGTCCGTCCCGCACACGGTGAGCCAGCCGAATTGCGTGCACCTATCACGGTACGCCGTCCAGGGCGCACCTGTTTCCGGTCAGTTCACCTCAACGGCCGTCGGAGTCCTCCGGAGCCACCGACTGGGCCGCCGTCGCCGCGGCGCTCCCCGGACGCTTGCGGGCCACCCAACCCTCGATATTCCGCTGCTGGCCACGGGCCACGGCCAGCGCGCCGGCCGGGACGTCCTTCGTGATCACCGAGCCGGCCGCCGTGTAGGCGCCGTCCCCGATGGTGATGGGCGCCACAAACATGTTGTCCGAGCCCGTCTTGCAGTGTGAACCGATGGTCGTGTGGTGCTTGTTCTCGCCGTCGTAGTTCACGAACACGCTGGCCGCACCGATGTTCGTGTACTCGCCGATGGTCGCGTCGCCCACGTACGAGAGGTGCGGCACCTTGGTGCCCTCGCCGATGGTCGCGTTCTTCATCTCGACGTAGGTGCCGGCCTTGGCCTTCAGGCCGAGGTTCGTCCCCGGACGCAGGTACGCGAACGGGCCGACGGACGCCGACTCGCCGATCACGGCGGTGTCCGCCACCGTGTTGTCGACGCGCGCCCGGGGGCCGACCCGGGTGTCCTTCAGGCGGGTGTTGGGGCCGACCTCGGCGCCCTCCGCGATGTGCGTGGCACCCAGGAGCTGCGTACCCGGGTGGATGACCGCGTCCTGCCCGAAGGTGACCGTCACGTCCACCAGCGTGCTCGCCGGGTCGACGACGGTCACGCCGGAGAGCATCGCGTTCTCCAGCAGGCGCGCGTTCAGCAGGGCCCGTGCCTGGGCGAGTTGCACCCGGTTGTTGATGCCGAGGATCTGACGGTGGTCGGCGCCGACCGCCGCGCCGACGCGGTGGCCGGCCTCGCGCAGGATGCCGAGCACGTCGGTGAGGTACTCCTCGCCCTGGCTGTTGTCCGTGCGGACCTTGCCCAGCGCGTCGCTCAGCAGGGCCCCGTCGAACGCGAAGACCCCCGAGTTGATCTCACGGATCGCGCGCTGCGCGTCGGTGGCGTCCTTGTGCTCGACGATCGCGGTCACGGCGCCGTCGGCGCCGCGGATGATGCGGCCGTAGCCGGTCGAGTCGGGCACCTCGGCGGTCAGCACGGTGACGGCGTTGCCGTCGGCCTCGTGCGTGGCGGTGAGTTCGGCGAGGGTCTCGCCGGTCAGCAGCGGGGTGTCGCCGCAGACGACGACCACGGTGCCGGTCTGCTCGCCGCCGAGTTCTTCGAGGGCCATCCGGACGGCGTGTCCGGTGCCGTTCTGCTCGTACTGGACGGCCGTGCGGACATCGGCGTCGATGTCGGCGAGGTGCGCGGTGACCTGCTCGCGTGCGTGGCCGACGACGACCACGAGGTGTGCGGGGTCGAGCTCGCGCGAGGCGGCGACGACGTGACCGACGAGCGAACGCCCGCTGATCTCGTGCAGAACCTTCGGTGTGGCCGACTTCATGCGGGTGCCTTCACCCGCTGCGAGTACGACGACGGCTGCCGGGCGGGTTGCGCTCACGGGGGTGCCCTTCGGCTTCGGGGGTGGACCCGTGAAGGATAGCCGGGGGCCGGGGGGCGGAAACGAAGCCGGGTCCCGACCGGAGGTCGGGACCCGCATGTGTGAAAGCTCCCCCGCCAGGACTCGAACCCGGACATAAGGCACCAAAAGCCTCAGTGCTGCCAATTACACCACAGGGGATCAACCGTGACTTGACCGGACATTACTCCCTGGTGGTCGAGTCGACGAGACCTACTATGCCGCACCACCGCCCCTCATCGCGACGGTATGGATCGGTGCCTTGCAGTACGCGCGTCGCGCGGCGCGCGTGAGGGGTGTCGCGCGCCCTCGTCCCCGGGAATTTCGCTCGCCTGCCGACCGGGGCCCCTGCGTAGGCTGGACGGCATGACCAGTACGGGGGAAGAGCGGGACGGGATGGGGCGCGACGGCCCCTGGTGGTGGGAGAGGCGGCGGAGCGCCGCGCTGGACGTGGGACTCGGTGTGGTGTCCGCCGCCGAGTGCGCCGTCGAGGGGGTGCCCTTCGCCCACGAGGCCGGCATTCCCGTGGTCCTCGGGGTGCTGTTCGGGCTCGTGGTGGGGGCCACGCTCGTGCTGCGACGCAGGTGGCCCATCGCCGTGGTGCTGGTGGCCATCGCCGTCACCCCCGCCGCGATGGGGTTCCTCCTCGCGGTGGTGGGCCTGTACACGCTGGCCTCCTCCGACGTGCCCCGCCGGATCACCGCCACGCTCGCGTCGATGTCGCTGGCCGGGACGTTCGTCGTGATGTACATGCGGACGCGCGGGGACGTGGAGGCCGACGGGACGCTCGTGGTCGTGCTGTCCGTGTTCGTGGCGGTGGCGCTGACCGTGCCGCCGGTGCTGCTCGGGCTGTACATCGGGGCGCGCCGCCGGTTGATGGAGAGCCTCCACGAACGCGCGGACTCGCTGGAGCGGGAACTGTCGCTGTTGGCGGACCGCGCGGAGGAGCGGGCCGAGTGGGCCCGCACGGAGGAACGGACGCGGATCGCGCGCGAGATGCACGACGTGGTCGCCCACCGGGTGTCGCTGATGGTGGTGCACGCGGCGGCCCTCCAGGCGGTGGCCGCGAAGGATCCCGTGAAGGCCGTGAAGAACGCTGCCCTGGTGGGCGACATGGGGCGGCAGGCGCTGACGGAACTGCGCGAGATGCTGGGCGTGCTGCGGGCCGAGTCGCCGAAGCCGGCCAGTGCCTCCCTGGCGCGGCCGGCGTTGGTGGGGATCTTCGAGGACGGGCCGTCGATGGACGAACTGGAGGCGCTGGTCGGGCAGTCCCGCACGGCGGGGATGGTCGTCGAACTGGACGTGCGGGGCGAGTGCCCCGGCTATCCGGCCGAGGTCGAACAGACCGCGTACCGCGTGGTGCAGGAGGCGTTGACCAACTGCCACAAGCACGCGCCGGGCGCGAAGGTCGTCGTACGGCTGGCCCACCGGGACGGTGAGGTGGCCATGCAGGTGGAGAACGGGCCGTGTGACGGCAAGGCCGCCGAACCGGGACTGCCCAGCGGCGGCAACGGACTGGTGGGGATGCGCGAACGGGTGCTCGGACTCGGCGGGGTGTTCGTCTCGGGGCCGACGGACGACGGCGGCTTCAAGGTGTCCGCGGTCCTGCCGCGCGAGCGGCGGTAGGGGACGACTTCCCCGCACGCGGGCACCCGGAGGTCGGGGGAGCGGGCGGCCCCCGACCCCCGACCGGGGTCAGCCCGTGGTGAGACGGACCGGCTGGAGACCCGTGAGGAGCAGGGCCAGCGCCTCGTCGAGGCTCGCGCCGAGGAACCAGTCGCCGGTGTGGTCGATGCCGTAGACACGGCCCTCGCGGTCGATGGCGAGGTGCGAGCCGCCGTCGGTCTCGGAGCCGAGCGGGCTCAGCTCGGTCGACAGGGCGCGGCCGAGGTCGCAGAAGGTGCGGGCCAGGTGGAGCCCGGTGAGCGGGTCCAGGCGTACGCGGGCGGGGGCTATCTGACGGCCGGGCCCGGGCCCGGCCACGGTCAGACCGCCGAACTCGGCCCAGGCCTCGACGGCCGCCGGGAAGACGGTGTGCCGGTGCCCGGCGGGGGTGGTGTGGTCGCGCAGGGCGTCGGCCCAGTACTCGGCCTGCTTGATGTCCCAGCGGCCCGGCTCCCAACCGGCGGTGCGCAGCGCGGAGTCCACCGGCCCCGGGAAACGGGTCGCCGAGGAACGGTCGTAGGAGGCGGACGAGGGGGACGAGGTGCTCATGGCGGCTACTCGGAGTGGGTGAGGTCGACGGAACGTACGCCGAAGTGGGCGAGGAGGGCGTCGCAGGAGCGGCACGGGGGCGCGTAGGTCCCGTGGAGCGGGTCGCCGTCCTCGCGGATGCGGCGGGCGGTGATCCTGGCCTGTTTCAGGGAACGGCGCGCCTCGCTCGCCGTCAGCGGCTTGCGGGAGGCGCGCTTGCTGCGGGCGCCCTCGACGCCGGCGAGATGGCGGGAAAGGAGCATCGCTTCCGGGCATCGGCCGGTGAACCGTTCCCGCTGTCCGCTGGTGAGGGTGTCGAGGAAGTCCTGGACGAGCGGGTGCAGCACGGGTGGCTGGTCGGCCTTCCCGGCGGTGCCGGTGAGGGTCTCCCCGCGTACGGACAGGGCGGCGGCGACGGTGGGGAGGATGCCGTCGCGCCGGAAGCGGAGCACGGGGACGGCGGGGCCGTCGGTGCTGCTCCAGCGCAGGCGGGGATCGCCGGCGGGGCCGGCTTCCGTCGGTTCCGTCCGGTCTGTGCGTGTTGCCGTGTTCTGCATGCTGCGTGTTCCCTCCCGTGGCGGCGGTGCGGGCCGCTGTCGCGCACGCCCCCGTGCTGCGGGGACAGCCTGTCAAATGTCCCCTGTGGTGGGGAAGCGGGGTCGAATATTCGTATCAATTCGGCTCTTCCCACCCCATGTGAGGGGGTGTAGCCGGCATGCTGCTTCGGCTGCGGGTGAGCCCCTTGCCCGAGCACATAGGCTGTGGTGAACCAGCCAGATCCAGCAGGGGGCTACCGCCATGACGACAGGTCGGCTCGGGCAGCAGGCCGCGCCACCCAACGCCGCTTACTCGGGGCAGGTCGTGCATTTCCCGGACCCGGTCCGGGCCGCTCGGCATCCCCACGGAGTACGGATCAGCGGGGACGGGCATCCCGATTTCTCGCCCTACGCGCGCGCCGCGGTGGAGATCGCCGAGCCGCCGGAGGGCTTCGGCGTGGACGAGCTGCGCCTGACGGACTACGTGTCCGCCAACGCGGCGATGCGGGAGGCGGGCCACGAGCTGTGGGACACCGTCGGCCCGGTGGCGACCCCGCACGGATGGACCTGGCACCACGTGGCCGGTTCGCGGCGGATGGAGCTGGTCCCCGTCGAGGTGAAGGCGCTGCTGCGGCACCACGCGGGCCTGGCGACGGCGCCCGTGGACCACGAGAAGCGCGGCACGCGACCCCTCCAGGAAGTGCGCCCGGCGCACCTGGGGCTGCCGAAGACGGTGGTGTCGGTGTCCGAGCAGCAGGTGCAGGGCGTCGAGGAGGACCTCGGCTACCGGCTGCCGGAGGCGTACCGGTCGTTCCTGAAGGCGGCGGGCGGCTGCGCGCCGGTGGGCGGGGGCCTGGACGTGGACCTCGGGGTGCTGGTCGACCAGCCGTTCTTCACGGTGCGCGAGGAAGCGGCGGTCAACGACCTCGTCTACGTCAACAAGTGTCTGCGGGACCACCTGACGAAGGACTACCTGTGCGTGGCCTTCGCGCAGGGCGGTCTGCTCGCGGTGAAGGTGAAGGGCGAGGGGATCGGCTCCGTGTGGTTCTCTCCGTACGACGACGCGCGCGACCGGGACGGCTGGTCGGTGCAGGAGCGCGTGGAGCGACTGTTGCTGCCGTGCGGTGCCGATTTCGACGCCTTTCTCGAACGTTTGGCGGGTAACCCGCCGGAGCTGGAGACGGTGGCCGGTCTGATGGTGGACGGCGGATTCGCTCGTTCGGTTCCGGTGGCGGGTTCCGCGCCGGTGGAGGGGTGACGGCGCGATGGTGACGTTCGCACAGGCGCAGGAACGCGCCGAGGAGTGGATCAACGGGGACGTGCCCGCGTACCAGCACCGTGAGGTGCGGGTGCGGGAGTTCGGGCTGGGCTTCGTGGTGTGGGCCGAGGACCGGGCGGCCGGTCCGGTGTCCGGTGGCGGCCGGCAGCGGCTGGTCATCGCGCGGGACAGCGGTGAGGTGACGCTGTGGCCGGGGCTGCCGGTGGGTGAGGTGATCCGGCGGTACGAGGAGGAGTACGGGGCCGCGACCGCTCCGGCGGGCTCGGAGGCTTCGGTTCCGCCGCCGCGGATCGACTCGGAACAGACCTCGTTCATGCTGAGCCCCCCCGAGTGGTTGCAGGAGGCGGCGGACCGTGCGGGGATCCCGCGGGCACCGGCCGAGGCCTCGTCGGACGCGGGCCCGTCGTCGGATGGGGGAGCCGCTCCGGCGGAGTCCGTCGACGCGCTCGGGAGCCCTTCCGCTCCCGCCACCCCGGCGCCGGACGCCCCCGGCGACGTCGTGCCGTTGCGGCGCGGCGGCGAGGTCCCGTACGAGCCGACCGCCAACGACGGGGTCCCGGTCGGGGCCACGCCGTGGGCCGGCACCGATGTGAACTCCGGCGCGGACGAGGGCTCCGTACCCCTGCCGGCGACGGTGTTCGCGCCGCCGCTGTCCGGGTCGGACCTGGAGGACGCGCCGGCCGCGGCGGCCCCCGACGCGCAGACACAGCTCATGGCCGGTGGCAGCCGGCTGCCGCGGACCGCGGTCGTGCCCGCCCTGGGGCACGGGCCGGACGCGGGTGACATCGCCGACGCGCCGACGAGCAAGGCCCAGCTCTCCCGGCCGGGTTCGGGCGCGTCCGTGAGCCCGCCCGGGCCGCCCGGAGCGCCCGGAGCCTCCGCTCCCGGACAGCCGCCCGTCCCGCCGCGACCGCCGGGTGCGCCCGGTGGTGGGGTGGACCATGCCGCGACGATGCTCGCGGGTCCGGGTGTGGGTCCGGCGGGTCCGGGTGCGCCGACGCCTCCGGGTCCGCCCGGGGCTCCGGGTGCGCCCGGTGGTTCCGGTTCCGCCGGTTCTTCCGGCGCGGGGATCGACCATGCCGCGACGATGTTGGCGGGTCCGGCCGTCGTACAGCCGCCGAGGCCTCCCGGCGCGCCCGGGGCTCCCGGTACTCCCGGGGGCGGGACGCCGCACCACGCCGCGACGATGCTCGCCGGCCCCGGCGCACCCCAGCCGCCCGGTCCGCCCGGCGCGCCCGTCGGTCCGGCGCCGCAGCCCATGGCACCGGCGCCCGCCGCGTCCGGCGTGCCCACCGTCGGCCCCGGTTACCAGGCCGTGCTGCGCTACCGCGCGCCCGACGGCTCCGAGCAGCAGCTGATCCGCCGCTCGGCGCCCGGCACCCCGCACCCCGAGTGGCAGATCCTGCACGAGCTGCGCGCCATGAACGTGCCGCCGCAGCAGGTGCTGGAACTACACACGGAGTTGGGGTCCTGCGAGCTGCCCGGCGGCTACTGCGCGCGGATGATCCGCGAGACCTGGCCCCAGGTCCGGATCACGAGCGTGGCCCCGTACGGAACGGACCACGCGAGCCGTCAGCAGGGCATGCGCCACCTCATCACCCACCAGAGCGAACTCCACCAGGTGGCGGACGGTCCGGCGCGCCCCGCACCGGTACGGGCCCCGCTGCCGCAGGTCCCGCTCCAGCCGGCGATCCCGTTGGACGCGATCGCCCAGGAGCTGGCCGGGGCGTTCGGCCCGCAGGGCGTGTTCCGCTTCGACCAGCGGGCCGTGTCCCGACAGGGCGTGCCGGAGATCGTGGCGCAGACCCTCATGTGGTCGGGACTGCCGGTGGACTTCGGCCCGTTCTTCTGGGCGCAGGCCGTGCCCGGCCAGCCGGTGCCGACACTCGCCGAGTTGGCGGCGCAGCGGCAGGTGCAGCCGGCGTCGGACGCGGGCTCGTACCTCGTCGTCGGAAGCGACTTCGGCAAGGCGCTCTGCGTGCAGTACGGGACGGCGCACATCGTGGCGGTCCCGGTGGAGGCCGGGCCGGGCGGTGCGCCGGTACCGCCGCAGTTCGTCAACTCCAGCCTGCCGCAGTTCGTGCGGTCGCTGGCGATGCTGGGGCACATGTGGCGGCTGCGCCAGCACCTGACGCCCGAGCAGGCGGGACGCTGGACGGTCGATTTCCAGACGAATCTGGCGGGCCTCGACAGCGCGGCGCTGGCATCGCCGGAGAGCTGGTGGTCGGTGCTGCTGGAACAGATGTGGGACGGACTCCTCTGACCCGAGGGTCGGTGTGAATGGCCGGGCCGGAACCCTCGAACGGGGTTCCGGCCCGGCCATTCCGGCTTCTGCTCGCAAATGACGCATCCTTGACAGGAATCCCCGCGAGAGAGGCGCTTCAGGATGAGTGCACCCATGTCACCTCACGGTCCCCAGGGTTTGGCGACCGTGCGCGGCCGCGGTTACCGGCCGGAAGAGGTCGACCGGTACCTCGTGCGCCTGTCGGGCAGCCGGGACGAGGCCTGGGAGCGAGTGGCACGGTTGACCGTCCTGGCCAAGCAGATGGAGACGGAGGCGGAGCGGCTGCGCGAGCAGGTCGCCACGCTGACCCCGCAGACGTACGACGACCTGAGCGAACGGGCCCGGCGGATCCTGCTGCTCGCACAGGAGGAGGCGGACTGCGTACGCGCGGACGCGCGCGCCGACGTGTTCGCCACCCAGGGCGCCGCCGAGGCACACGCGGACCGGGTGACCGAACTGGCGCGGCAGGACGCGGAAGCGGTACGGGAACAGACGGAGGTCCGGGCCCGACAAGGACTGCTGCGGGCGCGCCGCGAGGCGGACGACGCCCTGGGCGAGGCCCGGGACGACGCGGCGGCCTGGCGGTCGGACGCGCACGCCTCCCTCGTCGAGACGCGCCGCCGGTCGGAGGAACTGCTGGCGGAACGCGAGCAGGAACACGCGGACCGCCGGGACGCGGCCGAACGCGAACTGGCGGCGCGGGAAGCCGAACTGGAAGCCCGGAACGCGGAGCTGGAACGCCACGCCGAGGCGCGGCTGGCGGACGCGCGGCGGGCCTTCGCCGAGGCGGAGGAGTCGGCGCGGCACGGGCAGGAGGACGCCGAGGCCCGGGCGTCGGAGGTGCTGGCGCAGGCGCGGGTGCGGGAGGAACGGGTCGGGCGGGAGACGGAACGGGTCCTGCGGGAGCACGAGGAGGCGCAGGACGAGATGCGGGCGCACATGAACCACGTACGGGCGAGCCTGGCGGCGCTTACGGGGAGGGCGCCGGCGGGACCGTAGCCCTGGCCGGGCGGTGGGCCGGTCCGGCCAATCCAGCCCCGCCGGCGTTTGAGGCGCGGGGCGGAGCCCCGGAAGCCCGGCGGAGCCGGGGGCGCTTCGCGCGACTCGGTCAGAGGGTGGGGAGGAAGGCCGCGATCAGGGGGGCGATGGTGGGGAGGTGGGTTTCCAGGGCGAAGTGGCCCGCGCCCTCGATGACGTGTACCTCCGCGTCCGGCACGTCCCGCAGGTACGCCTTGGCTCCGGCCGGGGTGAAGAAGGGGTCGCCCGCGCCCCAGAGGACCAGGACGGGGAGTCGCGCCGAGCGGAGCCATGCCTGCCAGGCGGGGTAGTGGGCGAAGTTCGACGCGTAGTCGAAGGCCAGGTCGGCCTGGGCGTCCGCGCGGCCGGGGCGGGCGAGGTGGTGTTGGTCCAGGGTCCAGGAGTCCGGGGAGATCAGCGCGGTGTCGGCGACCCCGGTCTCGTACTGGAAGCGGGTGCCCTCCTCGGTGAACAGTCCGCGGACCTTCTCCTCGTCGCCGGGGACCTCCCGGCGCAGCCCGGCGAACTCGCGGGCCGCGTCCGACAGTCCCTCCTCGTACGCGTTGCCGTTCTGCACGATGAGGCCCGTCACCCGCTCCGGTCGCCGCGCGGCGACCCGCAGGCCGACCGGGGCGCCGAAGTCGAAGACGTACAGCGCGAAGCGGTCCAGGGCGAGGGCGTCGGTGAAGCCCTCGACGATGTCCGCGAGCCGGTCGAAGGAGTACGTGAACCCGTTCGGGGTCTCGGTCCGGCCGAAGCCGGGATAGTCGGGGGCGATGAGCCGGTACGGGGTGTCGGCCAGGGCGTCCATGAGGCGGGTGAACTGGTGGGAGGAGGTCGGGAAGCCGTGCAGGAGCAGCAGTACGGGGGCGTCGGCCGGGCCGCTCTCGCGGTAGGCGACGGTGACGCCGTCCACGTCGACGGTGCGGTGCTGGATGCGGGCCACGGTCATCACATGCCTCCTGGGGTGCTTGTTCCATTAGTCTCGGGGAGCAGGGCTAATGGGTCAAGGGGATTGGGTAGCATTAGCTGTGTGACTGTGAACTTTCCGCTGATCGGCGAGCACCTCGCGCTCGACCTGCTGAACACCCGTCCCGCCGACGGGGACCTCATCGCCGAACCCGAGGGCCTGTCCGGGTGGTTGGCCGAACAGGACGGGCGGTTGGGGTCGGTCGCCGGCGGGGTCGGGGAGGCCGAGGTGGCCGCGGTGGTCGCGGTACGGGAGGCGGCGCGGGCCGCGTTGGCCGCCGTACGGGGCGGTGAGCGGCCGCCGGTCGACGCGCTGCGCGTGCTGAACGCCGCCCTGGCGGGCGCCCCCGCCCACCGGGAGCTGACCTGGACCGCCGGGGCCGGGCTGGCGGCCGATCGCCGGCGCCCGGCCGCCGACCCGGCGGCGCGCCTCGCGGCGGAACTCGCCGAGGCGGTGGCGGAACTGCTCACCGGGCCGCGGGTGGGGGAGGTGCGGGAGTGCGAGGGGGCGGAGTGCGTGCTGCTGTTCCTCCCGGCGCACCCGCGGCGGCGGTGGTGCGTGGCGGGCGCGTGCGGGAACCGGGCGCGGGTGGCCCGCTACTACGCGCGGCGCCGGGCCTGATCGGGGAAGTCGGGGCGCGGGTAGTGGTACGGGTCGCTCCTGAGGCCGTGTGAGGTCACCACCACGGTGAAGGCGGGCGCGGTTCCGTCCGGGAGGGGGGCCGTGAGGGTGGACGTCGTGGGGTCCAGGGTCGAGGGGACGGCCGTGTCGTCCACGCTCACCCGGGCGTCCTGGAAGCCGCCGCCCGACACGGTGACGACGCCGTCGGCGAGGGCGACGTCGGTGATCACCGGGTTGGCCCGGGTGGCCATCTTGTTCACCAGGTAGGCGCCCGCCGGGGCGCCGGTCAGGGCCCAGATCTCCGAGGGGAGGCGGGGGAGCCCGCCGCCGACGTCCGAGAGGAAGAACAGCACGACGTAGAGCATCGTGACCGCGCTGAGGGTGACGTACTGGAGGTCCATCAGGTCGGTCCGGCCGCTGTCGTTCGCGATGAGGTCGCGCAGGGGTCGGCGGCCGCCGGGGGTCGGCTTCGGGGCGGGTTTGGCCATGCTGCCGTTCTCCACGCGCACCCCGACGACGGTCTTCGCCGCGATGAGGGCCACGTACGGGCCGCCGAGCAGTGGCAGGTACACCGTGGTCAGCGAGGACAGCGGGCCGTGTTCGCCCTGGAACCAGTCGACGCCGCCGCCGGCCGTCAGCCCGTACGCGAGGATCGTGAACAGCAGCCAGAGCAGGATCACCGTCCAGGCCAGGGCCAGGGTGGTGGAGGTGGAGAGCCGGCCGTCGCGGCCGGTGACGAAGCCGGGGTTGCGGCGCAGTCGCAGGGCGACGGGGCAGGTCAGGGCCGTCAGTAAGAGCAGGGCGAAGAGTGCGGAAGTCATGTGTTCCCCCGGGTGGTGGCCGTGGGTAGACAGATAGCCCATTCGTTCGGGCCATGACAACCCGGGCGGTCTACTGCTGGTCGGGCAGGACCGGGAACTTCCGCGGTGCGACCAGGAGCAGCACCACCAGGGCCGCCACCGCCGCGGCCGTCGCGCCGAGGAAGACGTGGTCCACCGCGGCGTCCACGGCCTCCCGCAGGTAGTCGGCGGCGGCCGGCGGGAGCTGTCCCGGCCGGTCGAGGGCCTTCGACACGTCGTCCAGGTGGTCCGGCAGCCCCGCCACGGGGGCGTCCGCGAGTCGGGCGGCCATGGTGGCGTTGGCGACGGCCCCCGTCAGGGCCGCTCCCACGCTCTGGCCGACCTGTCGGGAGAACAGCACGGAGGCCGTGGTGGTGCCCCGTTCCGCCCACCCGACGGTGGACTGCACCCCGACGATCAGCGGCAGTTGGAACAGGCCGAGGGCGCCGCCCAGCAGCAGCATGACCAGTGCGGGCTGCCACACCGAGCCCGGGTACGGGAGCAGGGTGAAGCCGAACAGGGCCAAGGCGGCGATCCCCACCCCGAGGACGGCGCTGTCACGGAAGCCGACGCGCCGGTAGACGTGTTGGGACAGGGCGGCGGTGAGGGGCCAGGTCAGGGTCATCGCCGAGGTGAGGAGCCCGGCGCCGACGGCCCCGAGGCCCAACACGCTCTGGGCGTAGATCGGCAGGAACACCTGCGGGGCGACGATCAGCAGGCCGAGGGCGCCCATGGCGAGGTTGACGGCCGCGATGGTGCGGCGGCGCCAGACCCAGCCGGGCAGGATCGGTTCGGCGGCCCGGCGCTCCACCCGGACCACCACCGCGGCCAGCAGCGCGCTCGCGCCGAACAGCCCCAGGGAGGGCGCCGACAGCCAGGGCCAGGCGACGCCGCCCTGCACCAGGGCGAAGAGCAGCACTCCGCCGCAGGCGAAGACCCCGAGGGCGCCCGCCCAGTCGACGGGCCCCCGGCGGCCGGGCGGGCGTACGGGTTCGACGAGGTGGCGGGCGATGAACCACAGGGCCACGGCGGCCGGCGGCCCGTTGACCAGGAAGATCCACCGCCAGTCGGCGTACGTGGCGATCAGGCCGCCGACGGCCGGGCCGGCCAGGGCGGACACGGCCCACACCGCGGACATCCGGGCCTGGATGCGGGGGCGTTCCCGGCCCGGGTAGAGGTCGGCGGCGAGGGTCTGGACCGTGCCCTGGAGGGCGCCGCCGCCCAGCCCCTGGATGATCCGGAAGGCGATGAGGGCCGGCATGTTCCAGGCGAGCGCGCAGAGCACGGAGCCGACGAGGAACAGGGCCGTACCGAAGATCAGCACGGGCTTGCGGCCGTGGGTGTCGGACAGCTTGCCGTAGACGGGGAGCGAGACGGTGGTGGCGAGGACGTACCCGGCGAAGATCCACGAGAACACGGCGAAGCCGCCGAGGTCGCCGACGATCTGGGGGACGGCCGTGGAGACCACGGCGGCGTCGAGGGCGACGAGGCTCATGGTCAGCATCAGCGAGACGACGACCACGGTCTTCGGGCGCCCCGGTGCGGGGGCGCCGGCCGCCGGTTCCTCCGTGGCGGAAACGATTCCCCCGGACGGTCCGGCCGGCGGGACGATCGCGTCGGCCGGACCGGCCGGCTCCTCCCCGAGGGGCGGTTCCGCTTTCTCCCCGATGCCCATCGAACCCCCTTCACCGTGCACGCATCCGCGGGGAACACCTTCTCACCACGGGTGTTTCCGGCGGTATCCCTCACTTCGGGTCCATCGAAGGGTGCAGAACCCCTAGGGGTTCGTCAGCACAAGGACCCAGGGGCCTTTCGTCCCGCCGGAGGAGGTGGGCGCTCCCGGCGCGTCTTTAACTGGTTCACATGAGGCGAGGTCGTCGGAGGGTGGGGACAACCCCCCGACGGATACGGCGACGGGCACCAGTGCGCCCGAACGCCCCCGCGCCGGAGACTTCACGACGGCGGCACACGGATCACCGCGAGCCGACGCCGACGCCGACGCGGACGCACGCACCGACGCGACGCACCGACGCACGCACACACGCACGCCGACGAACGAACGAGGGGAAACACCGTGACAACGGCTATGACCGAAACCAGGCACGGGGGTACTGGAGGGCATGAAGCCGTCGCGGCCCGGGCACGCAAGGTCGTCAAGGCCTACGGCTCGGGAGAGACCCGTGTCGTCGCCCTCGACGCGGTGGACGTGGACATCCGACGCGGGCAGTTCACCGCGATCATGGGCCCGTCCGGCTCCGGCAAGTCCACGCTGATGCACTGCCTCGCGGGACTGGACACGGTGACGAGCGGTGAGATCTTCCTCGACGACACCGAGATCACCGGCCTGAAGGACAAGAAGCTCACCCAGCTCCGCCGGGACCGGATCGGCTTCATCTTCCAGGCGTTCAACCTGCTGCCGACGCTCAACGCCCTGGAGAACATCACGCTCCCCATGGACATCGCCGGCCGCAAGCCCGACGCGGAGTGGCTGAACCGGGTCGTCGAGACGGTGGGCCTCGCGGGTCGCCTCAAGCACCGCCCCACCGAACTCTCCGGCGGCCAGCAGCAGCGCGTGGCGGTCGCCCGCGCCCTCGCCGCCCGCCCCCAGATCATCTTCGGCGACGAGCCGACCGGAAACCTGGACTCCCGGGCCGGCGCCGAGGTCCTCGGCTTCCTCCGCCAGTCGGTGGACGAGCTGGGCCAGACGATCGTCATGGTCACCCACGACCCGGTCGCCGCTTCCTACGCGGACCGCGTCATCTTCCTCGCCGACGGCCGGATCGTCGACGAGATGATCGACCCGACCGCCGACCAGGTCCTCGACCGCATGAAGGACTTCGACGCACGCGGGCGGACCTCGTGACCGTCATGAAGACCGCGCGACGCAACTTCGTCGCGCACAAGGGAAGGATGGCGCTCTCCGCCATCGCCGTCCTGCTGTCCGTGGCCTTCGTCTGCGGCACGCTGGTGTTCACGGACACCATGAACACCACCTTCGACAAGTTGTTCGCGGTCACCAACTCCGACGTCACGGTCAGCCCCAAGGGCGTCGCCGACGGCGAGGAGACCCCGGGCAGCGGCAAGCCGCAGACGCTGAACGGCTCGGTCGTCGACCGGGTCGAGAAGGCCGAGGGCGTGAAGTCCGCCGAGGGCGGCGTCCTGTCGATGTCCGTCACCGTCGTCAACACCAAGAACGAGAACCTGGGTTCGACCACCGGCGCCCCGACCATCGCGGGCAACTGGAGCGACAACGAACTCAAGTCGATGAAGATCACCTCCGGCAACGCCCCCCGCGGGCCGACCGAGTTGATGATCGACGCCGACACCGCCGAGAAGCACCACCTGGGGCTCGGCGACGAGATCCGCACCATCGCCGTCACCGGCGACAACCGGGCGAAGATCAGCGGCATCGCCGCCTTCACCGTGACCAACCCGGGCGCGACCCTCGTGTACTTCGACACGGCCACCGCCCAGACGTTCCTGCTCGGCTCCGCCGGCGCCTTCACCCACGTCAACGTCACCGCCAAGGACGGGGTGAGCGACGAGCAGCTCAAGCAGAACGTCGCCGCCGCCGTCGGCGCCGACACGTACAAGCTCCAGACCGCCAAGGAAGCCGCGGACGCCAACCGCAAGGACGTCGGTTCCTTCCTCGACGTCATGAAGTACGTGATGCTCGGCTTCGCCGGGATCGCCTTCCTCGTCGGCATCTTCCTCATCTTCAACACCTTCTCCATGCTGGTCGCCCAGCGCACCCGGGAGATCGGCCTGATGCGCGCCATCGGCGCCGACCGCAGGCAGATCAACCGGTCCGTCCTCGTCGAGGCCTTCCTGCTCGGCGTCGTCGGCTCCGTCCTCGGCGTCGCCGCCGGAGTGGGCCTGGCCGTCGGCCTCATGAAGCTCATGGGCCAGATGGGCATGGACCTGTCCACCGACGACCTGACGGTCGCCTGGACCACCCCGGTCCTCGGCCTGGTCCTCGGCGTCGCCGTCACCGTCGTCGCCGCCTACATCCCGGGCCGCCGCGCCGGGAAGGTCTCCCCGATGGCCGCCCTGCGCGACGCGGGCACCCCGGGAGACAAGAAGGCGGGCCGGATCCGGGCCGCCCTCGGCCTGGTCCTCACCGGGGTCGGCGGCGCGGCCCTCTACCTGGCCGGCGCCGCCGAGGAAGCGGCCCCGGGCTCCCTGTGGCTGGGCCTGGGCGTGGTCCTCACCCTCATCGGCTTCATCGTGATCGGCCCGCTCCTCGCGGGTGTCGTGGTCAGGGCGCTGTCCGCCCCGGTGCTGCGGCCCTTCGGATCGGTCGGCCGGCTCGCCGAGCGCAACGCGCTGCGCAACCCGCGCCGCACCGGCGCCACCGCCGCCGCGCTGATGATCGGCCTGGCCCTGGTCGCCTGCCTGTCGGTGGTCGGATCCTCGATGGTGGCCTCCGCCACCGACGAGCTCGACAAGTCCGTCGGAGCGGACTACATCGTCAACTCCATGACCGGCCAGCCGGTCATGCCGCAGGCCGAGCAGGCCATGCGCGCCAACAAGAACCTCGACCACGTCACCGCCTACCGCGAGGTGCCCGCCAAGATCACGGCCCCCGACGGTTCCACGGTCACCGAGGGCCTGGGCGCCACCGACCCGTCGTACGCCAAGGACATCCGCCGCAAGATGCGGGCCGGGGAGCACGCCGACGCGTACGGTCCGAACGCGATGGCGGTCGGTTCGCTCTACGCCGACGAGCACGGGATCAAGCTCGGTGACACGCTGACGGTCGCCTTCACCGGCGGCAAGACCGTCAAGCTGAGGGTCGCCGCGATCACCGGCGACGAGGGCAACATCGACAAGGGCATGAAGTACGTCTCCACCGCCGTCGCCGAGGCCAACGTCCCGGCCGACCGGATGCCGCGCCCCTTCATGCTGCTGGCCAGCGCCAAGGCCGGTCAGGCCGACACCGCGTACGCCGAGGTCAAGGCGGGGCTCGCCGAGTACCCGCAGTACAAGGTGCTCAACCAGGCCGACTACAAGCAGGCGCTGAAGGACCAGGTCGGCCAGCTGCTCAACATGGTCTACGGGCTCCTCGCCCTCGCGATCATCGTCGCGGTCCTGGGCGTGGTGAACACCCTGGCCCTGTCGGTGGTCGAGCGGACCCGCGAGATCGGCCTGATGCGCGCCATCGGCCTCTCCCGCCGCCAACTGCGCCGCATGATCCGTCTGGAGTCGGTGGTCATCGCCCTCTTCGGCGCCCTCCTGGGCCTCGGCCTGGGCATGGGCTGGGGCGCGACCGCGCAGCAACTCCTCGCCCTCCAGGGCCTGAAGGTCCTGGAGATCCCCTGGCCGACCATCCTCGGGGTGTTCGCCGCGTCGGCCCTGGTGGGCCTGTTCGCCGCACTGGTGCCGGCCTTCCGGGCGGGGCGGATGAACGTACTGAACGCAATCGCCACCGACTAGGTCGGGAGGCGGTTGTCACGGGGGTACGCCGGCCCCGGTCGTCCAGTCGGACGACCGGGGCCGGCGTCGTGCCGGGGCCGGCCCACCGCGGCACCGGTCGTCACTGCGCGCGACGACGGCAATCCCCCGCGCGGTCGGGGGAGACGCGTCGTAGGGTGGGAACCCCCGGCCCGTTCACGTGTCGGGCCCTTCGCGTTGCCCCTCCACCGGACGGAAAGCCCTGCTCATGAGCCTGTACGGACTGCTCGACGCCGTCACCCGGGACCCCGCCCTCGCCGAGGCGGTCGCGGCGGCCGGGGACGGCAACCGGATGCACGTGGACCTGGTCGGTCCGGCCGCGGCGCGGCCCTTCGCGATCGCCGCGCTGGCCCGGCGGACCGAACGGACCGTCCTGGCGGTGACCGCCACCGGGCGGGAGGCCGAGGACCTGGCCGCCACGCTGCGTTCCCTGCTGCCGCCGGACGAGGTGGCCGAGTACCCCTCCTGGGAGACGCTGCCCCACGAGCGGCTCTCCCCCCGCAGCGACACCGTGGGCCGCCGGCTCGCGGTGCTGCGCCGGCTGACGCACCCAAGCAAGGACGACCCGGCGACCGGCCCCGTCTCCGTGGTGGTCGCGCCGATCCGCTCCGTACTCCAGCCGCAGGTCAAGGGGCTGGGGGAACTGGTCCCGGTCAGTCTCCGGCAGGGGCAGGCCGTCGACCTGGGGGAGGTCGTCCAGGCATTGGCCGCGGCCGCGTACGCGCGGGTCGAGCTGGTGGAGAAGCGCGGCGAGTTCGCCGTGCGCGGCGGCATCCTCGACGTGTTCCCGCCCACCGAGGAACACCCGCTGCGCGTGGAGTTCTGGGGCGACGACGTCGAGGAGATCCGCTACTTCAAGGTCGCGGACCAGCGGTCCCTGGAGATCGCCGATCACGGGTTGTGGGCCCCGCCCTGCCGTGAACTGCTGCTGACCGACGAGGTGCGGGAGCGGGCCGCCGCGCTCGCCCAGGAGCACCCGGAGCTCGGGGAACTGCTGAACAAGATCGCCGAGGGGATCGCGGTCGAGGGCATGGAGTCCCTCGCCCCGGTCCTGGTCGACGACATGGAACTGCTGATCGACGTGCTGCCGGCCGGGTCGATGGCCGTCGTGTGCGACCCGGAGCGGGTGCGGACCCGGGCCGCCGACCTCGTCGCCACCAGCCAGGAGTTCCTGATGGCGTCCTGGGCGGCCACCGCCGGCGGCGGACATGCCCCGATCGACGTCGGCGCGGCCTCGCTGCGGGGCATCGCCGACGTCCGCGAGCACGCCCGCGCCCTCGACATGATGTGGTGGTCGGTCTCCCCGTTCGCCGCCGACGACAGCGCCGACGGGGCCGACACCCTCAAGCTCGGGATGCACGGCCCGGAGGCCTACCGGGGCGACACCGCCCGCGCGCTCGCCGACACGAAGGCGTGGATCGCCGACGGCTGGCACACCGTGTACCTCACCGAGGGACACGGCCCGGCCGCCCGCACCGTCGAGGTGCTCGGCGGCGAGGGCATCGCGGCCCGCCTGGAGGCGGACCTCGCGGTCCTGGAGCCGGGCATCGTGCACGTGACGTGCGGCTCCCTCGACAACGGCTTCGTCGACCCGGCGCTCCGGCTGGCCGTGCTCACCGAGACCGACCTGACCGGGCAGCGCACCGCCAGCAAGGACCTGGGGCGGATGCCGACCCGGCGCCGCAAGTCCGTCGACCCCCTGACCCTGGAGGTCGGGGACTACATCGTGCACGAGCAGCACGGCGTGGGCCGCTACATCGAGATGGTCCAGCGGACGGTGCAGGGCGCCACCCGCGAGTACCTGCTCGTCGAGTACGCCCCCGCCAAGCGCGGCCAGCCCGGCGACCGGCTGTACATCCCCACCGACCAGCTGGAGCAGGTCACCAAGTACGTCGGCGGCGAGGCCCCGACCCTGCACCGGCTCGGCGGCGCCGACTGGACCAAGACCAAGGCGCGCGCGAAGAAGGCGGTCAAGGAGATCGCCGCCGACCTGATCAAGCTCTACAGCGCGCGGATGGCGGCCCCCGGCCACACCTTCGGCCCGGACACCCCCTGGCAGCGGGAACTGGAGGACGCCTTCCCGTACGCGGAGACGCCCGACCAGCTCACCACCATCGCCGAGGTCAAGGAGGACATGGAGAAGTCCGTCCCCATGGACCGGCTGATCTGCGGCGACGTCGGCTACGGCAAGACCGAGATCGCGGTGCGGGCGGCCTTCAAGGCGGTACAGGACGGCAAGCAGGTCGCCGTCCTCGTGCCCACCACGCTGCTCGTGCAGCAGCACTTCGGGACGTTCTCCGAGCGCTACAGCCAGTTCCCGGTGAAGGTGAAGGCGCTGTCCCGCTTCCAGAACGAGACCGAGTCGAAGGCCACGCTGGAGGGGCTGCGCGAGGGCTCGGTGGACATCGTCATCGGTACGCACCGGCTGTTCTCGCAGGAGACGAAGTTCAAGGACCTGGGCCTGGTCATCGTCGACGAGGAGCAGCGGTTCGGCGTCGAGCACAAGGAGCAGCTGAAGAAGCTCCGCGCCAACGTGGACGTGCTGACCATGTCCGCGACCCCGATCCCGCGCACGCTGGAGATGGCGGTGACCGGCATCCGCGAGATGTCGACGATCACCACCCCGCCGGAGGAGCGCCACCCGGTGCTCACCTTCGTCGGCCCGTACGAGGAGAAGCAGATCGGCGCGGCCGTCCGCCGCGAGCTGCTGCGCGAGGGACAGTGCTTCTACATCCACAACCGGGTCGAGTCCATCGACCGGGCCGCGGCGAAGCTGCGCGAGATCGTGCCCGAGGCGCGGATCGCGACGGCGCACGGGCAGATGTCGGAACAGGCCCTGGAACAGGTCGTGGTGGACTTCTGGGAGAAGAAGTTCGACGTCCTCGTCTCGACCACGATCGTCGAGTCCGGCATCGACATCTCCAACGCCAACACCCTGATCGTGGAGCGGGGCGACAACTTCGGTCTCTCCCAGCTCCACCAGCTGCGCGGACGCGTGGGCCGCGGCCGCGAGCGCGGGTACGCGTACTTCCTGTACCCGCCGGAGAAGCCGTTGACGGAGACGGCGCACGAGCGGCTCGCGACGATCGCCCAGCACACCGAGATGGGCGCCGGCATGTACGTGGCGATGAAGGACCTGGAGATCCGCGGCGCGGGCAACCTGCTGGGCGGTGAGCAGTCGGGCCACATCGCGGGCGTCGGCTTCGACCTGTACATCCGCATGGTGGGCGAGGCCGTGGCCGACTACCGGGCCGCCATCGAGGGCGGGCCGCAGGAGGAGCCGCCGCTGGAGGTCAAGATCGAGCTGCCGGTCGACGCGCACGTCCCGCACGACTACGCGCCCGGTGAGCGGCTGCGCCTCCAGGCCTACCGGTCGATCGCCTCGGCGAACTCCGAGGCCGACGTCAAGGCCGTGCGGGAGGAACTCACCGACCGCTACGGCAAGCTGCCGGAGCCGGTGGAGAACCTGCTGTTGGTGGCGGGGCTGCGGATGCTCGCCCGTGCCTGCGGGGTCGGCGACATCACCCTCCAGGGTCCCAACATCCGCTTCGGGCCGGTGGAGTTGAGGGAGTCCCAGGAGCTGCGGCTCAAGCGGCTCTACCCGGGGGCGGTGCTCAAGCCGGCCGCCTCGCAGGTGCTGATCCCGCGACCGAAGACCGCGAAGGTCGGCGGGAAGCCGTTGGTCGGACGGGAACTGCTGGCCTGGACCGGCGAGTTCCTCACCACGATCCTCGGCTCGTGACGTGACCGACGCGGGTGCGGAGCCGGCCGGCCCGTCGGCTCCGCACCCGCGTCGGCGGGCTACCTCGTCGGGTCGTCGTCGACGCCGAGGCGCTTCTCCGCCTCCTGCTGGGCCCGGTCGACCTGGTCGGCGTACTTCCCGCCGGTCTTCTCGTTGGCCTCTTCCTCGAGGTTGTCCGAGATGTCCTTGCCCTTGGTCTTGGCCTGGTCCCTGAACCTGTCGAAGATCCCCATGTGCACGACCTCCTGATGGTGTCCCCTTTGTGACGCTACGCGCGTTCCGCGTGCTTCGCCCGCCGGCCGGTGGGCCCGCCCGGCGGGCCCCGGCGGGTCGTCGTGCTGCGACCCTGCAACGGTTGCGGTCATCCCCTCACTCACTTCGGACAAGGCTGTATACGCTCAGTCCCGGAACTCATCTTTTCTTTATCCGTACGGCCCGTCAGGAGCAGCGATGCACGGCCCCGGCTTCCCGCCGCAGCATGGCCACCCCGGCCCCCCGCCCAGCGACGGGAGCGTGGTGACGTTGCGCGTACTGTTCGCCGTGCTGCCCGTGCTGACCTGCGGTTTCCTCGCGTGGGGCACGATGTTGCGGCTCGCGTTGGTCACGCGCAAGCCGCGGGACTGGATGCTGCTCGTCGTCAGTTGCGTGCTGCTCGTCGTGTGGGTGATCTTCATCGGCCTCGACAAGACCCCGGACACCAGCGGCTGGCAGAGCGACTTCGGCGCCGGCGGCACCCTCCTGACCGGTCTCGCGGTCACCGTGTACTACCTCGTCGCGGACATCCGCCACCACGAGAACCGGAACAACGGCCGCACGCAGGTCCCGTGGTACCCGGCGCCCGCGCCGTACACGCCGCCGCAGCAGCACGGTTCCGGGCAGGGCTACGGCTACCCGCAGGGCCAGACCCCCACCCCGATCCCGAACCGGCCGGACGTCCCGCCGCAGGTGACGCCGCCGCCGCGGATCGGGCAGGTCCGCGCCGAACTCGACGAGCTGAGCGAACTCCTGCGCAACCGGCCGCCGCAGCCGAACGGGCCCCCCAAGCCGGGCGGCCCCTACCAGGACCCGAACCCGACCGCGACCCAGGATCCCCACCAGTGACCGACCGGCTCATCGGCGACCGCTACCAGCTCGCCGCCATCCTGGGCCAGGGCGGCATGGGCCAGGTCTGGACGGCGTACGACCGCCGGTTGGACCGGCGGGTGGCCGTCAAACTGCTGCGACCCGACAAGGTCGCGGGCCCCGGCACCGTCGCCGAGGAGCTGCGCCGCCGCTTCGTGCGCGAATGCCGGGTCACGGCCCAGGTCGACCACCCCGGGCTGGTCACCGTGCACGACGCCGGCAACGACGGCGACGAGCTGTACCTGGTCATGGGGTACGTCGAGGGCTCCGACCTGTCCGACCACCTCGCGGCCCACGACCCGTACCCCTGGCCGTGGGCCGTCGCGGTCGTCGCGCAACTGTGCGCGGTGCTGTCCGCCGTCCACGCGGTGCCGATCGTGCACCGCGACCTCAAGCCCCGCAACGTGATGATCCGCCCCGACGGCACGGTGCTCGTCCTCGACCTCGGCGTCGCCTCGGTGATGGACACCGACACCACCCGCCTCACCAGCACCGGGACTCCGATCGGCAGCCCCGCCTACATGGCACCCGAACAGGCCATGGGCGGCGCCGTCGGCCCGTACACCGACCTGTACGCCCTCGGCGTGCTGCTGTACGAACTCCTCAGCGGCAACGTGCCCTTCGCCGGGTCCACCGCCCTCGGAGTCCTCCACCGGCACCTGTACGAGCCCCCGGTGCCGGTGCGCCGGCTGCGCCCCGAGGTGCCCCACGCCCTGGAGGCCGTGCTCCTGCACCTCCTCGCCAAGGACCCGCAGGACCGCCCCGGCTCCGCGCAGGAGGTGTACGAGGCCCTCACCCCGCTGCTGCCCAAGCACGGCGTCCCGACCGGCCACCTCGACCCGACCCGCCCGTTCCTGCGCCCGCAGGCCCCCTGGCCCGACCGCCCCACCGTGCCGGCGCGCCCCGACACACCGCCCGCCCCGCCCCGACCGGACATCCCCGGCGCCGTCGACGAGGCCCGCACGCTCCTGGACCAGGGGCGACTCACCCAGGCCGTGGACATCCTCGGCGGCATCCTCCCGGCGGCCGCCGCCGAGCACGGGGACCACTCGCCGGTGGTCCGCTCCCTGCGCAAGCAGTACGCGGCCACGCTGATGGACGACGGCCAGTACCGGCGCGCCCTGCCCGAACTGCGCCGCCTCGTCGAGGAGTTCCCGCCCGGCGACGCCCAGGCGCTGCGCTTTCGCTACGACGCCGCCCAGTGCCTGGAACAACTCGGCGAACCGGCCGCCGCCCTCGCCGAGTACCGCTCCCTGCTGCCGCTGTTCGAGAACCACTACGCCAACCCTGACCCCGGCCTCCCCCTGGAGGTCCGCCGCCGGATAGCCCACCTGCTGCTCTCCCTCGGCGACCGGGCGGGCGCCCACGACACCCTGGTCCGCCTCCTCTTCGACGCGGACCGCGTGCACGGCCCGGGCCACCCCTTCCCGGTGGAGATCCGCCGCACCCTCCAGTGGCTGGGCCAGGTCCGCTGACCCCCGCGCCCGGGCCGCGCTCAGACCCGGACGCCGGCAGCCTCCGCCCGACCGGACGGCGTACCGGACGGGACCGACGGCCGCGAGCCGGTACGCCGCCCCCCACCGGCCCCGCGCCGCAACCGGCCGAACGGGACGAGCCGGACGAGCAGGACCAGGAGGGCGACCGCCGCGGCCGCCGCGCCCGGCACCAGGCCCGGCGGGCGGAACGTACACGTCACCGAGCGGGTGTCGGGGCCCACGGGGACGGCGACCAGACCCAGGTGGGCGCTCGCCGGACGGCCGCCGCAGGTCCAGCCCGCGATCGCCGGCGCCGACACCACCAGCGTGCCGGTCGTGCCCGGCCGCAGGGTGGCCCGCACGCCCGACGCGTCGACCCGGAGCGCGGTCGGCGCGTCGGCCCGCAGCGCGGCCACCGCCGTGTCCAACCGGGCCCGGTCCAGGCATGCCAGCTCCCAACGGGCCGGCGCGGACCGCTCGAAGAGCAACCGCGAGGCGGGACCGTGCGCGACGCCCATCGGCTGGAGCGCGGCCCGGTTGCGCGGCGGACGGGCGTTCAGCCGGAACGCGGTGCCGTCCGCGAGCCGGGCGGTGCCGTTGTACTCCGGGGCCCACAGGAACGCCTCGGTGCCCGCCCGACAGACGCCCGGCGTGAGCGGAGCCTCGTAGACCCGTGCGCCCAACAGGAGTTCCTGGTTGGCGAAGGGGGAGGGGCCGTAGGCGAGCGGGGGACCCGGCGGCCGGACCGTGACCAGCGGCGCGGCCGTCGCCCGGCCGATCGTGCCGTCGGGCCGCAGCCGCGCCCCGACCGCGAAGACGGCGTCGGTCACCGGATTGTCGAGGCTCTGGACACTGCGGCCCCGCGAGGTCCAGCCCGCCCCGAGGGCGACCATCGTGCGGGTGAACACGTCCGGGGTGTGGCTGCTGTAGTACGCCCCGCCCTCACCGCCCAGCAGCAGCGGATCGTTGCCCGTCAGCGCCGGCCGGCCCGCGTCGGTCCGATACCCGGGCCACCCCTCGGCGCCCGCCAACGCCTCGGCGCGCGCCGTGTGCGCGGGCCCCCAGGAGGGGTGGTCGTCCAGCCCGCCGAGCTTGCCCAGGTGTCCGTACGCGATGGTCGCCGCGGCCTGGCCCACCAGGACCGCGACCAGCAGCCCGGCCGCCGGGAGCGCGAGGCGCCGGCCGCGCAGCGCCCACCACGCCCAGCCGGCCACCGCCAGCCCGCCGCCGAACAGCGCGTACCCCCAGCCGGTCGCGAGCGGGCTGCCGGTCGCCCCGAGCGCGGCCAGACAGAGCACCCCCGCGCCCGAGGCCAGCGCCCGCACCCCCGGCGGGCCGGCCGCCAGCCCGGTCCAGGCGGCGATGACCACGATCCCGGCGAGCACGAAGGTCTGCCGGTACGGGCTGCCGTTCGGGGTCGCGAAGGCGTGCCACGCCAGATGGGTCGGCGCCCACTGGAGCGAGAGCAGCACCGCCACCACGAGCCCCGTCCACCACAGTCGGGCCCGCGCCGGCACCGCCCGGTGGAACGGCAGCGCCGCCACCAGCAGCAGCGTCCCGGTACCGACGAACAGGGCGGGTGAGGAGAAGGAGTACGTGGCGGGCAGCAGTCGCGCCAACAGGTCCCCGGTCGCCGCCGGCGCGAACTCCTTGGACCACCCCGGATACGCCTGCCTCGAACTGAGGAACAGCGGCGCCAGCACGGGCGAGGCCAGCGCGACGCCCAGCACGGTCGCCGTCGCGGCCCGAACCGGCACCCGCGCCCGACCGAGCACGCCCCGCCCCTCGCGCACCACGTCCCGGTCCTGCGCCAACCGCACCACGAGCACCAGCGCCGCGCCCAGGGTCGCCATGTACGCGGTGTAGAAGTTCGCCGTCCAACACACGGCCACGACCAGCGCCGCCGCCCCGGGACGTCGGCCGCGCAGGGCCCATTCACCCGTCAGACACAGGAGCGGGAACGCGATCAGCCCGTCCAGCCACATCGGGTTGTACGCGGCCTCGATCACCGACCAGCCGCACAGCGCGTACGAGGCCCCGAGCAGCCCCGCCGCCCACCACGGCCCGCGCCGCTGCGTGCGCAGCAACCACGCCATCGCGGCGGCCGCGGCCGCCGTCTTGAGCACGGTGACCACGTACACGGCGAGGTCGATGTCGGCGCGCGGGAAGACCCCGACGAGCACCGCGAACGGGCTCGACAGGTACGTCCCGAAGTCCGGCAGGAAGCTCGTCCCGTACCCGGAACGCCAGTTGAGGAGCAGGCCGCCCTCGGCGCGCCCGTGCAGCAGGTCCCACAGGTACGCGTGGAACGGCACGAACTGGTTGCCGAGGTCGTTGACGCTGCGGTGGCGGGGCCCGTACGGGAAGACGCGCGCGACGGCGTCCCCGGCACACACGGCCACCGTCGTGATCAGGGCGGCGAGCGCCGAGCCGAACAGGCTGCGGCGCCGCGGGGAGCTGTGCGGTGTCGACATGGTGGGCCGACCCTGGCAGACGCGGAGGACGCCGGGATGGCGCCGGGGTGACCGGCGCGCCAACACTCGCGCACCCCAACACGCTCGGAATCGTTGGTCGAACCAGTGGCTCGGATCACCCTGACTGCATAACATCGATCACCGCACGGCCCTTGTGCATCGACGCACAATCTCCCGGCCCTGGAGGCTCCTTTGCACCGTCGCACTGCGCTCTCCGTCTCCGCCGTCCTGCTCGCGGCGGCTCCCCTGCTGTCCGCCTGCTCGAACGAGACCCGCCCCGGCACGGCAGCCGTGGTCGGCGGCGAACGGATCACCACCTCAGCGCTCCAGGCCCAGGTGAACGACGTACGCGCCGCACAGAACCGGTCCACGACCCCCACGCCGGCCGAACTCGTGGAGAGCTCCCCGCGACTGGAGCGGACCAAGCTGCGCGCGATGATCAACAGCCGGATCCTCGACAGGGTGGCCGAGGACGCCGGGATCACCCTCACCACGAGGGAGCTGGAGGAGCAGCGCAAGCAGTTCGTCGACAGCAGCGGCGGCCCGCAGAAGTTCCAGGCGGCGATCCTCCAGGAGGCGGTGACGGCCCCCGGCCAGATCGACCGCTTCGTCACGGACCAGCTGCTCCTGTCGAAGCTCATGGACAAGTACGGCAAGGACAAGCTCACCGCCCCCGCGTCGGCGGCCGCCGAGAAACTGGGCATCGAGGTCAACCCGCGCTACGGCAGCTGGGACGCCGAGGGGATCCGGCTCGGTGACGGGACCACCCCGTGGATCATCCAGCGGACCCGGCCCGAGCAGGCCGTACCCGCCGGGACCTGAGTCGCCCGTCCGGAGGTAGGTTCGGGGGGTGACTGAGCACGCGACCCCCGAGCCCACCGGCCGCATCGTCCTGCTGACCACCAGCCACCGGGTCGCCCCCGGCCTGCTGTCCTGGTCCGCGTGGCAGATCCTGCACGCCGCGGACCGGGTGCTGTGCGCCGATCCCGACCACCCGCAGCTTCCGTACCTGCGCGAGGCGGGTGTCGAGGTGCTCCACGCGGTCCCCGACGCCCACGAACTCGTCGAGGCCTGCGCCGGCGGCGCCACCGTCGTGGTCCTGCCGAGCGGCGAGGGCGACCAGCGGCTCACCGACGGCCTCGCCCGCCTGGCCGGCTCCGGTCGGGTCGCGATGCCGGACCTGGAACTGCTGCCCGGCTCCTACGACCTGCCCGGCGCGCGGCTGCTCGACCTGGTGCAGGTGATGGACCGGGTGCGGCGGGAATGCCCCTGGACCTCGGCGCAGACCCACGAGGCCCTCGTGAAGTACGCCATCGAGGAGGCGTACGAGCTGGTCGAGGCGATCGAGTCCGGGGACCGGGAGGAACTGCGCGAGGAGTTGGGCGACGTCCTGCTCCAGGTCTTCTTCCACGCCCGGATCGCGCAGGAGCACGCCGACGAGCCGTTCTCCATCGACGACGTGGCCGGGGACCTGGTCGACAAGCTGATCCGCCGGCACCCGCACGTCTTCGGCGACGCGCGGGCCGAGACGCCCGAGGACGTCAACGCGCACTGGCAGGCCACCAAGGCGGTCGAGAAGCGCCGCGCGTCGGTCACGGACGGGGTCCCGGTCGCCCAGCCCGGTCTCGCGCTCGCGGCCAAGCTGGCCGGCCGGGCCCGCACGGGCGGCATCGCGGTGGAACTGCCCCGGGGCGAGGGCGTCGGCTACGAGCTGCTGGAACTGGCGGCGCGCGCCGAGGCGGCGGGCGTCGACCCCGAGACCGCACTGCGCGCCGCGGCCCGCGTCTACCGGGACGCGATCCGGGCGGCGGAGGGCGCCGACGCCTGACCCGCGCCGGGCGGCGCGTCGACGGCAGGGCCTACAGCGGGGCGCGCCCCGAGGGGTTGTGCCAGTGCGGGTCCGGCGGGCTCAGGAACCACTCCCCGAAGCCGACCGGGCGGGTCCGCGCGGGGTCGCCCGCGGGGATCGCGTCGTGGAAGATCCGGTCGGGCCGGGCGCCGAGTTCCTCCAGGAGGTACGCGGTCTCCTCGATGAACTGCGCCGGCCCGCCGAGGTAGACGTCCTGGTCCCGCCACAGGCCGCGGTGGCCGAGTGCGGTCGCCAGCCGGGCGGTGGCCTGGTTGCGGTGCTGCCCGGGGGCGGGCGTGAGGTAGGTGACGGCGAGCCGGCGGTGGGCGCCGGCGTACGCGTCGATGAACGGCCGGTCGTAGAGGTGCGCGGCGTCCCGGGCGACGACGAAGAGCCGTAGGTCCTGGTCGGGAGGGTCGTCCGCGAGGTCCTCCAGCATGGCCCGGATCGGGGCCCAACCGGTGCCGGCGGCGATGAAGGTGACCGGGCGGTCCTCGCGGCGCAGCGTGAGCCGGCCTCCGGGCGCGCCCAGTCGCAACGTCTCCCCGGGCCGTGCCTCGCGGACCAGCACCTGCGACAGCCTGCCCTCCTCGATCCGGCTGACGTGCAGGTCGACGGTGCCGTCGGGGCGGGGCGCGTTGGCCAGGGAGTAGGTGCGCCAGGTGGTCGGGACGCGGGCGCTGCTCACGCTCACGTACTGGCCGGGGAGATAGGGGAGCGGGAGGTCGGGGCGCAGCGTCAGCACGGCGACGTCCTGCCCGTACTGGAGGTGGCGGACGATCTCGGCGTCCCACCAGGGCGGGTCGGTGCTCTCGGCGGCGCCGGCCGTCATCGCGTCGGCGATCACCTGGTAGGCCTCGGCCCAGGCCTTCTCCACGTTGGGTGTCCAGGTCTCGCCGGAGGTCTCGGCGAGGGCGGCGAGCAGGCTGGTGCCGACGGCCGCGTAGTGCTCGGGGCCGACCCGGAACTTGCGGTGGTCACGGCCGAGGTCGCGGAGGTAGGGGACGAGGGTCTCGTTCTCCAGGTGGGTGACCACGTGGGTGAGGGCGGCGAAGAGCCGGTCCCGCTGGCGTTCCATGTCCGCCGGGGAGGAGGGGAAGAGCGGGCGGACTTCGGGGTGGTGCCAGAAGAGGTGCGTGTAGAAGTACTTGACGGCGTGCTCGGCCCGTCGCTCCACCACCGCGAAACTGCTCTTCAAGATCCTCACGTCCACAACAGCGAAAGTAGGAACGGCGGAGCGGGCGGGGTCAAGCCTCGGCGGATCTACGGACAGCCGCGACGAAGCACCCATATGGGATGGCGTGCGGAGGCCGGGATACGGTCAGCGGGTGCATGAGCCGACCCCCGCGGAACCCGCCGACGAGACCTCCTCCCCCCAGGGCCCCACCCTGTTCGACTGGGAGTTCGCCACCGACCCGTACCCGGCGTACGCCTGGCTGCGCGAGCACTCCCCCGTGCACCGCACCAAGCTCCCGAGCGGCGTGGAGGCCTGGCTGGTGACCCGGTACGCGGACGCCCGCCAGGCCCTCGCCGACCAGCGCCTCAGCAAGAACCCGGCGCACCACGCGGAGCCGGCGCACGCCAAGGGCAAGACCGGCATCCCGGGGGAGCGCAAGGCGGAGCTGATGACGCACCTGCTGAACATCGACCCGCCGGACCACACCCGGCTGCGGCGGCTGGTGTCGAAGGCGTTCACCCCGCGCCGGGTGGCGGAGTTCGCCCCGCGCGTCCAGGAGCTCACCGACCACCTCATCGACGGGTTCGCCGCGAAGGGGGAGGCTGACCTCATCCACGAGTTCGCCTTCCCGCTCCCCATCTACGCCATCTGCGAGATGCTCGGCGTACCGCGCGAGGACCAGGACGACTTCCGGGACTGGGCCGGGATGATGATCCGACACGGCGGCGGACCGCGCGGCGGGGTCGCCCGTTCCGTCAAGCGGATGCGGACCTACCTCGGGGAACTCATCCACCGCAAACGGGACGATCTGGGCAACGACCTGATCTCGGATCTGATCCGGGCCGGCGATCACGGCGACCACCTGACGGAGGCCGAGGCCACCGCGATGGCCTTCATCCTGCTCTTCGCCGGCTTCGAGACGACCGTGAACCTCATCGGGAACGGCGTCCACTCCCTCTTCATGAACCCGGAGCAGCGCGAGCGCCTCCAGGTCTCCCTCGCCGCCGGCGAGAGCGGGCTGCTGGAGACCGGTGTCGAGGAGCTGTTGCGGTACGACGGGCCCGTGGAACTGGCGACCTGGCGGTTCGCCACCGAACCGCTGACCCTCGGCGGGCGCGACATCGCGACCGGCGATCCGGTGCTGGTGGTCCTCGCGGCCGCGGACCGGGACCCCGCAAGGTTCGCGGAACCGGACACTCTGGACCTGTCCCGGAGTGACAATCAGCACCTCGGATACGGGCACGGGATCCATTACTGCCTCGGTGCGCCGCTCGCGCGCCTGGAGGGACAGACGGCGCTCAAGAGTTTGCTGATGCGTCTGCCGGATCTGGAACTCGCTGTTCCACCTGCGGACCTGCGCTGGCGGGGCGGACTCATCATGCGTGGCCTGCGCACCCTTCCGGTCCGCTTCACACCCCGAAACGACTGAGGCGCGACCGGGGCCGGCCTGACCGCGAGTCAGTTTCCGATCAAACTTGTTACTTGTGTGCCAAGGCCGCTAGGTTCTGCCGTTACCCCGCCGTTATGCGAAAGGTACAGCCTCATGCGTTCCGGGAACGGCCGCCACAGACGCCCCAAGCAAATACCCGCACTCGTCGTCACTGCCGGAGTCGCCGGTTCCGCGTTGGCCCTGCCGCTGCTCGCGGCAACCAACGCGAGCGCCGCCGACGCCGGCACGTGGGACACGGTCGCCGAGTGCGAGAGCGGCGGTTCCTGGAGCGCCAACTACGGCAGCGGCGCCTACGGGGGGCTCCAGTTCACCCAGGAGCAGTGGAACGAGGCCGGCGGACTCGACTACGCGACGCGTCCCGACCTCGCCAGCCGCTCCCAGCAGATCGCCGTCGCCGAACAGGTGCTGGCCTCGCAGGGCCCCCAGGCGTGGCCGCTGTGCGCGTCCTCGGCCGGCCTGACGCGACAGGGTCCGTCGGCCGCGGTGGACCCCGGCCGGGTCGAGACGCCCGCGCCGGTGGCGCCCACCCCCTCCCGCCCCGACTCCTCGGTGCCGAAGAGCGGTTCCACCCCGGCCACCGACTTCGGGGTGCCGACGCCCACCGCGGCCGCCCCGACCCTGCCCGGCCCGTCCGGCACGCCCTCGTTCACGCTGCCCGACGTCCCGCAGGGGCCCAACACCGGACTGCCCGTCATGCCGGACCCGGACCCGACCCTTCCGACCGGCCCGAGCAACCAGCCGCCGGTCGCCCCGACCACCCCGGGCGGCACGACCGCCCCGGTCGTCCCCTCGGACCCCGCCAAGGACCCGAACCCGGCCGACCCGTCCACCACGCCCTCGGCCTCGACGGGCACCCCGACCGACTCGGCGACGGACGGCGGCGGCAAGCACCGCGGCCCGGCGGCGGACGAGGCCCTCGGGGCCGTTCCCAACACCGCGCCGGAGCCCGTCTACACGGTGAAGGCGGGCGACAGCCTGACCGCCATCGCGGACGCCAAGGGACTCAAGGGCGGCTGGACCAAGCTGTACGAGGCCAACGAGCAGGTCATCGGAGGGGACGCGGACCTCATCAAGCCCGGCCAGAACCTGGATCTAACCAAGTAATAGGGGCAGTTCGGGCACCCATTAAGATCCGAATGTCCGGTTTCGGCAAGTGAGACATGCGTCTCTTCCGCTCAACTGGCGTGTCCCGTATCGAAGCTGCTGCAAACCCTGCCCTCACCTGCGCAAACGTCCCTAACCGGAACGCAAGTAGGGCCCTTTCCCCCCGATGTTGCTCGTTGAACATCGGGGGGAGACCTGTCTACCTTCTGAATCGCTCGTCACCGCGAGCCTCTTCGACCGCATCGCCGAATCCTGCCGGCGGACGGAGAGAACAGTCGTCGCGCAAGCGCCGAAGGCAGGAGCGGGGGAACCAAGGTAGGCGCCGGAACGGGCCGTCGAGAGACGGCCGCGGACCGGCTGGGGGTTAAGACGCACGCCAGTCGTGCGGCCGGGCAACTCACTCGCCCGAACCCGACAGCTCACCTCGTAGGCGTCGGTGAGGAGAAATTCCATGCTGCTTTCCGGCAAGGGCAAGCACCGTCGCGCCTCCAAGGCCGCCCGCATCGTCACGCTCGCCGGTGTCGCCGGTGTCGCCGTCGCGGCCCCGCTGATGGCCGCGGGCTCCGCGTCCGCCGCCACCACCTCCGAGTGGGACAAGGTCGCCTCCTGCGAGTCCGGTGGCAACTGGTCCATCAACACGGGCAACGGCTACTACGGCGGCCTGCAGTTCTCGTCCGGCACCTGGGCCGCCTACGGCGGCAAGGCGTACGCCTCCCAGGCCAACCAGGCCTCCAAGTCGCAGCAGATAGCCATCGCCGAGAAGGTCCTCAAGGGCCAGGGCAAGGGCGCCTGGCCGTCCTGTGGCGTGGGCCTGTCCAACTCCTCGTACGACGGCGGCGGCTCGGCCGAGACCCCCAAGCCGAAGAAGCAGCAGGCCGCTCCCAAGAAGCAGCAGGCCGCGCCGAAGACGGAGACCAAGCGCTCCGAGGGCTCCACCACCACGCGCTCCGAGCGTTCCACGGCCGCCACCCCGGCGCCGCAGAAGGCTCCGAAGACCACCGCCGCCCCGAAGATCGGCAACGGCTCGTACGAGGTCAAGGCGGGCGACACCCTGGGCACCATCGCCGACGCGAACGGTGTCAAGGGCGGCTGGCAGAAGCTGCACGAGCTGAACAAGGACATCGTCCCGGACGCCGACCTGATCTACCCCGGGCAGAAGCTGAAGCTCAGCTGAACCCCCCGATGACCCCGCGTCAGTCCTGACGCACCCCTGCCCGGCGCGTACCCCTCCACGCGCCGGGCGGTGGCGTGTCCGGGCCCGGTGGCGCCCGATCCCGCCGACGATCAAGAGCCGTATGTCCTGGAAGAAGGGTATTCGGGTCCTTTTTCGTCCCAGGACCCGGGCGGTCGGCCGGCCGAGTGGCCGGAGCCGGTTAGGCTCTAGTCGGCAAGGCCATCCCACGGCCTGACCCGCCACCGCACACCCAGCGTCACATCCCAGAAGGAGATGCTCGTGCCGTCCATCGACGTCGTCGTAGCCCGGGAAATCCTGGACTCCCGAGGCAACCCCACGGTCGAGGTCGAGGTTGGCCTCGACGATGGCAGCACCGGTCGTGCTGCAGTTCCGTCCGGCGCCTCCACCGGTGCATTCGAGGCCATCGAGCTGCGTGACGGGGACCCCAACCGTTACTTCGGCAAGGGTGTCGAAAAGGCCGTCCTCGCCGTCATCGAGCAGATCGGCCCGGAGCTCGTCGGCTACGACGCCACCGAGCAGCGCCTGATCGACCAGGCCATGTTCGACCTGGACGCCACCGACAACAAGGGCTCCCTCGGCGCCAACGCCATCCTCGGCGTGTCCCTCGCCGTCGCGCACGCCGCGTCCGAGGCCTCGGACCTGCCGCTCTTCCGCTACCTCGGCGGTCCGAACGCGCACCTGCTGCCCGTCCCGATGATGAACATCCTCAACGGTGGGTCGCACGCCGACTCCAACGTGGACATCCAGGAGTTCATGATCGCCCCGATCGGCGCGGAATCCTTCTCCGAGGCGCTGCGCTGGGGCGCCGAGGTCTACCACACCCTCAAGAAGGTCCTGCACACCAAGGGCCTCTCCACCGGCCTGGGCGACGAGGGCGGCTTCGCCCCGAACCTGGAGTCGAACCGCGCCGCGCTGGACCTCATCGTCGAGGCCATCAAGCAGGCCGGCTACGTCCCCGGCAAGGACATCGCGCTCGCGCTCGACGTCGCCGCGTCCGAGTTCTACAAGGACGGCAAGTACGAGTTCGAGGGCCAGTCCCGCTCGGCCGCCGAGATGACCGAGTACTACGAGGAGCTCGTCTCCGCGTACCCGATGGTCTCCATCGAGGACCCGCTGTACGAGGACGACTGGGCCGGCTGGAAGACCCTCACCGACAAGCTGGGCTCCAAGGTCCAGATCGTCGGCGACGACCTCTTCGTCACCAACCCCGAGCGCCTGGCCCGCGGCATCGAGGAGGGCTCCGCGAACGCCCTGCTCGTCAAGGTCAACCAGATCGGTTCGCTGACCGAGACCCTCGACGCCGTCGAGATGGCCCAGCGCAACGGCTTCAAGTGCATGATGTCGCACCGCTCCGGCGAGACCGAGGACGTCACCATCGCCGACCTCGCCGTCGCCGTGAACTGCGGCCAGATCAAGACCGGCGCCCCGGCCCGCTCGGACCGCGTCGCCAAGTACAACCAGCTGCTGCGCATCGAGGAGATCCTCGACGACGCCGCGGTGTACGCCGGCCGCTCCGCCTTCCCGCGGTTCCGCTCCGCGAACCAGTAGGAAGGGCGGGGGCCAATCACGCCCCGGCCTCCGTACGTCCCCGCACTCGGTCCCGTACCGTGTGCGGGGACGTATTGCGTAGCGCACACAGGGGAGGCGGGACCATGGCCGGGAACCGGGATCGGTTCTCCACCTTCTCGACCGCGACCAGACTCAAGGCACTCGGCGAACGGACCGCGGCGCACGTCTACCGCTCCCAGTCACGCCGCCAGGTCCGCCGCAGCCGGCTCACCGGCCGGGCCGCGCTCCTGGTGCTCGTGCTCTGTACCCTGGTCGTCGCCCTCGCGTACCCCATGCGCCAGTACGTGTCCCAGCGCTCCGAGATCGCGCAGCAACAGCGGGACGCCACCGACGCGCGCGAACGGCTGGAGAAGCTCCGCGACGAGAAGGCCCGCTGGCAGGACCCCGCCTACGCGGAACAGCAGGCGCGCAAGCACCTGCACTTCCTGCGACCGGGGGAGATCGGCTACATCATGAACGACCCCGGCACCGAGGCCAAGGAAGACCGCCGCACCGGGCAGGCCGGCTCCGACCGGCCCTGGTACTCGAACGTCTGGGACGGCGTCGACAAGGCAGACCGCCCCGGCGACTGACCCCGACACGCCACGCCCGCGACACACCCGCACACGAACGAAGAGACTCATCCCAGGCATGCAGACGCCCCCGCCCCAGACCGACCGCACCGAGCCGACCGCCGCGGACATCGAGGCGTTCCAGCAGCAGCTCGGCCGCCCGCCGCGCGGGCTGCGCGCCATCGCGCACCGTTGCCCCTGCGGGCAGCCGGATGTCGTCGAGACCGCGCCCCGACTCCCCGACGGCACCCCCTTCCCGACGCTGTTCTACCTGACCTGCCCGCGCGCCGCCGGTGCCATCGGCACGCTGGAGGCCAACGGCGTGATGAAGGAGATGCAGGCCCGGCTCGCCGACGACCCGGAGCTGGCCGCCGCCTACCGGGCCGCGCACGAGGACTACATCACCCGCCGCGACGCCATCGAGGTGCTCCAGGGCTTCCCGAGCGCCGGCGGCATGCCGGACCGGGTCAAGTGCCTGCACGTGCTGGTGGGCCACTCGCTGGCCGCCGGCCCCGGCGTGAACCCGTTCGGCGACGAGGCCCTCGCGATGCTGCCCGAGTGGTGGGCCAAGGGCCCCTGCGTCACCCCGTGCGGGGAGAAGAAGGACGCGGACGCGTGAGCGCCGCACGGGTCGCGGGCATCGACTGCGGGACGAACTCCATCCGCCTCCTCGTCGCGGACTGCGACCCGGCCACGGGCGAGTTCGTCGAGCTGGACCGGCGGATGACGATCGTCCGGCTGGGCCAGGGCGTGGACAAGACCGGCCGGCTGGCCCCGGAGGCGCTGGAGCGCACCTTCGCCGCGTGCCGCGAGTACGCCGCGGTCATCAAGGAACTGGGCGCCGAACGGATCCGGTTCGTGGCGACGTCGGCCTCCCGTGACGCCGAGAACCGGGACGACTTCGTCCGGGGCGTCCTGGACATCCTGGGCGTGGAACCCGAGGTGATCACCGGGGACCAGGAGGCCGAGTTCTCCTTCACCGGCGCCACCAAGGAGCTCACGGGCCGCACCGACATGGAGCGGCCGTTCCTGGTCGTCGACATCGGCGGCGGCTCCACCGAGTTCGTCGTGGGCGCCGATCACGTCCGGGCGGCCCGCTCCGTGGACGTCGGCTGCGTCCGGATGACGGAACGCCACCTGGTGGTGGACGGCACCGTCACCGACCCGCCGACCGAGGAGCAGATCGCCGCCATACGGTCCGACATCGAGGCGGCCTTGGACCTGGCCGCCGAGACCGTGCCGCTGACCGAGGCCCGCACCCTGGTCGGCCTGGCCGGCTCGGTGACCACCGTCGCCGCGATCGCGCTGGGGCTGACGGAGTACGACTCGGCCGCCATCCACCACTCCCGGATCCCCTACGCGACGGTGCGCGAGATCAGCGAGCGGATGCTGACGGCCACGCACGCCGAACGCGCCGCGATCCCGGTCATGCACCCGGGCCGGGTCGACGTGATCGGCGCCGGCGCCCTGGTCCTGCTGGCGATCATGGAGCGGATCGGGGCCGAGGAGGTCGTGGTCTCCGAACACGACATCCTCGACGGCATCGCGATCAAGACCGCGGAAGACGCCGAGGCCGACAAGCAGCGGACCTGACCCGGTGAACCACATGAGGGAGGTGCTCCGGCCGACCGGCCGGAGCACCTCCCTCGTCGTCAGATGCCGCGGTAGACGTCACGGCGGTCGCCGACCTTGACGACGAGGATGACGAGTTCGCCGTCCCGTACCTGGTAGGCGATCCGGTGGCTGCCGACGCGGAGGCGGTAGAGGCCGGACGGGCCGGTGAGCTTCTTGACGTCGGCGTCCTCGCGGTAGGGATCGTCCCCCAGCGCCGTCAGGGCGGCGAGGATGCGCATGGCCGCAGGGCGGTCGATCGACCGAAGCTGCCGTTGCGCCGCGGTGGTGAACCGGAACGCGTACTTCACGCCGCGTCGTCACCCCGTTCGCTGAACAGGTCGGCCAGCAGCTCGGCCATGGTCACGGTCGGCCCGCCTTCGGCCAGTACGGCCTCGGCTTCCCGGGCGAGCAGCTCGTCGGCCGCCTCTTCGAGCGCGTGGAAGTCCGCGATCGGAATCAACGCGGCCACCGGGGCGCCATTGCGCGTGATGATCGTGGGATCACCCTGCTCGGCGCGGTTGATGTGGTCCGCGAGGTGGGCGCGGGCCTCGCGCACGGTCACAGCGTTCTCGCTCATGACAACAGTGTACGCAGCATTGTGTACACGGGCGAGGGGGGACTGATCCGGCGACCGCGCGCGCCCTCCGGGGGCCCGGGTGGGCCGGGCGCGCGCGGCGGCGCGGTGTTCGGCACGACGTGCCGGTGCGGGGCCCCACCCCACGTCTTCCATGGGGGTGGACACGCCCGTTGGGGCACTGGCGACGGCCTCCGTCGTCGCCACACAGCTCAACGAACTGGCGGACAAGCCGGGGCTCGGCTCCCGTCGGGACGAGCTGAAGTCGCTGGCCGACGCCCTCCAGGGGCTGGGCGACGGCGACATCGAACCCTGGACCGAACTCGATCTCCTCCAGGCCTACGCGCGGCCGGAGAGCGTGAGCGCCGCCCTGGCCGAGGCACCGGAACACCGGGCCTGGGCCCTGCTGGAGGTCGCCATCGGCACCCTCGTGTTCCTGCCGCTGTTGTTCACCTGGTTCGGCCTCAGCCGAGCCGCGGACGCCTACCGGACACTCATCGGCGAGGACCCGAAATCCGCCGCCCGCCCCTTCCTGCAACTGTGGCAGTCCGGCTTCGAGGGCCGGCTGGCCGACTGGTCCACCTTCGGACACGTCGCCGGATCGGCCACCGCCGTCATCCTCCTGCTGTTCCTGCTCGCCGCCGTGCACGGGGTGCGCAGAACCCGTACGGAACACCGGGCGGACCAGGCACGGCGCACCGCCGACGAACTGCTCGCCCTGCTCGTCCCGCTGCTCACCCGGGCCCAGTTGCTGCTCAACGAACAGCGGCTCTCCTCCCCCCGACGGTTCACGGCGGAGCTCACCGGAGCCGCCGCGAACCTCGGCAGGCTCGGGGAGAACGCGGTGCGCGCCCACGAGCGCTCGGCGCGGTCGCGACCTCGCTCGCCGCGTCGGTCGAGGCCGCCGACACCCGGCTCGACGCCCTCGACTCCGCCGTGCTCCCGCTGGAACGGGCCGTCGCCCGGGTCGAGGCGGCCGTACTGACGAACGCCGGCGAGGTCGGCCGCGCCGTCGCCGCGCTCACCGACCCGCTGGAACAGCGCACCTCCCGCCTGGAGACGCGCACCCGCAGGACGATCCGATCAGGACGGCCCGACGATGAGGAGGCCGCCGCGGCCGCGGTTCACCCCGCTCCCGGGCCCGGGGCGCCGGTCGGAGCCCGGGCGGACGTGGACGGCGCGGTCCTCCCGGACACCGTCGTCGACGGGGCGACCCACGGCCCGTTGACCGTACGGGCCGCGTCCGTGCGGGGCGACTCCCATCGCTACCACGCGGAGCCCCGGCAGGACGCGGTGGTGGTGGCCCGGTTGGGGGCGCCGGGCGAGGACACCGGGGTGCTCCTGCTGGGCGTCGCGGACGGGGTCGGCTCCGTACCGCGCTCGCACCTCGGGTCCCACCTCGTGTGCCGCGAGATCGTCGGTGACGGCGGCCAGGGCGAGGTGCGCACGCTGGCCGGGCGGCCCGGCCTGCTCTACAAGAGCTACCGGGAACCGCACCGCGTCGCGAGGGACTCGCTGGCCGGCCTGGTCTCCGTACGGCTCGGGCTGCGGGCCGAGGAGCGCGACCGGCTGGACGCGTCGACGGCCTGGCCGCCGTGCCGCGGCGTGGACGCCGGCCGGGTCACCGGGTTCCTGATGAACGAGGCTCCCGCCTCCATGCGGTGGGCGACCGCGGACGGCTCGACGAAGCTGACCGAGCTGGCCTTCCTGCTCCGCCCGGGCAAGGCTGCCTGGCAGGGGGTCGTCCAGCCCTCGCCGGCCGAGCGGTTGGCCCTCGTGGTCGCGCTCGTCGAGCTCGTCGACCGGCTGCACGCGACGGGCCTCGGTTTCGGCGACCTGTCCGAGGCCAACGTGCTGTGGACGGTCCGCCCCGAACCCGCCGTCCACCTCATCGACTGCGACGGCGCCCGCCTGGTGGGCGCCGACCCGGTGCTCGCCCAGGCGGAGACCCCGGACTGGCGCGATCCGCTGGCACCGGCCGGCGCGGCCACGGGACGCGGCCGGACCTGGGCCAGTGGCGCATCGCGCTGGCCGGACGGCGGCAGATCGCTTTGGAGGCGGCTCGTCCCCGCGAGCGGCCGGTCCTCGACCCCCGCAAGTTCGACGGGCCGAGGAGACGGGGGAGCATCAGGCTTCGCGACTGAAGCTCCCCGCGACCCGTCCAACGGGCTGCTCCATCCGGCCGAGACCCTTCGAAAGGCAGCTTCGGGGGCCGAAAGTCCCTTCCTCCCCACCAGGTTCGTGAAGTTCTTCACAAGGAAAAAAGGCCTGCGGGGTCAACGTGGGGGCCGTTCGGCCCCCTCAGGGGGTCCACAGGCCCGTTTCGGGCGAGCGTTCGTGCGAATCGCGGACAGCGGCGAGGGGCGTCGGTAGGTATCCACGAACCCGGTGGTCTACTCCGCTCGAAGGCCTTCAGGCCAGTTCAGGACTGGTGTACAACGTATCCCGTTACACCGTGGTTCCCGATTCCCGCCATGACCTGGGTCACGTGGGCGGCGCAGTGTAGCAGAGGGTGGGAAGCTCCTTGTGAAGGGGCTCACGAGCGTCACCCCTGGGGGTGCTGGATACTCGTTCCATGAGCACCACGGAGCGTCCCAGGATCCTCGTTGTAGGAGGTGGGTACGTAGGCCTGTACGCAGCCAAGCGCATCATGAAGAAGATGCGCTACGGCGAGGCGACCGTCACGGTCGTCGACCCGCGCTCGTACATGACCTACCAGCCCTTCCTCCCTGAAGTGGCCGCAGGCAGCATCTCGCCTCGGCACGTCGTCGTCCCGCTGCGACGCGTGCTGCCCAAGGCGGAGGTCCTCACCGGCCGGGTCACGACCATCGACCAGGACCGCAAGGTCGCCGTCGTCACGCCGCTGGTCGGCGAGGCGTACGAGCTGCCCTTCGACTACCTGGTGATCGCGCTCGGCGCCGTCTCCCGCACCTTCCCGATCCCCGGCCTGGCCGAACAGGGCATCGGCATGAAGGGCGTCGAAGAGGGCATCGGTCTGCGCAACCACGTGCTGGAGCAGCTCGACAAGGCCGAGTCCACGACGGACGAGAACGTCCGCCGCAAGGCCCTCACCTTCGTCTTCGTCGGCGGCGGCTTCGCCGGCGCGGAGACCATCGGTGAGGTCGAGGACATGGCCCGCGACGCCGTGAAGTACTACACCACCATCAAGCGCGAGGACATGCGCTTCGTGCTGGTGGACGCGGCCGACAAGATCCTTCCCGAGGTCGGGCCGAAGCTCGGCACCTGGGGCAAGGAGCACCTCGAGTCCCGCGGCATCGAGATCTACCTGAACACCTCCATGGACTCCTGCGTGGACGGCCACGTGGTGCTGAAGAACGGCCTCGAGGTCGACTCCAACACCATCGTGTGGACCGCCGGCGTGAAGCCCAACCCGGCGCTCGCCCGCTTCGGTCTGCCGCTGGGCCCGCGCGGCCACGTGGACGCCGAGCCGACCCTCCAGGTCAAGGGCACGGACTACATCTGGACCGCCGGCGACAACGCCCAGGTTCCCGACATGGCCGCCCGCAAGGCCGGCGTCGAGAACGCCTGGTGCCCGCCGAACGCCCAGCACGCGCTGCGCCAGGCCAAGGTCCTCGGCGACAACGTCATCTCGGGCATGCGGGGCTTCCCGCAGAGCGAGTACTCGCACTCCAACAAGGGTGCGGTGGCGGGCCTCGGCCTCCACAAGGGCGTCGCGATGATCGTCATGGGCAAGATGAAGATCAAGCTCAAGGGCCGGCTCGCCTGGTACATGCACCGTGGCTACCACGGCATGGCCATGCCGACCTGGAACCGCAAGATCCGCGTCTTCGCCGACTGGACCCTCGCGATGTTCCTCAAGCGCGAGGTCGTCTCCCTCGGAGCCCTGGAGACCCCGCGCGAGGAGTTCTACGAGGCCGCCAAGCCGGCGCCGGCCCCGGCGGCCACCGCCGCCCCGGCCGCCAAGGCCAAGGCCTCCTGACCCGGCGCGCTCCGGCAGGATCCTGAGCACGACCAGCACGTCCCCGAAGGGGCTGCCCGCCATCCGTGGTGCGGGCGGCCCCTTCGGCGTTCCCCCGGATTGTCCGGTGCCGGAACTGGGTAGGTCGTTCGGTCGAAACTTCTGGAGGTGCCCACCATGACCGACGCCGCGCCGCGGCTGGCCGCTCTTGCCGAGACCCTGCTGGGCACACCCCTGCCCGTCCGCGTACGAGCCTGGGACGGGAGCGAGGCCGGTCCGCCGTCCGGACCCATTCTGGTACTGGCCAACCGGCGCGCCCTGCGCCGTGTGCTGTGGAAGCCCGGGGAGCTCGGACTGGCCCGCGCGTGGGTCGCCGGAGACCTCACCGTCGACGGCGACCTCTTCGAACTGCTGGACCGGGTCGCCGGGTTGCTCTGGGAGTCGGACCCCGCGCCCGCCCGCCCCGCGGTGGAGCCCCTCGTCGGCCTCGGCAAGCTCGCCGCCCTGCGCCCCCACCTGCCCGCCCGGGCCGCCGCCGCCTCCGGCTCGGCCGCCCTGCTGCGCGACCCGGAGGCCCGGGCCGCCCTCCGCGAGCTCGTCGCCCTGGCCCGACCCTGGCCCGCGCCCGCCCCGCCGCCCGAGGAGGCCGTCCGACGCTCCGGGGCCCGCCACACCAAGGGCCGCGACCGCGAGGCCATCAGCCACCACTACGACGTCGGCAACGAGTTCTACGAGCGGGTGCTCGGCCCGTCGATGGTGTACTCCTGCGCCTACTGGAGACCCGGCGGCACGCTGGAGGAGGCCCAGCGGGACAAGCTCGACCTGGTCTGCCGCAAACTCGCCCTGAAGCCCGGACAACGCCTGCTCGACGTCGGCTGCGGATGGGGCTCCATGGCCCTGCACGCGGCCCGCGAGTACGACGTCCAGGTCACCGGCATCACCCTCTCGCGCGAGCAGGCCGCGTACGCCCGCAAGCGGGTCGCGGAGGAGGGCCTGGCCGACCGGATCGAGATCCGGATCCAGGACTACCGGGACGTCAAGGACGGCCCCTACGACGCCATTTCCTCGATCGGGATGGCCGAGCACGTCGGCGCCGAACGCTACCGCGAGTACGCCCGCACCCTCCACGCGCTGCTGCGCCCCGGCGGACGACTGCTGAACCACCAGATCGCCCGCCCTCCGGAGCCCGACGAAGAGGCCTACCGGATCGACGAGTTCATCGACGCCTACGTGTTCCCCGACGGGGAGCTGTCCCCGGTCGGCGGCACCGTGGGCGAACTGGAACGCGCCGGCTTCGAGGTGCGCGACGTCGAGGCGCTGCGCGAGCACTACGCACTCACCCTGCGGGCCTGGGTCGCCCGCCTGGAGCGGCACTGGGACGAGGCCGTGCGCCTGACCTCGCCCGGCCGGGCCAGGGTATGGCGGCTGTACATGGCGGCCTCCGCGCTCGGCTTCGAACACAACCGGCTCGGGGTCAACCAGGTGCTCGCCGTCCGGCCCGGCCCGAGGGCCGAATCGGGGCTGCCGCTGCGCGCCCGGGAGTGGGGCGCACCGCAGGCCCCGTGAAGCGGCGGACGACGACGAAGGGCCCCGCGACGGTGAACGTCGCGGGGCCCTTCGCCCTGTGGCCCGCCAAGGCCTGAGGCCCGGGTCCTCGGCCGGGCTACTCGGTCTTGATGGCGGTCAGCATGTTCAACCGGGCGGCGCTGCGGGCCGGCCACATGGCCGCCAGCACGCCCACCACGCCGGCGAGCAGCAGGAAGATGCCGATCCGGTCCCACGGCAGGACCAGCGCGTAGTCGGGCACCGTCTCGGTGAGGGTGGAGCCGACCGCCCAGGCGAGGAAGATGCCGATGGCGACACCGAGGACCGCGCCGAAGAGCGAGATGACCACGGCCTCCAGACGGATCATGTTCTTGACGCGGCTGCGGTCCAGGCCGATCGCCCGCAGCATGCCGATCTCCTGCGTCCGCTCGAAGACGGACATGGCCAGGGTGTTGACCACGCCGAGCACCGAGACGATCAGCGCCATGCCGAGCAGGCCGTACATGACGTTCAGAGCGGTGTTGATCATGCCGCCCATCTCGTTGCGCATGTCCTGCTGGGTGGCGATGGAGATGGCCGGGTTGTTGCCGAGGGCGTCGAGGACGGCCTTCTCGCCGGCCTTCGACTCGCCGCCGACGGCGTTGACGTACACCTCGGGGATGTACGGGTTCTCGGTGTGCGGGCTGAGGATCTTCTCGTCGAGGACGTACGGGGAGAGCAGGCCCTCCAGGTCCTTGTAGACCGCGCCGACCTTCAGCGAACCCTTCTTGCCGTCGTCGTACATCACCTGGAGGGTGGAGCCGACCGTCAGGCCCTGCTCCTTTGCCGTCTTCTCGGCCACCGCCACCTCGCCCTTGGCGAGGCTGTCCAGCGAGCCGGTGACCACGTCGATGTTGAGCAGGTCGCCGATGGCCTTCGGGTTGACGCCCGAGGCCGCCTTGAAGTCCTCACCGATCTTCAGGCTGTCGGCCCGCTGCGGGGAGACCGCCTTGATGCCGGGCGCCTTGGCCAGGGCCTCGGCGACGGACGCGTCCAGGCTGCCGCCACCCATGGCCATGGAGACCTTGTAGTCGGCCTTCAGCTTGTCGGTGCTCATCCGGTCCACGGCCTTGCCCATGGTGATGCCGAGCACGGACAGGGCGGTGACCAGGGTCAGGCCGATGGCGAGGGACGCGGCGGTGACGGCGGTGCGGCGCGGGTTGCGCACGGCGTTCTGCGCGGCCAGCTTGCCCGGTACGCCGAAGACCTTCTCCAACAGCGGTCGCACGGCGGCGATCAGCGGCCGGGACAGCAGCGGGAGCAGCACGATCAGGCCGATGAGGATGAAGAAGGCACCGCCGCCGATCAGGTAGCGGCCGTTCTCGCCGCTCACGGACACGCCGCCCAGGGCCATCGCGAAGCCGACGAGGCTCAGGACGCTGCCGCTGATGTTGCGCAGGAGCAGGGACTTGGCGTCGGCCGGCAGGTGGGCGCTGCCCATCGCGGCGACCGGGGGGATCCGGCCGGTGCGCCACGCGGGGAACACGGCCGCCACCGTGGTGACGAAGACGCCGATGACGAGGGCCGCGATGATCGTCGCCGGGGCGATGACCAGGTCACCGGCCGGGATCTTGGCGCCGATGGAGTCCATCAGGGACCGCATGCCGATCGCCAGGCCGATACCGGTGACCAGGCCGATCGCGGAGGAGATCAGACCCACGACCAGGGCCTCGCTCAGGACCGAGCGCACGACCTGACCGCGCTTGGCGCCGACGGCGCGCAGCAGGGCGAGTTCCTTGGTGCGCTGGGCGACCAGCATGGTGAAGGTGTTGTAGATCAGGAAGATGCCGACGAAGAGCGAGATCCCGGCGAACACGAGCAGCATCGTGCTCATGCCGCTCATCTGGGCCTTGATGTCCTTGGCCTGCTCCTTGGCGAGCTCGGCGCCGGTCTGGGCCCGGGTGTTCTTCTCGTCGAGCAGCGGCTTGATGTCGGCCAGCAGTTGGTCGGAGGAGGCGCCTGCCGCGGCGCTGACGGACAGCTCGTCGAAGAAGCCCGGCTTCAGGTACAGCTGTTGGGCGGTGGCCGTCTCGAAGAGGACGAGGCTGCCGCCGGCGTTGACCTGGCCGTCCTCGGTGGTGAAGACACCGCCGAGGACGTACTCCTTCACCGGGCCGTTGGTGGCGACGCGGACTTTGTCCCCCACCTTGTAGTTGCCCTTGGTCGCCGTCTCCTTGTCGAGGGCGATCTGGTTCGCGGCGGTCGGACCGGCGCCTTCGACGAACGCGTAGGACGGGTCCTGGCCGCCCTTCGCCGGGGCGAAGTTGGAGCCCCGGTTGGCCCAGCCGTCGCCGATGAGCTTGCCGTTCTCGTCGCCGACGCCGGCGAAGCCGGAGACCCGGGCGGAGACGGTGTCGACGCCCTTGACGGCCTTGACCTTGTCGACGGTCTGCCGGCTGATGCCGGGGTCGCCCTCGCGGGCACCGTCCTCGTTGCGGCCCGCGCCCCACGAGGTCACGGAGACGGCGACTTTGTCGAAGCTCTTGGCGGACTGGCCCGAGAGGGCCTTGCCGAGGGTGTCGGTGAACACGAGCGTGCCGGAGACGAAGGCGACGCCGAGGGTGACGGCGAGCACCGTCATCAGCAGTCTGGCCTTGTGCGCGAGCACGTTGCGCAGGGCGGTACGGAACATGGTGGAGGATCCAGGTGTCGGGGGCCGGCGGAGGACGTGCGGAGGGGCGGTCCCTCAGCTGGTGCGGCCCTTGGCGTCGAAGGCCTTCATGCGGTCGAGCACCCCGTCGGCGGACGGGTCGATCATCTCGTCGACGATCCGGCCGTCGGCGAGGAAGATGACGCGGTCCGCGTAGGAGGCGGCGACCGGGTCGTGTGTGACCATGACGACGGTCTGGCCCAGCTCGCGGACCGAGTTGCGCAGGAAGCCGAGGACCTCGGCGCCGGAGCGCGAGTCCAGGTTTCCGGTCGGCTCGTCACCGAAGATGATCTCGGGGCGGGAGGCTAGGGCGCGGGCGACCGCCACGCGCTGCTGCTGGCCGCCGGAGAGCTGGGTCGGGCGGTGCCCGAGCCGGTCGGAGAGACCGACCATGGAGATCACGGAGTCCAGCCACTGCTTGTCGGGCTTGCGGCCCGCGATGTCCATGGGGAGCGTGATGTTCTCCAGAGCGGTCAGCGTCGGCAGCAGGTTGAACGCCTGGAAGATGAAGCCGATCTTGTCCCGGCGCAGCTGCGTCAACTGCTTGTCCTTCAGGGAACCCAGCTCGACGTCGCCGATGCGCACGGAGCCGGCCGAGAAGGTGTCCAGACCGGCGACGCAGTGCATCAGCGTCGACTTGCCGGAGCCGGACGGGCCCATGATCGCGGTGAACTGGCCGGCGGCGAAGTCGACGGACACGTTGTCCAGCGCGACCACCTGGGTCTCGCCCTGGCCGTACACCTTGGAGAGCTGGGTGGCGCGGGCGGCCACGGCCTGGGTGGTGTGCGGGGCGTAGTTCATGGTGGTCACGGGGACTCCTGTCGAGCATGGGTGCTGCGGTGTGGCGGGACCCTTCCATCCTCGCCGCGCACCACCCCGCTCCGGATCAGCCGAGGTGCCCGTTCATGGGCCCACTGGAGTCTGATCGCCGGCGCGGGGTTCTCCTCCTCTGGTATGACAGGGGCGGTCGGGGAACGGGGCCTCGCCGGCGGGCCCGGGCGGGCCCGGGGGCCGCTCCGGAACGCCTTGCGGTGCCGGGGGGAGCCTCTCGCGGATCTCTCGGGGATCTCTCGGGGTCGGCCGTCCGTCGACCACCGCGCCGGCCGTTGCGGGGCGCGGGGTGGTCCGGGGTGGCGGGCCGGTGGCGACCGGGTGGCGTGCGGCGGCGAAATCCCGTCATTCCCATCGCGGGGGTGATCGTCGTCGGGAAGGTGCCGACAACGCCTTATCGGGCCTGACGGGCTCTCAAGCGCCAATAAAATCAGACAACATCGGGCAGAAGCCCAGGTCGGGGCAGGGGCGTTCCGGATAGGCTCGACGCAGCGTTGAAGGCTTTTTCCACGGGGGCCGCCACGCCCTGCCCGGATGGTGGAATGCAGACACGGCGAGCTTAAACCTCGCTGGCCCTCGGGCCGTGCCGGTTCAAGTCCGGCTTCGGGCACGACCACGCTCTGTGCGGACGGGAAACACACGAACGGCGGGAGTGCCCTGGGGGCGCCCCCGCCGTCGTGCTGTCCGGGGCGCGGGCGCGATCATCCGAGGGCCCGACTCCGCCCGCCGCGAGCCCCGTTGGCGGTCCTGCCGGACGGGGCGTCGGGGGCGTCCGTGAGTCCGTTCGCCGGCGGGGCCGTTCCTTCGCGAGTCCGTCGCGAGTGTGCCGTGAGCGCGCCGTCAGTGCGTCGTGAGTCCGTCGTGGTCCGTTCGTTCGGGGAGGCCTCGCCCAACGCCCGCTGCCGTGACGGTGGTTGGGCGCCCGCCGGCCCGGAGTGTGTCGGGGGCGTGGCGAGATGCCTCGGCCCGGGGTGTGTCGGGTGAATGCGGGCGGGCGCGGAGGTGGCGCGGAAAAGCGGCCTTTCGGGAGTGCCGGAATGTCCCGCGATTCGTGAGACGGCGATTAGCCGGGCGTTTCGGAGCGGGGATATCGGGCGATACGCGGGACGCGCGGATCAAGGGCGGAGCGAACCGGCGGCCGGCCCGCTCCGGAAGGGCGTGACGGCCGGTCCGCAGGCACCGGAAGCCTTGCGGCCGTAAGCTCCGACGTCCTGGTCGCCCCGCGCGGGCCAGGGGTCCCGCTTGCCCTTTTTGGGCTCCTGTGAGAGGGGGAAAGATCCTCCTCCAGCAGTAGGGTGATTCCTTTGCGAGCGCATTACTCTTGTTGCTAAGGCCGCGCACGGTGGCCATGGAGGAGTGAGATGAGGAGCAGTAACCCGGTCTTCTCGCGACGGGGGTTCAGCCGCGACAACGGCGGCTACGCGGGCTTCGACGCGCAGCAGGCGCAGGCCGGGACCGCGACCAACCCGTACGCGACGAACCCTTACGCCGCAGACCCCGCCACGGGGATGCCGCAGGCGCCGGTGCGTTCCGGTGCGATGACCATCGACGACGTCGTGAGCCGTACGGCCATGACGCTCGGCGTGCTCACGCTCACCGCGACCATCGCCTGGCTCGCCCTGCCGGTCGACGCGGCCAACCTGAACAAGTCGTACGGCATCGCCGTCGTCGCGATGCTCATCGCGTTCGGCCTGGCGCTCGTCCAGTCCTTCAAGCGCAAGGCCTCGCCGGCGATCATCCTCGCCTACGCGGCCTTCGAGGGCGTCTTCCTCGGTGTCATCAGCGCCGCGGTCAGCACCTACATCGGCTCCGGCGTGGTCATCCAGGCCGTGCTCGGCACGCTCTGCGTGTTCGCCGGCGTGCTGTTCGCGTACAAGATGCGCTGGATCCGCGTCACCCGCCGCTTCTACGGCTTCGTGATGGCCGCCGCCATGGGCTTCATGCTGCTCATGGTCGTCAACCTGCTCTTCTCGGTCTTCTCGGGCGGCGACGGCCTGGGCTTCCGCAGCGGCGGCCTCGGCATCCTGTTCGGTGTCATCGGCATCATCCTCGGCGCCTGCTTCCTCGCCCTCGACTTCAAGCAGGTCGAGGACGGCGTGACGTACGGCGCCCCGCGCGAGGAGGCGTGGCTGGCGGCCTTCGGCCTCACCACGACCCTGGTCTGGATCTACCTGGAGATGCTGCGGCTCTTCTCGATCCTCTCCGGCGACGACTAGTCGTACCGGTCATCCGCCCGGGCGAACGCCCACACGGCATCAGGAAGGCCCCGCGAGCACTCCGCTCGCGGGGCCTTCCCGTGTCTCGTGGGGGATGCGGAGCCGGTCGGGGACTCGGGGCGGGGGCAGGGGCAGGGACGGTGACAGGGTTTCAGCCCAGTCTGCGGGCGGCCCTGCGCAGGTCGTACTCGTGGATGATCGCCTTGGCCTGGCCGTACGACAGTTCGTGCGCGCCGCGCAGCCAGCTCACCTTCTCCTCGAACCGGACGAGGGAGGGGCCGTCGTCCACGGTGCGGAGCCAGTCGGAGAGTTCACGACCGGTGGTCAGGGGGATTCTGTCGATCATGTTGCGGTGTGTCTGCTCGGAGAACTCTACGGACATGGGCGCCTCCGGAGGTATCGCCGTGTTCTCTTCACGACACCGTGCCTCAGCGTTCGCTCGTTGGCAATGGTGCCCGGGCGGCGCGTAAGGTCGGCCGGGTGCTCGATACCTCGCCCCTGACCCTCGTGGTCGAACGTTTCGCCGACCGGCTGCGGGCCGCACCGCAGAGCCGACTCCAGCGCGGCGCCGCCGCCGAGGCGCTGGAACTGGCCCGCGAGTTGGCCGTACGGGCCCAGCGGCTGGAGAGCGCCGCAGGCGCCGCGGGAGCGGGGGCGGCTCCGGAGCGCGTCGTGCCGGACGCGGGCATCTTCGTCGTCGGGGACCAGGTGGCGGTCGCCGGCCTGGACCTCGCGGAGGCGCTGCGCGCCACCACCGCCGCACCCGCCCCGGACGACGCGAAGGCCCCGTCCGCGATGCTGGACGAGGCCGTGCGACTGGTGGAGCAGGCGGAGATCAGAGCGATGCGATGACGCGGTCCGCGAGGATGTACACGTTGCTGTCGGGGTCCTCGGCGTCACCGCAGGAGAAGGTCAGCGCGTAGGCGCCGGAGATTCCCGAGCCGCCCAGCAGGACCGGCGCGGTGCCCGAACGCAGGGCCTCGGAGAGCCGCTCGGCGGTCTCCCGGTGCCCCGGGGTCATACAGAGCGTGGTGCCGTCCGTGAAGACGTACACGTCCAGGGTGCCCAGCGGGCCCGGACGGACGTCCGCGAGGGCCGTACGGGCCTCCGCGAGCTCCTCCAGGCGGTTCACCGTGCGCTCGTGGTCCGCTCCCGGGTGGGAAGCCTGCGCCGGCACGAAATCGGGGTGCGAGGGGTGGCGCCGGCGGGCCGCCGCCAGCTCGGGGGAGTCCTCGGGGTACTCGTCGAGGAGCTCGTCGCCCAGGAGCGGCTCCAGGCCCACCATGTCCGCCTGCCGGGGCAGGAAGACCGGGTTCTCCTCGCCGAGGCCCGGCAGACCGCCGAGCAGCGAGGGGGCGTCGGCGGCGTCACGGGCCTCCTGCGCGGCCCAGAAGGCCCGCGCCTCGGCCAGCTCGCGCTCGCGCTCCTCGGCGAGCGCTTCGGCCACGGCGGCTCGTATCTCCGACGCGGGGGACTCGACGGCGCTGCGGGCATGCGGGACGGTCGCACCGCGCGGGTGCGACGACACGACGAGCTCACCGCGCAGGGCCGTGACCTGCTTTCGCAGTCCGTGTACGGCGTGCAGCGCAGCGGCGCCCACGGCCGTGGCAGCGGCCGTGGTCAGCAGCAGGGCAAGAGACATGGCGCTCACTGACTAACTCCCGGTTGATTCGATCCCCCGACTTCCTACATCAGCTTGACCTCTGCTGGGAATGGCAGGCAGTGCATTACGTCATGAATTGGACAGGTCTTTGGGCCCTGGGGCGTGTGGTGGGTAGGGCCTGACCTGCACAAATGCCAAACCCCCGGGACAAAGGTCACATCCTGGGGGAGATTCGGTCACAGCTCGGCCGCGACGGGATTAGATTCGGCGTCAGTACGACGGGCGGCATCCGGCCGAAATCCTTACGGCGCTTGGGCCCCGGGCTTGATCAGGTATGCGCCGGCCCGCATGGGGAGCCTTCGAGGCCGTCGCGCAGCGTTCCGAGGCCACTACGGCACGGCCTGATCGCTTTTCGCCCCCGACCCGCTTCGAGCGCCCCCACCGGTGACCGGACGGAGCGAAGGGGCCCCCTCGACACGAAGGGGCCCCGGTTTCGTCGCCACGGGCCGGTGGGTCGTCTCCGACGGACCCCTACCCGCCGCTCCGGCTCAGCTCAGACGCTCGATCACCATGGCCATGCCCTGGCCGCCGCCCACGCACATCGTCTCCAGACCGAACTGCTTGTCGTGGAACTGCAGGCTGTTGATCAGGGTGCCGGTGATGCGGGCACCGGTCATCCCGAACGGGTGACCGACGGCGATGGCCCCGCCGTTGACGTTCAGCTTCTCCAGCGGGATCTCCAGGTCCCGGTAGGAGGGGATGACCTGGGCCGCGAAGGCCTCGTTGATCTCGAACAGGTCGATGTCGTCCACCGTCAGGCCGGCCCGCTTCAGGGCCTGCTTCGACGCCTCGACCGGGCCCAGACCCATGATCTCGGGGGAGAGGCCGGTGACACCGGTGGAGACGATGCGGGCCAGCGGGGTCAGGCCCAGCTCGCGCGCCTTCGTGTCGCTCATGATCACCAGCGCCGCGGCGCCGTCGTTCAGCGGGCAGCAGTTGGCGGCCGTGACCAGGCCGTCCGGGCGGAAGACGGGCTTCAGACCCTGGACGCCCTCCAGCGTGACCCCGGCGCGCGGCCCGTCGTCGGTGGAGACGACCGTGCCGTCCGGGGTGGTGACCGGGGTGATCTCACGGGCCCAGAAGCCGTTCTTGACGGCTTCCTCGGCCAGGTTCTGGGAGCGGACGCCGAACTCGTCCATGTCCGCGCGGGTCACGCCCTTGGCGCGGGCCAGGTTCTCGGCGGTCTGACCCATCGCGATGTACGCGTCCGGGACCAGGCCGTCCTCGCGCGGGTCGTGCCACGACGCGCCCTCGCTCTGCGCGACGGCCGCGGTACGGGCCTCGGCGTCGGAGAAGAACGGGTTGTGCGTGTCCGGCAGGCCGTCCGAGGAGCCCTTCACGGACCGGGAGACCATCTCGACGCCCGCCGAGATGAACACGTCGCCCTCGCCCGCCTTGATGGCGTGCAGCGCCATGCGGGAGGTCTGGAGCGAGGAGGCGCAGTAGCGGGTGATCGTCGTGCCGGGCAGGTAGTCCATGCCCATCTGCACGGCCACGATGCGGCCCAGGTTGTGGCCCTGCTCGCCGCCGGGAAGACCACAACCGAGCATCAGGTCGTCGATCTCGCGCGGGTCCAGCCCGGGAACCTTGGCGAGCGCGGCCTGGATCACCGTGGCGGTCAGGTCGTCCGGGCGGACGTCCTTGAGGGACCCCTTGAAGGCGCGCCCGATGGGCGAGCGGGCGGTGGAAACGATGACGGCTTCGGGCATCGGGGCTCCAAGGGGGTGCGTTGCGGCTCATGTCGGACCGCATGTGAAGTTACCGGCCCGTACGGTCGAGGTCACCGGCCTCGGCATGTGATGAGGGCCGCACTGCGCTCACCGCGGGTCCCGCGGGCCGGATCCGGACGCCGTGCCCGACCGGACCCCCGAGCCGCTCGGAGGCCCGCCAGGACCCCGAGACCAGAGGCCCGGCACGACCCTGAAAAGGGCTGCCTACGCGCCCGTCCGGCTGCCGGAGAGACCCGCCGGGGCCTCCCCCTCGCCCGGCTGGCCGATGTCCGGATCGGTCGGCACCCGCCGCCGACGCCGGTGCTTGAGCAGGGCCCACGGGCCCCGGGCCGCCGTGACCTCCGTACCGGCCTCGCCCGCCGCGGCGGACGCCGCCTTCGCCACCGGCAGCATGTCCTCGTCGCGGGAGACGTCGAGGCGGTCGGACTCCGGCCACAGACCCAGCGCCGCGCACAGCGTCGGCAGCACGGCCATCGCGGCGGTCGCGTACCCCTCCGCCGACGGGTGGTAGGAATCCGGGCCGAACATCTCACGTGGGTTCGCCGCGAACTCGGGACCCAACAGGTCCCCCATCGAGACCGTACGGGCGCCCAGGGCGAGGACACCGATCGTCTGCGCGGCGGCCAACTGGCGCGAGACCCGCCGGGCCAACATGCGCAGCGGCTGGTAGACGGGCTCGATCGTGCCCAGGTCAGGACAGGTGCCGACGACGACCTCGGACCCCGCCAGCCGCAGCCGACGCACGGCCGCGGTGAGCAGCCGGACCGACTGGGTGGGCGGCATCCGGCGCGTCACGTCGTTCGCACCGATCATGATCACGCAGACGTTCGGGGCCGGCGCTCCCGACTCCACTCCGTCGAGGAGGAGACCCACCTGCCGGTCGAGATCGTCCGACATGGCCCCCGACAGGGCCACGTTGCGCAGCTCCACCGGCCGCTCCGCCACCGCCGCCAACCCCGACGCCAGCAGGGCGCCCGGGGTCTGCCGGGCCCGCCGCACCCCCAGCCCGGCAGCCGTGGAGTCGCCCAGCATGCCCATCCGCAGCGGCCCCGGGCTCAGCTCGGGCCCGCCGAACTCACTCCCGTACAGGCCGTCCGCACGCGGCGGATCCGGCAGCCCGGTGCCCACCGTCCGCTTCGCGAACTGCACCTCCGCCAGCACCAAACCCACCGCGGCGGCCCCGACGAGCCCCAGTCCGCCCCCGCCGTACGCCGCGCCCGCCGCGATCCGGCGGGCCGTCCTCGCCCTGGACACCCTTCAACCACCTCGCTTCCCTGCCTGGCCTCGAAGACCTACCTGCCCCGTAGTGCCGGTCGGTCAATCCCTTTCCGCATACTCTGGCCGGACCTCCCGGAGAACCCGTGGAGTCCCCTCCTTGGAGAACATGGTGCAATTCCACGACTCGATGATCAGCCTCGTCGGCAACACCCCGCTGGTGAAGCTCAACCGTGTGACCGAAGGGCTTCAGGCGACCGTCCTGGCCAAGGTCGAGTACTTCAACCCCGGCGGTTCGGTCAAGGACCGCATCGCCGTCCGGATGATCGAGGCCGCCGAGCAGAGCGGTGCCCTCAAGCCCGGTGGCACCATCGTGGAGCCGACCAGCGGCAACACCGGTGTAGGACTCGCCATCGTGGCCCAGCAGAAGGGCTACAAGTGCATCTTCGTCTGCCCTGACAAGGTGTCCATGGACAAGATCAATGTGATGCGCGCGTACGGCGCCGAGGTCGTGGTCTGCCCGACCGCCGTCGACCCCGAGCACCCGGACTCCTACTACAACGTGTCCGACCGCCTCGCGCGCGAGCCCGGCGCCTGGAAGCCCGACCAGTACAGCAACCCGAACAACCCCCGTTCGCACTACGAGACCACCGGCCCCGAGCTGTGGGACCAGACCGACGGGAAGATCACCCACTTCGTCGCGGGCGTCGGCACCGGCGGCACCATCTCCGGCACCGGCAACTACCTCAAGGAGGTCAGCGGCGGCCAGGTCAAGGTCATCGGCGCCGACCCCGAAGGCTCCGTCTACTCCGGCGGATCCGGCCGCCCCTACCTCGTCGAAGGCGTCGGCGAGGACTTCTGGCCGACCGCCTACGACCCCAACGTGACCGACGAGATCATCGCGGTGTCCGACAAGGACTCCTTCCAGATGACCCGCCGCCTCGCCAAGGAAGAAGGCCTCCTCGTCGGCGGCTCCTGCGGCATGGCCGTCGTCGCCGCGCTGCGCGCCGCCGAAAGCCTCGGCCCGGACGACGTCGTCGTCGTCCTGCTCCCCGACAGCGGCCGCGGCTACCTCAGCAAGATCTTCAGCGACGAGTGGATGGCCGGACACGGCTTCCTCGAGGAGGCGGGCCCCTCCGCGCGCATCGGCGAGGTGCTCAAGGACAAGGACGGCGGCATCCCCTCCCTCGTCCACATGCACCCCGAGGAGACCGTCGGCGAGGCCATCGACGTCCTGCGCGAATACGGCGTCTCGCAGATGCCGATCGTCAAGCCGGGCGCCGGCCACCCCGACGTGATGGCCGCCGAGGTCATCGGCTCCGTCGTCGAGAAGGAACTCCTGGCGGCACTCTTCGCCCAGCGGGCCTCCCTCGGGGACCCGCTGGAGAAGCACATGAGCGCCCCCCTGCCGCAGGTCGGATCCGGCGAACCGGTCTCCGAACTGATGGCCGTCCTCGGCGAGGCCGACGCGGCGATCGTGCTGGTCGAAGGCAAGCCCACCGGCGTCGTCAGCCGCCAGGACCTCCTGGCGTTCCTCGCCAAGGGCGCGAAGTAGGCACGACGCTCAAACGGTACGGGCCCGACACGTGACGGCAGCACCGGCTTAACACGGATCCGGCACAGTGGTGGTTGTCGGCGAGAACGCGCAACGCTCCTCGCCGGCCCACCGACTGGTGTCGGACCGGCTCCGGAGCGGCTCCCGGACCGAGACGACGCCATGGACGCGGACGGCCCTGACCCGGCCCGTGTCCATCGCGGGGACCGCCGTCGTCCCGCCCCCGGGCAACCGGGGTGCGGCGGTCCCCGCGCTTACGCTCCCCCCCTTTTGCGGGCTCGGTTCGCCTCCGGGGCGCTTGCAGCCCGACTCACAGGCTCCTACGTGCTCATACCGCTCGTTCCTCGCGGTCTTCCGCGCGAGGAGCCTGTTCCCCGGGCGCGCCCCTTCGGCTCACTCGCCCTTGGAGCGGAGGGACTTGGTCGCGTGGACGAAGTTCACCGCCACGATGCCCGCCCACGCCACCAGCAGCCCCTTGAACCCGGTCTGGACGGCGGCGATCGCGGAGAGCGGGATCGCCAGCACCAGCGTGATGATGGCGAACCCGAAGCGTTCCCCGAAGTTGGTGTCCGAGGGCGCCGTGCGGTGGTCGCCGCGGGCCGCCGCCAGACGTTCCTCGGCCAGGCGCCGGCGCAGCTGGACGTCCACCTTCTCGACGAACGAGTCCACCAGCGCGGACTCGTACTCGGGCCCCAGCTCCCGTCGCGCGTCCAGCGTCGCGTCGAGTTCCTTCTTCAGCTCTTGGCGCTCCATGCCCCCAGGCTAGGCAGCGCGGGCGCCCCCGGCACTGGGGCTAGCCCCCGTCTCGCGGAGCGGCCGGCGGCTTGCCGTCCTGCATAACCGCATGCAGAGTGCTCGGTGACTGAATATTCACCGGGACGGGGACGGAGGGGACGGGATGAACGACAGCCCGGCCGCGCGGCTGCAGAAGCTCTTCGAGGGGCACCGGCTGACGCCGACGCAGCGGCGGATCGCGCACTGCATGGTGCGCGGGGCGGCGGAGGTGTCCTTCCTGTCGAGCGTGGAGCTGGCGGAACTGGCCGGGGTGAGCCAGCCGTCCGTGACCCGGTTCGCGGTGGCGCTCGGCTTCGACGGGTACCCGGCGCTGCGCCGACACCTGCGCGAGGTGGCGCCGCCCGCCGGGCAGGGCGAGGGCGGCAGCGCGGACGCGTACAACGAGTACCAACAGGCCGTCCAGGGCGAGATCGAGAACCTGCGCCGGCTGTCGGCGATGCTCGCGGATCCCGCGCCGGTCGTGGAGGCGGGGCGGCTGCTCGCGGGATCGACCCCGCTGCCGGTGCTCGGTCTGCGGGCCGCGTCCTCGCAGGCGCGCGGGTTCGCGTACTTCGCCGCCAAGGTCCACCCCGACGTGCGGCTGCTCGACGAGGGCGGCTCCATGCTGGCCGACCGGATCGACGCGGCCGTGACCGCCGGGGCGTCGGCGCTGCTGTGCTTCGCGTTGCCCCGGCATCCGCGGGAGGTCGCGGAGGCGCTCGAACACGGGCGGGCGGCCGGGCTGACCGTGGTGACGGTCGCCGACTCGGCGTTCGCCCCCGTGGCCCGCCACAGCGACCTGCTGATCCCGGCGCCGGTCGGAACCGGGCTGGCCTTCGACACGGCGTGCGCGCCGATGCTGCTGGGCCGGGTGCTGCTGGAGGCGATGGCGGACGCGCTGCCGGACGCCCAGGCACGCCTGGAGGCCTTCGACGCCCGGGCCGCGGCGCGCGGGCTGTTCGTCGAGTAGGGACACGCGGAGGTCGGGCCGGGCCTGCGCTCAGCGGTAGTCGAGCTCGGCGAGCTCGGTGGCGAGACGGTTGCGCAGCACCGGGACGCGGCCCAGGACGGGCAGCGCAGTGTTGCGCACGGCCCGCAGGACAGGATTGCGGGTGGTCGCGATGCGGGTCATCCGGTCGGTGAAGGCCACCACCCGCAGGGCGACGGGGCGGCGCGTCGCCTCGTACGCGTCCAGCCGGCCGTTGGTCAGGGCCCGGCCGAGGGCGTGGGCGTCCTGGATGCCGGTGTTCATGCCCTGGCCGCCGGCCGGGCTGTGCACGTGGGCGGCGTCCCCGGCGAGCAGGATCCGTCCGGCCCGGTAGCGGTCGGCGACCCGGTGGTGGACGTGGAACCGGGAGGACCACAGGACCCCGGTGACGCGGGCCTGGCCGGGCGCGCGGTCGTCCAGGAGCGCCTGGACGAAGCCGAGTTCCGGTTCGGCGGGCGCCCGGTCCACGGTGGCGACGATCCGGTGGCGCCGGCCGTCCTCGCCCGGCAGTGGGGCGACCACGGTCAGTCCCGCCGCGCCGAAGGTCAGCGAGACCTCCCGGCGGCCCGGCGCCCAGTCCATGGTGACGTCGGCGAGGGCGAAGGACTCCTCGTACGAGCTGCCGGTGAAACCGATCCCGGCCGCCTCGCGGACGACGCTGTGCATCCCGTCGGCGCCCACGACGTGGTCGGCGCGCAGGGTCTCGCCGGTCGCGGTGGTCAGGGTGACGCCCTGCTCGTCCTGGGTGACCTCGGTGACCTCGTACGGGCGGTGGACCTCGCCGCCCAGCACGCGCAGCCGGTCGAGCAGCACCGCCTCGGTCTCGTACTGGGGAACCATCAGCGCATACGGGTGGGCGGTCCGCAGCCCGTCGAAGGGGATCGAGGTCAGGACGCGGGCGCCGTCGCGGATCCGGAACCGGGTGACGGGGATGCCGCGACCGATCAGTTCGGCGGAGAGCGCGCCGGACGGGTCCAGCTCGTCGAGGACCTCCAGGGTGCGGGCGTGGACGACGGCGGCGCGGGAGGTGTTGGCGCCTTCCGCCTGCCGGTCCAGGAGCACGAAGTCGATGCCGGCCCGGGCGAGGGTGACGGCGAGCGCGAGGCCGGTCGGGCCGGCGCCGACGACGGCGACCTCGGTGCGGGCGGGGAGTGCGGGACGGGTCACGGGATGCCTCCTCCGGGATGCCAACGGTTGTTGGCCAACGTCTGTTGACTTCAGGGTGCGCCTGCTTCGGTGGCATGTCAACGATCGTTGGCCTACATTCGTTGACATGGCAGCACACGAGGTGGGGAGCAGGGGCGCGCAGACCAGGGCGGCGATCCTGCGGGCGGCGCGCGAACGGTTCGCCGCACAGGGATACGAGCGCACGACGATCCGGGCCGTCGCCGCCGACGCGGACATCGACCCGTCGATGGTCATGCGGTACTTCGGCAACAAGGAGAAGCTGTTCGACGCGGCGCTGGCCGTGGACCTGCGCTTGCCGGACCTGGGCGCGGTGCCGGAGTCGGACCTGCCGCAGGCGCTGGTGCGCCACTTCGTCGAGCGGTGGGAAGGCGACCCGTCCGACGACGCGCTCCTGGTGCTGCTGCGCTCGGCCGTCACGAACGAACGGGCCGCGCAGCGGATGCGGGACACGTTCGCCGGGCAGGTCGCGCCCGCGCTGGCCGCCGTACTGGGCCCGGAGCGGGCGGCGCGGGTGGCCGGCCTGGTCGCCGCCCAACTGCTCGGGCTGGGCCTGGCCCGCTACCTGCTGCGGCTGCCGGGGGTGGTGTCGCTGAGCGCGGACGCGGTGGTCGCCGGACTGACCCCGGCGGTGCGCGCGACGCTCGCCGAGGCAGGCTGACCCCCGGACCCCCGCGGTTTCAGAGGAGGGCGTCCGGGTGCGCGCCGCCCGCCTCGGCGACGATCGCGGACAGCGGCTGCGCCGGGCGGACCGGGGCGAAGCGGACCGCTCCGGCGGCGTCCACCGTGAAGCCGTGGATCGCCGGTCGGGGGAGGCTGTTGTAGCCGTGGTGGGCGGTGAAGAAGTACGCGCCGGTGTCCGGGACGGCGATCAGGTCCCCCGGGGCCAGTTCCGGCAGCTCCCGCGCCGTGGCCAGCAGGTCCCCCGCGAAACAGGCCGGGCCCGCGACGTCCTGGGGGACGGGGGTGCCGGTCTTGGGGAAGCCCTTCGCGTCGTACGGGAGGATCCGCAGCGGCCACGCCGCCGGGGCGTACACCGTGCGGGTGGCGACCTGGACCCCGGCGTGCGTGACGGCGATGGGGCGGCCGCCGGTCGCCTTCGTGTACTCCACCCGTGCCAGGACGAGCCCGTGCTTGGCCGTCAGTGAGCGGCCGAACTCCGTGACCAGGCCGTAGGCGCCCGAGAACAGGCCGGGCGCGGCGGACCGCAGGGCCGCCACGTACTGCGCGTACGTCGGTGTCTCGGCGTCCGAGGAGAAGTTCACCGGCAGGCCGCCCCCGATGTCGAGGGTGTCGACCTGACGGCGCCCGGCCGCCGCGTTGATCTCCTCGGCCAGGGCGTACAGCTCCCGCACCCCCTCCGCGATCAACGGCAGGGGCACGCCCTGGGAGCCCGAGTGGGTGTGCAGCCGGGTCAGCCACGGCCGGTCCGCGTACGCCCTCAGCAGCCACTCGCGCGCCCCCGGGTCGCGCAGCGGGACGCCGAACTTCGAGGTGGCCGTGGCCGTGGACAGGGCGTCGATGGCGCCCGCGCCGGTCTGCGGGTTGATCCGTACGCCGATCGGGGAGCGGGTGGGGGCGGCCGCGACCAAGGCGTCGATGCGGCGCAGCTCCTGCCCGTTGTCGGCGTTGACGGCGATGCCCAGGGCGAGAGCCTCGCGGAGTTCCGCCGGGGTCTTGGCGGGGGAGTCCAGCACGGTGTGTTCCGCCGCGACCCCGGCCGCCCGGGCCAGGGCCAGCTCGCCGGGGCTCGCCACCTCGCAGCCGACCCCGACCGAGGACAGCAGCCGGAGCACGGGCACCAGGGGGCAGGCCTTCACCGCGAAGGCGTGCAGGACGGGGGCGCCGGCCGGCAGGGCGTCGGCGAACGCGCGGGTCAGGGCGCCGGCCGACGCGCGGATCCCGGCGGTGTCCAGCAGGCAGACCAGCGGTTCCGCGTCGAGGAGGCCCTGCCGTGCGGCGGCCCGTACGGCCCGGTCCCGGCGGGTGGCGGCGCTCTGCGCGTGCGTGTCGGCGGCCATGTCCGCCATCCCATCATCCGACGGGGCCGGCCGCAGCTGTTGACTGAATCTATTCAGGACGCAAGGATGTGAATGGATTGACCCACACCGGAGGAGGCACCGCCATGTCAGGACCCCGCCCCGTACGGGCCGCGCGAGGCACCGAACTCAGCACCCTGGGATGGCAGCAGGAGGCCGCGCTGCGGATGCTCCAGAACAACCTCGACCCCGAGGTCGCCGAGCACCCCGACAAGCTCGTCGTCTACGGCGGCACCGGCAAGGCCGCGCGCGACTGGCGCTCGTACGACGCCATGGTCCGCACCCTGCGGACCCTGAAGCAGGACGAGACGATGCTCGTCCAGTCCGGCCGCCCCGTCGGCGTGATGCAGACCCACGAGTGGGCGCCGCGCGTCCTGCTCGCCAACTCCAACCTGGTCGGCGACTGGGCCAACTGGGAGGAGTTCCGCCGCCTGGAGCACCTCGGCCTCACCATGTACGGGCAGATGACCGCCGGCTCCTGGATCTACATCGGCACCCAGGGCATCCTCCAGGGCACCTACGAGACCTTCGCCGCCGTCGCCGCGAAGAAGTTCAACGGCACCCTCGCGGGCACCATCACCCTCACCGCCGGCCTCGGCGGCATGGGCGGCGCCCAGCCGCTGGCCGTCACCATGAACGACGGCGTCGCGATCTGCATCGACGTCGACCCGCGCGCCATCGACCGCCGCATCGAGCACCGCTACCTCGACGTCAAGGCCGACAACCTGCGCCACGCGCTCCAGCTGGCCGTCGAGGCCCGCGACGCCCGCAAGCCGCTCTCCATCGGCCTGCTCGGCAACGCGGCCGACCTGCTGCCGCAGATGCTCGCCGAAGGCGCCCCGATCGACATCGTGACGGACCAGACCTCCGCCCACGACCCGCTCGCCTACCTCCCCGTCGGCGTCGACTTCGACGACATGGCGGACTACGCGGCCAAGGACCCGGCGGGCTTCACCACCCGCGCCCGCGAGTCCATGGCCACGCACGTCGAGGCCATGGTCGGCTTCATGGACGCCGGCGCCGAGGTCTTCGACTACGGCAACTCCATCCGCGGCGAGGCCCAGCTGGCCGGCTACGACCGCGCCTTCGCCTTCCCCGGCTTCGTCCCCGCCTACATCCGGCCGCTGTTCTGCGAGGGCAAGGGCCCCTTCCGGTGGGCCGCCCTGTCCGGCGAGGCCTCGGACATCCACAAGACCGACAAGGCGATGCTGGAGCTCTTCCCGGAGGCCGATTCTCCTCAAAACGCGTCCCTGCACCGCTGGATCAAGATGGCCGGCGAGCGCGTCCACTTCCAGGGCCTGCCCGCCCGCATCTGCTGGCTCGGCTACGGCGAGCGCGACAAGGCCGGCGAGCGCTTCAACGAGATGGTCGCCGACGGCACCCTGGCCGCCCCGCTGGTCATCGGCCGCGACCACCTCGACTGCGGCTCGGTGGCCTCCCCGTACCGCGAGACCGAGGCCATGCTCGACGGCTCCGACGCCATCGCGGACTGGCCGCTGCTCAACGCCATGGTCAACGTCGCCTCCGGCGCGTCCTGGGTCTCCATCCACCACGGCGGCGGCGTCGGCATGGGCCGCTCCATCCACGCCGGCCAGGTCACCGTCGCGGACGGCACGAAGCTCGCCGGCGAGAAGATCCGCCGCGTCCTGACCAACGACCCGGGCATGGGCGTCATCCGCCACGTCGACGCGGGCTACGACATCGCCGAGTCGGTGGCCGACGACCGCGGCGTCCGCGTCCCCATGCGCGAGGGCGACGACGCGTGAGCGACCACCCCGCCGGGGCGACCTCGTTCCACTCCATGTGGGACGAGCTCGCCCCCATCGGCCGGCACACCGACTCCGGCGGCTACCGCCGGCACGCCTGGACCGGCGCCGACGCCGACTGCCGCACCTGGTTCCAGGCCCAGGCACAGGCCCGCGGCCTCACCTACGAGACGGACCGCAACGGCAACCAGTGGGCCTGGCTCGGCGACCCCCTCGCGGGCGACGCCGTCGTCACCGGCTCGCACCTGGACTCCGTCCCCGACGGCGGGGCCTTCGACGGCCCCCTCGGCGTGGTGTCCTCCTTCGCGGCCCTGGACGAACTCCGCCGCAGGGGAGCGGAGCTCTCCAGGCCCCTGGCCATCACCAACTTCGGTGACGAGGAAGGGGCCCGCTTCGGCCTCGCCTGCGTCGGCTCCCGCCTCGCGGCCGGGCAACTGACCAAGGAGAAGGCGTACGAGCTCCGCGACGCGGACGGGATCACCCTGCCCCGCGCCATGGAGGCCGCCGGGTACGACCCCGAGACGATCGGCGTCGACCCCGAGCGCCTCGCCCGCATCGGCGCCTTCGTCGAACTCCACGTCGAACAGGGCCGGGCCCTGGACCTGTCCGGGGACCGGGTCGGCATCGCCTCCGCGATCTGGCCGCACGGCCGCTGGCGCTTCGACTTCCACGGCGAGGCCAACCACGCGGGCACCACCCGCCTCGTCGACCGGCGCGACCCCATGCTCACGTACGCGGCGACCGTGCTGGCCGCCCGCACCGAGGCGGCCCTCGCCGGCGCCGTCGCCACCTTCGGGAAGATCGCCGTCGAGCCCAACGGGGTCAACGCCATCCCCTCGCTGGTCCGCGGGTGGCTCGACTCGCGCGCCGGCGACCAGGCCACCCTCGACACGGTCGTCACGGCCATCGAGAAGGCCGCCCGCGAACGCGCCGACCAGGACGGCATCGACCTCGACATCGTCCGGGAGTCCTTCACCCCCGTCGTCGAGTTCGAACACGCCCTGCGCGACGAACTCGACCGGATCCTCGGCGGATCCCTGCCCGTCCTCGGCACCGGGGCGGGACACGACGCGGGAATCCTCTCCGCCGCCGTCCCGACCGCGATGCTGTTCGTACGGAACCCGACCGGCGTCTCCCACTCCCCGAAGGAGTTCGCCGCCGAGGACGACTGCGTGGCCGGAGTCCTGGCCCTCGCCGACGTACTGGAAGGACTCGCGTGCAGGTGACCGCGGACAAGACGTACTGGCTGGAACACGCCTGGCTCGGCACCCACGTCGAGCCGGGCGTCGCCCTGGACGTGGACGCCGACGGGCGGATCGCCGCCCTGCGCACGGACACCGCGACCCCGCCCCCCGGGGCGGAGGTGCTGCGCGGTCTCACCGTCCCGGGCCTGGCCAACGCGCACTCCCACGCCTTCCACCGCGCCCTGCGGGGCACGGTCCAGGTCGGCAGCGGCACCTTCTGGACCTGGCGCGACTTCATGTACAAGGTCGCCCAGAACCTCACCCCCGACAGCTACTTCGCGCTGGCCCGCGCGGTGTACGCGGAGATGGCCCTGGCCGGCATCACCCACGTCGGCGAGTTCCACTACGTCCACCACGCGCCCGGCGGCGCCCCCTACGCCGACCCGAACGCGATGGGCGAGGCACTCATCGAGGCCGCCGCCGCGGCCGGCATCCGCATCACCCTCCTCGACACCGCCTACCTCTCCTCGGGCTTCGGCAAGGCACCCGAACCGCACCAGCGGCGGTTCTCCGACGGCACCGCCGATGCCTGGGCCGAACGGGTCACCGCCCTCAAGCCCCGCGCGCACGCCCGAATCGGCGCCGCGATCCACTCGGTGCGCGCGGTGCCCGCCGACCAACTGGCCACCGTCGCCCACTGGGCCGAGGAGCGGCGGGCACCCCTGCACGTCCACCTCTCGGAACAGACCGCCGAGAACGACGCCTGCCAGGCCGCCCACGGCCGCACCCCCACCCAACTCCTCTCCGACCACGGCGTGCTCGGCCCCCGCACCACCGGCGTCCACAACACGCACCTCACCGACACCGACATCGCCCTGCTCGGCGGAACCTCCACCGGCACCTGCATGTGCCCCACCACCGAACGCGACCTCGCCGACGGCATCGGCCCCGCGACCCGCCTCCAGCACGCCGGCAGCCCGCTCTCCCTCGGCAGCGACAGCCACGCCGTCATCGACCTGCTCGAAGAGGCCCGCGCGATGGAGCTGAACGAGCGGCTGCGCAGCCGCACCCGCGGCCACTGGACGGCGCACGCCCTGCTCTCCGCCGCCACCGAGGACGGGCACGCCGCCCTGGGCCTGCCCGACGCGGGCCGGCTGGAGATCGGCGCCCTCGCGGACTTCACCACGATCGCCCTGGACTCCGTACGCACCGCCGGCCCGCTGCCCCGCCTGGCCGCCGAGACCGCCGTGTTCGCCGCGTCCGCCGCCGACGTCCGCCACACCGTGGTGAGCGGCCGGCACGTGGTCCGCGACGGGGCACACACCCTGGTCGGGGACGTGGCGGCCGCCCTTTCCGAGTCGATCGCAGCCGTCCGAGGCTGACCGGCCGAAAGATCCGGGGCGGAGCCCGGGCAACCCCGAGAGGAATCATGACCACCACCGTCATCACCAACATCGGCAGCCTCGTCACCAACGACCCCGCCCTCGGCGACGGCAGTCCCCTCGGCCTGATCGAGAACGCGGCCGTCGTCATCGAGGACGAGCGCGTCGCCTGGGTCGGCCCCGCCGACCGGGCGCCCGCCGCCGACCGCGACGTCGACGCCGCGGGCCGGGCCGTCATCCCCGGCTTCGTCGACTCCCACTCGCACCTGGTGTTCGCGGGCGACCGCACCGCCGAGTTCAACGCCCGGATGTCCGGGCGCGCCTACTCCGCGGGCGGCATCCGCACCACCGTCGCCGCGACCCGCGCCGCCACGGACGCCGCACTCGAAGCCAACCTGCTGCGCCACCTCGACGAGGCCCGCCGCCAGGGCACCACCACCTTCGAGACCAAGTCCGGCTACGGCCTCACCGTCGCAGACGAGGCCCGCGCCCTGCGCATCGCCGCCGCGCACACCGAGGAGGTCACCTACCTCGGCGCGCACATCGTGTCCCCCGACTACGCCGACGACCCCGCCGGCTACGTGGACCTGGTCACCGGCGAGATGCTGACGGCCTGCGCCCCGTACGCCCGCTGGGTGGACGTGTTCTGCGAGAAGGGCGCATTCGACGGCGACCAGGCCCGGGCGATCCTCACCGCGGGCGCGGCCGCCGGGCTGATCCCGCGCATCCACGCCAACCAGCTCTCCCACGGCCCCGGCGTCCAACTCGCCGTCGAGCTGGAGGCCGCCTCCGCCGACCACTGCACCCACCTCACGGACGCCGACGTCGACGCCCTCGCCCAGGCCGCCGGCACCACCGTCGCCACCCTGCTGCCCGGCGCCGAGTTCTCCACCCGCGCCCAGTGGCCCGACGCCCGCCGGCTCCTGGACGCGGGCGCGACCGTGGCCCTGTCCACGGACTGCAACCCCGGCTCCTCCTACACGAGTTCGATGCCGTTCTGTATCGCGCTCGCCGTCCGGGACATGGGGATGACCCCCGACGAGGCGCTCTGGTCCGCCACCGCCGGCGGTGCCCGCGCCCTGCGCCGCACCGACATCGGCACGCTCGCCCCCGGAGCCCGCGCCGACCTGGTCCTGCTGGACGCCCCCAGCCACGTCCACCTCGCCTACCGCCCCGGCGTCCCGCTGGTCTCCGCGGTCTGGCAGCGAGGGGTCCGCGCCGTCTGACCCGAGCACGGGCGCGCACGGGCACCCGCCGGCGTGCACGAGCACCCGCCGGCTCGGCCCTGACCGGGCCGAGCCGGCCGAAACAGGTGCGTCCGACGCGCCGTCGAACCCCCGTCGACGGGCCGCCGATCCCGGCCCGTCCCGTGTCTTCCCTCCGCAAGGCCCCCGGCGTACCTTGAGCCACCAATCTGATGTGCCGTCAGTAACTTGTCGGACATCCACGGTTCACGGTTCGAGGGGAAGACGAAGGTGACCCACCGCAAACGCACCACCGCGCTCGCGCTGGCCTCCGCGCTGGCCGGATCGGCGGCCGTCCTGACGCTCGCCCCCTCGGCCCACGCCGACGTGGTCGACGTCGCCTACAACTGCGCCACACCCATCGGGGACAAGTCGGCCGTCTCGCCCATCGACATCAAGGCGGTCAAGGCGGGCGACGGGTACAAGCTGACGATGTCCTTCCAGAAGGGCGTCTCCTCCAGCCCCATCGAACTCGGCAAGGGCGCGATGAGTCCCGGCGCCGTCATCCTCGTCGGCGGCGCCGACAAGGGCTCCGTCCCCGTCTCCGGCCCGCCCAACCCCGAGGCCGTGCCCGCCGACACCCCCATCAAGATCACCGACCTCTCGGGCACCTACACCCCCAAGAAGAGCGGCAAGGTCACCTTCACCGCCGGCGTCCTCACCATCAAGGCCATGGGCACCACCACCACCTGCACCCCCGGCAACAGCCCCAAGCCCTCCCTCGAACTGGACGTCACCGCCCCCGGCGGCGGCGCGGCACCACCACCCCCCGCGTCCACGGCGGCGGGCGGCGACAGCCTCCCGCAGACCGGCCCCGCCGACTCCGCCCTCGCGCTCGGCACCCTCGGCGCCACCGTGCTGCTCTCCGGCGCCGCCGGCGTGCTCTGGCTGACCCGGCGCGGCCGGCAGGCCCGGTCCTGAACGGAGCGGCCCCGCCCATGCCCGCACCCCCCACCCTCCGGCGCCTCGGCCCCACCGTCCGGCGCCTCGGCCCCGCGCTGCTCGCCGGCGCCGCGCTGCTCCTCGGCGCGCCCGCCGCCGTCGCCGACGAACCGGGCTGGACCGCCGAACCGGCCGCCGGGCGGACCGCCGGCGCCGTACGCCCGTACTTCTACCTCGCCGGCGCCTCCGGCAGCGTGCTGGAGGACCGCCTCGCCCTGACCAACACCACCGACCGGGAACGCACCCTCACCCTGCGCGGCGCCGACGCCTACAACACCGCCGACGGAGCCCTCGCGGTACGCCCCGACCGCCGGTCCACCGGCGCCGGCTCCTGGCTGTCCTTCGGCGCGAGCACGACCGTGAGGATCCCGCCCCGCACCCGCGCCGTGGTCCCCTTCACCGTCTCCGTGCCCCCCGCGACCCCGCCCGGAGACCACCCCGCCGCCGTCGTCGCCACCGAGGCCGGCCACGAGGTCGGCGTACGGATCCACCTGCGCGTCGGCGGGCCGACCCTGGCCGCCCTCACCGTCGAGGACGTCTCCGTACGCGGCAAGGGCGCGGCGACGCGTGTCGCCTACACCCTCGTCAACCGCGGCAACGTGGCCCTCGTCCCCGAACTCGCCCTGCACGTGCGCGGCCGCTTCGGCGAGGTCCCGGGGCGCGCCGCCCACGCCCTGCCGGTGGAACTGCTGCCCGGCCAGAGCGTCGAACTCACCGAACCCTGGCCCGGCGCCCCGGTGTTCGACCAGGTGCGCCTCACCCTCACCGTCACCGCCCCGGGCGGCGCCCGGGCCACGGCCGCCGCCTCCGACTGGTTCGTGCCCTGGGGCGTCGCCGGCTGGACGGGCCTCGGGCTGCTCCTCCTCGGCGCGGCCACCACGGCCGCGCTGCTCCTCGTACGCACCCGACGGGCGACCCGCGAGGAGCAGCCGGAGCCCTCCGGGCCGGTACCGGGGCAGGCGCAACCGACGTCGAAGGAACCCGAGTTGACGGGAGCACCCAGGTGAGCACCCAGGTGAGCGCCAAGGTCGGCGGGGCGGGCGGGACCCTCGCCGCCGCGGGGTGGTCGGCGGTGTCGGCCCTCGTGGCCTCGGCCCTGGCGGCCCTGGCCCTGGCCGTCCTGACCCTGTTCCCGGCGCCCCCGGCCGCCGCCGCGGAGACCAAGCCGACCGTGTCGCTCTCCCTCCAGGAGGTCGCCAAAGGCACCGGGATCACGGTCGCCGGCGCCGGCTGGCGGCCCAAGACCATGGTGATGCTGCTGGTCTGCGGACAGAACATGATCGGCGGCACCAACAGTTGCGCGAACGCCGACGGCGTCGCCGTCGCGGTCGCCGACGACGGGCGGTTCACCGCCCAACTCCCGGTCGTGGAACCGCCCAAGCCCTGCCCGTGCGTCGTGAACGTGACCTCCGTCAACGGGGACCAGTCCACCGTCGCCGCACCACTGAAGATCACCGACCACCCGGTGGCGGAACTGCCCACCGACTCCGGGACGGCCCGCCTCGCGGTGCTGACGGGGGTCCGCCTGGAGGGCGACGACGGGGTCCTGACCTGGTTCGGCGCCCCGCCCACCCGGAAGTTCACCGTCACCGTCGGAAACCTCGGCTCCGCTCCCGTCACCGACCCCGTCTTCCAACTCGGCACCGCCCACGGGGTGTTCGCCCCCCTGTGGGAGGAGGCCCGCTGGAAGGGCACCGTCCCGCCCGGCGGCAAGGCGGAGATCCGCCTGGACACCGCCCTGTCGGCCGGGGCCCACGGCGACTACACCGTCTCCCTCAAGTACGGGGACAAGGTCCTGGCCACGCAGCCGTGGGGCGTGGACCGCCCGTACGGGGTCCTGCTCTTCTGGGGCCTGCTCCTGCTGGTCGTCCCCGCCGCCGTCTTCCGCGTCGGCATGGCCGTCGTCGACCGGGCCCGACCGGGCGGGGCCCCGCCCGGCGGCCACCACCGGGGCGCCAAGGCGCTGGAGGCGGCGGCGTCGGCGGTGACGGCCCGACTGCCGCGGATCCCGGCCGTACGGGGATCCACGCCCGCCCCGCCCGCCGACACCCCGGCGGCCTCCCCCCAGACCACCACGGCGGTCCTGCCGTGGTTCACCCCGGACAGCGCGCCGGGATCCCAAGCACCACCAGGCCCACCTGCCCCACAGGCGTCCGCACCGTCTGAGAACCGTCCGACAACGAAGGGACATTCGTGAAGACCCAACGGAGGGTGAGCGCGGCCGCTGTCGCGCTGCTGTTCGGCGGCGCGGGCATCCTGCTGGCGGCCGCCCCCGCCCAGGCGGCCGACGCCACGTTCAAGGTGAAGTGCGTACCGCCCACGGGCGGCGGCTCCCCGGTGGAGGGCGAGACCACCGCCAAGATCACCGCGCCCCCGACGGCCAAGGTCGGCGACGAGGTCGACGTGTCGTGGGAGACGGTCAAGCCCGCCTCCAACAACACGGACCTGATGGTGATCCCCAAGGACTCCGTGGTGCCCACCGGCTGGTTCACGGTGAGCGGCGGCGGGGCCGAGCTGAAGGTCGTCGGGGAGAAGAAGAACCCGGAGATCCCGAAGAAGGCCCCGATGGTCATGTCGACCATGAAGGGCAAGCTCAAGCTCACCCAGGCGGGGAAGATCACCCTGACGCCCGGCCGGTACGAGGTCGCCGTCTCCTTCCCCTTCGGGACCTTCGTCACCAAGTGCGCCCCCGTGGGCACCGTGACGGGCGGGACCACCATCGACGTCTCCGCCGGCTCGACGGGCGGCGCGACCACCGGTGGGGCGACCACCGGCGGCGCGACGACGGGCGGTGCCACCACCGGTGGGGCCACCACGGGCGGTGCCACGACCGGCGGTGCCACCACCGGCTCCACCACCGGCTCCACCACGGGCGGCAGCGGCGGTCAGACCGACTTCCCGGGCAAGGCCGTCGAGGTCGCCTTCGACTGCGGCCCGGTCGTCCCCGGCGGCATCAAGACCCCGGTCACCGTCAACGCCAAGAAGAACGGCGGCGCCTACGACCTCACGGTCAAGACCGCCAAGGGCGCGATGGCCGCGCCCATGGCCCTGCCCGCCGGCGCCCTCAAGCCCTCGATGAACGTCAAGCTCGGCGGCGCCGACAGCGGCACGGTCAAGGTCTCCGGCCCGGCCAACGTCGAGCCGATCCCCGACAAGGCCCCGGTCAGCCTCAGCGACATGACCGGCACCTACAAGCCCGGCAAGACCGGAAAGGTGACGCTGACCCCCGACCAACTGACCATCGACGTCACCATGGCACCGGGCTCCACGCCCATCAACGTGCCCTGCAAGGCGACCAGCAGCGCCGTCTCGCTCGAACTGGACACCACCGCCCAGGCCGGCGGCTCCGGCTCCCCGTCCTCCACCGGCAGCACGAGCGCGGGCACGCCCTCGGGTTCGGGCGGCCTCGCCGAGACCGGCGCGCAGGACGACGGCGGCATCAAGGCCCTGGCCCTGGTCGCCGGCACGGTGATCCTGCTCGGCGGGGCGGTCTTCACCTTCACCCCGTGGCGCCGCCTGCGCGGCACCCGGTAGACGCGGGAAAGCGAACGGCCCGGCACACCTCGCGGTGTGCCGGGCCGTTCGTCGTGCGGGGGTCGGGCTAGTGGACGCTACCCATCAGGGACTGGACCTTCTTGCGGTACGAGAAGATCGCGAAGCCGGCGAGGACGGCGGCGGTCGCCTCCAGGGCGATCACCCCGGTGCCGTTCAGGTCCACTCCGCCGATGGACAGAAGACTGGTGGTGCAGTCACCGGCGGTGACCGCGAGGAACCAGACGCCCATCATCTGGGACGCGTACTTCTGCGGCGCCATCTTCGTGGTGACCGACAGGCCGACGGGGGAGAGGCACAGCTCACCGATGGTCTGGATCATGTAGATCGAGACCAGCCACATCGGGGAGACCTTGCCGTCGACCGCCATGTTCATCGGGACGATGAAGACGAAGAACGAGGCACCGACCAGCACCAGGCCCATCGCGAACTTCACGATGGTGTTCGGCTCCTGGTTCTTGCGGGCCAGCCACAGCCACAGCCAGGCGAAGACCGGGGCGAGAGCCATGACGAACAGCGGGTTCAGCGACTGGTACCAGGTGGCCGAGAAGCCGAAGCCGAAGACGCTGCCGGCGGTCTTGGAGTCGGCGAACAGGGAGAGCGTGGAGCCGCCCTGGTCGTAGATCATCCAGAAGACGGCGGCGGCGACGAAGAACCAGATGTAGGCCGTCATCTTCGACTGCTCGGTGTTCGACAGGTCCCGGTCGCGCTTGATGCGCGTCAGCACGGCGATCGGGATGATCAGACCGGCCAGGGTCAGCGGCACCAGTGCCCAGTTCAGGGTGTAGAAGCCGAGCGCGACAACAGCGCCGTAGAAGACCGCGATGCCCACGGCCGCGAGCACGACCTTCGTGATGACGGCCTTGCGCTCCTCGACGGACAGCGGGTTCGGAACCAGGCTGCTCTTGGGGCTCAGGTGCTTGGTGCCGAGCAGGAACTGCGCGAGGCCCAGGCCCATGCCGGCGGCGGCGAGGGCGAAGCCCAGGTGCCAGTTGTACTCCTTGCCGACCGTTCCGACGATGAACGGGGCGATGAAGGCGCCGAGGTTGATGCCGATGTAGAAGAGGGTGAAGCCACCGTCGCGGCGGGGGTCCTCAGGGCCTTCGTACAGGTGGCCGACCATGGTGGAGATGTTGGCCTTCAGCAGGCCCGAACCGGCGGCGACGAGGATCAGACCGACGAAGAACATCGCCTGGCCGGGGAGGGCCAGGGAGAGGTGACCACCCATGATCACGAAACCGGCTATGGCGACCGTCTTGCGGGCGCCCCAGACACGGTCGCCGAACCATCCGCCGGGCATCGCCATGAGGTAGACCATGGAGACGTACACGGAGTAGATGGCCGTCGTCGTGGCCGCGGTCATGGCCAGACCGCCGCCCTGCGAGCCGGTGGCCGCGTCGGCACCGCCCGAGACCAGGTAGTAGACCAGCAGTGCACGCATGCCGTAGTAGGAGAACCGCTCCCACATCTCGGTCATGAACAGAGTGGCCAGGCCACGGGGGTGGCCGAAGAAGGTCTTCTCCGCGGACGGATCCGCCGAGTCCTTCGTCAGGCTGGAAGCCATGGTCGATCCTTGCTTGCTCGGGACGCGCGGCTTCGTGAGCTGAACGGCGCCCGGTGGGGGGGTGGCCGGCACCGGCGACGGATGTCCCACCCCACGCCCCGGGGTCTCGCCTTCCGGGATGCCGGGGACGAAGGGTCAGCCGTAACCGGGATCCACGCCCTCCGCGCATCTCGCGCGCAGGGCCCGGCCCACAGGTCATTCACTGTCATCTGGGTCGGTTGAACCGACCAGAGCAGAATTTGAGGATCTCAGTGCGCATTTCGGCACAAAGATCCCCGGAGTAGTGCATCAGGCGTCTCGCCACCATACGACACGACACTGCGGGATATGGAAGGACTTGAGAGATGGATCACAGGCGAGCCGGGAACCGTTTGGCCATTTTCGAAGGCCGTAAGTCCCTCGTGTACCCAGATAGAGAGGGGTCTATCGGCGTGCCCCTCCTTTGACCCCGTGCGGACTACCATCACCCACATGACGCGTGTACTGCTCGCCGAGGACGACGCATCCATCTCGGAACCCCTGGCCCGCGCCCTGCGCCGGGAGGGCTATGAGGTCGAGGTCCGGGAGGACGGCCCCACCGCCCTGGACGCGGGACTGCAGGGCGGCGTCGACCTCGTCGTCCTCGACCTCGGGTTGCCCGGGATGGACGGCCTGGAAGTGGCCCGACGACTGCGGGCCGAGGGACACGGGTTCCCGATCCTCGTGCTCACCGCCCGTGCCGACGAGGTCGACACGGTCGTCGGCCTGGACGCCGGCGCCGACGACTACGTGACCAAGCCGTTCCGGCTCGCCGAACTGCTGGCCCGGGTACGGGCCCTGCTGCGCCGCGGCGCCACCGAGGCCTCCCAGCCGCCCGCCACCCACGGCGTGCGGATCGACGTCGAGTCGCACCGCGCCTGGATGGGCGAGGAGGAGCTCCAGCTCACCGCCAAGGAGTTCGACCTCCTGCGCGTCCTCGTCCGCGACGCCGGTCGGGTCGTCACGCGCGACCAGTTGATGCGCGAGGTGTGGGACACCACCTGGTGGTCCTCCACCAAGACCCTCGACATGCACATCTCCTGGCTGCGCAAGAAGCTGGGCGACGACGCGGCCAACCCCCGTTACATCGCCACCGTGCGGGGCGTCGGCTTCCGCTTCGAGAAGAGCTAGTACTTACTGAGTCATGCGCCGCCGCCTGATCAACTCCACGCTCGCCGTGGTGCTCGTCGTGATCGCCGTGTTCGGGGTCTCCCTCGTCATCGTCGAGACCCGGACCATCACCAGCAGCGCCCAGGACCGCATCGGGTCCGAGGCGCTGCGCCTGGTGGGCATCGTCGAGTCGAACGTCCTGGAGAACAAGCCGGTCAATCCCGCGGCGCTCGCGGAGCAACTGGACGTCGGCAAGTACGCCCGCATCACCATCCCGGGGCAGTCGCCCGTCGAGGTCGGCGAGCCCATCGACGAGAGCGTCATCCGGGGCACCGCCCACGGCGAGCAGGGCGAGGAGGTGGTCGTCGAGGCCACCCGCTCGACGGTCACCCGGGAGGTGGGCCGCACCCTGGCCGTGGTCGGCGCGGTGGCGCTGCTGGCGGTCGTGGCGGCCGTACTGCTCGCCGTACGCCAGGCCAACCGGCTGGCCTCCCCGCTCACCGACCTCGCGGAGACGGCGGAACGGCTGGGGTCGGGGGATCCGCGGCCCCGCCACAAGCGGTACGGGGTTCCCGAGCTGGACCGGGTCGCGGACGTGCTGGACTCCAGCGCGGAGCGGATCGCGCGGATGCTGACGGCGGAGCGGCGGCTCGCCGCGGACGCCTCGCACCAGTTGCGGACGCCGCTGACGGCCCTGTCGATGCGGCTGGAGGAGATCACGGTCACCGACGACCTGGAGACCGTGCGGGACGAGGCGACCATCGCCCTCACCCAGGTGGAGCGGCTCACGGACGTGGTCGAGCGGCTGCTGACGAACTCCAGGGACCCGCGGACCGGCTCGGCGGTCCCCTTCGATCTGGACGAGGTCGTCAAACAGCAGGTCGAGGAGTGGCGGCCGGCCTACCGAAGCGCCGGGCGGGCCATCGTGCGCTCGGGGAAGGCGGGCATGCGGGCCGTGGGCACCCCCGGCGCGGTCTCGCAGGTGCTGGCCACCCTCGTGGAGAACGCGCTCATGCACGGCGGCGGCACGGTCGCGCTGCGTACCCGGGTGACCGGAAACCAGGCGGTGCTGGAGGTCACGGACGAGGGCCCCGGCGTCCCGCCGGACCTCGGCAACCGGATCTTCGAGCGGGCCATCAGTGGCCGGAACTCCACCGGGATCGGCCTGGCGGTCGCGCGCGACCTCGCGGAGGCCGACGGCGGACGCCTGGAGCTGCTGCAGACCCAGCCGCCGGTGTTCGCCCTGTTCCTCAGCCGCACCGCGCCGGAGTGCGCGGAAGAACCCGAGCCGACGGTGCGCTGAGCCGAGGGAGCTTCGGGCCGGGTGGCTTCGAGCCGGGGGTGCCTTGAGCGAGGCCGCACGACCACGGTGGCCCGGGCCCGGCGACCGGTCTACTGGGCGGCGGACTCGTGCGCCAGGGGAACGACCGGCGTGACCGGGGCCACCGCAACGGCCGGGGCGTCCGGCTCGGCCGCGTGGCGTTCCCGCTGCTCGACGACGGCCCCGGCCGCCGGGGGCCGGCCCGCGGGCAGGGCCTTGAAGACCCAGGTGCGGTAGGACCAGAAGCGGAAGACGGTGGCGACGCCGATGCCGGCGAACTTGAAGACGTTCGTGGCCAGCCGGCCGTCCATGCCCAGGCCGTAGGTCCCGGCGTAGAGCACGCCGCTCTCGATGACCAGGCCGATCGCGCTGAAGAGGGCGAACAGGGGCAGCTCACGGGCCGGGGGCCGGCTGCCGTCGCCGCCCGACCGGTCCCGGTAGGTGAAGAAGCGGAAGCCGATGTAGTTCGTGCCGATGGCCACCACGATGGCTATCACGCTCGCCCGGACGACCTGGAGGTCGGTGGTCGCACGCAACAGGTTGAAGACACCCAGGTTGACCAGGACACCGACTCCGCCGACGGCCCCGAATCTGGCGGCCTCCCGAGCCAGGCCGCGCAGACGTTCGAGGGCGGATCCGTTCTTCGGCGTGCTCATGTGATCGGTCAGTCCCTGTCCGTCGTGTCCGCGGTATCCGTCGTGTCCGTGCTGTCCGTCGCCGTACCCGTCGCCATGTCCGTCGCCCCGGTGCGGGGCGTCACCCGTTCTCGTCAACCCGTCCATGTTAAGTGTCGCCCCCGCGACCCGCCCGTGCCTTCGCCCGCCCCGCGCCCCCTTGCGGCCCTTGCGGGGTCCGGCACACGGCCCGCCGGCGGGTCCGCGCCAGGGCTGCGTCCGGATGGCGCAATACCGACGGATATCCTGGAGAGGTGACGTTCCCGGTAGTCGGCATGGTCGGCGGCGGACAGCTCGCCCGCATGACCCACGAGGCGGGCATCCCCCTCGGCATCAGATTCAAGCTCCTCAGTGACACCCCACAGGACTCGGCGGCCCAGGTCGTGAGCGACGTCGTCATCGGCGACCATCGCGACCTGGAGACGTTGCGCGCCTTCGCGCGCGGCTGTGACGTGATCACGTTCGACCACGAGCACGTACCCATCGAACACCTGCGGGCCCTGGAAGCGGACGGCATCCCCGTCCGCCCGGGGCCCGACGCGTTGGTGCACGCCGCGGACAAGGGGGTGATGCGCGCCAGGCTCGACGCGATCGGCGCGCCCAGCCCCCGCCACCGGATCGTGGCCGATCCGGCGGACGTGGTGGCCTTCGCGGACGAGGTCGGCGGCTTCCCCGTCATCCTCAAGACGGTGCGCGGCGGGTACGACGGCAAGGGCGTGTGGTTCGTGCGCACCCCCGAGGACGCGGCGGCGCCCTTCCACGCGGGCGTCCCGGTGCTCGCCGAGGAGAAGGTGGACTTCGTCCGCGAGCTCGCGGCGAACATCGTCCGCTCCCCGCACGGCCAGGCGGTGGCCTACCCCGTGGTCGAGTCCATCCAGGTCGACGGGGTCTGCGACACGGTGATCGCCCCCGCGCCGAACCTCTCCGAGGAGCTGGCGGGCGAGGCCCAGTCCCTGGCCCTGCGCATCGCCCAGGAACTCGGCGTGACCGGCCACCTGGCCGTGGAGCTGTTCGAGACCACCGACGGCCGGATCCTGGTCAACGAACTGGCCATGCGCCCGCACAACAGCGGCCACTGGACCCAGGACGGCGCGATCACCTCCCAGTTCGCCAACCACGTACGGGCGGTCCTGGACCTCCCGCTCGGCGACCCGCGCCCGCGGGCCCGCTGGACGGTCATGGCGAACGTGCTCGGCGGGGACTACCCGGACATGTACGCGGCGTACCTGCACTGCATGGCCCACGACCCCCAGCTGAAGATCCACATGTACGGCAAGGACGTGAAGCACGGCCGCAAGGTCGGCCACGTCAACACCTACGGCGACGACCTGGACGATGTGCTGGAGCGAGCACGTCACGCTGCCGGCTACCTCAGAGGGACGATCACCGCATGAGCACCTCTTCCGCAGGCCCCGTCATCGGCATCGTCATGGGCTCGGACTCCGACTGGTCGGTCATGGAGGCCGCGGCCCAGGCGCTGGACGAGTTCGAGATCCCGTACGAGGTCGACGTGGTCTCCGCCCACCGGATGCCGCGCGAGATGATCGCGTACGGCGAGCAGGCCGACGGCCGCGGCCTGAAGGCGATCATCGCCGGCGCGGGCGGCGCCGCCCACCTGCCCGGCATGCTCGCATCCGTGACCCCGCTGCCGGTCATCGGCGTACCGGTACCGCTGAAGTACCTCGACGGCATGGACTCGCTGCTGTCGATCGTCCAGATGCCCGCCGGGGTTCCCGTCGCGACCGTCTCCGTCGCCGGGGCGCGCAACGCGGCCCTGCTGGCCGTCCGGATGCTCGCCGCCCACGACCCGGAGCTGCTGACCCGCATGCGGGAGTTCCAGCAGGAGCTCAACGAGCAGGCCACCGAGAAGGGCAAGCGACTGCGGGCCAAGGTCGCGGGCGCGGAGTCCTTCGGGTTCGGCAAGTGAGCGCCGCGCAGCGCCTGGGCGAGGCGCGGGAGCTGCTGTCCGAGCACCCGGTCGTCGACGGCCACAACGACCTGCCGTGGGCGCTGCGCGAGCAGGTCCGCTACGACCTGGACCGGCGGGACATCGCCGCCGACCAGTCGGGCCACCTGCACACCGACCTGCCCCGGCTGCGCGCCGGCGGCGTCGGCGCACAGTTCTGGTCCGTGTACGTGCGCTCCGACTACGCGGGCGACGAGGCGGTCAGCGCCACCCTGGAGCAGATCGACCTCGTCGACCAGCTGATCGCCCGTTACCCCGCCGACCTGGTGCGGGCCCTGACGGCCGACGACATGGAGGCTGCCCGCGCCGAGGGGAGGATCGCCTCCTTGATGGGCGCCGAGGGCGGGCACTCCATCAACAACTCGCTCGCCACCCTGCGCGCCCTGCACCGGCTGGGCGTGCGGTACATGACGCTCACGCACAACGACACCATCGACTGGGCGGACTCGGCGACCGACGAACCCCGACACGGCGGCCTGAGCGACTTCGGTCGCGAGGTCGTCCGCGAGATGAACCGCGTCGGCATGCTCGTGGACCTCTCGCACGTGGCCGCGACCACGATGCGCGACGCACTCGCGGTCTCGGCCGCCCCGGTGATCTTCTCGCACTCCTCGGCGCGGGCGATCTGCGACCACCCGCGCAACGTCCCGGACGACGTGCTGGAACTGCTGCCCGCCAACGGCGGCGTGGCCATGGCCACCTTCGTACCGAAGTTCATCCTCCCCGAGGCCGTCGCCTGGACCCTGGCCGCGGACGAGAACCTGCGGGCCCACGGGTTCCACCACCTCGACACCACCCCCGAGGCGATGGCCCTGCACCGGGCCTTCGAGACGGAGCGCCCCCGCCCGGTGGCCACCGCCGCCACCGTCGCCGACCACCTGGACCACATGCGCGAGGTGGCGGGCGTCGACCACATCGGCATCGGCGGCGACTACGACGGCACGGCCTTCACCCCCGCGGGCCTGGACGACGTCGCGGGGTACCCGAACCTGGTCGCCGAGCTGCTGGCACGCGGCTGGTCGCGCGCCGACCTGGCGAAGCTGACCTGGTCCAACGCCGTACGGGCGCTGCGCGACGCCGAGGCGGTGGCCCGCGAGCTCACCGCCGCCCGGGGTCCGTCCAACGCGGTGCTCCGGCCGTAGGAGCGTAGAGCGGTGCTCCGGCCGTAGAAGCGCAGGAGGGACGACGGGCCCGCCCCGGGTGGGCGGGCCCGGACCTGCCCGCCCCCGCGACGGTGGCAGGCGCCCTCGAGCGGGCCGCCTCGCTCCTGGCCGTGCACCCCGTCGCGGACGGCTACAACACGCTCGTCTGGACCCTGCGGCAGAGCCCGCACCACGACATCGAGACCCCCGACGCGGGGGTCGCGCCGGGGGAGTGGGCGCCCAGTTCTGGTCGCTGCTGACCCCGGGCGAGCCCGAGAGCCCCGACCGGGTGGTGTCCGACACCCTGGAACAGATCGACGTCGCCCTGGCCTTCCTGCGCCGCTACCCCGACGGCCTGAGCCTCGCCCTGACCGCCGACGACATGGTCGACGCCCGCAACCGGGGCCGCATCGCCTCGTACCTGGGCCCCGTGCCGGGACGCGCGGTGACCGACGGGCTCGGCACCCTGCGCGCCTTCCACGCGCTGGGCGTACGGATCCTCGCACCGGCGGGAGCGCCCTGGGCCCGCGAGGGGCTCACCGCCTTCGGCCACGAGGTGGTCCGGGAGATGAACCGGCTGGCGATGCTGGTGGACCTGACCGGCTGCCCGCCGGCGGTGGCCTGCCAACTCACGGCCGCCTCCAAGGCGCCGGTCATCGTCTCCCACACCGCCGCCGCGACGCTCAACCCGCACCCGGAGAACGCGACCGACGAGGTGCTCCTCGCGCTGCGCGGGGCCGACGGGCTGGCCATGGTCACCTTCGACACGAACCGGACGGGCGACTCCCTGCACGCGGTGGCCGACCACGTGGATCACGTACGGGCGCTCGCGGGCCCGCACGGCGTCGGACTCGGCGCCACCTTCGGAGCCGAGCCCGGCAACCCCCGGCCGGCGGGCCTGACGGACCCCTCGGGGTACCCGAGGCTGATCGCCGAACTCCTGGAGCGGGGCTGGTCGGAGACCGACCTGTCGCTGCTGACCTGGGGCAACGCCAAAAGGGTGCTGCGCGACGCGGAGTTCACCTCACGCGCCGCACAGCACCGCAGGAACGTCTAGTGCTGTGAACGGAAAGCCCGGAGAGCGCGCCCGGGAACGCCCGGGGAGAACGCCCCGGGAGTGTGCCGTCAGGCCCTGGGGCGGCCCATGGCGCGGTACGTCCAGCCGGCGGCGCGCCAGCGCTCGGGGTCCAGGGAGTTGCGGCCGTCCAGGACCAGCCGGTCGGAGACGACCTCGCCGAGTTCCGCCGGGTCGAGGTCGCGGAACTCGCGCCACTCGGTGAGGTGCAGCACGACCTCGGCGCCCCGGGCCGCCGCGAGCGCGGAGTCCGCGTAGCCCAGCGTGGGGAAGACGCGGCGGGCGTTGTCCATGCCCTTGGGGTCGTAGACGGTGACCTGACCGCCCTGGAGGTGGATCTGCCCGGCCACGTTCAGCGCGGGCGAGTCGCGCACGTCGTCGGAGTCCGGCTTGAACGTGGCGCCCAGCACCGCGACCCGCTTGCCGAGGAACGAACCGCCCACCGCGTCCCGGGCCAGTTCGACCATGTGGCCACGCCGGCGCATGTTGATGGAGTCGACCTCCCGCAGGAAGGTCAGCGCCTGGTCCGCGCCCAGCTCGCCCGCCCGCGCCATGAAGGCCCGGATGTCCTTGGGCAGGCAGCCGCCGCCGAAGCCGATGCCCGCGCGCAGGAACTTCGAGCCGATCCGCTCGTCGTAACCGATGGCCTCCGCCAGCTTGACCACGTCACCACCGGCCGCCTCGCACACCTCGGCCATCGCGTTGATGAAGGAGATCTTCGTCGCGAGGAAGGAGTTCGCGGCCGTCTTGACCAGCTCGGCCGTCGGGAAGTCGGTCACCACCAGCGGGGTGCCCTCCGCCATGGGCGTCGCGTACACCTCGCGCAGCAGCTTCTCGGCGCGCTCGCCCTGTACGCCGATGACGATGCGGTCCGGGTGCAGGGTGTCGCCAACGGCGAAGCCCTCGCGCAGGAACTCGGGGTTCCAGGCCAGCTCGATCTCCTCGCCCGCCGGGGCGACGGCCGCGAGCCGGGCCGCGAGCCGCTCGGCCGAGCCGACCGGGACGGTGGACTTGCCCACCACCAGCGCCGGCCGGGTCAGGTGCGGCGCCAGGGAATCCATCGCGGAGTCCACGTAGCTCATGTCGCAGGCGTACTCGCCGTGCTTCTGCGGGGTGTTCACGCACACGAAGTGGACGTCGCCGAACGCGCCGACCTCCTCCCAGGAGGTGGTGAAACGCAGCCGCCCCGTCGAGCCCGGCAGCCCCTCCACGTGCGAGGCCAGCAGCTCCTCCAGCCCTGGTTCGTACATGGGGACACGGCCCGAGGCGAGCATCTCGATCTTCTCCGGGACCACGTCCAGCCCCAGGACCTCGAAGCCCAGCTCGGCCATCGCGGCGGCATGCGTGGCGCCGAGGTAGCCGGTGCCGATCACAGTGATCTTGAGGGGCATGCGTTGCTCCAGGTGTGGCGGGCCTTTGCGGCCACCGAGCATAGGCCGGCCCGCGGACCGGGACGCTCCCGGGGAGCCGCGGCCCGTGCGGCACGCCGCCGGCGGCCGCGGCACGCTGTCACGCAGCTCACGTACGCGTTACATATCGCTGCCGGGACCCCGGACACTAAGATTTGGGTTACTTAACGGTAGTTAGCATCACTGATGCGTCACGCATCACCTTGGGGAGTGAGAGATCTTGGCGGGTTCTGCCGACTTCGACCTGTACCGCCCGGCCGAGGAGCACGACATGCTCCGCGAGTCGGTCCGCTCGCTCGCCGAGGCGAAGATCCTGCCGTTCGCGGCGGCGGTCGACGAGGAGTCCCGCTTCCCGCAGGAGGCCCTCGACGCCCTGGTCGCCAGCGACCTGCACGCCGTCCACGTCCCCGAGACCTACGGCGGCGCCGGCGCGGACGCGCTCGCCACCGTGATCGTGATCGAGGAAGTGGCCCGCGTCTGCGCGTCCTCCTCGCTCATCCCGGCCGTGAACAAGCTCGGCTCGCTCCCGGTGATCCTCTCCGGTTCCGAGGAGCTCAAGGCCAAGTACCTCGGCCCGCTGGCCAAGGGCGACGCGATGTTCTCGTACGCCCTCTCCGAGCCCGACGCGGGCTCCGACGCCGCCGGCATGAAGACCCGCGCCGTGCGCGACGGAGACTTCTGGGTGCTCAACGGCGTGAAGCGCTGGATCACCAACGCGGGCGTCTCCGAGTACTACACGGTCATGGCCGTCACCGACCCGGAGAAGCGCTCCAAGGGCATCAGCGCCTTCGTCGTCGAGAAGGGCGACGAGGGCGTCTCCTTCGGCGCCCCGGAAAAGAAGCTCGGCATCAAGGGCTCCCCGACGCGCGAGGTCTACCTCGACAACGTGCGCATCCCCGCCGACCGCATGATCGGCGCCGAGGGCACCGGATTCGCCACCGCGATGAAGACCCTCGACCACACCCGCATCACGATCGCCGCCCAGGCGCTCGGCATCGCACAGGGCGCCCTGGACTACGCCAAGGGCTACGTCCAGGAGCGCAAGCAGTTCGGCAAGCCGATCGGCGACTTCCAGGGCGTGCAGTTCATGCTCGCGGACATGGCGATGAAGATCGAGGCCGCCCGCCAGCTGACGTACTCGGCGGCCGCCCGCTCGGAGCGCGTCTCCGGCGGAGGCCCCCACGAGGACCTGACGTTCTTCGGCGCCGCGGCCAAGTGCTTCGCCTCCGACGTGGCCATGGAGGTCACGACCGACGCCGTCCAGCTCCTCGGCGGCTACGGCTACACCCGTGACTACCCGGTGGAGCGCATGATGCGCGACGCCAAGATCACGCAGATTTATGAAGGCACGAACCAGGTCCAGCGCATCGTCATGGCCCGCAACCTGCCGTAACGGCCCACGAGGCATCCCACGACGGCCCCGGCGCAGCTCGCGCCGGGGCCGTCGTGGCGCCCGCACCGGCTCGCTGACGATCCTGACCCGACGGATGGACAGGCCGCGTGCAACCGCCGCAGCGATCTGATCGTGGAACGGTCGCCACCACGACGACCTGTCGTCCCAGTCGATCCTTTCGCCTCCTCGCCACGCCGCGAACCGCTCGTTGTCGCCGTAGTCGTCGCGCATTTCCAGGTGGACCGCCGAGCCGTCCGCGTCCCGGACGCACTCAGTGAAGCTCGGCTGCCGAGCGTTCTGCGGCATCGCACGCCTTCCTGATCTGGGCCACCATCCGAGCCGGAATCCGAATGACGGCCTCGGTGTCGGGGATCGGGCCGACCTCCGGACACTCCTTCTCTGTCTCGTCGTCCGCCCTCCACCCTTGAAAGGCGAGATCCGCGTTCTCTCGATCCACCCAGACGGTCGGACAGTGATCTTCGTCTGTGTCGGGGTCCTTGCCGAAGAACATCAGAGACACGGCCACCCTCTCCCGCGTCGAGCATGGGGCGACCTGTGTTGCACGACCTGGCGGCCGGCAACCGAGGTCGTCAAGAGGGTCGGTGCGGGCCTGCCCCGTAGGCAGGCCCACGGGTGGCGACCTGACCGGTGGGTAGCCCCCGCCACCTGCCCTGGGCGCGACATTGAGCCGGAGGCGGCCCCACCTGCCGTCTCCGGCCTTCGGCAGGCCCCCGATGGGCTAAATTTGTGCCCTCGTACGCCCGAATCGGTTGGGGAGACACAATGACGGAAGCGATCCTGCTTGTTGGCGGGCAGGGGACGCGTCTGCGCCCCGTGACGGTGAATACCCCCAAACCGATGGTGCCGGCCGCGGGTGTCCCGTTCCTCGCCCACCAGATAGCCAGGGCCGCGGCCGCCGGTGTCACCCACATCGTGATGGCCACCTGCTACCTCGCCGAGGTCTTCGAGCCCTATTTCGGCGACGGATCGGACTTCGGCGTCAGCCTCGAATACGTCGTCGAGGACGAGCCCCTGGGCACCGGCGGCGCCATTCGCAACGCCGCCCGCCGCCTCACCGGCGGCCCGGACACGTCCGTCCTCGTCTTCAACGGCGACATTCTGACGGGCCTGGACATCGCCGGCCTCGTCGACGCGCACCGCGAGGCCGACGCCGACGTCACCCTGCACCTCGTGCGGGTCGAGGACCCCCGCGCCTTCGGCCTGGTGCCCACCGACCCCGACGGGCGGGTGCTGGCCTTCACCGAGAAGCCGGAAACCCCCGAAGAGATCGTCACCGACCAGATCAACGCCGGCTGCTACGTCTTCCGTCGCAGTGTCATCGACACCATTCCGGACGACCGCGCCGTGTCCGTCGAGCGCGAGACGTTCCCCGGCCTGCTCACCTCCGGGGCGAAGCTCCACGGCGTCACCGAGGACACGTACTGGCTGGACCTCGGCAAGCCCGAGTCCTTCGTACAGGCCTCCGCCGACCTCGTCCGCGGCATCGTCTCCTCCCCGGCCGTTCCCGGTCCCCGCGGCGAGTCCCTCGTCCTGCCGGGTGCCCAGGTGGCCGACGGGGCCAAGCTGTCGGGCGGTACGGTCGTCGGGGCCGGAGCCCGTGTCGCGTCGGGCGCGATCGTCCACGGCTCCATCCTGATGGACGGCGCGGTCATCGGTTCGGACACCCACGTGAGTGCCAGCCTGATCGGCGCCGGAGCCTCGGTCGGTACGCGCACGGTGCTGGACGGCGCGGTCGTCGGAGACGGCGCGGTCGTCGGGGCCGACAACGAACTCCGTGCGGGGGCGCGGGTGTGGTGCGAGGCCGAACTGCCCTCCGCCTCCGTGCGCTTCTCCTCCGACCGCTGACCGCTGACCGCTGACCGCTGACCGCTGACGGCTGACCGACGCCGGCGAGGCGCCCACCCCGGCGCGACCACCTCAGGGAGTCAACCCGGTGCGCCCACCCCAGCGCGCCCACCCCAGGGCTCCACCCCCGTAACGCAACCCCAGTGAGGCGACCCCGGTGACGGCCGAGCAGCAGACTTCCCGCGCGGCAGACGCGGACGACGCCGCGGCCACGCGGCTCCCCGACGCGTGGGCGCGGACCCCGCTCACCGTGGTGATGCCCACCTACAACGAGGCGGGCAACCTGCCCGGCATGGTCGAGCTGTTGATGGGTCTCGACCAGCCGGGCCTGCGCCTGCTGGTCGTCGACGACTCGTCGCCCGACGGCACGGGCAGGATCGCCGACGAGCTGACGGAGGGCTTCCTCACCGAGGACGGCAAGCCCCGCATGTCGGTCCTGCACCGCACCGCGAAGGACGGCCTCGGCCGCGCCTACGCCGCCGGCATGACCCGGGCCGTCGAGGAGGGCGCCGCGTACGTGCTCCAGATGGACGCCGACGGCTCGCACCCGGCCGCCAAGATCGCCGAGTTGCTGGGCGTGGCCCGTTCCACCGGCGCCGGACTGGTCGTCGGCAGCCGGTACGTCCCCGGCGGCAGCCTCTCCGACGCCTGGGGCGCGCACCGCAAGCTGCTGTCCCGCTGGGCCAACGCGTACGCGAGCACCATCCTGGGCACCCGTGTCCGCGACATCACGGGCGGCTTCAACCTGTGGAGCGCCGACGCGCTGAAGGCGATCGACCTCGCGTCGATCGGCAGCGCCGGCTACAGCTTCCAGGTCGAGATGAAGTACCTCGCCCTGCGTCGCGGGTTCCAGGTGGTGGAGGTGCCGATCCACTTCGAGGACCGCACCATCGGCGAGTCCAAGATGAACCTCGCCGTCCAACTGGAATCCATCGCCATGCCGTGGGTGCTCCGCGCCCGTTCCGGCGAGTAGCCGGCGGCGAGCGCGGGCGCCGGGGGCGGCGGCCCGGGAGCCGTCACGGCCCGCCCCCGCCCTCGGTCACGCCACTAGCGGGACTGGACGGTGACCTTCTCGTCCTTCTGGATCTGCTGGACGAGCTGCTTCACCTTGGCCTTGTCCCAGACCAGGTTGCCGCCGCGCTGTCCGGAGATCGGCATGTTCATCGACACGCCCTCGCCGCCGCTGACGCCCTTCATCGCGAAGAACATCTGGCCCATGTCCCACAGGGACATGTCCTTGTCCACGATGAGCGTGTCCAGGCCGGCGCCCATCACCGGGTACAGCTCGAAGGGGTTGAGGACCGTGCTCGGAGTGGCGGCCTGGCTCGCGAGCGAGGACAGGAACTTCTGCTGGTTCTTCGTCCGCTGGAGGTCCGACTCGGCGAACGCGTACCGGGTGCGGACGAAGGCCAGGGACTGCTCGCCGTTGAGGGTCTGCTTGCCCGCCTTGAAGTCGGCCCCGGACTTCTCGTCCTTGAAGCCCTTCTCGATGTCGAGTTCCACGCCGCCCAGCGCGTCGACGATGTTCGCGAAGCCGGCGAAGCCGATCTCCGCGTAGTGGTCGATGCGCAGACCGGTGTTGTACTCCACCGTCCGCACGAGCAGTTCCGGTCCGTCCTCGGCGTAGGCGGCGTTGAGCTTGACCCGCCGGCCCTGCCCCTTGAACGTCTTGCCGGACTGGGAGCCGACGAAGGAGGGGATCTCCACGTCCGAGTCGCGCGGCAGGGAGACCATCGTGTTCCCGCTGGAGCACTTCGCGAGGATCATCATGGAGTCCGTGCGCTTGCCCTCGGCGGAGCCCGTGTGGAGTTTCTTCTTCTCCTCGGCGGACATGCCCTCGCGGCTGTCGGACCCGACGATGAGGTACGTCGTGCAGTCGCCCTCCTCGGGCCGCTCGATGACCTTGGACAGGTCGACCTCGCGGCGCACCTTGGAGTCGGCCCAGAAGTAGGTGCCGATGCCGGTCACCAGCAGCGCGGAGACCAGCACGATCGCGCCGATCTTGATCTGTCGGGCGCGGTTCGGCGCCGGGCCGGGGGAGCGGCCCGGGCGGCCGGGGCCGGCCGGGGGTCGGCCGTCGCCGCCGCCGGGGGCGCCCCCGGGTGCGCCGTAGACCTGGCCGGTGTTGTAGCCGCTGTCGTAGCCGTACCCGTCCGGGTTCTGTGCCTGCGGGGGCACCCCGTACGCGGGGGACTGCGCCGGCGGCGGGGGCGTGCCGGGGCGCCGCGAGGGCGGCGGCACCTGGGGCCGAGCGGGCTGCTGCCGCTGGACGTGCCGCATCCGCTGGGGACCTTCCGGTTGCGCCTGAGCGCTGCCGCGTCCGTACCCGTCGTCCCGGCGACCGCGGTCGTCGCGGTCTCCGGTCCACCCTTCTGGCCAGTCATTCATGCGCACAAGAATGCACGCCCCGGCGTGTCGCCCGACAGCCCGGGGCGCACTTCGTTCCGGTGCTGTTGCAGAGCTGATGCTTCCGATACCGCTTTAAGGTGTCCATATGACAGACACAGCGGGCGATACGGCCAGCGCTCCTGAGGGAAAGCCCACATCGGCCTCCCGGACGACCCTCAGCCACATCATGACCGCGAACGACACTAACCTGCTCGGCACGGTGCACGGCGGCGTGATCATGAAACTGGTCGACGACGCCGCCGGCGCGGTGGCCGGCCGGCACTCGGGCGGTCCCGCCGTGACCGCCTCCATGGACGAGATGGCCTTCCTCGCGCCGGTCCGTGTGGGGGACCTGGTCCACGTACGGGCCCAGTGCAACTGGACCGGCCGCTCCTCCATGGAGATCGGCGTACGGGTCCTCGCGGAGCGGTGGAACGAGTCCACGCCCGCCACCCAGGTCGGCAGCGCCTACCTGGTCTTCGCGGCCGTCGACGCCGAGGGCAAGCCCCGCACCGTCCCGCCGGTCCTCCCGGAGACGGAACAGGACGAGCGCCGCTACCAGGAGGCGCAGATCCGGCGCACCCACCGGCTGGCCCGGCGGCAGGCCATCACGGAGCTGCGCGCGCGCCGCTCCGCCGAGGGTCTCGACGAGTGACGTCCGCCACCGCCCGGGCGCACTCCCGGGCGTGACCCGAGCCGGGCGGCCAAGGCGGCCCGACCTCGGGCACCGGTGCTACTGCCCGGGCTTCGCGCACACCACCTGGTCGCCGGTGACCACTGCCGTCGCCCCGCCCTGGTACGGGTCCTGCGCCCGGACCGGCACCACCTTCCTGTAGTCCGCGCCCGCGATCACCAGCACCGTCCGCCCCTGTCCGGCGACCGCCCGCAGCTCGCTCCCGGGCAGTGCGGCCGACACGGTGCGGGCCGAGCGGTCCCAGCGGGGGTCGTACGACACGACCGTGCGCTTGACCTCCCGGCTGGCGCCGTTGCCGGGGGTCCGGGTGGTGTCGAAGCCGGTGGCCCGCAGACCCTCGTCGACCCGCCCGCCGAGCCCGTCGATCCGGGTGCCGTTCTCCACCTGGACCCGGATCTGCGCCGGAGGCACGTCCACCGCCACCGCCGCCTGCCGGGCGGGGCGACCGGGGCGGACGGGCTGGAGCGGCTGGTCCCGGCGCACCGAGTCGAAGAGCTTCGCCGCCTTGGCCCGGTCCCACTTCACGGTCGAGCCGATGCCCTTGACGCTGTACGAGGGGTCGCCGATCGGCACCGACGCGAACTCCGAGGACGAGGGCGTGAAGTCGCGCATCGCCTGTCCGAGGGCCAGCATCTGTTCCGAGCCGAAGCCCTCGTCGGCCCGGACCGAGCCCAGCAGGGTCGAGCTGACCTCCTTGAACTTCACCGGGTTCAGCAGCACCCCGCCGCCGGTGGCCTGCTTGATCAGCGCGGCCACGAACCGCTGCTGGCGCTGCATCCGGCCCAGGTCGGAGGCTCCGTCCACATGGCGCGAGCGCACGTACTGCAGGGCCTGCCCGCCGGTCAGCCGGTGCGTGCCGGGCAGCAGGTCCAGGCCGGTGTTGGCGTCGCGCATCGTCTTGGCCGTGCAGATGTCCACGCCGCCCACGGCGTCGACGGTCCTCATGAAGCTGGTGAAGTCGACCTCCAGGTAGTGGTCGATCTTCACGCGGGTCATGTTCTCGACGGTGCGGACGGTCAGGTTGGGGCCGCCCTCCGCGTAGGCCGCGTTGAGCTTCACCCCGTGCGCCTTGTGGTCCTTGCCGGTGGTCAGGTCGCGGTGGGCGGGGACCTCGGCGTAGCTGTCCCGGGGGAGGCTGATCACGCTGGCGCGTTCCCGGTCGGCGGACAGGTGCACCAGCATGATCGTGTCGGTGCAGTGGCAGGGGGCGCCGCCGAGGCGGTACTCCCGCTTCTCCTGCGGGGTGATCTTCTCGCGGCCGTCCGTGCCGACCAGCAGGAAGTTCACCCCGTGCCCGGCCTGGGGGCGGTTCTTCATGTCCTTGAACGGGTCGACCCGTTCGATCCCGGTGTCCAGGCCCGTCATCACGGCGTGCCCGACCGCCCCGGAGCCGAGCACCACGATCGACACCCCGGCCGCGAGCCGCACGCCCCACCGGGGCCCGTCCCCCCGCCGGCGCGCCGGACCACCGCCACCGCGACGCGACGTGCGCTGCGACTGCCGTGGCCTGGCGGGACGGGTGGGACGGTGCGGCTGGGGCACGGGGGACACCTCCGCGGGGGACGACCGGGACGACCGGAACGGCTGGGGCTTCTGTGGCGAAAAGTCCGGTAGGTGGAGAGAGCGGACGATTTGGCAGATCGTCAGAACAGTAGGCCCATACGATCAGCATCTGTCCGTACCGCTCGTCCGCCGCGCACCCGGTTCCCCCGTACGCGGTAACGTGACACCGATACCCGACCGTGAAGGACCACATGCCCGCCCAGCAGCCCGCAGTCTCGGTGATCATGCCGGTGCTCAACGAGGAGCGCCATCTGCGCGACTCCGTCCGCCACATCCTCGGACAGGAGTACGCAGGCGAGATGGAGGTGGTGATCGCGCTCGGGCCGTCCACGGACCGCACCGACGAGATCGCCGCCGAGCTCGTACGCGAGACCGCCTCCCATCCCCGAGCGCGCGTACACACCGTCCCGAACCCCACCGGCCGCACCCCCGCCGCCCTCAACGCCGCCATCAAGGCCTCGCGCCACCCCATCGTGGTGCGCGTCGACGGCCACGGCATGCTCTCCCCGAACTACATCGCCACCGCGGTCCGCCTCCTGGAGGAGACCGGCGCGCAGAACGTCGGCGGCATCATGCACGCCGAGGGCGAGAACGCCTGGGAGGACGCCGTCGCCGCCGCGATGACCTCGAAGATCGGCGTCGGGAACGCAGCCTTCCACACGGGCGGCGAGGCCGGCCCGGCCGAGACCGTCTACCTGGGCGTCTTCCGCCGCGAGGCCCTGGAACAGCAGGGCGGCTACAACGAGGAGTTCATTCGCGCCCAGGACTGGGAGCTGAACTTCCGCATCCGCGAGGCCGGCGGGCTCATCTGGTTCTCGCCCGAGCTGAAAGTCCAGTACCGCCCGAGGCCCTCCGTGCGGGCCCTCGCCAAGCAGTACAAGGACTACGGGCGCTGGCGCCACGTCGTGGCCCGCTACCACTCGGGCTCCATCAACCTGCGCTACCTCGCCCCGCCGACCGCCGTCTGCGCGATCGCGGCCGGCGTGGTCGCCGGCGTGGCCGTCACCCCCTGGGCCCTCGTGGTCCCGGCGGGCTACCTCGCCGCCATCGCCGCGGGCTCCGTGCCGGCGGGCAAGGGACTCTCGCTCAAGGCCCGGGCACAGATCCCCGTCGCCCTCGCCACCATGCACATGTGCTGGGGCTTCGGCTTCCTGACCAGCCCGCGGGCGCTCGCGAACAAGGTCATCGCGAGCCGCCGCCCGTCGGTGCGCCGGGACACCACGGAAGTCTGAGCCGAACCGGCCTCCGGAACCCGAAAGGGGTGACCCGGTCCCTCGCGGACCGGGTCACCCCTTTTCCGTGCCGCCCCGCTCGCGCGGGGCGGCACGGCTCACCAGCGGTAGGGCTTGTACACGTCCATGCAGGCGTCGCTGTCCGAGCCGTTGATCGCCTCGGCCGATTCCGGGACCGCCCCGGCCTCCGGCGGCGCCTGCCGCGGGTACGCGGCGCCCTCGCGCCAGTCGGCGCCCACGATCACGGTGATCCGCGACACCTCGGCCGACAGCTGTACCTGCGTGTTCGGGACACCCAGCGCGGCCGCGACGGCCTGCGCCTCGTCCGCCAGGTCCGCACTCGGGTGGCGGATCACGGTGGCCTTCTCCGGGGTGAGCCCGGACGCCGCCTTGGCGGCGGTGTAGCCCTTGCCCACGAGCGCCTGCGCGACGGCGCCGGCCCGCCCGTTGACCAGCGGCATGCCGGCGCCCGTGCCGTTGACCACGGACACGTTGACCTTGTCGGGCGCGGTCACCGGAGCCTTCGAGGGCTCCTGGCCCGGCGACGCCGGCGGCGAAGCCGGTTGCCCCGACGCGGGGGCGGAGGGCTGCGCGCCCTCGGGGGCCTGCGGGGCGCCGTTCTTGTCGAAGGGCACGTCCTTGCGGACCATCGTCCACAGCTTGTCGGCGTCCGTCGGGTTCACGACCAGCCGGTCGACGTCCAGCGGGTCCTGCAGCGTGGGCATCGTGGTCATCGTGATGCGGTTGGTCGGGACGTTCTTGAGCTGCATCGCCAGGGAGTACAGCTTCTTGACCGAGCCGATCTCCTCGGAGACCTCCAGCGCCTTGGTCGCCGCCTCGGCCAGCGACGTGATCCGACCGACGTCGGTGAACGCGTTCTGCCCCTTCAGCTCGCGCATCATCGAGTTCATGTACATGTGCTGGGCCTGCGCCCGGCCGAGGTCGCTGCTGAAGGCGTGCCGGGTGCGCAGCCACTGGAGCGCCTGCTCGCCCTTGACCTTGGTCTTGCCGGCCTTGAGCTTGAGGCCCGAGCCGCCCTCGGCGGTGGGCAGGGGCCGGTCCCAGACGTTGTCCTTCACACAGACCTCGACGCCGCCTATCGCGTCGGCCATCTGCACCACACCGGAGAAGTCGATCGTCATCCAGTGGTCGATGTAGATGTTGGTCAGCTTCTCCCAGGTGGCGAGGGTGCAGCCGGGACCCCCGCGCCCGAGGGTCTCGTTGATCATCGCCTTGGTCTTCTTGAACTTCTCGCCGGTCTTCGGGTCCGTGCACTCGGGTATGTCCACCCGGGTGTCGCGCGGGACACTGACCACCGAGGCGTTCTGCCGGTCGGCGGACACGTGCAGGAGCATCTGCACGTCGGCCAGCGGGGGAGCGCCGACGCTTTTGCGGTGGCCGCCGAGTTCGAGGTTCTCGGGCTTGTTCCGGCTGTCGGAGCCGAGGAGCAGGATGTTCAGCGGGCGTTGTCCGTCGGCGTTGGCCTCGGATCTCTCGACGCCGCTCTCGCCGCTCAGCCGCTGGCCGCTGCGGATGTTGCCGTCGAGGTGGCGGTAGTACAGGTAGCCGGCCGCGGAGACCGCGAGGATCAGGAACGCCAGGACCGCGGCCACCCAGAACAGCACGCGCCGTCTGCGCCGTCGAACAGGGGTCGCCCGATGGCCCGGACCTTTGGAACCATCCGATCCGGAGCGGGGCGGAGGCACGCTGCCGCCCGAGGCCCCCGCACCGTCGGGTATGCCACCGACGGCCTGGTCGGGCGCCCCCTCCCCACGCACGCTGCTGTGCCCCACGTGTACCCCCCTAAAGATCACTGCTGGTCGGTGTGCTGCCGGTCCCCACCGCCGGCCCCGCCCGTCGTGGGGCGGCGCCGGCGATGGTGTGTCGGTGCTGCGGTGTGTCGACGACCGGCCGTCGTCGACGGCCGGTCGTCGGAGCGTGCGCGTGCCCTACTTGGCGCAGACGGCCTTGTCCGCCTCCACCCGCTGGAGACCCTCGGGTGCCTTCTGGGGCGCCGCCGCGGTCAACGGGGTCCCCGCTTCCTTGAAGTCCGAACCGAGCGTGAGCTTCATCGGCGTCCGGTCCCCGGCGTCCGCCGTGCCCACCTTCAGCGCCGAGGCCGGCAACCCCATCATGTCCGCCAACGCCCTTGCCTGGTCGGCCTGGTCGGGGGCGTACTCCAGTTGGGTCGTGGCCACCTTCGCCGGGGCGTTGCCCCGGTTGGCGGCCTTGTTCACGCCCTTGCTGTTCTGCAGCCAGTTCAGCGTGGTCTGGGCCGAACCGGAGGGGCCACCGCCGTTGAAGACGTCCACCCGGACGTCCCCGGCGGGCGAGCGGGTGCCCTGGAGCTGGGCGTCCTGCTTGGTCTTGGCCTCCTTGTCGGCCGCGGCCTTCGCCGCCTTGACGTCCGTGAGGGAGACGTCGCCCCGGATCATCTCCAACAGCGGTTTGGCCAGCGTGTTGTTGAGGACGACCGTCGCCTTGCGGTTCGCCGGCTCGGCCGGGTTGTCGAGCACCGGCAAGGTGGTGAAGGTGATGTTCTGCAGTTCGATGTCCTTCAACTCGCCTGCCAGCGAGGTGAGTTGCTTGATGCCGCCGATGCCCTGGTCCACGCTCAGCGACTTGGTGGCCGCCTCCGCGAGGGAGAAGAACTTCTTCGGGCTGGTCAGCGTCTCCTTGGACTTCATCTCGCGCATCATCGAGCCGAGGAACTGCTGCTGCGTCTGGATCCGGTCCAGGTCGCTCTCGTTGCCGAAGGCGTGCCGGGTCCGTACGAAGGCCAGCGCCTGCTCGCCCTGCAACCGGTGTTCGCCGGCCTTGAGGTTGAGCTTGGAGTCCTTGTCGTTGACGTCCTTCTCCACGCACACCGGAACACCGCCGACGGCCGTGCTCAGGTTCTTCACCGCGTTGAAGTCGACCATCATGAAGTGGTCGACCGGGATGCCGGTCAGGTTCTTGACCGTGCTCATCGTGCAACCCGGGTCCCGGCCCGACTGCCCCAGGCTCGTGTTGAACCGGGTGCCCTTCTCGGCGGGCACCTGCTTGACCGAACCGTCCGGCTGCTGCGAACTGCACGCCGGGATGTCGGTGATCAGGTCGCGCGGGATGGACAACGCCGTCGCGTTGGAACGGTCCTTCGAGACGTGGAAGAGGATCGTGGTGTCGGCGTGCCCGACACTGCCCGAGTCCCCGTAGCCCTCGTTGCCCGCGCCGCTGCGCTTGTCGGTGCCGATGACCAGGATGTTGATCGCGCGGCCCTTGCTGAAGGTGCCCGAACTCGCGCCGGGGGTGTTGATGACGTTGATGTTGCCGTTCAGGTGCTGGTAGTAGAGGTACCCCGCCAGCGAGCCGCCGAGCAGCAGGAACGCCAGCGTGCCGCCGGTGATCGCGAGCCGCTTCTTGCGCTTGCTCGGGCCCCTGCCGCCGGCCTTGCGGGAGCGCCCGCCGCGTCGACCGCCGGCCGGCCCGTCGCCGCGGCGCGGCTTCGGGACTCCCGGTGTCGCGGGGGTGCCGGTTCCCGGGGGAGCGGGGCGGGTGGTACGGGATCTGCGGGGGGCGGCGACGGACGGCTTCTGTTGCTGCGCAACGGAATCGCCCAGTCGCAGTTCGTAGTTGCCGGTGCGAGGGTTGAGAACCCACTGGTCTGCGGGGTCGATCTCGTCTGCCCGCCCACGGCTTTGCGCATCCACGGTTGCTCGAATCCTCCGTCGGTGCCTCGCGATGCGCCTCCCCCAAGGCGCACGGTCAACGTCCGGCTGCTGGTGCAAGGCCTCTTTGCTGGCCGGTGCACCGGATCGCTCACCCTATCCGGCCAGGTCAACTGCAAACCATGCTGGTGACAAATTCCACTCCCCCCATAACGCCCCAAAGCGCCCAACCGGCCAGGTTCGGCACCGGCCTTTTGGATTGCTTTACCGGCAGTCGGCCGCGTCCGCGGTGGTTCCCGTGAAGGTGGGGACGGGTGCGGGGCCCGTGCCGGTTGCGCTGGGACTGGGTTCGGGAGACGCCGTTCGGGCGTGCGAGGTCCGCTCGTTGCGCTCCCGCTCCTCCATCGGCGGCGGGGGAGTCACCTTCAAGGGCTTGTCCGCGCGCAGTTGTCCGAACAGCCGGCCGGCCTCGGGCTGTACCAGTTCGTCACGGTTCGGGTTGGAAGGGTACGGTCGGCGCGGAACCGTGAGGAACGTTATGTATTCGGTCGGTATGTTCCTTACGCCCCGGACGAGTTCGTACAGTCCCCGCAGCGAGGCGAGCCCCTGGTCCGTGGTCACCGAGGAGGTCGCCGCGTCCAGCAGCGGGTAGAGCCGCGTCGGGTTCAGCAGCACCCCGTTGCTCTGCACCTTGTTCACGAGCGAACCGAGGAACTGCTGCTGCCGCTCCATCCGGTCGGTGTCGCTGCCGTTGCCCAGGCTGTGGCGGGCCCGCACGAAACCGAGGGCCTGCTCCCCCCGGAGCAGGTTCCGGCCGGCCGGCAGCCTCAGCTTGGCCTCCGTGTCGTTCACCGGGCGCCCGAGGCAGACCTCCACCCCGCCGACGGCGTCCACCATCCGCTTGAAGCCGACGAAGTCCACCACCATGTGGTGGTCGATCCGGATCCCGGTGAGCTTCTCGACCGTACGGATCGTGCAGGCGGCCCCGCCCCACTCGAAGGCCCAGTTGAACTGCGCGAGCTGTTCGCGGGTGCGCTGCCCGTCCGCCTTGAGGCAACTGGGCACCTCGGTCATCAGGTCCCGGGGGATCGAGACCGCCGCCGCGCTCTTCCGGTCGGCCGGCAGGTGCAGCAGGATCACGGTGTCCGAGCGCTGGGTGCCGCGGTCCGGCCCGTACTTCGCGTTCCCCTTGCCGGAACGCGAGTCCGAGCCGATCAGCAGGATGTTCTGGGAGCCGTTCGCGAGGTGCGTCGGGCGCTCCCGCTCGTACCGCTCCAGCTCGGCGGCGGCGGAGGTGTCCTCGGTGATGTTCCCGTCGAGCTTGTGATAGAGCCACCAGCCGCCACCGGCCCCCGCCAGCACCAACACGGCCACGCCCAGTCCGGTCAGGCGCAGCAGTCGGCGCCTGCGGCCGTGCGGGGGCTTCCGGGGCCCCCCGGCCGCGTCGCCGCCCGGTATGCCTGCGCTGTCCGTCACTGGCGTTCCGTCCCCTCGCCGTACCGGGAGGCCGCACGGGTGGATGGGCCTGTGCCGATCCTGCCCCCGAGACGCCGAGGCGGCCCGGGGGCGACCCCTTGTACTGGGCCGTGTGGGTGACAAATCGCCCGATGTGGTCACGACGCGGCGCAGGTGAGGGGGGACTCAGACGGTGTGGGTGACCCGCTCGCTCTCCACCCGCTGCGCCTGCCCGTCCGGCGAGAGCCGGTCCAGGTTCCGGCACAGCACCACGGACCCGCCGGCGGCCAGCGGCGCGAAGAGACCGGCCGACAACCCCTCCCAGGTGTCGTACCCCAGCCCGGACAGCACCCGGGAACCCTCGCCGAGGCCGAGCTTGACCGCGTCCTCGCGGGCGCGCGCGACCAGGTCCGCGTACGAGAGCTCCTCGCCGCCCACCACGAGCCCCGGACCGTCGGCGTCCACGGGCTGGAACGGGGCGAACCGGTCACCCTGCCCCGGAACCTCCACCGCGTAGTCCGCGAACCCGGCGGGCGGCTGCGGGAACCTGCCGCCCAGCGGACGCAGGGCGAGCGCGACCCGCTCGCCCCCGCACGCGGAGGCCTCCTCCAGCGTGTCGGGACCGGTCACGACGAGGTCCGCGGCGGCCGGATCCCCGCCCACCTCCGCGACCACCCCGACGGAGGCGCAGGCGAGCAACCACACGGCGCCCTGCCAGTGCGCGGGAAGCAGCAGCGCGAGCCGGTCGCCGGGCTCCGCGCCCAGGTCGCCCTGGAGCAGATTGGCGGTCTTGGCCACCCAATTGGCGAAGGTGGCGACGGACAATTCGACGCGCTCGCCCGTGGCGTCGTCGTAGAAGGTGACGAGCGGGCGGCCCGGATCGGCGGCGAGCGCGGATCGCAGCAGGTCGGCAGGGGTGCGGTCAGTGGCGTTCACCCGGCACAGGGTACGCGGCGCCCTCGTCCGTACGGCGGCCCCGGACTCCCCCGTACGGGGGAGAGGTATCAACGTCGTACCGGACGGGGCGTCAGTTCTCCGATGGCGCCCGGCGGTGCGCGCGCCGAGCATCCTTTCATGCGTGCATTCCTTGCTTCCTCGATCGGCGTCGCGACGGCCGCCGCGCTGGCCATGCCGCTCGCGCTCCCCACTCCCGCCCTGGCCACCCCCTCCGCGGTGGCGGTCGCCCCCGTGAACCCCGCGGGGTCCACCCAGTCACTGCGGCTCGTCCCGCTCGGACCGACGGCGGACCGCACCTCCGGCACCCCCGGCATGAGCACCGCGCCGCGCCTTCCCGAGGCGCGGGGCCTGACCGCTCGGGAGGTCAAGACGTTCTCGCTGGTCGGCGTCGTCTGGGACGACGCGAGCACCCAACTCCTCGGCCGGGTCCAGGTCCGCACCCGCTCCGTGAAGACGTCCACCTGGTCCGACTGGCAGGACGTCGAGACCCACAACAGCGAACACGCCGCCGACCCCGACACCGTGGAACGCGGATCCGGCCGCGTGCGCGGCAGCACCGCCCCCCTGTGGGTCGGCGAGTCCGACGGCATCGAGGTCCGCGTCCAGGCCGAGACGGGCGCCACCACCACCCGCGCCCCGTCCCGCCTCCCGTCCGGGATGCGGATCGAACTCGTCGACCCGGGCGCGCAGACGCCACCGGTCACCATCGACGGGAAGAACGCCGGCCCGAAGGACGACGACCCGGACGAGGACCCCGAGGGCGACGACAAGGGCGAACTCGTCCTCCTCCCCGGCATGACGATGGAGATGGCCGAGTCCTCCTCCGCCAACGTCCCGCTCGCCCCGATCGGCGCCGACGAGATCACCGAACTCAACAAGGCCGACTCCACCGCGGACGCCGTCCTGGCCGACGAGTCCCTCGCCGCCGCGGGGCGCCCGTACATCGGGCCGCGCCCCCGCATCGTCACCCGAAAGGGCTGGGGTGCGGACGAGGGCCTGCGCGAGAAGGGCTTCGTCTACACCAAGACCGTCAAGGCCGCCTTCGTCCACCACACCGCCTCCGGCAACAACTACGCCTGCAAGGACGCCCCGGCGGTCCTGCGCAGCCTGTACCGCTACCACGTGGTCAGCAGCGGCTGGCGCGACATCGGCTACAACTTCGCCGTCGACAAGTGCGGCACCGTCTACGAGGGCCGGGCGGGCGGCGTCGCCAAGCCGGTGCTCGGGGCCCACACCATGGGCTTCAACACCGACAGCATGGGCATCGCGGTGATCGGCTCGTACACCTCGACGACCCCGCCGGCCGCCTCGGTCAACGCGGTCGCCCGGCTCACGGCCTGGAAGCTGGGCCTCTTCGGGGCGGACCCGCGGGCGAAGGCCACCCTGAAGTCGGGCGGCGGCAACCTGTACGCCAAGGGCCGCAACGTGAAGCTCAACGTCATCTCGGGCCACCGCGACGGCTTCGCCACGGAATGCCCGGGCCGCCTCCTCTACGGCCAACTCCCCCCGGCCCGCACCTCCGCGGCCAAACTCCAGGGCCGCTGACCCACCGGGCCCCGACCCGGGCCTATCCAGCCTCGCCGGGGCCGGTCCACAGCCAATTCCGCCGGCGGTCCGGTCCCCGGGGGCCGGGCCACATCCAACCGCCGCCTGCGGTGGGTGCTCCCCGGACCCGGGCCGAATCCAGCCCCGCCGGCGTTTGAGGCGCGGGGTCCGGGGCGGAGCCCCGAAAGCCCGGCGCAGCCGGGGCCGCTCCGCGCCACGGCGCCGCGCGGCCCCGGCCGACCCAGTCCCGGGGGCCACGGCGCCGCGCGGCCCCGGCGGGCCGACCGTCGCCCCGAGGCCCGGGGCCGGTCCCGGGGCCCACGAACGACCCGGCCCCGCCCCACCCCCCACCCGGCTACGCTCAAAGGCATGGCCGGCCGCTTCGACCCCCTCACCCGCACCGCGATCCGCGGCGGCCGCACCGACGTGCCCGCGGGCCGGGGCCACACGCCGGGGGAGGCGATCGACGCCCGGAGACGGATCTGGGCCCCCGAGGGCCCCGTCGACCTGGGCCTCACCCTCGGCCCCCTCCGGCGCGGCCCCGCCGACCCCACCTTCCGCACCAGCCCCGACGGCTCTGTCTGGAAGACCAGCCGGACCCCCGACGGGCCCGCCACCCTCCGTGTCGCCGGCGCCGACGGCAAGGTCGGCGCCGAGGCCTGGGGGCCGGGCGCCGACTGGGTCCTCGACCGGCTGCCCGAACTCCTCGGCGCGGCCGACGACCCGGCCGCCTTCGTGCCCCGGCACCGGCTCGTGCACGCCAGCCACCGCCGCCGTCCCGGATTGCGCCTGACCCGGACCGGGCTGGTCCTGGAGTCGCTGATCCCGACCGTCCTGGAGCAGAAGGTCACCACCGACGAGGCCTACCGCGCCTGGCGCCGGCTGGTCCGCCGCCACGGCGAACCGGCCCCCGGCCCGCGCCCGGACCTGTACGTGATGCCGACGGCCCGCGTCTGGGCCATGATCCCGTCCTGGGACTGGCACACGGCCGGCGTCGACTCGAAGCGTTCCGCCACCATCGTCCGCGCCGCCCGGGTCGCGAACCGGCTGGAGGAGGCCGTCGCCATGGACCTGGCCGCGGCGACCCGACGGCTGGAGGCCGTACCCGGCATCGGCCCCTGGACCTCCGCCGAGACCCTCCAGCGCAGCAACGGCGCCGCCGACGCGGTCACCACCGGGGACCTCCACCTGCCGGGGATCGTCGGGTACGCCCTCGCCGGGGACCGGGACGCCGACGACGCGGCCATGCTGGAGCTCCTCGCCCCGTACGAGGGCCAGCGCCACCGCGCGGCCCGCCTCATCCTGCTGGCGGGCCGCACCCCGCCCCGCCGCACGCCGAAGATGCCGCGCACGGACATCGGCCGCCTCTGACCCCACACCCCGGCAGGCGCCACACCCCGGTACGCGCCGCACTCCGGCAGGCGCCGCACCCCCGGTACGCGGAAAGGGGCCGCGGGTATGCCCCGCGACCCCTTCCCGGCGCCGGATCCGCACCGGACCCGGCGCCCCCTCAGCGCACCTCGACGAACGCGGAAGCCGCCCGCGCGGGCCGCTCCGCCGGAGCCGCGGCGGCGTGGCCCACGGCCACCGCCCCCATCGGGTCCCAGTCCTCCGGGAGCGCCAGCACCTTGCGCACCACGTCCCGGCAGAACATCGTCGAGGACACCCACGCGGAGCCCAGCCGCTCCCCGGCCAGCGCGACCAGGAAGTTCTGGACGCCCGCGCCCATCGCGACCACGAACATCTCCCGCTCCGCCGCGTCCCGGCGCGCGTGCCCGTAGTCGTGCGCCCCGTCCATGACCAGGCACGGCACGACCAGGTACGGGGCGTTGCGGAGCACGTCGCCGCGCCGCACCCGTTTCGCGACGGACTCCTCGGACTTGCCGTCCCGCCGCAGGTCGTCGATCCACGCGTCCCGCATCGCGTCCAGGAGTTCCAGCCGCGCGGCGGCCGACTCCAGCAGCACGAACCGCCACGGCGTCGTGTGGTGCGGGGCCGGGGCCGTCACGGCCGCCGCCACCGCCCGGCGGACCGCGCCCGGGTCCACCGGCTCGTCAGTGAAGGCCCGTACGGTACGCCGCTGCGTCACGGCCTCGCGTACCGCCTCCGAGGTTCCCAGCCGGAACATGTCGTCGACGGACGGGCGGACCAGGTCGGCCGCCGAGGATCCCTCGCCGAGCAGGTGCGACAGCCCGCGCACGACGGCCACGGGAAGGCCCGAGGCCTTGCCCTTGACCAGGTCGCCGGCTGCGGCCAGTTCGTCCGCCGTGGCCACTATCGTCGCGCTCAGAGGGTTCCCGTGAGCGTCCGCGCCGCCGCGCAGGTCGTCCAGCACCCGCACGCCGGCCGAGCCGATCGCCACGTCGGTGAGCCCGGAGCGCCAGGGCCGCCCGAAGGTGTCCGTCACGATCACGCCGACGTCCACCGACAGCGCGGCCCGCAGCCCCTCGCGGATCGCCGCCGCCGAGGCGTCCGGGTCCTCGGGGAGCAGCAGCACCGTGCCCGGGGCGGTGTTCGAGGCGTCCACGCCGGCCGCCGCCATCACCAGGCCGCGGCGGTTCTCGACGATCCGCAGGGCGCCCCGGCGGGCGACCACGCGGACGGTCTCCGCGTCGATGGCGTCCTCGCGGGAGTCGGCCCGCACGATCCGGCCCTCCGCCTTGGACACGATCTTCGAGGTGACCAGGAGGACGTCCCCGTCGCGCAGCCCCGGTTCGGCCGCCGCGATCAGCGCGGCCAGGTCGTCGCCCGGGGCGACCTCGGGGATCCCGGGGACGGCGCGCACCTCGTAGGAGGGAACGGTCACCGGGAGGCCTCCGCCAGCTCCAACGCCGCCCGGGCCATCGCCGCGGTGGCGTCGAGGTCGGTCATCATCAGCGGGACCGCACGGCAGGTGATGCCGGCGGCCTCGACCTCGGCGACGGCCGCCGCGTCGGCGGTGTCCACCAGCCAGCCGTCGAGCAGGCCGGTGCCGTAGTGCAGGGCGACGGCCGCGGCGGTGGACTCGACGCCCACGGCGGCCAGCACCTTGTCGGCCATCCCGCGCACGGGGGCCCCCCCGACGATGGGGGAGAGGCCCACGACCGGCGCCGAGGCCGAGGCCACCGCCTCCCGGATGCCGGGCACGGCGAGGATGGTCCCGACGGAGACCACCGGGTTGGACGGCGGGAAGACGATGACGTCGGCGGCCGCGATGGCCTCCAGCACGCCGGGCGCGGGCTTGGCCTGCTCGGCGCCCACGGGTACGACGGCCTCCGCGTCCACCGCGGCGCGCATCTTGACCCAGTACTCCTGGAAGTGGATGACGCGGCGTTCGCCGGAGCCGGGCTCGGTGATGGCGACGTGCGTCTCGACCCGGTCGTCGGACATGGGCAGCAGCCGGACCCCGGGCTGCCAGCGGTCGCAGAGGGCCTCGGTGACGGCGCTGAGCGGGTAGCCCGCACCGATCATCTGGGTACGGACGATGTGGGTCGCGAAGTCGCGGTCGCCGAGGCCGAACCAGGTGGGTCCGACCCCGTACGCCGCGAGTTCCTCCTTGACGGTGAAGGACTCGTCGGTGCGTCCCCAACCCTGGTCCTCGTTGATGCCACCGCCGAGGGTGTACATCACGGTGTCCAGATCGGGGCACACCTTCAGCCCGAACAGGTGAATGTCGTCACCGGTGTTGCCGATGACCGTGATCTCCGCCTCGGGAACCGCCGACTTGAGTCCGCGGAGGAAACGGGCGCCGCCGATGCCGCCGGCCAGAACAACAATGCGCATGCGGACAGTCTGTCAGCCGCGGGCCGCCCGTCGAGGGGCGGTGGTCGGGTGACGGGTGGGACGGGCCGGGCGTCCGTCGATCAGACGGAAAGGGCCTCCGGCCTGGCCGGGGAGCAGCTGTGCATCGGCATCTCGGTGAGCCCGGGGAAGTAGACGTGCAGGCTGACCGCCCCGTCGAGGGTGTCGTTGACGACCTCGTGGGCGTAGCCGGGGGCGAAGACGCGCTGGGAGCCGGCGCGCAGGGTCAGCGGGCCGCGCGGGGCGTGCTCGGTGAGTTCGCCGTCCAGGACGGTCAGGACGCCGGAGGAGCCGCCGTGGTCGTGCCGGCCGCTGCCCTGCCCGGGGACCCAGCTGAGCAGCCAGACCTCGTAGCCGGGTCCGGTGCGCAGGCGGTGGTACCAGCGGGTGGTGGCGTCGTACTGGACCAGGTGCTCCCACTCCGCGCGGTTCTCGGCGATGGAGCGGGCGAGGCCCACGAACTCGGCGACGGTGGTCGGGTGTTCGCGGGCCGGCTGGAGGAGGTGCTGTACGGAGAGGATGTCGCCGGCGATCTGGAGGTCGCTCTCGACCATGGGCGCCGCGACGACGGGAACGGTGGGGGCCGCGGCGGTGGGGTGCGGGGCGGTGGTGCTGTTCATCGGGGGATTCCTCGACGGATGTCAGTCGTGCTGGCGGTTGCTGTGGGGAGCCGGTGCTCAGGGGAGCCGTGGCTCCGGTGGCATCAACAGCTGCAACAGCAACAGCGAACCTGGGCAGCGCGCAGGAACCCACGAATGGGGGTCCAGGTGGCGGCTGCGGGCGCTGACATGCGTACAAGGAGAACCGGCGAGGGGTCGGACTGTCAACCCAATGTCCGGATTGAGGCAAAAGTTTCACCTCATCCGGTTACTGAGTCCGGAGAAAGGTTTGTGCAGTGAGGTCCGGGGCATGTGCCGCCCCGAGAGTCGCATCAACCGCAATTCAAACCAACTGACGCCACTCGTGACCTGACTGTGATCCGCACCGCATCTCGGGACGGATCGCAACCACGTCACGCGGAGTCACGTCGGCTACGGGTGAGGGCGGGGTGCCGTTTCGGGTGCTGCTTTCAGGCCAGTGGCATGTGTCACGATTTTTGGCGATATGAACACTTACTGCATACGCTTGGTTCCGCAGAGTGAATAAGGGGCCCAATAGCAGATCTCGGCTTGACTGCGCTGGAGCCCCCCACTTGTAATTTCACTCGTGTCGTTACGTAGCGATCAGTGACGGCAACACCACGGGGACGCACAGACAGAGCGAGGGGCGCACATGACCGAGCTGTTTCAGGAACTGCTGGTCGAGGAGGCGGACGAGGAGCTCGGATGGCAGGAGCGCGCACTCTGCGCCCAGACCGACCCCGAGTCCTTCTTTCCCGAGAAGGGCGGCTCCACCCGCGAAGCCAAGAAGGTCTGCCTCGCCTGCGAGGTCCGCTCCGAATGCCTTGAATACGCCCTCGCGAACGACGAACGCTTCGGTATCTGGGGCGGTTTGTCCGAGCGTGAGCGCCGCCGCCTGAAGAAGGCGGCGGTCTGAGGCGCACCGCGCGCCGGCTGCCCGGCGCCGACGGCACCACCCACCTCATATCCGCCGGCACACCGGCCGCCGACCCTCCCGAAGACCGGCCCGCAGTACGATCCACCCGCGGATCCGCCCCGTCCGGAACCGCGCGCCGAACCGCAGGACGAACAGAGCAAACGGTCCGCCTCCCGCACCTTCCCCGCAGGAGGCGGACCGCTGTGTTCCGAGCCGTTAGTGTGGGGCGCTGTCCAGCAGCCTCCGAGGGCACACCACCCCCGGACCCCCGGCCGGAGGGCCCGTACCGCGATGTCCCTGCACAGCAACTCGTCGGCCTCCCACCAGGGCGCCGCCACCCCCGAGTTCCCCCGGCACGTCGTCACCGCGGTCCTCGTCGCCCATGACGGCGCGCGCTGGCTCCCCCGCGCCCTCGCCGGACTCCTCGGCCAGGAACGCCCCGCGCAGAACCACGTCGCCGCCGACACCGGCAGCGCCGACGAATCCGCGCGACTGCTGACCGAGGCCCTCGGCGCCGACCGGGTCCTGCACCTGGCCCGCCGCACCGGATTCGGCACCGCCGTCGACGAGGCCGCCCGCACCGCCGGCGTGCCGACCACCGAGGACCTTCCCTACCTCAAGCGCCCCAGCGGCTGGGACCCCGTCAGCCGCACCTGGCGGGACGACGCGTACGACCTCCCCGAACTCCCCCACGGCGAACCGGTGCAGTGGCTCTGGCTGCTCCACGACGACTGCGCCCCCGAACCCGACGCCCTCGCCGAACTGCTGCGCGTCGCCGAGGAGAACCCCGAGGCCGCCGTCATCGGCCCCAAACTGCGCGGCTGGTACGACAAGAAGCAGCTCCTCGAAGCCGGCGTCACCATCGCCCGCAGCGGCCGCCGCTGGACCGGACTCGACCGCCGCGAACAGGACCAGGGCCAGCACGACCAGATCCGCCCCGTCCTGTCCGTCTCCACCGCGGGCATGCTGGTGCGCCGCGACGTCTACGACGCCCTCGGCGGCTTCGACCGCAGACTCCCGCTCATGCGCGACGACGTCGACCTGTGCTGGCGCGTACAGAGCGCCGGCCACACCGTCCTCGTCGCCCCCGACGCCGTCATGCGGCACGCCGAGGCCGCCGCCCGCGAACGCCGCACCGTCGACTGCGCCGGCCGCTCCGCCGTCGGAGCCCACCGCGTCGACAAGGCCGGCGCGGTCTACACCGTGCTCACCAACAGCTCCGGCCGCGCCCTGCCGTACGTCCTGCTGCGGCTGCTCCTCGGCACCGTGCTGCGCACCCTCGGCTACCTCGTCGGCAAGGCCCCCGGCCAAGCCGTCGACGAGTTCACCGGCCTGCTCGCCACCCTGCTCCGCCCCGGCCGGATCCTCGCCGCCCGCAAGGCCCGCCGCGGCGCCGTCGTCCCCGCCAAGGAACTGCGCCCGCTCTTCCCGCCGCCCGGCGCCACCCTGCGCGTCAACGTCGAACAACTCGCCGGGTACTTCGGCGCCGACCGCGACAGCGACTCCGCCGGCGTCAGCAGACACGGCGGAGCCATCGAATCCGGCCCCGGCGGCGACGACGCCGACTACCTGGAGATCGAACAGTTCGCCCGGCTCAAGCGGATCGCCCGCAACCCGGCCCCCGTCCTCTTCGCCCTGCTCCTACTCGTCTCCCTCGTCGCCTGCCGCTCCCTGCTCTTCGGCGGCTCCCTCATGGGCGGCGCCCTGCTCCCCGCCCCCGACCGGGGCCTCGACCTCTGGCGCGCCTACACCACCGACTGGCAGCCCGTCGGCCTCGGCACCACCACCGGGGCCCCGCCCTACCTCGCCGTGCTCGGCGCCGTCGCCGGCCTGTTGTTCGGCTCCACCCAGGCCGCCCTGACCCTGCTGCTCGTCTGCTCGGTCCCGCTCGCCGGCCTCACCGCCTACTTCGCGTCCCGGCCGCTCGTCGAATCCCGGCTCCTGCGCGCCTGGGCCGCCGTCGCCTACGCCTTCCTCCCCGCCGTCACCGGCGCCCTGGCCGGCGGCCTCCTCGGCACCGCCGTCCTCGCCGTCCTGCTCCCGCTCATCGCCCGCGCCGCCGTCACCGCCTTCGGCCTGGGCGGACCCGCCGCCGAAGGCAGCTGGCGGGCGCTGTGGACGTACACCCTGCTGCTGACCCTGGCCACCGCCTTCACCCCCGTCGTGTGGCCGCTCGCCCTCGTCCTCGGCGCCGCCGCGCTCGTCACCCGCCGCGCGCGCTGGAAGACGTACGGACCCCGCCTCCTCGCCAACCTCGGCGTACCGCTCCTCGTGCTCGCCCCCTGGTCGCTGGGCCTGCTCAGCCACCCGACCCGCTTCCTGCGCGAGGCCGGACTGCCCTACGGGGCCCGCGCCGGCGCCCTCGACCTGCTCGGCATCAGCCCCGGCGGCCCCGGCGCCGGCGGCGGGCTGCTCCTGATCGGCGTCCTGCTCGCCGCGCTCGCCGCCCTGCTGCGCGCCGACCGGCGCTTCGCCGTCCGCGTCGCCTGGGCCACGGCCCTGACCGGGCTGCTCCTCGCCGTCCTCCTCAACCGCGACACCTGGGCCGGCCCCGCCACCCTCGTCTACGGCATCGGCCTCCTCGCGGCCGCCCTGCTCGGCGCCGACGGCGCCAAGTACCGGGTCGCCGCCAGCAGCTTCGGCTGGCGCCAACCGCTCGCCGCGCTCGTCGGACTCGCCGCGGCCGTCGGCCCGCTGCTCGCCGCCGCCGGCTGGATGTTCTCCGGAGCCGAGGGCCCGCTGACCCGCCGCGACCCCGCCCAGGTCCCGGCCGCCGCCGCCTACCTGAGCGGCGACACCAACCAGACCCGCACCCTCGTCCTGACCGGCGACTCGCCCGCCACCGTCTCCTACAGCCTGGTCCGCGGCTCCGGCGCCCGCCTCGGCGACGCCGAACTCCTCGCCGGCGCCGGCTCCGAACCCCGCCTCGTCAAGGTCGTCTCCAGCCTCGTCTCCGGCTCCGGCGCCGACCAGTCCGCCCAACTCGACGACTTCGCCGTCCGCTACGTCGTCCTCCAGCCCGGCGCGCCCGACCACTTTCGCCAGGTACTCGACGCCACCCCGGGCCTCAAGGCCGTCCAGGACGACGACGTCGCCTCCTGGGAGGTCGAACGGGCCCCGGCCCGCGCCGTCATCGTCCCCGGCCGCCAAGGCCAGGCCCCCGTCGCCATCGAAGCCGGACCCGTCGAGGTCCACACCACCATCCCGGCCGGCGAGGAGGGCCGGGTCCTGCGCATCGCCGACCGGGCCGACCCGGGCTGGCGGGCCACCGTCGACGGCAAGCCGCTCAAGGCCAAGACGGTGGACGGCTGGGCCCAGGGCTTCGAACTGCCCGCCGGCGAAGGCCGCCTGGACCTCGTCCACGAGGACGCCGCCGGCCGCGACGCCTGGCACTGGGCCCAGGGCCTGCTCGCGCTGGTCCTGCTCGTGATGGCCCTGCCGGGCCGCCGCGCCCGGCTCGACGACGACCTCCCCGAGGAGGACGCCGCCATCCCCGCCCAGGCCGACGCCGCCGGGGAAGGCCGGCGCGCCCGCCGCCTGCGCGCGGAGGCCGAGGCCGAACAGCGGCCCGCGACCCCGACGGCCGCCGTCGCCGACCCGTACGCGCAGATCCCCGCGCAGCAGGCGTACGGGGAGGAGCAGTACGCGTACCAGGACCACCCGTACGAGCAGCAGCAGACCCCGCAGGAGCCCACCCGGGAGCAGTACGCCGAGCCGTACCCGCCCCACGACCCCTACCAGCAGCAGCAACAGCAGTACCCGTACCAGTACGAGCCTTACGAGAACACCTACGGACAGCACGAACCGCGTCCGGACGGGAGCCCCCAGCAGTGAAGCAGCGCGCACCCCTGACGCTCGCGGCGGTGGCCGCCGCGCTGGCCGCCGTCACCGGCATCGCCTCACTGACCGCCCCCGCCGCCCCGGCCGCCGAGGGCGCCGCGGGCGCCTCCCGGATGCCCGTGGAACGGTCCGTGCTGACGTGCCCGGCACCCAGCACCTCGGACATCGCGGAGACCACCTACACCTCGATCACCCCCGGCAAGCCGGGCGCCCCCGGAACGGCCCGGCTCCTCACCAGGGACGGCAAGCCCGTCGTGCAGCCGAAGGAACCGGGCAAGCCCGCCGGAGCCGCCGCCTCGGGCGCCGAGGCACCCCCGCTGACCGGCTCCGCCGACGGGGTCATGGCCCCCGGCTGGACCGCCCAACAGACCACCAAGGTCGCGGTGGGCCAGTCCCGAGGCCTCCTCGGCGTCGCCTGCACCCCGCCCGGGACCGACTTCTGGTTCCCCGCCCTCAGCAGCGTCAAGAGCCGCCTCGACTCCATCCACCTGACCAACCCGGACGACACCGAGGCCACCGTCCAGGTGAAGCTGTACGGCCCGGACGGCCTGCTCAAGGACAAGCCCGGCAGCCCCGAACGGCTCCCCTACAAGGTCGACCCCCGCGCCAGCGCCAAGGTGATGCTGTCCGACTTCCTCCCGGGCACCCAGCTCGCCGACCTCACCGCCCGCGTCACCGTCGTCACCGGCCGGGTCGGCGCGACCGCGCAGATCGCCGAGGAGGGAGTCGGCGTCGACTGGCTGCCGGCGTCCACCGGACCCACGGGCAGCCTCGTCCTGCCGGGCATCCCCGCGGACGCCACCTCCGTCCGGCTCGTCGCCTTCGCCCCCGGCGAGGACGACGCCGACCTCAACCTCCGACTGGCCGGCCCCGGCGGCTCCATCAGCCCGGCCGGCAACGAGCAGGTCCACGTCAAGGCCGGCATGACGGCGAGCGTGGACCTCAAGGACGTCACCCGCGGCGAGGTGGGCTCCCTGCACCTGACCCCCGCGGACCCGAAGAAGGCCACCCCGGTCGTCGCGGCCGTCCGCGTGGTCCGCGGCACCGGCGCCAAGCAGGAGCTGGGCTTCCTCCCGGCCACCGCCCCCGTGGGCGCGCGGGCCACCGTCGCGGACAACCGGCTCGACGACAAGGCGACCCTGCTCGCCCTCACCGCCGCGGGCAGCGGGGACGCGAAGGTCCGCGTCACGGCCTCACCGGGCACCGACGGCGGCGAACCCACCGTCAAGGAAGTCACCGTCAAGGCGGGCACCACCCTGGCCGTGTCCCCGCCGCCGGCCCCCACCGGCGCGAAGGGCGCCTACGCCCTGACGCTGGAAACCCTCTCCGGAGGCCCCGTGTACGCCTCCCGCACGCTGACCCTGCCGCACGAGGGCATCCCCATGTTCACGATCCAGCCCTTCGGCGACGACCTCTCCACGGTCTCGGTCCCCAAGGCCGTCGAGGACCTCTCGATCCTGACCAGGTGAACCGGCGCGGGGCTCCGCCGGCACCCGGCGGAGCCCCCGCGGGAAGCAGCGACGGGCGGGCCCTCAGTCCTGCCCGTAGCGGGGATCCACGATCTCCGGCGAGAGCCCCAACAGCTCCGCCACCTGCTCCACCACGATCTCGTGGACCAGCATGGCCTTCTCGTCGCGCCCCTTCGCCCGGATCTCCACCGGCCGCCGGAACACCACGATCCGGGCCGGTCGCCCGTCCCGGGCCTCCACCAGCCCGCCGAGCGGCACCGCCTCGTCGTTCCAACCACCGTCCGCGCCCCCCGGCGGCCCCGGCACGTCCGCGACCACGAACTCCACCTCGGCCAGCTGCGTCCAGCGCCGCTCCAACCGCTCCACGGAATCCCGTACGAGATCACCGAAGAGCTCCGCCCGGCTCGCCGCCAGCGGTACCTGAGGTGGCGCCACCGGCCCCCGCATCCCCCGCCCGTGGCGGTCGCGCCGCCGGGGCCTCGGCTCGTGGGGGGTCCCTTCGGGACTCGTGGGAATCGGGGGCTTCAGCGGGCTGTCCGTCACCCTCGCAGGGTAGCCGTCACCCTGCCCCCCGGCAGGGCCTCCCGGCGGCCACGGCCCCATGTCGTACCGCGAGCAATCCGGCCGGGGGCGGGGCCCGTTCAGGGCGACACGGGGGCGTGCCCGGTGGGGGAGTCGTCGCGGCCCGGTCAAGAGTGCGGTACCGTCCAACGTCGTGAGCCTTGTACGTCGCTGTTCGCGCACCGCGTGCGGCCGCCCTGCCGTCGCCACACTGACGTACGTCTACGCCGACTCGACCGCAGTTCTCGGCCCGCTCGCCACCTACGCCGAACCCCACTGTTACGACCTGTGCGCCGAGCACTCCGAGCGCCTGACCGCCCCCCGGGGCTGGGACGTGGTGCGGCTGACCGACGGTTCGGCCCCCTCCCGCCCCAGCGGCGACGACCTCGAAGCCCTGGCCAACGCCGTGCGCGAGGCGGCCCGCCCGCACGACCGCGCGGCCCAGGCGGGCGGCTCCGCACCCGGCGCCCCCACCCCCGGCGAAACCCGGCGAGGCCACCTGCGCGTCCTGCGTTCGCCCGATTCCTGACCCGCCGATCCCCCCTCGGCTCGTCCGAAAGGGCGATCCGGGCACAGGGTAGGTTTGCCCCACCGCACGGATCCTTCAGGGGGGCAGGCAGTGGCCGCAGATCTTTCGAACATCGTCAAGGCGTACGACGTGCGCGGCGTCGTGCCCGACGAGTGGGACGAATCGCTGGCCGCACTCTTCGGCGCCGCGTTCGTCGAGGTCACCGGCGCCACCGCGATCGTGGTCGGCCACGACATGCGCCCCTCCTCGCCCGGCCTCTCCGCCGCGTTCGCCCGCGGCGCGGCCGCCCGCGGCGTCGACGTCACCCTGATCGGACTGTGCTCCACCGACCAGCTGTACTACGCCTCCGGAACGCTGGACCGGCCCGGCGCGATGTTCACCGCCTCCCACAACCCGGCCCGGTACAACGGCATCAAGCTCTGCCGCGCCGGCGCCGCCCCCGTGGGCCAGGACACCGGCCTCGCCACCATCCGCGAACTCGTCGAGAAGTGGACCGACGAGGGCGCCCCCGCCGTCCCCGCCGACACCGTCCCGGGCACCGTCACCGAACAGGACACCCTCACCGGGTACGCCGACCACCTCAAGGGCCTGGTCGACCTCACCGCCATCCGCCCCCTCAAGGTCGTCGTCGACGCCGGCAACGGCATGGGCGGACACACCGTCCCCACCGTCTTCGAAGGCCTCCCGCTGGACCTCGTCCCCCTGTACTTCGAACTCGACGGGACCTTCCCCAACCACGAGGCGAACCCCCTCGACCCGAAGAACCTCGTGGACCTCCAGGCCCGCGTGCTCGCCGAGGGCGCCGACCTCGGACTCGCCTTCGACGGCGACGCCGACCGCTGCTTCGTCGTCGACGAGCGCGGCGAGGGCGTCTCCCCCTCCGCCATCACCGCCCTGGTCGCCGCCCGCGAACTGGCCCGCAACGGCGGCACCGGCGTCGTGATCCACAACCTGATCACCTCCTGGTCCGTCCCCGAGGTCGTCAAGGAACACGGCGGCACCCCCGTCCGCACCCGCGTCGGACACTCCTTCATCAAGCAGGAGATGGCCACCTCCGGCGCCATCTTCGGCGGCGAGCACTCCGCGCACTACTACTTCAAGGACTTCTGGAACGCGGACACCGGCATGCTCGCCGCGCTCCACGTCCTCGCGGCCCTCGGCGGCCAGCCCGGCACCCTCTCCGACCTGGTCTCCTCCTACGACCGCTACGTCGGCTCCGGCGAGATCAACTCGACCGTCGCCGACCAGGCCGGCCGCACCGCCCTCGTCAGGAAGACCTACGGCTCCCGGGACGGCGCCACCGTCGACGAACTCGACGGCCTCACCGTGACCACCGCCGACTGGTGGTTCAACCTGCGCCCGTCCAACACGGAGCCGTTGCTGCGCCTGAACGTCGAGGCCCGCGACACCGCGACCCTCGAAAAGATCCGCGACGAGGTCCTCGCGCTCGTCCGCGCGTAGTCACCCGCCGGACAAGAAGCGCCTCGGCATCACCGGGCCGGGCCGCGTCACACGCGGCCCGGCGGTACGCTGACCTCGCCCAATCCGCATGTTCGAAGGGAAGCGCCCCATGCCGCTCGAAGCCGGCCTCCTGCAGATCCTCGCCTGTCCCGCCTGCCACTCGCCCCTCGACGACAAGTCGGCCGACGAGAACACCCCCGAGCTGATCTGCACCGGCCAGGACTGCGGCCTCGCGTACCCGGTCCGTGACGGCATCCCGGTCCTCCTCGTGGACGAGGCCCGCCGCCCCGCCTGACCCGCCCGCGCAGACGCTGAGACCGGTTCCGTCCCCCTGGGCCCTCGCCCCCGGGTCCGTCCACCCACAGCCGGAGGCCGCCATGCTCGACGAGTCCATCCTCGACGCACCGGACGATCTCGCCCGCGCCGACCGCCGCGGCCTGCTCCGCGGCGCCGCCGACGCCGGAGCCAGGGTCCGCACCGCCGCCCGGCACGCCGCCGAGGCCGGCCTGGCCGACCTGCGGCCCGACGGCCGCCCCCGCGCCGTGCTCATCGCGGGCCCCGGCACCGCCGCCACCGGCGTCGCCGACCTCCTCGGCGCCCTCGCCGGAGCCTCCGTACCGGTCACCCGCCTGCATCCCACCGGCGTCGCACACGCCGCCGGCGCACTGCGCTGGACCCTGCCCGGCTGGGCCGGTCCCGTGGACCTGCTGCTCGTCGCCACCACCGACGGCACCGAGCCCGGACTGGCCGTCCTCACCGAGCAGGCCTACCGGCGCGGCTGCACCGTCGTCGCCGTCGCCCCCGAACGCTCCCCGCTGAGCGAGGCCGTGGACGGCGCCCACGGAGTGCTCGTACCGATGGCCCGGGCCCCCTACCAGGAGTACGACGAATCCGCCGCGGCCGGCCCCGGCGCCCTGTGGGCCCTGCTCACCCCGCTCCTCGTCCTCCTCGACAAGGTCGGACTCGTCACCGCCGCACCCGACACGCTCCTGCTCGTCGCCGACCGGCTCGACCGCACCGCCGAACGCTGCGGCCCCGCGATCGCCACCTACTCCAACCCGGCCAAGACCCTCGCCACCGAACTCGCCGACTCCCTCCCGCTCATCTGGAGCGAGGGAGCCGGAGCCGGCCCGGCCGGACGCCGGTTCGCCGCAACCCTCGCCGAACTCGCCGGGCGCCCCGCCCTCGCCGCCGAACTCCCCGAGGCCCTGCCCGCCCACGGAGTGCTCCTCTCCGGGGCCTTCGCCGCCGGCGCCGACCCCGACGACTTCTTCCGCGACCGCGTCGACGAACCCCAGGCGATGCGCGCCCGCGTCGTCCTGCTGCGCGACCGACCCACCGGCGGACTCAGCGCCGCACCCGCCGCCCGCGAACTCGCCCTCGGCCACGACACGGCCATCAGCGAACTCGAACCCGAGGAGGGAACCGAGTTGGAACAGCTCGCCGAACTCCTCGCCATCACCGACTTCGCCACCGCCTACCTGGCGTTGGCGTCAGGGGGACACCGCTGAGGCACACCCGTGCCCGCCTGCCCAGCCCCACATCAAGACCCAGGAAGACGACGATGGACCGTCTGACGAACACCATCCGCCCCTACGCGTGGGGATCGACCACCGCGATCCCCGCCCTCCTCGGGATCGAGCCGACGGGCGAACCCCAGGCCGAGATGTGGATGGGCGCCCACCCCGGAGCGCCCTCCCGCCTCGACCGCGGAGCCGGCGAGACCACGCTGTCGGACGTCATCGCCGCCGACCCCGCCCGCGAACTCGGCGCGGCCACCGTGGCCAGGTTCGGCCCCCGACTGCCCTTCCTCTTCAAGATCCTCGCGGCCGACGCCCCCCTCTCCCTCCAGGTCCACCCCGACCTGGCACAGGCCAGGGCGGGCCACGAGGACGAGGAACGCCGAGGCGTCCCGATCGACGCGGCCCACCGCAACTACAAGGACGCCAACCACAAGCCCGAGATGATCTGCGCCCTCACCCCCTTCGAGGGACTGTGCGGCTTCCGCGCCCCGCTGGAGACCGCCGACCTCCTCGCCGGCCTGGAGGTCGACTCCCTCAAGCCGTACGTCGACCTGCTGCACGCGCACCCCGAAGAGGCCGCGCTGCGCGAGGTCCTCACCGCCGTCCTCACCGCCGACCGCGCCGAGATGGCCCGCACGGTCACCGAGGCGGCCGCCGCCGCCGACCGCCTCGGCGGCCCCTACGCGCCCTACGCGGCCCTCGTCCACGACTACCCGGGCGACCCCGGTGTCATCGCGGCCATGCTGCTCAACCACGTACGGCTCCAGCCCGGCGAGGCCATGTTCCTCGGCGCCGGCGTCCCGCACGCCTACATCGACGGCCTCGGCGTCGAGCTGCTCGCCAACTCCGACAACGTGCTGCGCGCGGGCCTCACCCCCAAGCACGTCGACGTGCCCGAACTGCTGAAGATCGTGCGGTTCGAGTCCGGCGACCCCGCCGTGCAGCGCCCCGAAGGCGGCGCCGAGGAGGTCTACGAGACCCCCATCGACGAGTTCCGGCTCTCCCGCTTCCTCCTCGCCCCCGGCGGCGCCCCGCAACTCCTCCCCGACACCACCCCGCAGATCCTGCTCTGCACCGCCGGTTCCCCGAAGGCCGGCGAACTGACCCTGGCCCCCGGCCGGTCCGTCTTCGTCCCCGCGGGCGAAAAGGCCGAACTGTCCGGTAGCGGTACCGTCTTCCGCGCCACCGTCGTGGTCTGACGTACCGTCCCTACCGGCGGCTGCGACAATATGCGGCCGTAGCGCGGCGCCCCGGCCCTGGGGCGCCGCATCGAGGAAGGGACACCCAGCACCCATGAGCGCGTCGGGCGGTACCAGGGCGATCGTGGCGGCACTCGCCGCCAACCTCGCCATCGCCGTAGCCAAGTTCGTGGCCTACGTCTTCAGCGGTTCGTCGTCGATGCTCGCGGAGAGCGTCCACTCGCTCGCGGACTCCGGCAACCAGGGGCTGCTGCTCCTCGGCGGCAAGAAGGCCAAGCGCGAGGCCACGCCCCAACACCCCTTCGGGTACGGGCGCGAGCGCTACATCTACGCCTTCCTGGTGTCCATCGTGCTGTTCACCGTCGGTGGCATGTTCGCCATCTACGAGGGCATCGAGAAGATCAACCATCCGCACCCGATCGAGCAGTGGTACTGGCCGATCGGCGTCCTCGTCTTCGCGATCATCGCGGAGTCCTTCTCCTTCCGCACCGCCATCAAGGAGTCGAACGAGATCCGCGGCTCGCTCAGCTGGGGCCAGTTCATCAAGCGCGCCAAGGCCCCCGAGCTCCCCGTCGTCCTCCTCGAAGACCTCGGCGCGCTCATCGGTCTGGTCCTCGCCCTCGGCGGCGTCGGTCTGGCCCTGGCCACCGGCGACGGCGTGTGGGACGGCATCGGCACCCTCTGCATCGGCGTCCTGCTGATCATCATCGCCATCGTGCTCGCCGCCGAGACCAAGTCGCTGCTGCTGGGCGAGGCCGCCGGCACCGAGGACGTCGACAAGATCACGGCAGCCATGGTCGACGGCGACGTGGTCACCGGCGTCATCCACATGCGCACCCTGCACCTCGGCCCCGAGGAACTGCTCGTCGCCGCGAAGATCGCCGTCCGGCACGACGACACCGCGACCGAGGTGGCCAACGCCATCAACGAGGCCGAGGCCCGCATCCGCGCCGCGGTCCCGATCGCCCGGGTGATCTACCTGGAGCCGGACATCTACAACGCCGAGGCCGCCGAGGCCGGCGCCAACCCCGCCGCCACCCCCGGCGGCGATCCCGCCCACTGACACACCCGAGAACGTACGAAGGCCCCCGCGACCCACCGGCCGCGGGGGCCTTCGCCCGTCCCGCCCCGGCTACGCGATCTCGCGCAGCACCGCGAGGACGGCCCGCTCGTCCGGTGCGCACTGCAATCGGGCCCGGAAGTCGACGTCCATCAACTTGCGCGACAACAGGGCCAGGATCCGCAGGTGTTCGTCACCGGCCGCCGCCTCCGGCACCGAGATCATGAAGACCAGGCGGGCCTTCGTCCCGTCCAGCGAACCCCACTCGACGCCCTCGTCGGACCGGGCGAAGCCCACCGTCGGCCGGGTGACCGCGTCCGTCTTGGCGTGCGGGATCGCGATCGACTCGCCGAGCCCCGTCGTCCCCTGCGCCTCCCGGGCGAGGGCGACCCGTACCAGCTCCTCCACGTCACGGACGTTGCCGGTGGCCGCGAGCATCTCCGCCATCTCGCGGATCGCCGCCTCCTTGGTGTCCGCGATCAGCTCCGTCCTCACGGTCCGCGCGGTCAGGTAGCCGGACAGCACCTCGGCCCCACCGTCGTCCGCGCCGGCCGAAGGCCCCGCCACGACCGTCGCGGTCGCGGTCGCCTTCGCGGCACCGGCACCGGCACCGGCACCGGCACCGGCACCGGCACCGGCACCGGCACCGGCAGCGGCAGCGGCAGCGGCGGTCCGCGGGGCCGGGACCGACCCCTCGGCCGCGCCCGCCGCACCGGCGCCCACCCCGACGAGCACCGGCTCGTGCACCGCGCCCGGTACCGGCTCGGCGGAGCGGCCCCGCCGCTCCTTGAGCCCGATCAGCGCGTTGGTCGTCAGCGCGGTGACCGCGACACCCGCGGCGATGGCGACGAAGAACATCGCGAGCCCGCTCACCGCGCCGAACAGCGCGACGATCGGACCGCCGTGCGGCACCGAGTTCTCGACCCCGGCCATGCCCGCGACGGCGCCGGCCACGGCGCCACCGAGCATGTTCGCCGGGATGACCTGCGCCGGTCGCGCGGCGGCGAACGGGATGGCGCCCTCGGAAATGCCGAAGAAGCCCATGAAGAGAGCGGCGATGCCGGTCTCCCGCTCCTGATCGCTGTAGAGCCGGCGCCGCAGCAGCGTGGCCAGGCCCTGCCCCAGCGGCATGACCGGGATGGCGGCGGCGGCCATGCCCATGACGGCGTTGTTCGTGCCGATGAGACCCACGGCGACGAGGAAGGCCGTCTTGTTGACCGGGCCGCCCATGTCGAAGGCGATCATCAGGCCGATCAGCGCGCCGAGCACGATCGCGCTGGAGCCGGTCATCCCGTTCAGCCAGTCGGTCAGGTGCGTGAACACCCAGGAGATCGGCTGCCCGATCACATGGATGTAGAGCAGACCGAGGGCCAGCGTCGAGACGATCGGGATCACGATGATCGGCATGATCGGCTGTACGAACCTCGGGACCTTGACCTTCTTGATCCAGATCACCAGGTAGCCGGCGAGGAAGCCCGTCGCGATGGCGCCCAGGAACCCCGCGTTCGCCTCCGCCCCGTAGACGGTCGTGGCCTCCGCGGCCAGGAATCCGCCGAGCATGCCCGGCACCAGCGCCGGCCGGTCACCCAACGCGAAGGCGATGTACCCGGAGAAGATCGGCAGCATCAGCTTGAAGCCGAGGCCGCCGAGGGCGTTGACGTAGAACCAGAACGACCCCTCGTCGAAGGTGATGCCCTTCGCGGACGCGTGGCCGCCGAGCGCGATCGAGACGGCGAGCAGCAGACCGCCCACCACCACGAACGGGATCATGTGCGAGACGCCGTTCATCAGCGCCTTGTACGCGGCGCTGCGCTCGTTGCCGCCGCCACCGGAGTTCTCCGACGACGTCGCCCCCGACTGCACCGGCGCGCTCCGCACCCGCTCGATCAGCTCCTCGGGCCGGTGGATCCCGTCCGCGACCCCCGTCGACAGGACCCGCTTGCCCGCGAACCGCGTGCGATCGACCTCCTTGTCGGCGGCGATGATGATCCCGTCCGCCTCCCTGACATCGTTGTCATCCAGTACGTTCTCGGCCCCGATGGACCCCTGGGTCTCCACCTTGATGTCGATGCCGAGCCGCTCGGCGGCCTGCTGGAGCTTCTCCGCAGCCATGTAGGTGTGCGCGATCCCCGTGGGGCACGCGGTCACGGCGAGCAGCTTCAGGCGCCTGCCCCCGCTTGCGCCCCCGCCACCGGGAGGGCCTGCCGGACTGGTCACTGGGTTCTCCTTCGTGCAGTCGGTCCTGTGGGATCGCACTCGCGACCCGATCCCACCGCATCCTTCTCCACACGAGGGGGCGACCAAAAGACCGAAAGGCCCTGAACCCCTCCGCAGGACGGCCCGAATCCGGTCGGCACTTCTTCTCCGGCCCGCTGGGGCCCACCGGGCCGGTCGGTGTAGATTCGTCCTCAGTGTCAGGCGTCGCTGCTGATGGCGGTCGGGCGGTCCTCGTGACCGGCCGAGGGGAGAGAGGGCCCCCGACGGACTGTGCTCGGTGCACGGGTCCGCCCATGCACGGCTCAGCCGTACCCACCCTCTCGAACCATGAGGAGCAGCACCCATGGACTTCAAGGTCGCAGACCTCTCCCTCGCCGCCTTCGGCCGCAAGGAGATCACCCTGGCCGAGCACGAGATGCCCGGCCTGATGTCGATCCGCGCCGAGTACGCCGAGGCCCAGCCGCTGGCCGGCGCCCGCATCACCGGCTCCCTGCACATGACCGTGCAGACCGCCGTGCTCATCGAGACCCTCGTCGCCCTCGGCGCCGACGTCCGCTGGGCCTCCTGCAACATCTTCTCCACCCAGGACCACGCGGCCGCCGCCATCGCGGTGGGCCCGAACGGCACCCCGGAGAACCCGCAGGGCGTCCCCGTCTACGCCTGGAAGGGCGAGACGCTGGAGGAGTACTGGTGGTGCACGGAGCAGGCGCTGACCTGGCCGAACACCCCCACCGGCGGCCCGAACATGATCCTCGACGACGGTGGTGACGCCACCCTCCTCGTCCACAAGGGCGTCGAGTTCGAGAAGGCCGGCGCGGCCCCGGACCCGTCGACGGCGGACTCCGAGGAGTACGCCCACATCCTCACCCTCCTCAACCGCACCCTCGGCGAGGCCCCGCAGAAGTGGACGCAGCTCGCGTCCGAGATCCGCGGCGTGACCGAGGAGACCACCACCGGCGTCCACCGCCTGTACGAGATGATGGCCGAGGGCACCCTGCTCTTCCCGGCGATCAACGTGAACGACGCCGTCACCAAGTCGAAGTTCGACAACAAGTACGGCTGCCGCCACTCCCTCATCGACGGCATCAACCGCGCCACCGACGTCCTCATCGGCGGCAAGGTCGCGGTCGTCTTCGGCTACGGCGACGTCGGCAAGGGCTGCGCCGAGTCGCTCCGCGGCCAGGGCGCCCGCGTCATCGTCACCGAGATCGACCCGATCTGCGCCCTTCAGGCGGCCATGGACGGCTACCAGGTCGCGACGCTGGACGACGTCGTGGAGACGGCCGACATCTTCATCACGACCACGGGCAACAAGGACATCATCATGGCCTCGGACATGGCCAAGATGAAGCACCAGGCCATCGTCGGCAACATCGGCCACTTCGACAACGAGATCGACATGGCCGGCCTGGCCAAGATCGACGGCATCGTCAAGGACGAGGTCAAGCCCCAGGTCCACACCTGGAAGTTCCCCGACGGCAAGGTCCTGATCGTCCTCTCCGAGGGTCGCCTGCTGAACCTCGGCAACGCGACCGGCCACCCCTCCTTCGTCATGTCGAACTCCTTCGCGGACCAGACCCTGGCCCAGATCGAGCTCTTCACGAAGCAGGCGGAGTACCCCACCGACGTCTACGTGCTCCCCAAGCACCTCGACGAGAAGGTGGCCCGCCTCCACCTCGACGCCCTCGGCGTCCGCCTCACCACCCTGCGCCCCGAGCAGGCCGCCTACATCGGCGTCAAGGTCGAAGGCCCGTACAAGGCCGACCACTACCGCTACTGATCCCCGGCGGATCCGCGGCACGGCACCACAGGCAGGCCCCCGGCACCACGCCGGGGGCCTGCCCCGTCCCCGCCCCGGGCCCCCGACCACCCGGGCCCCTGCGGCCCATCCGAGAATTGGGACCCGATGCCCCGCGGCCGCTACTCGCTCCACGACCCGCACGACCACACGCCCCTCGGCGAGGAGCACTTCCACTGCGCGCCCGGCCCCTCCGGATGGCGCTACGTCGCCCAACGCACCACCCCGAGCGGCGACCACGCCGGCTCGGTGGACCTGGCCGTCGACGAGATCGGCCGCCCCATCCGGCTGGAGGTCAACGCCTCCGGATGGCAGGTCCGCGGCGCCGCCGTCGACGGCGTCACCTGGGTCCGGACCGATCCCGCCGGCGCGGAGGCCACCGAGGGCAACGTCCGGGCGCCCGGCTTCACCGGCACCTCGCCGGCCTTCCTCGTCGCGACGACCCGCCTGTTGCGCCTGACCCCGGGCGCCCCCGCCACCCGCGTCCGACTGCTCGCCCTGACCGACCCGGTCCTCGCCGCCCGCACGGTCGACCAGGCCTGGGAGCTCACCGGCCGCGAGGAACACCCCACCGACAGCGGCCCGCTCACCGTGGACGCGTACCGCGTCACGGCCCTGGACACCGGCGAGGTCCACACCGTGCACATCGCCGGCGACGTCGTGCTCTCCGCCCCCGGCATCGAACTCGAACACCTGGAGACCCCGCCCTCGACGTTCGAGGACCCGGCCCCTTAGCCCCTCACGGTCACGCGGTCCCTCGCGGTCACCGGCCTCAGGCGGGCGGCGCGAACCCGGTGCGGCCGCGCGGCGGCTCGACGGGCGAGACCCGCGCCGGAGCGACCGCCTCGGGCCGGACGGGCGGCGCGACCGGCGCCGTCACCACCGGCGCGGGCACCGCGGGCATCGCGCCGTACGGCACGGGAGCCGGCGCGGCCTGCGCTCCGTACGGGGCCTGCGGCGGAGCCGCCCGGAAGGCCCGCGCCGCCTCGCGCGACTGCCGCTCGTGCACCACGGCCGCCAGGAACGCGGCGGCCGGCACGCCCGCCGGCGGCGGGGTCCCCGTACGCGCCACGACCTCGTCCGCGAGCTTCGCCGCCATCGCGGCGCCCGTGTGCGGGTCCAGCTGGTTCATCCGCGTCAGGTACTGCCTGATCGTCAGCCACAGTCCGTCCGGTACCGCCGACAGGTCCAGTCCCGTGAACCGCCCCGCCAGCCACGGCGGCGGCGGGGGCACCGGCATCACCCGTGCTCCCGGCACCCGCTCCCGGACCACCAGCGTCCCCGCGAACACGTCACCGAGCCGCCGCCCCCGCGACGACACCAGGGAGGCGATGCAGGCCACGCTCCCGAAGGTGATCAGCAATTCCACGACCCCCATCGCGCCGCGCACCAGCGCGTGCCGGAACCGGATGGGCCCGCCGTCGTCCCGCACCACGCGCAACCCCAGCGCCAACTTCCCGAGCGAACGTCCGTGGGTGAGCGTCTCCACGGCGATCGGGACACCGACCAGCACCAGCAGGAACATGCCCACCGAGACGGCGGCCTGGGCGGCGTCGTCCAGCGAGGCCGTCGCGAACACGATGCCGATCGAGACGAGCAGGTATCCGGCGCCGTAGACGAGCACGTCGAGACAGATCGCCAGCGCCCGGCTCGGCAGCCTCGCAGGCCTCAACCCCAGGACGACCGCGTCCCCCGTCACCAGATCGCTCACTGACGCGCACCCTTCATCCGCCCTGACCCGCCCCTGTTTCCCCCAGTCTGCCAAGCTGACCACAGGAGAAGTAAGCGGTGGCGGCTGGGCTGGGGCAGGGGAGCGGTAAACCGGATGGATGTCGACGTCTTCGTGGCGGCCCACCAGGCGCAGTGGGCGCGTCTGGAACAACTCCTCGGCCGGGGCCGGCGGCTCACCGGCGAGGAGGCGGACGAACTCGTCTCGCTCTACCAGCGCACCTCCACCCACCTGTCCCTGATCCAGTCGAGCGCCCCGGACCCGATGCTCGTCGGCCGCCTCACGCAGCTCGTCGCCCGCGCCCGCTCCGCCGTCACCGGCGCCCGCCGGGCCGGCTGGCGCGACGCCGCCCGCTTCTTCACGGCCGGCTTCCCGGCCGCCGTGTACCGCAGCCGCCGCTGGTGGATCCCCACGGCCGTGCTCTCGATAGCCGTCGGCGTCCTCCTCGGCTGGTGGATAGCCACCAACCCCGAGGCGCAGAGCGTCATCGCCGCCCCGGACGACCTGAGGCGACTCACCAAGCCGGGCGGGGAGTACGAGACGTACTACTCCAGCCATCCCGCGGCCTCCTTCGCCGCGAAGGTCTGGACGAACAACGCGCAGGCCGCCGCGATGTGCCTGGTCCTGGGCGCGTTCCTGGGGCTGCCGGTGCTCTGGATCCTGTTCCTGAACATGGCCAACCTCGGCGTCGGCATCGGCCTGATGGCATCCGCCGGTCGCCTCGACGTCTTCCTCGGCCTGATCCTTCCGCACGGCCTGCTCGAACTGACGGCGGTCTTCGTCGCCGCGGGCATGGGCCTGCGCCTGGGATGGACGGTCATCGACCCGGGACCCCGCACCCGCCGCGCCGCCTTGGCCGAACAGGGCAGAGCCGCCCTCGGCATGGCCATCGGCCTGGCCTTCATCCTCTTCATCTCCGGCCTCATCGAGGGCTTCGTCACCCCGTCCGGCCTCCCCACCTGGGCCCGCATCGCCATCGGCATCGCCGCCGAGGCGGCCTTCCTGGTCTACGTCTACGTCCTGGGCGGTCGCGCCGCCCGTGCCGGCGACGTGGGTGACGTCGAGGAAGCCGACCAGACGGCGACGCTCCCCACCGCGGCCTGATGTGCGGACGAGCCGGCCGAGCTGCTAGTCTCCTCGTCGTCCCGCAAACACCGTTGACACGGTCGCAGCGGGGAGGTAGATTCGAACGGTTGCCTCGAACTGGACAAGTTCGGCAGCGATGGTTTAAAGTCTCTCTCGCCCCCAGGAATTGAATTCCAAGTGGGCACAATCGACTCTTCTTCCAGAAAGTCTGAAGCCGGGAAATCCGGTGGAAAACCTCTGATAGAGTCGGACTCGCCGGAAAGGGAAACGCGAAAGCGAAGAACTGGAAAGCAAAACCCGCTTCGACCGGGAATCGGACACGAAAGAGTCTGATAGAGTCGGAAACGAAGGAAGCGCCTGGAGGAAAGCCCGAGAGGGTGAGTACAAAGGAAGCGTCCGTTCCTTGAGAACTCAACAGCGTGCCAAAAATCAACGCCAAAAGTTGATACCCCGTCCATTTCGGTGGATGAGGTTCCTTTGAAAAAGACCTGTGAGGTCACCATCCCTCGGGATTGTGGTGCTTGCAGGCGATTACACAGCGAGGACGCAGTGGTCGATCGGTCTTATTCCGACATGATCGGCCCGCTCTAAGTGCGTGTGCACCCGATTACGGGTAAATATTCATGGAGAGTTTGATCCTGGCTCAGGACGAACGCTGGCGGCGTGCTTAACACATGCAAGTCGAACGATGAAGCCCTTCGGGGTGGATTAGTGGCGAACGGGTGAGTAACACGTGGGCAATCTGCCCTTCACTCTGGGACAAGCCCTGGAAACGGGGTCTAATACCGGATAACACTCCTGCCTGCATGGGTGGGGGTTAAAAGCTCCGGCGGTGAAGGATGAGCCCGCGGCCTATCAGCTTGTTGGTGGGGTAATGGCCCACCAAGGCGACGACGGGTAGCCGGCCTGAGAGGGCGACCGGCCACACTGGGACTGAGACACGGCCCAGACTCCTACGGGAGGCAGCAGTGGGGAATATTGCACAATGGGCGAAAGCCTGATGCAGCGACGCCGCGTGAGGGATGACGGCCTTCGGGTTGTAAACCTCTTTCAGCAGGGAAGAAGCGAAAGTGACGGTACCTGCAGAAGAAGCGCCGGCTAACTACGTGCCAGCAGCCGCGGTAATACGTAGGGCGCAAGCGTTGTCCGGAATTATTGGGCGTAAAGAGCTCGTAGGCGGCTTGTCACGTCGGATGTGAAAGCCCGAGGCTTAACCTCGGGTCTGCATTCGATACGGGCTAGCTAGAGTGTGGTAGGGGAGATCGGAATTCCTGGTGTAGCGGTGAAATGCGCAGATATCAGGAGGAACACCGGTGGCGAAGGCGGATCTCTGGGCCATTACTGACGCTGAGGAGCGAAAGCGTGGGGAGCGAACAGGATTAGATACCCTGGTAGTCCACGCCGTAAACGTTGGGAACTAGGTGTTGGCGACATTCCACGTCGTCGGTGCCGCAGCTAACGCATTAAGTTCCCCGCCTGGGGAGTACGGCCGCAAGGCTAAAACTCAAAGGAATTGACGGGGGCCCGCACAAGCAGCGGAGCATGTGGCTTAATTCGACGCAACGCGAAGAACCTTACCAAGGCTTGACATATACCGGAAAGCATTAGAGATAGTGCCCCCCTTGTGGTCGGTATACAGGTGGTGCATGGCTGTCGTCAGCTCGTGTCGTGAGATGTTGGGTTAAGTCCCGCAACGAGCGCAACCCTTGTCCTGTGTTGCCAGCATGCCCTTCGGGGTGATGGGGACTCACAGGAGACCGCCGGGGTCAACTCGGAGGAAGGTGGGGACGACGTCAAGTCATCATGCCCCTTATGTCTTGGGCTGCACACGTGCTACAATGGCCGGTACAATGAGCTGCGATACCGTGAGGTGGAGCGAATCTCAAAAAGCCGGTCTCAGTTCGGATTGGGGTCTGCAACTCGACCCCATGAAGTCGGAGTTGCTAGTAATCGCAGATCAGCATTGCTGCGGTGAATACGTTCCCGGGCCTTGTACACACCGCCCGTCACGTCACGAAAGTCGGTAACACCCGAAGCCGGTGGCCCAACCCGTAAGGGAGGGAGCTGTCGAAGGTGGGACTGGCGATTGGGACGAAGTCGTAACAAGGTAGCCGTACCGGAAGGTGCGGCTGGATCACCTCCTTTCTAAGGAGCACAGTACCGATTGCAGACAAATGTTCTGCACGGTCAGCTCATGGGTGGAACGTTGATTATTTGGCACGGTCTTCCAGATGGATCACAAGTACTGCTTCGGCGTGGAAAGTGACTCACTGATGGAGGGTCGTGCCTGGCACGTTGTTGGGTATCTGAGGGTACGGCCGTAAGGTTGTATCTTCGCGATGCCGGCCCCAGTGAACTA
>NZ_JAPNLK010000003.1:1320-2742 GCF_026627505.1 Streptomyces sp. H27-H5 | reverse complement strand
GCGTCGTGACTGCGTGCCTTTTGAAGAATGAGCCTGCGAGTTAGCGGTGTGTAGCGAGGTTAACCCGTGTGGGGAAGCCGTAGCGAAAGCGAGTCCGAATAGGGCGATTGAGTTGCACGCTCTAGACCCGAAGCGGAGTGATCTAGCCATGGGCAGGTTGAAGCGGAGGTAAGACTTCGTGGAGGACCGAACCCACCAGGGTTGAAAACCTGGGGGATGACCTGTGGTTAGGGGTGAAAGGCCAATCAAACTCCGTGATAGCTGGTTCTCCCCGAAATGCATTTAGGTGCAGCGTCACGTGTTTCTTGCCGGAGGTAGAGCACTGGATAGGCGATGGGCCCTACCGGGTTACTGACCTTAGCCAAACTCCGAATGCCGGTAAGTGAGAGCGTGGCAGTGAGACTGTGGGGGATAAGCTCCATGGTCGAGAGGGAAACAGCCCAGAGCATCGACTAAGGCCCCCAAGCGTACGCTAAGTGGGAAAGGATGTGGAGTCGCAGAGACAACCAGGAGGTTGGCTTAGAAGCAGCCACCCTTGAAAGAGTGCGTAATAGCTCACTGGTCAAGTGATTCCGCGCCGACAATGTAGCGGGGCTCAAGCGTACCGCCGAAGTCGTGTCATTCCAGCACATACCCCCAACGGGGGCTGGGATGGGTAGGGGAGCGTCGTGTGCCGGGTGAAGCAGCAGCGGAAGCTAGTTGTGGACGGTTCACGAGTGAGAATGCAGGCATGAGTAGCGATACACACGTGAGAAACGTGTGCGCCGATTGACTAAGGGTTCCTGGGTCAAGCTGATCTGCCCAGGGTAAGTCGGGACCTAAGGCGAGGCCGACAGGCGTAGTCGATGGACAACCGGTTGATATTCCGGTACCCGCTTTGAAACGCCCAATATCGAATCCTCTAATGCTAAGGCCGTGAAGCCGTTCCGGACCCTTCGGGGAAAGGAAAGTGGTGGAGCCGCCGGCCCAAGGTGGTAGTAGGTAAGCGATGGGGTGACGCAGGAAGGTAGTCCAACCCGGGCGGTGGTAGTCCCGGGGTAAGGGTGTAGGCCGAGGGGTAGGCAAATCCGTCCCTCATTAAGGCTGAGACCTGATGCCGAGCCGATTGTGGTGAAGTGGATGATCCTATGCTGTCGAGAAAAGCCTCTAGCGAGTTTCATGGCGGCCCGTACCCTAAACCGACTCAGGTGGTCAGGTAGAGAATACCGAGGCGTTCGGGTGAACTATGGTTAAGGAACTCGGCAAAATGCCCCCGTAACTTCGGGAGAAGGGGGGCCATCACCGGTGATAGCACTTGCTGCTTGAGCTGGGGGTGGCCGCAGAGACCAGCGAGAAGCGACTGTTTACTAAAAACACAGGTCCGTGCGAAGCCGTAAGGCGATGTATACGGACTGACGCCTGCCCGGTGCTGGAACGTTAAGT
>NZ_JAPNLK010000003.1:0-1228 GCF_026627505.1 Streptomyces sp. H27-H5 | reverse complement strand
AGAGCACTTGCTGCTTGAGCTGGGGGTGGCCGCAGAGACCAGCGAGAAGCGACTGTTTACTAAAAACACAGGTCCGTGCGAAGCCGTAAGGCGATGTATACGGACTGACGCCTGCCCGGTGCTGGAACGTTAAGGGGACCGGTTAGTGCGCTTTCGGGCGTGCGAAGCTGAGAACTTAAGCGCCAGTAAACGGCGGTGGTAACTATAACCATCCTAAGGTAGCGAAATTCCTTGTCGGGTAAGTTCCGACCTGCACGAATGGCGTAACGACTTCTCGACTGTCTCAACCATAGGCCCGGTGAAATTGCACTACGAGTAAAGATGCTCGTTTCGCGCAGCAGGACGGAAAGACCCCGGGACCTTTACTATAGTTTGATATTGGTGTTCGGTTCGGCTTGTGTAGGATAGGTGGGAGACTTTGAAGCAGCCACGCCAGTGGTTGTGGAGTCGCCGTTGAAATACCACTCTGGTCGTGCTGGATGTCTAACCTCGGTCCGTGATCCGGATCAGGGACAGTGTCTGATGGGTAGTTTAACTGGGGCGGTTGCCTCCCAAAGAGTAACGGAGGCGCCCAAAGGTTCCCTCAGCCTGGTTGGCAATCAGGTGTTGAGTGTAAGTGCACAAGGGAGCTTGACTGTGAGACCGACGGGTCGAGCAGGGACGAAAGTCGGGACTAGTGATCCGGCGGTGGCTTGTGGAAGCGCCGTCGCTCAACGGATAAAAGGTACCCCGGGGATAACAGGCTGATCTTCCCCAAGAGTCCATATCGACGGGATGGTTTGGCACCTCGATGTCGGCTCGTCGCATCCTGGGGCTGGAGTCGGTCCCAAGGGTTGGGCTGTTCGCCCATTAAAGCGGTACGCGAGCTGGGTTTAGAACGTCGTGAGACAGTTCGGTCCCTATCCGCTGTGCGCGTAGGAATATTGAGAAGGGCTGTCCCTAGTACGAGAGGACCGGGACGGACGAACCTCTGGTGTGCCAGTTGTCCTGCCAAGGGCATGGCTGGTTGGCTACGTTCGGGAGGGATAACCGCTGAAAGCATCTAAGCGGGAAGCCTGCTTCAAGATGAGTATTCCCACCTCCTTGAGAGGGTAAGGCTCCCAGTAGACGACTGGGTTGATAGGCCAGATGTGGAAGCCCGGTAACGGGTGGAGCTGACTGGTACTAATAGGCCGAGGGCTTGTCCTCAGTTGCTCGCGTCCACTGTGTTAGTTCTGAAGTAACGAAC
>NZ_JAPNLK010000039.1 GCF_026627505.1 Streptomyces sp. H27-H5 | reverse complement strand
ACCAGTCCGAACACGGTGCGACGGCCTGGCTCGCCGTGCGCTCCTACCTCGACTCCGCCCGCAAACACGGACTGAGCGCCTTCGAGGCCATCCACCGCGCCCTCACCGGCAACCTCTGGATGCCACCGATCGAACAAACCACCTGACCAGCAAGCCTCACATACCGTCACCATCCAGCCGCAATTCCTTCTGAATGCTTACACTTCGGCGGCCTTCCCATCGACTACCGCATCATCGAAGGCGGGAACTTCGGCGTCCGCGGGGTCCCCCAGTCCCGCACCGAGGCCATCCTCCACGACTGGGCCGTGGGCCTGGGCGCGGAGATCCGCCGCGGCCACGAGGTCGTCGGCCTCACCGACGGCGAGGACGCCGTCGAGGTCGAGATCGCCGGCCCCGAGGGCGTCGAGCGCCTGCGCGCCGCCTACCTGGTGGGCTGCGACGGCGCCCGCAGCACCGTCCGCCGCCTCTCCGGCATCGACTTCCCCGGCACCAGCGCCACCATCGAGATGAAGATGGCCGACGTGAGCGGCGTCCCGCTGCGGATCCGCCCCACCGGCGAGGTCGGCGAGCAGGGCATGGTCGTGGTCCTCCCGCTCGGCCCGCACGCCACCCGCGTCGTGGTCTTCGAGCGCGGCGCCGGCGTCCGCCCCACCCAGGAGCCCCCCACCTTCCAGGAGGTGGCCGAGTCCTTCCAGCGGGTGACCGGCGAGGACATCAGCGGCGCCACCCCGCTGTGGACCAGCTACTTCACCGACGCGAGCCGGCACGCCGCCGAGTACCGCAAGGGCCGCGTCTTCCTCGCCGGCGACGCCGCCCACATCCACCTGCCCATCGGCGCGCAGGGCATCAGCGCCGCCGTCGGCGACGTGGTCAACCTCGGCTGGAAGCTCGCCGCGGCCGTCAAGGGCACCGCCCCCGAGGGGCTGCTCGACACGTACCACACCGAGCGCCACCCGGTCGGCGCCCGCATCGTCGCCAACACCCTGGTCCAGCGCACCCTCTACCTCGGCGGCCCCGAGGCCGACCCGCTGCGCGAACTGTTCGCCGAGCTGGTCCGCATCGAGGAGGTGCGCACCCACCTCGTCGGGCTGGTCACCGGCCTCGACACCACCTACGGCGCCGCCCCCGGCGACCACCCGCTGCTCGGCCGCCGCCTGCCCGACCAGGAGCTCCTGGTCGACGACGCGAAGACCAGCACGTACGAACTGCTGCACCAGGGCCGCCCGGTCCTGCTCGACCTGCACGACAACGCCGAACTGCGCGCCGCCGCCGCCGGTTGGACGGACCGCGTCGACGTGGTGACCGCCACCCGCAACGACGCCGACGCCCCGGCCGCGAGCCTGCTGGTGCGCCCCGACGGCTACGTCGCCTGGGTCGCCGCCGACGGCTCTCCCGAGGGACTGGCCCAGGCCCTGACCGACTGGTTCGGCGCGCCGCGCCACACCGCCTGACCCGATGACCGGCCGGCGTCCACGCAAGCGCCGAGTGAAATCGACAAAGAGGAGTACGGTCTTGCCCACCAAGGCTGAGGCAACGAAAGAGGCCCCCAAGGCCGAAGAGTGGAACGAGTGCGACGTCCTGATCCTGGGATCGGGACTCGCGGGCTCGATCACCGGCGCGATCCTGGCCCGCCAGGGCGCCAACGTCGTCCTCATAGACGCCGGCCAACACCCGCGCTTCGCCGTCGGCGAGTCGCAGAACCCGCAGCTCGTCGAGTGGCTGCACATCCTCGCCACGCGCTACGACGTCCCCGAGATCAAGCACATGCTCGACGTCAAGGCGATCACCGAGCACATGGGCCCGCACCACGGCCGCAAGCAGAGCTTCGGCTTCGTCTCGCACGACAAGAACCGCGAGCCGAACCCGGCCGAGGCCACGATGTTCGTGATCCCCAAGATGCTGACGGAGGCCGTCCACCTCTACCGGCAGGACACCGACTCGTACTACCTGAACGTCGCGGCCAAGTACGGCTGCACGATCCGGCAGAACTGGCGCGCCACCGACCTCGACTTCGACGAGGACGGCGTCACCGTCACGGGCCACACCGGTGAGGTGTTCCGCGCGAAGTTCCTCATCGACGCGAGCGGGTTCCGCTCCCCGCTCGCCGAAAAGTTCGCCCTGCGCGACAACCCGCCCCGCCACAAGCACCACTCGCGGTCGCTCTTCACGCACTACGTCGGCATCAAGCCGTACGACGACGTGTGCAACTACCCGGAGGCGCTGCGCCCGCCCGCCGAATCGCCCTTCCACGGCGGCACGCTCCACCACCTGATCGAGCGCGGCTGGTTCTGGATCATCCCGTTCGACAACTACAAGGACTCCAAGAACCCGCTCTGCAGCGTCGGCCTGACCTTCGACGAGCGGCTGTACCCCAAGCCGAAGGACATGACCCCCGACGAGGAGTTCAACCACTACCTCGACATGTACCCGGCGGTGAAGCGCCAGTTCGACGGGGCCAAGCGGGTCCGCGAGTGGGTCTCCACCGACCGGATCCAGTACTCCTCCAAGCAGACCATCGGCCACCGCTGGTGCCTGATGTCGCACGCCGCGGGCTTCATCGACCCGCTGTACTCGCGCGGTCTGTCCAACACCTTCGAGGTCGTCGACGCCCTCGCCTACCGGGTGCTGGACGCGCTGCGCGAGGACGACTTCTCGGTCGAGCGCTTCGAGTACGTGGAGCGCCTGGAGCAGGGCCTGCTGGAGTACAACGACAAGATCGTCAACGCCTCCTACATCGCCTTCAGTCACTTCCGCCTCTGGAACGCCGTCTTCCGGGTGTGGGCCTGCTTCACCACCCCGGCGACGATGCGCCAGATCATGGCGCGCCAGAACTTCACCCTGGACGGCGACGACCGCCACTTCCGGGAGATGGAGAAGGCCCCCTACACGGGCCTGTGGTGGCCGGACAGCCACGCCTTCAAGCACCTCTTCGACATCACCGCCGAGACCTGCGAACGGTTCGAGGCCGGCGAGATCGACGGGGACAAGGCGGCCGACATCGTCTTCCAGGCGATCCGCGACTGCGAGTCGGTCAACACGCCGTTCGGCTGGAAGGACCCCGAGGACCACCGGTTCTTCCGGGCGACCACCCCCACGATGATGAAGTTCATGTGGTGGGCGAGCACCTCCGGCCCCAAGGAGATGCGCGACCTCGGACGCTCCATGCTCAAGGGCGTCGTCCGACAGGGCGTGCGCGGCCGCAAGGTCTCCTAGCCTCGGCCCCTCCCGGCTCCACCGGCCCCGCCGCCCCCTCCGGGCGGCCGGGCCGGTGGCCCGCCGCCGCTCCGCCCCCCACAGCCTCGTCACACCGCCTCGTCACACCCCTGTCGCCTCGACCCATGGGACAACCGTGATCACTCGTAGAGCACTCATCGGCGCCGGCACGGCCGCGGTCGGCCTGACCGTCCTGCCCGCCGCGAACGTCACCGCCGCGGCCGGCCGCGCCCCCTGGAACCAGCTCGCGCGCAACCTCCAGGGCCGGCTCGTCCTGCCCACCGACGCCGCGTACGGCGTGGCCAAGCAGCTCGAACTCGCCCAGTTCGACGCCGCCAACCCCAAGGCCGTCGCCTACTGCGTCAGCTCCGCCGACGTCTCCGTCGCGCTGCGCTTCGCCCAGGACAACTGCCTGCCCGCCGCCGTCCGCAGCGGCGGCCACAGCTTCGGCGGGTACTCGACCACCCCCGGCCTGATCATCGACGTGTCCGGGCTGAACGCCGTCGCCGTCGCGGCCGGCAACGGCTCGGTGAACATAGGTCCCGGCGCCAAGAACGTCGACATCCTCAATGCCCTCGCCCCGCACGGCCTCGTCGTCAGCGAGGGCGGCTGTCCGACCGTCGCGGCCGGCGGCTTCCTCCAGGGCGGCGGCTACGGGTTCCTGACCCGCCCGATGGGCATGGCCTGCGACGCCGTCACCTCGGCCGAGGTGGTCCTGGCCGACGGCCGCGTGGTCACCGCCTCGCCGACCCGCAACAGCGACCTGTTCTGGGCGATCCGCGGCGGTGGCGGCGGAAACTTCGGCGTGGTCACCCGCTTCACGGTCACCCCGCACGTCGGCGACCAGATGGCCATCACGAACCTGATCTTCCCGTACGACCGCGCGGCGGACGTCCTGGACGCCGCCACGACCTGGCTGGTGGACGCGCCCCGCACCATCGGCGGCGGCGGGTACGTCGTCCAGCCGGACGCGGCACCCGGCTCCGTCCCCAACGTCAACATCATGCTGGCCTCCCGGGGCACCCCGGCGGAACGGGACGCCGAGGCGGCCCGACTGATCGCCCTGACGGGCGCGCCGTTGGCCCGCCAGGACGCCGTCATGACGTACCAGCAGCTCATGATGATGATCTTCGGCTGTGGCACGCTCAGCCAGGACCAGTGCCAACGCGCGGGCAAGTCCCCGTCCGGCGTGCTGACCCGACCCGAGTTCGGCCTGGAGCGCACCCGCCTGGCCGGTCGCCCGCTGGGGCACACCGGCTGGACGGACGTGATGACGGCCTTCGACGCCGAGCGCAGGGCCGGCCAGGCCCGCTACCTCGACCTGCACTTCTTCGGGGGCGCGGCCAACGACCCGGGGCGCACGGACACGGCGTACGTCCACCGGGACTCGCTGTTCTCGGTCAACTACCGGGCCCTGATCAACGATCCGCAGCAGAACACCGCCGACGCGCGGGCGGTCGCCACCCACTGGGTCGACAACGGCTTCCGGACGATCGACCCGCTGTCCAACGGGGAGACGTACCAGAACTGGATGGACCCGGCGCTCACGGACTGGAAGCGGGCCTACTACGGCGAGAACTACGCCCGCCTGGCCAGGATCAAGACCAAGTACGACCCCGCGCGGTTCTTCTCCTTCGCGCAGGGCATCGGGTCCGCCGGCTGATCCGGACCCCGACACGGGCCGGGCAAGAACCGGAAGAGAAGGCCTGGGGGCCGCCGTCCCGGGACGGCGACCCCGTGACCCGGGCGGCCGTCAGGGACGGCGGCCGTACCAGCCGACGAGCCTGTCGATCGCGGGAGCATCCTCGTGCACCTCCACCACCGGACCGAACGGAACCTGGCCGCCACGCGGCTCGGCCGGCACGGCGCGGTGCATGTTCGCCAACGGCGCGGCGAGCATCTCCGGGTCCCACGTCGGGTTCTGGCCGGTGGCCTTGGCCAGGTCCCAGACGTGCAGGACGAACTCGTTGGTGTAGATCACCGAGGCGACCACACCGGGCACCGGGCCCCAGGGCAGACCGATCTGACGACCCAGCACGGCCGGGTCGGACCAGACCGCGTCGAACTCCTTGACGGAGACCGCCCAGGCCTCGGCCCAGTCACCGTCGGCGACGTCCTCCGCGAAGTGCGGAACGCTCATGAAGGAACCGCCCGCACCGAGCACGGCGACCCGGCGCAGCACCGACACCAGGTGGTTGGCCATGTCCCGGACCGAATAGTCCGGACAGGGCGTGACCTCGTCGTACTGGTCCGGGCGGATGCCGGCGAGGACCTCGTGGGCCAGTGCGACGACCTTGAAGAGGCCGCCGCGGGGGTCGGTGGACGGACGGGTGGCAGGGGCGCCGGAAACATTCACAGTCTCTGTCATGACTCCATCTTCCCCACCAAACAGGTCATCTTATGGCCTATTAGAAAGAACGTGGGCAAAATGAAGGCTGATCGTCTGGTCGCCACGCTGCTCTTCCTCCAGGCGCGCGGACGCGTCACGGTCAAGGAGGTCGCGGGCGAACTCGAAGTCTCCGAACGCACCGCCCGCCGCGACCTGGAGGCGCTGACCCTGGCGGGCGTACCCGTCTACTCCCAGCGCGGACGCGGCGGCGGCTGGAGCCTGGTGGGCGGATCCCGTACCGACCTCACCGGCTTCACCCAGCGCGAGATCGGGGCGCTGTTCCTCGCCGCCGGTCCGCTCTCGGCCTCACCCGAACTCCGCGCCGCCCTGCGCAAACTGGTCCAGGCACTGCCCGCCCCCATGCGCCCGCACGCCGAGGCCGCCTCCAAGGCACTCGTCGTGGACGGCCTCGACTGGTCCCGGGCCGCCGTCCGCACCGCCGGCGGGCCGCACCACGACGCCTTGGAACAGGCGGTCCTGGACCGGGTGCGGATCACCCTCGGGTACACGGACCCCGACGCCCCGCCCGGCCGGTGGACCGTCGACCCGCTCGGCCTGGTCTGCAAGGCCGGCCAATGGCACCTGGTCGCCGCCACCGAGGACGGCCTGCGGTCCTTCCGGCACACCGGGGTCACCTCCGTCACCGCCACCGGTGAACCCGCCCGCCGCCCCCAGGACTTCGACCTGGCCACGGCGTGGCAGGCGTTGACCGACGGCGTCGAACGGGGCCTGCGCACCACCACGGTGCGCGCGGCGGTGCACACCGACGTGCTGCCCGCCCTGCGCGAGCTGTTCGGCGACCGGCTGCGCGGGCCGCAGCCGCGCGCCGACGGCCGCCACGACATCGAGGCCGACGGGCCGTCACTCGACGTGCTCACGGCCCGACTCGCCGGCTTCGGCGCCCGCGTCGAAGTACTCGGCCCACCCGAGGCGCGTGCCCACCTGGCACGCCTCGGTCGCGAACTCGCCGCCGTACACGGGCAGTCCGCACCGGGCCCGGCCGTCCCGACCGGGGACAGCACCTCCCGGAGGGATAGTCACTTTCCCCTAGGTACTTACTATGTCGAGGATGCTAGCGTCCCCGGTATCACGGCGAAGGACACCGTCCGGCCACCGCGGCGCCGCCCCCGACAGCGGCTTTCTCCCACCATGAACCTTGATGAAGGAGCATTCTCATGATCGTTGTCACCGGAGCCACCGGAAACGTCGGCCGCCCGCTGATCGCCACCCTCACCGCGGCCGGCGCCGATGTCACCGCCGTCTCCCGCAACCCCCTGCCCGCCGAACTCGCCCGGGACGTACGCCACGTACAGGCCGACCTCGGTCGGGCGGAGAGCCTGCGCGAGACCCTCAAGGACGCCGACGCCCTGTTCATCCTGCTCGCCGGCGAACTGCTCGGCGGCGGCGAGAGCGCCGAGACCCTGCTGACCGTGGCCAGGGAGTCCGGCGTGCGCAAGGTCGTCCTGCTCTCCTCGCAGATCACCGCCACCCGTCCGGACGCGCAGTCCCACAGCCGGCTCCGCGAGTTCGAGGACGCCGTTCGCGGTTCCGGCCTGGAGTGGACCGTGCTGCGCGCCGGCGGTTTCGCCTCCAACGCCTACGCCTGGGTCGAGTCGGTCCGCGCGGACCGCACCGTCCTCGCGCCGTTCGCCGACGTCGCGCTCCCCGTCGTCGACCCGGCGGACATCGCGGCCGTCGCCGCCGTCGCCCTGCGCGAGGAGGGCCACGCCGGCCAGACCTACGAGCTGACCGGCCCGGCCGCGGTCACCCCGCGCGAGCAGGCCGCCGCGCTCGCCGAAGTCCTCGGCGAGGAGATCACCTTCATCGAACTCAGCCGCGACGCCGCCTACGCCCACATGTCGCAGTTCATGCCGGAGGGCGTCGTCCAGGGCACCCTCGACATCCTGGGACAGCCCCTCCCGGCCGAGCAGCGCGTCAGCCCCGACGTGGAGAAGGTCCTCGGACGCCCGGCCTCCCCCTTCGCCGCCTGGGTCGAGCGCAGCCTGCCGGCCTTCAAGTAGGCCTTCGGGCCCACCGAACCCGCGGGCCTCCCCGCCGCCCGCCCGTCCCCCGCACGGGTCGGCGGAGAGGCCCGCGTTCCCGCTGTCCGGGACCCGTGCCGCCCGACGCGCGGGGTCCGTGCCGCCCCACGCACGGGCCCACGTTTCCGACGTACGGGGCCCCGCGTGACGCGGCGGGCACCCTTTCAGGCGAACGAAAACCGGTTCGCGAGTCACCGGTCTCCCGCTCACTCGTTCCCTTCACGTGATCCGTACTGGTGAAGGGACGCGAAGCCTGTGAGCAAACGTCAAAAGGGCCGAAGGCACCGCACCGTGAACATGACGCCCCGGCCGGTCGGACCGGCCCGGGGCCGTCCCCTGCGCGTGCCGGCCACCGTGTCCGTACCCGCCCCGGGGCCCGACCCCGTGTCGCCCTCCGCGGCCGTCCCGGCGCCGACCCCGAAGGCCGACCCCGTGTCGCCGTCCGGGGTCGACCGGGGGTCGTCCCCGAAGACCCACCCCGTGTCGCCCCCGGCGGCCCACCCCGCGTCGTCCCCGGAGACCGACCCCGTGGCCGCCGCGGCGGATCCGGGTGGGCCGGAGCCGCACCACGACCTGTTCCACACCTCCGCCAGCAACGGCGGCCTCGGCCTGCCCGCGGCGCGCACCTGGGACGGACTGAGGGCCACCGCCCCCGCCGGGGCCACCCTGGAAGAGCTGTCCGCCGCCGTCGGGTTCACCCCGCCGACGATCGCCAAGCACCTCAAGGCGCTGGCCGCCTTCCGGCTGGCGGAACAGCGCGGCCCCCGCTGGCACCCGACCGACGCGCACCCCACCCCGTCGGGAACGGCCGCCGCCCCCTGACGTCGGACCTGAAGGGGCCCTGCTCCGGCCCGACACCGGCCGGAGCGGGGCCCCTTCACGCCGTTCGCGCGTCGGGCACGTCCGGTTCCCGCGTCGGGCCGGCCGCGGGTGGTGGACGAGGCCCGCGGACATGGCCGATCATGGTCCGATGCCGCTCCGCACGCACGAGGTCGATCTGTTCGAGAACTCCAGGGGCCGCCTGGAGGCGATCGCCTACCGACTGCTCGGGTCGGCCGGAGACGCCGAGGACGCGGTACAGGACGTGTTCCTGCGATGGCACGCGGCGGACCGGGAGCGGATCGAGACGCCCGAGGCCTGGCTGACGAAAGTCCTCACCAACCTCTGCCTCAATCAGCTCACCTCCGCGCGGGCCAGGCGGGAAACCTACGTGGGGCAGTGGCTCCCCGAACCGGTCCTGGCCGGAGACCGGATGCTCGGTCCGGCCGACACCGCCGAGCAGCGCGAGTCGGTCTCCGTCGCGATGCTCACCCTGATGGAACGGCTGACGCCCAACGAGCGCGTGGTGTACGTGCTGCGCGAGGCGTTCGGGTACGCGCACCGGGAGATCGCCGAACTCCTCGACCTCACCGAGTCCAACTGCCAGCAGATCCACCGGCGTGCCAAACAGCACCTCGCCACGCACCGGCCCCGCACCGAGGTCGACGCGGCCGCCGCGCGGAAGGTCGTCGAGGAGTTCCTCGCCGCGGCTCTCAGCGGCGACACCGATCCGCTGATCCGGCTGCTCACCGACGACGCGGTCAGCGTGGCCGACGGCGGTGCGAAGGTCCAGGCCCGCAGGACCCCCGTCATCGGTGCGCTCCGCATCGCGCGCTACCTGCGCTCCCTCTTCCGGCCCACCCCCGCCAAGCGGGCGCGGGTGGGAGGCAGCGCCGCCCTGCACGCCGCCGTCGTCAACGGCGGTCCCGCCGTGCTGATCGCGGCCGGCGAGCAGATCCTCGGCGTGATCTGCCTCGGGACGACCCCCGACGGCGTCGAGGAGATCCACATCCTGGTCAACCCCGACAAGCTGGACCGCATCACGCGCCGGTGGGCGGCCGCCGGCCCGCATCAGCCCCTCGCGCAGGTGTGGTGACCCACGTCACATGCGAAACCTGTCAGGGATCGAGCGGCTGTCCGGTTCAGGAGGTGAGTCCCACCGGATAGGAGCCAGCCATGAAGCACCGCATTGTCGTCCTGGGCGCCGGGTACGCCGGAGCCACCACCGCCGGTCGCCTCGCCCGGCGCCTGCACCGCGACGACGTCGAGATCACCCTGGTCAACGCCGACCCCGAGTTCGTCGAGCGCGTGCGCCTGCACCAGCTCGCCACCGGCCAGGACCTGCGGCCCCGCCCCCTGCACGCGCTCTACGCGGGCACCGGAGTGCGACTGCGGACGGCGCGGGTCGCCTCGGTCGACGCGGACCGCAAGACCGTCGCCCTCACCGGCGATCAGGGCCCCGACGCCCTCGGCCCCGACACGCTCGGCCCCGACACCCTCGCGTACGACACCCTCGTGTACGCCCTGGGGAGCACCACCACCGACCGCGGAATCCCCGGCGTCGCCGAGTACGCCCACAACGTCGCCGGGAAGCAGGACGCACTGCGGCTGCGGGCGCGCCTGGCCGAGCTGGAGCCCGGCGCGACCGTGCTGGTCGTCGGCGGCGGCCTGACCGGTATCGAAGCGGCCACCGAGATCGCCGAGGCACGCCCGGACCTCCGGGTCTCCATCGCCGCCCGCGGCGGCGTCGGCGACTGGCTCAGCGACAAGGCCCGACGCCACCTGCACCTCGTCCTCGACCGGCTCGGCATCGCGGTCCACGAGCGGGCCGACGTCACGCGCGTCGAGACGGACGGCGTGGTCACCGCCGCGGCCGGACGGATCCCCGCCCGGGTGACCGTGTGGACGGCGGGATTCGCCGTCCACCCGATCGCCGCCGCCACCACCCTGACAGTCTCCGACACCGGGCAGATCATCGTCGACGGCACCATGCGCTCGGTCTCGCACCCCGACGTGTACGCCGTCGGCGACGCCGCGCGCGCCGAAGGGGCGGGCGGCAAGCCGCTGCGGATGGCCTGCGCCACGGCGACCCCGATGGCCTGGCAGGCCGCCGACGCCCTCGCCGCGCGCCTGACCGGGCGCAAGGTCCGGGAGACCACGATCGGCTACGCCGCCCAGTGCATCAGCCTCGGACGCCGCGACGGGATCCTCCAGCGCGTGACCCACGAGGACGAGGCCACGTCCACCGTCATCGCCGGCCGAAGCGGTGCCCGCATCAAGGAGCTGATCTGCTCGGCCGCGGCCTGGAGCATCTCGCACCCGACGATGCTGATGCCGAGTCGCCGCCGTCGCCTCGCGGCGACCCGTGAGGTGGAGACCCGACTCGTCACCACGTGACGCGCCATCCGCGTCCGCACGGCCCGGCCGGCCCGACGCTTGCCCGGTCGTCCGCTCCGGTTCGGTTCGGTGCCCCGGTCGGCTCCGGAGCGGCTCCGGAGCGCCCGGTCGTCCGCTCCGGTACGCGCCTCACACCCGGGAGGCGCGGTGTCCGGGGTGCCGTTCCCGAGCCCACGTCGGCGTCCAGATCGCGGCGTCGGAGCGGTCGGGCCGGGTGGACCGCAGGTGGTCGCGGAGCATGGCGAGCGCGGGATGCGGGTTGTCGCCGAGCCACACCAGCGAGTGCGGGTACACCGGTGTCGGGTCCCGCACCTCGATGCGCCGCAGGTCGTGGTGGGCGGGGCCCACGAGCGGGTCCTCCTCACCGACGAAGGTCGCCAGCGTCGAGGAGCCGGCGATCGCCTCCAGGAGGGCGTCGGAGCCGAAGTTGGGGCCGATCGTGTCGATGGTGAGCCCGAACTCGGCCGAGAGCTCGTCGTAGTACGCGGCCCATTCGGTGCCGGGAACGATGCCCGGCATCCAGATCTTGTACCGGGCGAGTTCGGCGGGCGTGACCGCGCCGACGCCCGCCAGGGGGTGACCCGGCCCGGTGAGGAGCTGGAGACGGTCGTCGAGGACACGGGCGCTCTCGACGCCCTCGGGAAGCTCCCGGGTCGGCATCGTGAGGGCGCGGGAGGTGGCGTCGATCGTGCCCGACAGGACGGCGGTGATCGCCGAGTCGGCGTCGAGGAGGTTGGTCACGACGTCGAGTTCGCCCTCCGGATGCGCGCTGTGGAACGCGCGCAGCAGTCGCGCGGGAGCGATCCGCCGGTTGATCACGTCGACGCGCAGGGCGCGGCGGCCCGGACGCACGGAATCCGCCGCCCGCTCGGCGGCGAGCAGGAGAGCGCGCGCGTGCGGCAGGAAGGCCTGCCCGTCGACGGTGAGCCGGACCCCCTGCGGGGCGCGGATGAAGAGCCGCACCCCGAGATCCCTCTCCAGGGCGGTGACGCGCTTGGACACGGCCTGCTGGGTGATCGACAGGTCGTCGGCGGCCCGCTGGAAGCGGCCCGCGTCAGCAATGGCCACGAAGGTGCGTACGGCATCGAGATTCACGCCGACCCACCCTAGGCCCTGTCGTCCACGTTTCGCCTGACCCGCCGCGCCACTTCGACGACGGGACCCAGGCCCTGGCCAGTCGCACAACGCGTGGTTGTGAGCGCCGGTCGGCGGGTTGTTTGACCCGCCGGTGTGTCCCTCGCTTTGATTCCTCCGGTCAACACGAGGGTGTTCCACGGCGGGCGAGGGGTGGGTCGATCATGGCGGGTGGACGGTCGCTCGGCCGGCCGTTCGGGTGGCTCTGGGCGGCGTACGCGATCAGCACCCTCGGCACATGGCTCGCGTTCGACGCGTTCCCCCTGATCGCGATCCTCGTCCTGCACGCCGGACCGACCCAGGTCTCGTTGCTGGCGGCCGCCGGACTTGCGGTCGGCGCGGCGCTGGCGCTGCCGCTCGGCCCGTGGCTGGAGTTCCGCCGCAAACGGCCCGTGATGGTCGCGATGGACCTGGTCCGCTTCACGGCGTTGATGAGCGTGCCCGCGGCGTTCGCGCTCGGTCGGCTCTCCTTTCCCCAGCTCCTGGTCGTGGCGATCGTCGTGGGCGCGGCCGACATCGCCTTCACGGCGGCCGCCGGCGCGTGCGTGAAGGCGCTCGTGCGGCCGGACGACCTGCTCGTCGCGAACGGCCGCTTCGAGTCCACGACCTGGACCGCCACCATGCTCGGCCCCCCGCTCGGCGGGGCCGCGATCGCCGCGTTCGGCCCGGTGGTGACCGTGGTCGCCAACGCGATCAGCCACCTGCTCTCGGCGGCGGGGATCCGCGCGATGGGCGGCCCGGAGGCGCGCCCCGCACCCGCCGGCCAGGCGCCGTCCCGGTCGCGCGTCGGCGACCTGTTCGAAGGGTGGCGGTACATCCTGACCGACTCCGCACTGCGCCCGCTGTTCCTCAACACGGTCCTCGTCAGCGGCCTGATCATGGCGACCTCGCCGCTGCTCGCCGTGCTCATGCTCGGCCCGCTCGGGTTCGCGCCCTGGCAGTACGCCCTCGCCTTCGCCGTGCCCTGCGTCGGCGGACTGATCGGCTCACGGCCGGCCCCCTGGCTCGTCGCCCGGTTCGGCCGGCACGCGGTCATGCGCACCGCCGGGACACTGCGGGCCTGCTGGTCGCTCGGGACGGCCTTCGTCGGCCCCGGCGCAGCCGGGCTGGTGTTCCTCATGGCCGTCGAGCTCGGGCTGATCACCTGCATGGGGGTGTTCAACCCGGTGTTCGCCACCTACCGGCTCGAACGGACCCCGGCGGACCGGGTCGTCCGTACCCTCGCCGCGTGGTCGGTCACCAGCAAGGCCACCGTCGCCCTCCTGACCGCGCTGTGGGGCCTGCTGGCGGCCGTCACCGGCCCGCGCACGGCGATCGCGATCGCCGGTCTCCTCATGCTGACGACCCCGTTCCTGCTTCCCCGACACGACCGCACACCACGCCCCGGGCGGGAACCGGCCCGCGACCACGCGTGACGCGACCGGCCGCGCCACGTGGCGGCCGGGGGCGGTGAGGTGGCCGTCGCGGGCGCGAACTACCGTGGCGGGCATGGGGATGGGACGGACGAAGAGACGCGGACCGCTCGTGTGCGCCGTGGCCGCCGCGTCCCTCTGCGTCGCCGTCGCCGTGTACGCCCGCGCCGACTACAGCGTGCCGGCGGGGCCCTTCGCCCGGACCGCTCCCTGCTCGGACGTGGTCGCGCGCCTTCCCGAGACCCTCATGGGACATGGCCGCGACGACGTCGACGGCGCGGGGGCCGCCGGGTGGGGCGACAGGGCCGTCGTGCTGCGCTGCGGCGTGGAACCCCTCGCCCCGACCATCGACACCTGTGTGAACGTCAACGGCTTCGACTGGGTCCTCGACGACGCCGGGGTCGAGCGGGACGGGGCGTGGGTGTTCACCACGTACGGGCGCGAACCCGCCGTCGAGGTCGCGTTCGCGGGCGGCTCCCGGCCCGCGGGCGACGCCCTGGTCACCATCAACGACGCCTTGGGCGGCCTCGCCCGGAAGACCCGATGCCTGTCGACGAGCGACACCTGACGGCCGGCGGTCCGGCCCCGGGGCCGCCGCCCGAGCGGGCGGGGCGGCGGCCTTCGGAGGTCAGGGCAGCAGGACGGCCTTGCCCCGGTTGAGGTGGGCTTCCAGGTCGGCGTGCGCCCGCGCGGCCTCCGCGAGGGGGTAGGTGCGCCAGATCGGGACGGTGAGCCGACCGCCGGCGGCCAGGGCGACCAGCTCCGCCAGGGAGGCTCCGGCACTTTCGCCGCCGCCCGCGCTGAAGCGGACGCCGTGCCGTGCGGCGGCCATGTCGGCGATGGTGACGACGCGCGTGTTGTCGCCGGTCAGGGTGACGGACTCGGCCAGTACGCCGGCGCCCGAGGCGTCGAAGACGGAGTCGACGCCCTGCGGGGCCGCGGCCTTCACCCGCTCCACCCAGCCGTCGCCGTAGCGGACGGCCTTCGCTCCGAGCGCGGTCAGTCGGTCGATGTCGTGCTCGCCGACCGTTCCGACGACGGTGATGTCCCGGGCGACGGCGAGTTGGGCCGCGATGATGCCCACGCTGCCCGCGGCGCCGTGGACGAGCAGGGTCTGTCCGGCCCGTACGTCCAGTTCCGCCAGGACACGGGCGGCGGTGAGGCCGACCGTGACGAGCGAGGAGGCGACGTCCCAGTCGAGGGCGTCGGGCTTGGCCACCGGCCGGTCGAGCAGGGCGTACTCGCCGTAGCTGCCGCCCGCGGCCGAACCGAGCACCGCATCGCCCACGGACGCCGCGGCTCCTTCGCCGACGGCGTCGACGACGCCGGCCGCGTCCAGGCCGGGGATCACGGGGAAGCGGGCCGGGGCGTTGCCGGCCATCAGTCCGGACCGGATCTTGATGTCGAGCGGGTTGACGGACGCGGCCCGCACGCGGATGCGGACCTGGCCGGGACCGGGCTCCGGAGGGGTGACCTCCGACAGCCGCAGCACGTCGGACGTGCCGTACTCGGAGAAGGTGATCGCTTGGGACATCCGTGAACTCCCGGGTGAAGGCGTGGTCGACGACTGGCGGGGGCGTCAGCCGTTGAGGGTGGGGTAGTCGGTGTAGCCGCGGTGGTCGCCGCCGTAGAAGGTGGACTGGTCCGCAGTGTTGAACGGGCCGCCCGCGGCGAGGCGGCGGGGAAGGTCGGGGTTGGCCAGGAAGAGGGCGCCGTAGGCCACCATGTCCGCGCTCCCGTCCTCGATCAGCTTGAGCGCGTCAGGGCCGGTGACGTCCGGGTGGGTGAAGGGATTGAGGACGAACGTGCCGGGCCACGCCTTGCGCAGCCGCGGCGCCGCCTCGGGGTCGGGGCCCTCCAGCAGGTGCAGATAGGCCAGGTCCAGCCCGGCGATCCGCCTCAGGAGCGCCTCGTGGACCTCGCCGGGGTCGGTCTCGGACATGTCGTTGTACTGGTTTCCGGGCGAGATCCGCAGGCCGACGCGCTGTGCGCCGATCGCTTCCACCACGGCGGTGACGACCTCGACGGCGAAACGGATCCGGCCCTCGATGTCACCGCCCCACGCGTCGGTGCGCCGGTTGGTGTGGTCGGAGAGGAACTGGTGGATCAGGTAGCCGTTGGCGCCGTGGAGTTCCACGCCGTCGAACCCGGCCTCGATCGCGTGGCGCGCCGCGGCGGCGAAGTCGGCGATGGTCTGCCGGATCTCGGCGTCGCCCAGCTCCTTCGGCGTCACGAACTCCTTGGGCCCTTCGTGGGTGAAGACCCGGCCCTTGGCGGTCACCGCGGAGGGCGCCACCGGCACCAGGCCGTCGGGCAGCAGGCTCGGGTGGCCGATCCGCCCGGTGTGCATGAGCTGGGCGAAGATCACGCCGCCCGCGTCGTGCACGGCGTCGGTCACCTTCCGCCATGCCCGTACCTGGCCGGCGGTGTGCAGGCCGGGGGTGTCGGGGTAGCCCTGGCCGACCGGCGAGGGCTGGATGCCCTCGGTGACGATCAGCCCGGCCGAGGCGCGCTGCGCGTAGTACGTCGCCATCAGCTCCGTCGGTTCCGCGCCGGCCCCGTGGGCGCGGCTGCGGGTCATCGGAGCCATCACGATGCGGCTGGCGAGGCGCTTGCCGCCCAGGTCGATCGGATCGAACGCGGTGGTCGCGGTGGTCATGTCGAGTCCCCTCGGAGTGGGTGGTGCCGCATGCCACGGGCACGGCAGGGTGCCCGCGTCCATGCAGTTGCCTGTCTGAACAAGTAAATCACCTGTCCGAACAAGTAACCAGCCCGGATCTATTCCCCGGAGTCACGGGCGAGAGGGGTGATCTGCCGGCAACGGCTCAGGGAGATGTGCTCTGAACTGGGCATATTCAAGAGGGCATCGGAGTGGCGCCGCCGGCTTCAGGTGGCGGTAGGGTTACCTTGACCGGGCAGTAAAGCCAACCGAGCGGTACGGGGAGGAAGACGATGACGCAGCCCACGCCGGACGCCGGAGACAAGCCCGAGGCCACCAGGCCCGTGGTGGCGCAGCAGGAGGCCACCGTGCCGATGCCGGCGGCGGCCGGCGGCGGACCCGTCAGTCACGCGATCTTCCGGCTGGCCCGCCTGCACCGCATGTTCGCCGGCCAGCTGCTGCGCCGCATCGGCCTTCACCCGGGCCAGGAGCTGGTCATGATGCACCTGTGGGAACGCGGTCCCCAGCGGCAGATCGACCTGGTGCGGCTGATGGACTCCGACGCGGCCACCATGACCCGTACCGTCCGCCGCCTGGAACAGTCCGGCTTCGTCCGCCGCCGGCCCTCGCCCACCGACAAGCGCGCGTCGCTCATCGAGCCGACGGCGGCGAGCCACGCCCTGCGCCGTCAGGTCGAAGAGGTCTGGACCCAACTGGAGGACATCTCGACGGCCGGCCTCACGGACGACGAGCGCGCGGCTGCCCTGTACACCCTCGAACGCCTGGAGAAGAACCTCGTGGAGGCGGCCGCCGACGCCGCCTGCCCGGTCGACGCGGAGCACTGAGGGCCGCCCCGGCCGTCGACCTCAGCCGGCGTCCCCGAGGCGGTCGCGCTGCATGCGGTGGGCGAGGGATCGACGACGCCGACCGGTTCGTGAGACCCTCGCCGCCTTCACGGGGTGAACGACGCGGCCCGGCCCCGGTCCCGCGTGCGACGCGCTCCGCCCGGTCGTGCGGCGGGCCGGTCAGTCGTCCGTGAGGCGGCCTTCGAGGTCGATGACCCACCGCCGGGCCCACTCGCGCAGGTCGGCGATGGCGTCCGCGTCGAGACCGTACTCGGCGAACTCCTCGTCGTCGTACCACTCGGAGCCGGCCAGCCGGTCCCGGAGGTCGTCGAGGCGGAACTCGTCGCGCCCGTGCCGCGCGCCCAGACGCTCCAGTTCGCCCAGGTCGTGCCGGCGCAGGCGGTGGGCCGCCTGTACGTCGATGAGGTCGCGCGGTGCGCCCCGGTCGGCCAGGGCGCGCACCTTGGTGCCGATCACGTCGTCGAGGGCGAGGACCGGTCCGTACTCGGTGTCCTCGGGCGCGGACCAGAGGTTCTCCTTGAGGACGTCCACCTCGCACCGCGCGCCGTCGGCGGGGTCGGTGACCATGAGGCGGGCGGCGAGCGGGTCCACGGCGACCACCTCCACGGCCCAGCCGCGCTTGGTCAGCTCGTGGACCAGGTCGGCGGCGATGTCCTCCATGGGGGCCGGGTTCTCGGTGGCGACGTCGAGGTCCTGGCTGAGCCGGTCGACGAGCCCATGGGCCTGCACCGCGTAACCACCCGTGAGGACGAGCGGGTACGGGGAACCGATGGCGATGACGTCGGCGAGGAGTCGGCGGTGCAGCCCGCTGAGGTTCACGCGAGCGTGGTGGTCCGGGTCGGGAGCTGGGGGAAGCGGTCCTCCCAGACCTGCCGGACGTGCCTGCTGACCAGGGTGCGCAGGACGGGCCACTGCGCGATCAGCAGGTCCCGCTCCAGGAAGGCGACCAGATCCTCGCGCCGGCCCTCGGCGAGGACGGTCCGGTACAGGCTCATCCGCTGGCGCGGGCGGTCCAGGTCGTACGTCCGCAGCCCGGACCACGCGACATGCGGCGGCAGCGCCACCGGCCCGCGCACGGGCCCCGTCAGCTCGGCGAGGGAGCCGGGCAGGCGGCCGGCGTACCGCGAGCGGAGCACTTCGCCGACCGGTGCCGGCGGGACGGGAGAGGACAGCTGGACCATGGGGCCAGTATCGCGTGTCCCACCCGTCCCCGGCACGACGGGTGGGGGATTCCCCCGATGGTGTGGGGACAGCGCTCAGCTTCCGGCCCCGGGCCGCCGGCCGAGGGGGAGCAGGTACTGCAGCGGCTGTTCGAGGTCGTCCAGGCCGAGGAGTTCGTGGGCCAGGTCGTCGTGGAAGCCGCCGAGGGGGGTCCCGGCCAGGCCCAGGGCCGTCGCGGTGAGCAGCAGCGTCTGCGTCAGGTGGCCGGTCTCCAGCAGGGCCAGCCGCAGGGCGCGCAGACCGTAGCGGCGCCGCAGCAGGCCGAGGTCCGCGTAGACGGCCAGGACCACCGGCGCGTCGTCGATGCCGATCCAGTCCGGGTCCGGCGCGGGACGGGACAGGTACGTCGACAGCGCCTTGATCGCCTCCACCGGGGGGACCGGCCCCACGCGGCGCAGCGTCCGCGACTCCGGCACGCACTCCCAGGTGCCCGCGGGGACCCCGGCCGTATCGAGGACCAGCAGCCGTACCCGGGCGGTGTACAGGGCGCCGGCGCTCGGGTGGGGGCGGTGGACGAGGGAACGGGTCGAGCCGTCCGCGAGGAGCTGCTCGGAGCGGCCGCTCTCGGACAGGGAGTGCCACAGCAACGCGCCCAGCGTGTCCGCGTCGAGCGGCCCGGTGAGCGCGCCGCGCAGCGAGGACCGGCCCGCGAGGACCTCGCGCAGCGACACCTCGGGCAGCGGACCCGTCGGCAGCGCGATCTCCGGCCCGGCCGTTCCCCACCCCGCCCGGCCGGTCGCCGACGGGGAGAGCGGCGCCGACGGCCGCAGGGCCGTGTCCTCGCCGCGCCCGATCTGGAACTTGCTGCGCTCCAGGTAGCGGAAGTCGGGCGCGGTGTGCGAGGACGGGAAGTAGTCGACCGGCTCGTCCGTCGTCGCCGAGGCCGTCGTCCCCGATGCCGTCGTCTGCGCGTCCGTCGTCTCCAGCAGGGTGCGGGCGACCAGCCGGCACACCGCACGCTCCTCGTCGGGGGTGACGCCGAGCCGGTTGAACAGCATGTGGAGCTGCGACGCCCACACCCAGGCGTACGGGGCCTCCGGCCCCCCGCCGGCCCGCAGCGTCGCATCGGCCTCCCGGACCCGGTCCGTCCACCGGAGCAGCCAGGGCGTCGCCGTGCCGTCCGCGAGCCGCCGACGCAGGTCCGCCGCGCGCCGCCCCAGCGTCGAACGCTGCGCCGAGTACACGGAGTTGACCCGGGCGTGTACCGAGGCGCCCGGCAGCAGCGGCACCTCGGTGACCCACCGCCAACCGGCCGCGTGCCCGCGCAGCCAGCGCGCCGCGGCGAGTTCGCCCATGCCCAGCGCGTACGCCGTCGCGTGCGCCAGGTCCGCCGCGACCGCCAGCCGCGTCGCGCCGCCCCCGCCCCTTACCTCCCGCAGGGCTTCGACGACCACCCCGGTGGAGGCGCCGAAGACGTCCTCGGCGACCGGCAGCGCGAGCGGGCCGCCGTACCGGTCCGTCTCGGGCACGTACGGCACGGACCGCACCTCCCCGTGGGCGGACGGCCACGGGCCCGGCACCGAGGGCACCTCCTTCGCGGCCCGCGCCAACTCCTCCGGCAGCCGCGCCGCCGCGGCCGGGTCCGCGCCGTGCACCCGGATCCGCAGGTGCGGGCCGTCCTCCCCGTAGCGGATGAAGAACCACCCTCCGGCCTCCCCGGCCGCCACCAGGCCGTCCAGCAAGGGGGCCACGTCCCGCAACAGGAACGCGTCGGCCTCCTCGGCGGTGGAGTGCAGGAACAGGTGGTGGCTCTGCCAGGTGTCGATCGTCGTCATCAGCGGTCCTCGTCGTGGGCCCGTGCCCGTCGTGGGGTCAGGGGAAGGGGTGCGGGTGGACCGCGAGGTCCTCCGGGCGCAACGGCCTTTCCGTGCGCCCCAGTCGGTACGGCACCTCCAGCAGCCGGGGAAGCCCCCGGGTGCGGTGGTTGACGTGCCCGAAGGTCATCGGCAGGGCGCCCGGGACGACGACCTTCACCGCGTGCAGTCCGAGCCGCCGGCGCAGCCCCCGTTCGGACTGGTCGACGGTGATCACCTCCAGGCCGGCCCGGGACAGCCGCTCCACGCTCGCCCCGAGCAGGTCGGCGAGGTCACCCACCGGTTCCGGGGCCCCCGGCCAGGCCTCCTCGACCGACAGCCGGGGGGTGTCGGCGAACAGGAACTCCAGGCGCGGGCCGGCCTCGGGCAGGGTGTTCACGCCGACGTGGTCGTCCAGGGACACCACCAGGTCCGGCCGGTCCAGCATCGGCCGGAGCCGCCGCGGATCGCGCGGGCCGCCCTCGGCCAGGGCGCGGTGCCCCGCGTCCAGCACGTTGGTGACGACCTCGGCCACCGCGGAGCGGATCGCCGCCCGCGGGTCGTGGTGGGCGCCGGCCGCCAGGAACATCCGGGGCGCGTCCGGGTGGGAGCCCTCGTACCGGCAGACCGCCACGACGGCCGGGACGTCGAAGTCGTTCGTCGCGTCGAGGAGGACGAGCCGGTAGCCGGCCAGCGCCGCACGGTCCGCGAGCAGCGCGGTGTCCAGGTCGTCCGGCGGCGGCAGCACCCGGCGCAGGGGCGTCGCCGCGTACCACGCCATCAGGAACGCGTCGCGCTCCGCCACCTCGAACAGCCCGTAGAGCGCGGCCTCTTCGGGGCTGTTGCCGAGTCCGCAGCCGTTCGAGGACTCGTACACCACGCGGGGCCGGTCGGCGGCGCCTGGAACGTCCCAGTACGCCACGTGCTCGGGGACGGCCGTCGGCCGCCGCCGGGTGAGCGACCAGCCGTGCACCCAGTCCATGACCAGGTTCGGGGTGTAGGGCACGGTCGGCGACGACGGGTGGCCGTGGTGGGCGGGGTCGGGCAGGCCGAGCCGCTCCGGGTCCACGGCCCGTTCGGGCCCCAACTCCGCGAAGGAGGCGCGCAGCCCCGTGCGCCGGCCGGTCGGCCGCATGCCCGTGTACCGCTCCACGCTCTCGAACAGCGCGATCCGCTCGCTGTCGCCGAAGTCCCGGGCCCGGCCGTACCCGCCGTCGTCCACGAGACGACCGTCGGTCACGAACGCGCTGGTCAGGCAGAACGCCGAGTCCTCGGACCGGAACAGCGCGCGCACCGGCCCGAACCGCTCGTCGTACAGGGCCTCGCGCAGCCGCACCGGCGCGGTCAGCGGGTTGGGCGCGCGCAGCACGTACGGATCGGGGAGCGGCCGGGGGGCCGACGGCAGCGGGGCGACGTCGGACGCGGAGTCCGCGGGCAGCGGGTGACACACCGCGCAGCCGCCGACGGGGCGGACCCGGTGCGTGGACCAGGTGCCGCGCCCGAGGTGCACGACGTACACGACGGCCGACCCGGCACCCGGTTCCGTCCCCGACTCCGCACCGGGTCCGGTCCCTTCGGGGGCGGCCGGCTCCAGCAGCTCCAGCGCGAGGGCGCCCAGCGACTCCGACAGGGCCGGCGAGGGCACGCCGGCCAGCTCCAGGGTCGGGCTCCGCCACGGCACGCGGCCGCCCGCCGTGGCCAGCCGCTGGTACTCGGCGCAGCACAGGCAGGCCGCCGCGCCCGGCCGCAGCACCGGCCCGACCACCGCCAGCGCCCCGTCGAAGCGCACCGGTACGAACTCCACGGGGTGGTCGAGCGCGTGCCGGCTGAGTTCCTCGGCGAGGCCGAGCGTCCACCGCGGCAACAGGACCACGGCCGCGCCGGACACGGCCGCCGTCGCGGAACCGGCGTCGAGCACGGGCACCGGCAGCGCCCCGAGCGGACCGGCCGGGGCCGCGCTCGTGGTCGAGGTCGCCGAGGTCATGGTGTCTCCCGGGGGGTGTGCAGGACGGTGAACCCGAACGCCCGCAGCAGCGCCCCGGGTTCGCCGGCGGGCCCGGCGACGGGCGGGCCCGGGGCCGGGTCCGCGCCCGTCACCCGGCGCAGCGCGTCCTGGAACGCGTCCTCGCGCCCGGCCAGTTCCGCCAACCAGCGGCCGGTCCACCCCGAGTCCTCCCAGCCGGCCGTCCGCACCCCGGCGGCGGCCAGCGGTGCGACCGCGCCACCCGAGCCCGAGGCGAACCCGGAGTCGCGGGCGGAGTCGGGATCGGAGGCCGAGACGCGGGCGACGGCCGCGAGCGCGGCGAAGCCGGCCGCGTCGCCCGGCGTCCCCTCCACGGCGTCACCGAGCCGGGGGAGTTCACGCGACGGGCCCCACGAGGGCTCACGGTGCCCGGTCGGGCGGACGACGGCGCGGTACACCTCCTCGCCCGGAGCCACCCGGACCACCTCCAGGCGCGCGGGGACGGCGAGCCGGTCGGTCAGCGTGGTCCACCAGTGGCGCACCTGGGGGTGCCCGGACCACCGGTCGGCGGGCACGGCATGCGGCCCGCCCGCCGGCTCCGGCAGGCCGGCGGCGACCGCGCGCAGGGCCCGGCCCCGGGCGTGCCCGGGGTTCGCCCCGACGGTGAAGCCGTCGCCCCCGAGAAGGAGTTCGGCGGCCCGACAGAACAGGTCCAGGCGCGCCAGGTCCAGCCGGGGCGCACCGCCGACCAGGACGCCGTCAGGGCTGCCCGCCCGACGCAGGACGCAGCGGGCGAGCGGCACGGGCAACTGGCGCAGGTCCCCCGGGAGCGGCTCGGGCAGCATCCCGCACCGTTCGTCGGCGAGGGCCGCCAACCGCCGCAGCGCCTCGCCGAGGGTGGCGGCCGCAGGCAGGAGCACCCGCCGATCCGCGTCGACGCGGTCGGGCCCGAGCCAGCTGCGGTAGTCGGCCCGCGGCGGCCGGGCGTCCGCGAGCAGCACCGCCGGCAGCCCGGGCAACAGCCGGTCGTCCTCGCCCTCGCCCGCAGGGTCCGGCAGCCCGGCGGCCCCGCACAGCAGCCGGTGCGCCGCGGCGCCCGCGAGCAGCGGGAAGAACGCGGCGGGCACGGCGGGCACTTCGACCGGCGCGGGCGCGATGGGCGTGGTGGACGTGGCGGGCACTCCCGGCAGGCCGGGGTGGTCGAGTCGGGCCTCCAGGGCCTCGGCCTCGGACCGGATCTGGGCGGGACTGCCGAGCGCGGTGGCGTAGCCGCTCCCGCCGCGCCGGCCGACCGCCACGCCCCGGACGGGCCCCGCCCCCCGGGCGTACAGGAGGACCCGGTCCCCGGGCAGATCCGGATCGACGGTGTACGCGACGGGCAGCCCGCCCGCCGCCAGCGCCCGCCCGGCCGCCCTGGCCAGCGGGCCGTCGGGAGCGCCGGACACCACCTCGGCGCGGGTCCCGAGGAGCGCCCCCCGCGCGGTGTCGGGCCGCTCGGCCGTCACGCCGAGCCACTCCCCGACCGGACCGGTCGCGGTGCTCCGCGCGGTGGTCGGGTGTGGCGTCGGGCCCGCCACGAGCAGGCCGTGCGCCTCCAGTTGCCCGACGAGCGTGTCCATGGCCCCGCGCAGCGCCGAGCCCGGCTCCAGGCCGTCCAGGAACTCCTCGAACCCCCCGTCGCGCAGGGGCCCCTCGATCATGCGCCACAGGGTCGGCAGCGCCTTGCTGCCCTCCAGGGTGACGCTCCCGCGCCGCCCGCGCAGGTGCAGGCCGACGCGCAACGGCGTCACGGCCACCCCGGGGCGCAACCGCCGCACGGCTCGGGAGCCCGTGTCCGTGCCTGTGCCTTCGCCCGGGCCCGGACCCGTGCCCGCGTCCTCGTCCGGACGCGCGTCGGCACCCGGGCCCGGGCCGATGCCCGGACGTGCGTCAGTCCGTGGGCTCGGGCCGGCGCCCGGCACGGCGGGGTGTTCGGCGCTCACGAGGCGCCCTCCACCGCGTCGACGGCCGCGCCGATCTCCGTACGCCAGTCGCAGCCGGTCAGACCGGGCACCGTACGGATCACCAGGTGCGCCGCCAGGTACCGCTCCAGCGGACGGACGTCACAGATGGCCAGGAGCCGGTAGAGGGCGTTCGTGGAGGCACGGTGGATCAGGTAGTCGGGGCGGCTCCACATCGTCCCCTCGGGGTCGGAGCGGCGCAGCAGTGCGTGGAAGGCGCTGTAACCGGTGCGTTCCTCGTGGTTCCAGCGCCGCGCCGTCCCGGAGTCCCCGGTGGCCGCGGCCCGCGCCCGGTACGCGTCCGGGGAACCGTGCAGGTCCGCGCCCGCCTCGTACCGGCTGCGGACCCGCTCCCAGGCGCCCGCCGAGTACGCGGACCAGGCCCGCTCCCACCCCTGCGCGCCGCCGCCGGAGATCCGCCCGACGAGAGCGGTCACCGCGTCGTCCACGCGCTCCGCGTGGCGCTCGAACCGGTCCCGCACCCGTCCGTCCGGATCCTCGTGGAAGAGGAAGTCCTCCAGGTGGGACACGTACGAGTAGTGACCGCCCGCCAGCCCGCCGGGGTGGGCGCCGGCGTGTGCGGCGAGCGCGACCACCGCGAGCTGGACCCGGGCCTGCGCGGAGTCGCCGTGCTCGCCGAGGAAGGCGGCGCCGGCGCGCAACGGGTCCAGGCCGGCGCGCAGCAGCTCGTCGCGCAGGTCGGCGCCGTCGTCGCCGAGGAGGCCGCGCAAGGCGGTGCGGTCGACGGTCTCGACCCGGACGGTGTTGTCCGCGACGATCGGCCCGTAGGGACCGGCGACGAGTTCGGCGCGGCCGGCTTCCTCGGCCCGCTCCAGCAACTCGGCCTCGGTGAGGTCGCCGTGCGAGGGGTGGACCCGGAGCCACGCGCGGACGTCGGTCGCGGCGGACCCGGCGGCGGCCTCGACCCGTTCGCGCGGGCCCACCAGGCGCAGCCTCAGGTGCGGGCCGTGCAACCAGTGCCGCTCCACGTGGGCGGCGCCCCCGTCCGCCGCGAAGGCCTCGGCGAGCGGCAACACCACCTCGCGCAGCAGGGGAGCCTTGACGGGGTGGTGGTGGTAGACGACCACGTCCCGCGCCTCGCGGACGTCCCCGGCCCCCGGGGCGTCGTCCTCGATGGATCGCAGGGCTCGCACGCTCTCTTCCGGCACTCGTGGTGTTCGTCGCTCTCGCGCCGTCGTGTCCCGGTTCATCGCCGCCGCCCGGGCCGGTTGACCTCAAGTACGAGCTCGACCGCGTGCGTCGGGGTGTCCAGGCCGCCGGGCGCGGGGAGCGCCTCCTCCAGGACCGCGCCGCCTTCGGTGTGCCGGGACAGCCACTTGGCCAGGCACCGCAGGTGCAGCGCGTTGCCGAGGTCCACCAGGTGCGGCTTGGGGCGGTTCAGCCGGTTCAGGAAGTCGGCGGTGGCCTGCCCGGTGGCGGGGCCGCCGACCGGGTGCAGGAAGAGCTGCTCGGGCAGGTCCAGCAGGGCGCGCCAGCGGACCGCGGCCGTGGCCGGCACCGGCTCGGAGCCGAGGTCGGCGCGCAGGGCGCGGACCACGTCGGGAGGCAGCAGCCAGCGGCGCCGGCGGAGCACCACGTGGCGGTGGAGCAGCCGGGGGGTGCGCGTCACGAGCCCGCCCGGCGCGGTGACGGCGCGGCGGGGCACGAGCGCCCCGAAGTCGACGGCGCCCTCGGGATGGTCGGCCAGGTGGGCCCCGATGCGGCGCGGCAGCAACACGGGCGCGAGGAATCCCGGGTACAGCACGTCGAGGTGTTCCCCGGTGCTCCGCAGCCGCAGGCGCACCTGGTCGGTCGCCTCGTCGTGGACGAGGTCCAGGTCGCCCTCGCCGATCGAGGCCCGGTCGCGGTCGGGGCCGATCTCGTCCGGGACGAGCAGCGGGTGCAGGTTGGCGTTGAAGCCGCCGACGGGTCGGACCTGCGCGGCGCGGGCACCGGGGCCCAACCCGCGGCGGATCTGCCGGGACACCTCGACGCCGGCGCGCGGATCGAGGGCGTCCAGGAACCGGCTGGTGAACCGGCCCCACCCGCCGTACACGTGGTTCACGCACAGCGGGACCGGTCCGGTCCCGGCCGCCCGCCGGCCCGGCTCCCGCTGGAGGAAGTACGCGTAACCGAGCGGGCGTTCGACGCTCCAGTCGGGCAGTCGCCCGCCGAGACCGGCGATGAGGTCCCGGGGCAGCACGACCGTGTCGTCGTCGGCCGGGGCGCCCTGCGGGGGGCCCGCGACCGTCCGGACGACCTCCGCGCGAAGATCGGCGAGCGCACCGGCCCCGGTGGGGAACGCGGCCCGGTCCCCGGGGGCGAGCGCCGCGAGCCGCCCGGCCTCCTCCCAGGCGTCGGCGACCTCGGCCCCGAACTCCCACGGGTGGCGGCAGGTGCCGCCGGCTCCGTACCGCGCGACGAAGCGGTCGCGGACGATCCGGCGGAGCAGGTGCCCGAGGTCGAACGACTCGGCGAGCGCGGTGACCTCGCCGAGCGCCTCGTGGTCGGCGGCGTCGAGGAAGCCGTCGACGGGCAGCGGGTGGGGGGCGACGACGTCCTCGGACAGCACGTTCAGGGGCGCGGACACCGGCGGTACGGGACGTCCCGCGTCGGCCAGGGTCGCCTGCCAGTCCCGGGACAGGTCGGTGAGCAGGGCGGGCCGTTCGGTGGCGGGGGCCGCCGCGAAGGCGGCCGTGACCCGGGCGAGTTCGTCGACGAGGTCGGCGCGGGCCGCGTCCTCGGGGTGGGTCGCGCCGAGCGTGCGGAGCCACGCCGAGAGGCCCTCCAGCGGGTCGCCGTCCTGCGGCGCCACCGGGTCGCCCGGCACCAGCAGCCCGGCCTGCCCCAGGCGGTCGAGGAAGGCCGAGGCGGCGGCGGGGCCGTCGTCGCCCGCTCCCTTCAGGGCGCCGGCCAGCAGTTCCGTCAATCCGGCCAGGGGCACCGGGGTCTCGGCGTGCTCGGTGACCAGGTCCAGGGGGCCGCCGTAGGGCAGTTCGACCTCGTCCTCGTCGGCCACCAGGTAACGGCCGCCGGCGAAGGAGGTCCGGTCCCGGGAGAACGCGGCCCGGCCGCCCTTGACCCGGGCGCTGCTGGTGATCCGGTGGGGGAGGGCCGCCCGCCGGTGCGGTGCGGTCAGCAGGGCGAGGGTCAGGGCCGTCGTCAGGGTGCGGTTGACCTTCACGACCGGGTGCAGGGGGTCCGTGAAGAGCGGTGCGGCTCCCCACGCGGCGGCGGGCCGGTCCTGTGCGGAGCTTGACGACACGCCCCAGCCGACGGCGGTGAACCAGGACAGCGGGCTGGTCTTCGTACTGGCCCGCAGGGCGTACCGCAGCACGGTGGGTTCCTCCTTGCGCGCCCTGCGGTCGAGCACGCCGGTGGCGGCCCGTTCCACGGCCCGGAGCAGATCGGCGCTGGTGAGGGCCACGGCCTTGCCGAGGGCCGGTTCGCGGCACAGGGCGGCCAGGGCCGCGCGCTCGCCGGCCAGCGCCCGCTCGGCGGCGTCGTCCAACTCGGCGAGGACGGCGCTCCGTCGGGAGCGCAGCGCGAGCCAGGACGCGAGCGGGGGGACCCGGTCCGGCAGGTCGCCGAGGCGTTCCAGCAGGGCGGGCCGGGGCTCGCGACCGTTGTGCAGGGCCCGGCGCAGCGGGAGGACGACGCCGTGGTGGAACTCCGCCGGATGACCGTCCCGGCTGTCGTACAGGGCGTCGCAGAGCGGCGCGGTGATCCGCAGCAACCGCGTGTCGAGCAGGTGCAGGCGGGCGAGCAGGGCACGGAACCGTGCGGCGGGCGGCTGCTGGGCCGGGTGCGCGAGCACGGTGGCGCGGACCAGCGCGTAGGGCGCGGAGCGCACCCGGTAGCCGCCGGCGCCGGTGTCCGTGTCGGCGGCCGGCCGGCGCGGCTGCGACATGACGGTTCCCCTCCTGTCGGTGATGACGCGCGGGCCTCCCGCCGTACGCGGTGTGCGCGGCGTACGGCGGGAGGCGTCACGACGTGTGCGGGTGTGCGTGTGGAACGGCTACAGCGTCGGGACCTCGGGCCGCTCCGGCTGGGCGCAGGACGAGGAGCCCTGGCAGGAGCAGGAGCCCCAGGAGGCCCCGCCCTCGGGCAGTGCCACCGTGTCCCGCATGGAGGTCACGGTGAGGTCGCCGAGGTCGAGGTCGAGGTCGTCGAGTGCGAAGCCGGGGCCGGGGGTGGCTCGGTCCATGGAGGTCTCCTCCGATCGGAAGGGCGACGGTCGACGGGCGACGGCCGTCGGGTGCGACGGGTCGACGGTCGACGGTCGGGGCGTGCGGCGGTCGGCTGTCCGCCGCGGGTGGCGCGCACCGGTGTCGGTGCGCGCCGCTCGTGAGGTGATGCGTGGTGCGTGGTGCGTGGTGCGAGGGCCCGTGGTGCGAGGGCCCGTGAGGTGAAGGCCGTGGTGCGAAGGCGCGCGGAGGTCAGCCCGCGAGTTCGCCCGCGTCCAGCGTCGGCTGGGCGCAGGACGACGAGCCCTGGCAGGAACAGGAACCCCAGGACGCCCCGCCCTCGGGCAGCGCGACGGTGTCGCGCATCGAGGTGACGGTGAGGTCGCCGAGGTCGAGGTCGAGGTCCTGGAGGGCGAACTCGGGGGTGCGAGCGATGTCGGACATGCGTGTCTCCCGGATGGTGGAGGTGAAAGCCGAATGTGCCGTGACCGAACGCCCGGTCCACGAGGCGGTGTCACCCGGCCCCGAGGTTTCCGGCGTACGGCCGGTCGGGCCCGCAGACGAGCGATCCGCCGTCCCTTGGGTGAGGACCGCGGTTCGATCTCCTGGATCCGGGCTCCGTCCGGCCGTTGACCGGCCAGGCATCCACGATCATGCACGGTGCTTCAGGACCGCTGGAGGGGAGATGCAGCCAATATCCCGGCCAACGGAAGCCGGTGCTCCGTCCGGTAACCGCACCTCTTCCGGGGGGACTTGAGGATCATGCCCTCGGCGACCGCGCACCGGGCCGCCGGCCGCCGCCGGCGCTACACGTCCCGTACGTACGCCCCCGCGCGCGCCGCCGCCGCCGCGGCCGTCGCGGCACGGTCGGCGGCCGCCTCGTCCAGGGGCAGCGTCGTGGTCAGCAGTCGGTAGTAGAGGGGGGCGGACGCGGCACGGACGACTTCGTGCGCGTCGGTGCCCTCGGGCACCTCGCCCCGGGCCGCGGCCTGCGCGACGCACGGGGCCCACTCCTCGACGCGGACGGCGTAGAAACCGTGCAGGGCCTCCGCCGCCTTCGGATCGCACGTCGCGGCCGCGATCACCGCCTTGAACAGGGCCCCTTGCCTCGGATCGGCCAGTGTCCGCGTCACCAGCCGGGTGTTCGCCGTCAGGTCCCCGAGGAGCGAGCCCGTCTCCGTACGGGGCACGGACTGCTGCGCCATGTCCGACAGGAGGTCGGTGACGAGGCCGGTGACGGTGCCCCAGCGGCGGTAGACGGTCGTCTTCCCGACCTCGGCGCGGCGTGCCACGTCGGCGAGGTCCAGGTGGGCGAAACCCCGCTCGGCCAGGACGTCCCCGGCGGCCCGGAGCACCGCCGCCCGTACGCGCGCGGTGCGACCGCCCGGCCGGGTGGTCCCAGGTTCGACCTCGCTCCCGGCCTCGCTCCCGGCCTCGGTCTCACCGTCCGCAAACTCCATAACGGGACTCCTGTTCCATTAATAGGCATGGCTTGTTACGCTGGCCCCATCTTAACGGAACTGCGGGCCCATTAGTTGGGGTGCGTGGGAGAGAAGGGGATGCGTCATGGAGTACAGGCGGTTGGGTGCGTCCGGGCTTCAGGTGCCGGCGCTGAGTTTCGGTGCGGGCACCTTCGGCGGACAGGGGCCGCTCTTCGGCGCCTGGGGCAACACGGGCGTGGAGGAGGCGCGCCGCCTCGTCGACATCTGCATCGACGCCGGCATCACGATGTTCGACACGGCGGACGTCTACTCGGCCGGCGCCTCGGAGGAGGTCCTCGGAGCCGCCCTCAAGGGCCGCCGGGACCAGGTGATCATCTCCACCAAGGCCGGCCTGCCCACGGGCGACGGCCCCGGCGACGCCGGTACCTCCCGCTCCCGCCTGATCACCTCCGTAGACGACGCCCTGCGCCGCCTCGGCACCGACCACATCGACCTCTTCCAACTGCACGCCTTCGACGCCGGCACCCCTGTCGAGGAGGTGCTGTCCACCCTGGACGACCTGGTCCGGGCCGGGAAGATCCGCTACACCGGAGTCTCCAACTTCTCCGGATGGCAGACGATGAAGTCCCTCGCCACCGCCGACCGGCACGGCCGCGCGCGGTACGTCGCCCACCAGGTCTACTACTCCCTCATCGGCCGCGACTACGAGTGGGAGCTGATGCCGCTCGGCCTCGACCAGGGGCTGGGCGCGATCGTCTGGAGCCCGCTCGGCTGGGGCCGGCTCACCGGCAAGATCCGCCGGGGCCGGCCGCTGCCCGCCGGCAGCAGGCTGCACGACACCGCCGACTACGGGCCGCCGGTCGACGACGAGCACCTGTACCGGGTGGTCGACGCCCTGGACGAGATCGCGGAGGAGACCGGCCGAGCCGTCCCGCAGATCGCCCTGCGGTGGCTGCTCCAGCGGCCGACCGTGTCCTCCGTCATCATCGGCGCCCGCAACGAGGAACAACTGCGCCAGAACCTCGGCGCCGTGGGGTGGACCCTCACCCCCGACCAGATGGCGAGGCTCGACGCGGCGAGCGAGCGCCCGGCCCCCTACCCCCACTTCCCGTACCGGCGCCAGGAGGGCTTCGCCCGCCTCAACCCGCCGGCGGTCTGACGGCCCCGCGCGCGCGGGCACCATGCCGCACCCGGCACCGCGCACCCCGCGCCCCGCACCTCACGCCCGCCGGCCGCCGGGTGTGTGGTTCGTCGTAACGCCCGCGCGGTCCCGCCCGTCACGTGCGCGCAACACGCGCTTCCTACGGTGAGGGCCGCGGGACGGACCCGCGCACCCCGGTGGCGTCCGGAGCTCCCGGCGCCACCCGGTGTTTCCGACGGGGGGCTCCTGTGGCCGATGCGGATGCGGCGACCGGCCGGGTACGGACGGTCTGCTCCTACTGCGGTGTCGGCTGCGGGATCGTGGTGGACCTCGCCCGCGGCGCCGACGGACGCCGGACGCCGCTGAAGGTCACCGGCGACCGGCAGCACCCCGCGAACTCCGGACGCCTGTGCACCAAGGGCGCCACCCACGTCGACATGACGGCCGCGCCGGGCCGACTGGAGACCGCGCTGATCCGCCGGGACCGCGGCTGCGAGCCCGTCCCCGCCGACGTGGACGAAGCCGTCACCGAGACGGCCCGCCGCCTCCGGGAGATCCTCGACGCGCACGGCCCCGACGCACTCGCGCTCTACGTCTCCGGCCAGATGTCCCTGGAGGCCCAGTACCTGGCGAACAAGCTCGCCAAGGGCTTCCTGCGCACCAGCCGCATCGAGTCCAACTCCCGGCTGTGCATGGCGAGCGCCGGCAGCGGCTACAAGTCCTCGCTGGGCGCCGACGGGCCGCCGGGCTCGTACGAGGACTTCGAGCACGCCGACGCGTTCCTCGTCATCGGCGCCAACATGGCCGACTGCCACCCCATCCTCTTCCTGCGGATGATGGACCGCGTCAAGGCCGCCGGCGCCCGACTCATCGTCGTCGACCCCCGGCGCAACGCCACCGCCGACAAGGCCGACCTGTTCCTCCAGATCAGGCCGGGCACCGATCTGGCCCTCCTCAACGGCCTGCTGCACCTGCTCGTCGAGAACGGCCGGACCGACCCCGAGTTCATCGCCGCCCATACCGAGGGCTGGGAGGCCATGCCCGCCTTCCTGGCGGACTACCCGCCCGAGAGGGTCTCGGAGATCACCGGCATACCCGAGGCGGACATCCGCCTCGCCGCCCGCTGGATCGGCGAGGCGGGGGAGTGGACGAGCTGCTGGACCATGGGCCTGAACCAGTCCACCCACGGCACGTGGAACACCAACGCCCTGGTCAACCTGCACCTGGCCACCGGTGCGATCTGCCGTCCCGGCAGCGGCCCCTTCTCCCTCACCGGCCAGCCCAACGCCATGGGCGGGCGCGAGATGGGCTACATGGGGCCCGGCCTGCCCGGGCAACGCTCCGTCCTGGTCGACGAGGACCGGGAGTTCACCGAGGACCTGTGGGGCGTGCCGCGCGGCACCCTGCGCACCGACGTCGGGCGCGGCACCGTGGAGATGTTCGAGGAGATGGCCGCCGGCGCGATCAAGGCGTGCTGGATCATCTGCACCAACCCGGTCGCCTCGGTGGCCAACCGGGGCACGGTCATCAAGGCCCTGGAGACCGCCGAACTGGTCATCACCCAGGACGTGTTCGCGGAGACCGAGACGAACGCCTACGCCGACATCGCGCTCCCCGCCACCCTCTGGGTCGAGTCGGACGGGGTGATGATCAACTCGGAGCGCAACCTCACCCTGGTCCAGGGGGCCGCCGATCCGCCCGGCCAGGCCGTCCCCGACTGGAGGTTGATCGCCCGGGTCGCCTGCGAGATGGGATTCGCCGAGGCATTCACGTACACCTGCGCCGAGGAGGTGTTCGAGGAGCTGCGGCAGGCCTGGAACCCCCGCACAGGCTGGGACCTGCGCGGCGTCACCTACGAACGGCTGCGCTCCACCCCCGTGCAGTGGCCGGCCGCCCCCGGCGGCCCCGACCGCAACCCGATCCGCTACCTCAACGACGGCGTCAGCCAGACCCTGGTCGAGCGCCCGGACGGCACCCGCCCCCGCCTGGTGTTCCCGACCGACACCGGGCGGGCCGTCTTTCACGCCCGCCCGCACCTGCCCGCCGCCGAACTGCCCGACGACGACTACCCGTTCGTCCTCAACACCGGGCGCCTCCAGCACCAGTGGCACACCCTGACCAAGACGGGCCGGGTCGCCAAGCTGAACAAGCTCAACCCCGGGCCGTTCGTCGAGATCCACCCGCAGGACGCGGCCTCCCTCGGCATCACCGCCGGCGACGGCGTGGAGGTGGCCTCCCGGCGGGGCCGGGCGGTGCTGCCCGCCGTCGTCACCGACCGGGTCAGGCCGGGTAACTGCTTCGCCCCCTTCCACTGGAACGACCTGTTCGGCGAATACCTCGGCGTGAACGCCGTCACGAACGACGCCGTCGACCCGATCTCCTTCCAACCCGAGCTCAAGGCCTGCGCGGTGACCCTGACCAAGACCCGGGCCCCGCTGCCCGCCACGCCCCCGGCCCCGCCCGGGGCCGCCGAGACGACCACCCCGCAGGCCGCCCCCGTACCCGTCCCCGCCCTGGCGGCGCTGTGCGGCCCCGGCGACCTCGCGCCACCGGTCCTCGCCGACCACGAGCGCCGCTACCTCTCCGGCTTCCTGACCGGACTCGCCGCCGCACCACCCGACGCGGGCGTGCCCACGCTGCCCCCGGACGCCCCGTTCGAGGCCGCGCACGCGCTCTGGATCGACGGCGTGCTCGCCGGGACGTACTCCCGCGCGCGGCCGGTCTCGCCCGAGCCGTCCTCCGGACCGACCGCGCCCCCGGAGACCGCACCGGGCGGGGCTCCGGACCCCTCCGCCCCGGACACCCCGGCGCGTCGGATCGTGGTCCTGTGGGCCTCCCAGACGGGCAACGCCGAGGACCTCGCCACCACCATCGGCGACCGACTCGCCGCGGACGGGCACCCGGCGGCCGTGCACGACATGGCGGACCGCACACCGCTCTCCCTGACCCCCGGCACCGACCTGCTGGTCGTCACCAGCACGTTCGGCGACGGCGACGCCCCCGACAACGGCGCCGGGTTCTGGGAGGCGCTCGGCGACCCCGCCGCCCCCGCGTTCGAGGACGTCCGGTACGCCGTACTGGCCCTCGGCGACTCCCAGTACGACGCCTTCTGCGGCCACGGCCGCCGACTCGACCGGCGCCTCGACGAACTCGGGGCCGTACGCCTCCTGCCCCGGGTCGACTGCGAGCCCGACTACGAGGAACCGGCCCGGCAGTGGCTGGAGCGGGTCCGCGCCGCCCTGACCGGCGCCCCGCACCCCGCGGCCGACCCCGAGCCGGCGCCGGCTCTCGTGTCCCCGGCTCTCGTGCCCCCGGCCGGTGCGGGTCCCGCGAGCAAGGAGGCGCCGCACCTCGCCCGACTGTCCGGCAACCGGCTGCTGAGCCTGCCCGGCGCCGCCAAGGAGATCCGCCGGTTCACCTTCGACCTGGGCGAGGACGGCCCCGCGTACGAGGCCGGCGACGCCCTCGGGGTCCAGCCCGTCAACTGCCCCGACCTGGTGACGGAATGGCTGGCCACCACCGGCCTGTCCCCGGACGCCGAGGTCGCCGTCCACGGCCGCGACCCGATGCCGTTCGCCGAGGCGCTCCACCGGCACCTGGACATCACGCACGTCACCACCGACCTGCTGCGCCTGATCACCGAACACACCGGGGACCGCACCCTCAAGCACCTGACGCGCCCCGACAACAAGGATGGCCTCGCCCGCTGGACCTGGGGGCGACAGCCCGTCGACGTCCTGACCGAGTTCCCGGTGCGACTCGGCGCCCAGGAGTGGGTCGACCGCCTCAAACCCCTCCGCCCCCGCCTCTACTCGATCTCCTCCAGCCCCCTCGTCGACCCGCGCGAGGTCAGCCTGACCGTGTCCGTCCTGCGCTACGAGGGACCGCGCGGCCACCGCCGCAAGGGCGTCGCCTCCGGCTTCCTCGCGGACGCCGAACCGGGCACCCCCGTACCGCTGTTCGTCCGGCGCTCGGCGAACTTCCGGCCGCCCGCGAGCCCGGACACCCCGGCCGTCATGGTCGGACCCGGCACCGGCATCGCCCCGTTCATGGGCTTCCTCGAACACCGCCGCGCCCTCGGCCACCCGGGCGCCAACTGGCTGTTCTTCGGCGAACAGCGCCGCGCCACCGACTTCTCGTACCGCGCCGAGCTGGAGGAACTCCACCGGCACGGCACCCTCAGCCGCCTCGACCTCGCCTTCTCCCGCGACCAGCGGACCAAGGTCTACGTACAGGACCGCATGCGCGAGCACGGCGCCCAACTGTGGTCCTGGCTCCAGGACGGCGCCCACTTCTACGTGTGCGGCGACGCGAGCCGCATGGCCAAGGACGTGGACCGGGCCCTGCGCGACGTGGCCGTGACCCACGGCGGCCTGAGCGCCGACGAGGCGACCGCCTACCTGAAGCAGCTCGCCGCGGACAGGCGCTACGCCCGCGATGTCTACTGAGCCGACCGGGGAGCCGGCCGGCCGCTCGGACGTGTCACCATCGAGCGGATCGGAAGGGGAGCGGATGAGGGACCACGGAGAGCTGTCCGCGTGCGCGATCGCCCGCGAGGTCAACGCCGGCCGGCTGACCGCGCGGGAGGCCGCGGCGGACGCCCTCGCCCGGATCGCCCGCGACGACACCGGGCTGCGGGCCTTCACCGCACTGTGGCCGCGCGAGGCCGCCGAGCACGCGGCGGCGGTCGACCGCCGGGTGCGGGAGGGCCACCGGCTTCCGCTGGCCGGGGTGCCCCTGGGGGTCAAGGGCACCGAGGGGCCCGACTCGTTCCAGAGCGCCCGGCTGATCGCGGCGGGCTGCGTACCCGTGGGCGCCACCTCCACCCCCGGCCCGGGCACCCGCTGGCAGACCTGGGGCGCCACCGACCGCGGCGTGACCCTCAACCCCCACGACCCGCGGTGGAGTCCGGGCGGCTCCAGCGCGGGATCGGCCGTCGCGGTCGCCGCCGGGATGGTGCCCCTGGCCACCGGAAGCGACGGGGCCGGATCCGTGCGCATCCCGGCGGCCTGGTGCGGGGTCATCGGACTCAAGCCCACCAACGGCCTGGTGCCCGCCCGCGACCGCGCCGGCCTGAACATCGCCGGCCCGCTGGCCCGCCACGCGGCGGACGCCGCCGTGTACCTGGACGCGCTCACCGGGACGACCACCGCGTCCCGTGCCCTCGTGGCCCCCGCACGGCCCCTGCGCACGGCATGGTCCCCGGACCTGGGATTCGCCGCGACCCGCCCCGACATCGCGGAGCGCGCCCGGACCTTCCTCCACGACCTGTCCCGCGCCGGGGCGACCGAGCCCGTCGACGTACCGGTGCTCCTCGTCGACCCCGCCGCGTGTTGGCGGAGCCTGCGCGGACACGCCCCGGCGGACGCGGAACGCGTCGCGCGGACCCGGGCCGCGCTCGCGCGGGCCCTCGACCGCGTCTTCGCGGAGGTCGACCTCCTGGCGACCCCCACCACCCCCAACGCCCCCCACGGCCACGACGGCCCGGGCGACACCCTGAGCGTGGCACTGACCTGGGCGTTCAACATCAGCGGTCATCCCGCCATCAGCATCCCCGCCGGCCTCACCCCCGACGGCGAGCCCGTCGGACTCCACCTGGTGGCCCGCCGCGGCCGGGAGGCGGACCTCCTCTCCGTCGCCGCCGCGGCCGAGAACCCGGGGCACGCGGTCGCCCGAGGGACCGGAGACGTCGCGGACGCCCGAGGCGCCGCAGCCTTGGGTCAGTCGTTCGCCCCGATGGTGTTGCGGGCCGCGACCCGGAAGTCCTTGACCGCCTCGTAGAGGAGCCGCTCCCGCTCGGCGGCACGTGCGGCGTCCTCGGCCCGGCCGCCGGTGTCGCCGGCGCGGGCCTTCTCGGCCATCAACGACCGCCGTTCGGGCCGTCCAGGGCCCCGTGCTCGACGGGGCGTCCGACCCGCGGCGCCCCTTTCGACCCCGGAGCCCGAGGGTCGGGAGTATTCCGGGATTGGAATATCGATGCGGGGGGAGGGCCGGAAAGCGCTGATATCGGCCTCATTCACGCCCGCCGTCGTTCTCGACGCGTGAGAACCTCGCCACACGCCACACGTGGCCCGAGCCCCGCATTCACGGGCTCCAAAGCCCCCGGAACCGCTCTCGCGGCAGCGTCGACACCGTTTCTCCCGCGCCGCGATTTCGGCCAGGCGGGCCGGAAGTCCACTTTTGCGCCCCGGTCGTACATGCCATCGATTTGGCGGTGCGTTCCCCGTGTTCCATGATGTGAGACGGGATCAGGTGTGGCTCGCACCTTCGAACTGTAGGGCACACGTGCATTGTTGATTAGTCAACAGATGAGGTCGGGGGACCGTCACGCCGTGGAAGCCGCCTGTTTCCTTTCCCTTTCCACTTCGTCTTCCAGGTAAAGGCAGCATGCCCGTCCAGCGGTTTTCCGACCTCGTGCGTTTCGCCCGAGACTGCTCCCCTTTCTACGCCGACCTCTACGCAGACCTGCCGCCCGAGGTGAACAGCCTCACCGATCTACCCCTGGTGGATCAGAACGCGTTCTGGGCCGCCAATACCCTGCACGACAACCGGGTGCTGACCGCCCCCCTCGCCGAAGCCGTCGTCTACAAGACGGGCGGCACCACCGGCACCCCGCGCTTCTCCAGCTACACCCGCGAGGAGTGGAGCGAGTTCGTCACCGCGTTCGGCGCCGGCCTCGTCGACGCGGGCCTGCGCCCCGGTCACCGGGTGGCCGACCTGTTCTACGCCGGTGAGCTGTACGCGAGCTTCCTGTTCGTCCTCGACTCCCTCGCCCACGCCCCCGTCGCCAACGTCCGCCTGCCCATCGGCGGCGGAGCGCCCCTGGAGTCGACGGTCACCTCCCTCCAGGACTTCGGCGCCCACGTCGTCGCCGGCACCCCGACCACCCTGTGCCGGCTCGCCGAGCACCTGACGTCGACCGGCCGCCGACTCCCGCAGGTGGAACTCCTGTTCTTCGGGGGCGAGGCGCTCTTCTCCGACCAGCGCCGGCTCCTCGCGGGCGCCTTCCCCAACGCCGTGCCCCGCTCGCTCGGCTACGCCAGCGTCGACGGCGGTCTCCTCGGCAGGCCCGTCGCCGGCCCGGACACGCGCACGCACCGGCCCTTCACCCCGCACACCGTCGTGGAGATCCTCGACGAGACGACCGACGAACCGATCCGCGAGGCCGGCCGGCCCGGCCGCGTCGTCGTCACCCAACTCTTCCGCAGCCTCATGCCCGTCATCCGCTACCCCGCCGGCGACCGCGCCGAGTGGACCGACACCGAAGGCGGCGCGTTCCGCATCCTGGGCCGTGCCGAGGAAGGCGTACGCGTCGGGCCCGTCTCGCTGTACTGGGACGACGTCCTGAGCGCCGTCGCCGAGGCCGACACCGAGGGCCTCGTCACGGGCACGCAACTCGTCGTACGCCGCTGGGAGGGGCGCGACGGCCTGATCCTGCGCCTGGCCACCGCCCCCGAACACGATCCGGGAGCACGGGACGTCCTGGCCAAGGAGATCGTCGAGGGACTGAACACCGCCAGGCCGCTCTACCCCGACAGCGTCGCCACGGGATTCGTCCACCCCCTCGGCGTCGAATGGACCCGCCACCGCGACCTCGTCGTCAACTCCCGCTCCGGCAAGCTCGTCCGCGTCCTCGACGAGAGGCCGACCGCATGAGCACCCCGACGGCGGCCCCCGGCCGCCGACCCCCGCTCGTCCTGCGCAACCGCGCCTTCGGCACCGTATGGCTGGGCCAGGTGCTCAGCCAGGCCGGGACGCGCATGTTCCAGGTCGGCACCTCCTGGTGGCTCATCGGCCACGTGGCCTCCGGCGACGGTGGATTCGCCGCCGGCATGCTCATGGCCCTCAGCACCCTGCCCGCGGTGGCCCTCGCCCCGCTCGTGGCCCGCGCCATCGCCCGCCGCTCCCACCGCTCGCTGCTGCGCGGCGCGGCCGCCGGCGCGGGGACGGCCGCCGCGGCACTCGCCGGCTGGGCCGCCCTGAGCGACCTGCCGGTCGTCGCGGTCTACGCGGCGGCCCTGGCCCTGGCGACCTGCCAGGCCTTCTTCGACCCGTGCCTGACCACCTCCGTACCCGAACTCGTCGACGACGAGGACATCGAGGCCGCGACCGGCTTCGAACTGTCCACCCAGTCCCTCGCGAGCCTGGGCGGAGCCCTGCTCGGCGCCCTCGTCGTGGACGGGGCCGGCGTGGCCGGCCTCGCGGCGGGCTGCGCCCTCGCCTACGGCACGGCCGCGGTGCTCATCACGACCGTCCGCTTCCGCACCCCGGCCTCGGCCGAGGAGCCCTCCGCCGACGCGGATGCCGGCGCCGACCTCGACACCGAAACGGCCGCCGCCGATCCCGCCCCGCGCCGGACGCTGCGACGGATCCTGGGCCGGCTGCCGTACGTCCGCGCCATCCTGCTCTGCTTCACCGCGGCCAACCTCTTCACCACCGCCGTCTTCGTCGTCATGCCGCTCTACACCGCGACGGTCCTGCACGGCGACGGCGCCACCGTGTCCCTCCTGGAGGCGTCCCTCGGCCTGGGCACGCTCATCGGCTCCTTCACCGGAGCCCGGGTGCCCGGCCGTCCCACGGTCGTCGGCTCCGCCTGCCTGGGCGCGATGGCCGTCGCCCTCGCCGTCCCCGGCCTGATCGCGGCCCGGCCCGTCATCGCCGGCGCCCTCCTGGTGACGGGCTGGTGCGTCGGGGTGATCGGCGTCCGCTTCGTGGCCCTGTTCCAGCGCCTGGTCCCGCCCGCCGACAAGCCGGCCTTCTTCGCCGTCATGCAGGCCGTGCTCGGAGCGACCTTCCCGGTCGCCTCGCTGCTGTTCGGACTGCTGGGCGACCACCTCTCCGCGCGGACGCTGTGCCTGATCCAGGCCGCCGGCCTGGTGCCCGCCGCCCTCGCCCTCCTCCTGCTGCCCGGACGCCACCGCACGCCGGACGCGCCCGAGGGCCGGCCCGCCGGCGCGCCCGTCACCGCGCCCGCCGACAAGCCCGCCGCACACCCGGCGCCGGCTTCCGCGCCCTCCGCCGGAGGCACCCGATGAGCGCCGTCATCGAGCAGGCCGCGCCGACGGACATCGCCGACCTGCGCCAGCTGTACTACGCCGTCTACGGACCGCACTACCCCACGGCGTTGGGCACCGACCCGGCCGAAATGTCCCGGCTCATCCGCGACCCGCACACCCTCTGGCTCGTCGCCCGCTGCCCCGGTACCGGCGCCCTCGCCGGATCCGCCGCGATCCACGGCGAGGCCGGGACCCGCATCGGCCGCCTCGAAGGGCTCGCCGTCCACCCGGACCAGCGCGGCTCGGGGCTCGCCGGGCGACTGACCGAGGCCCTGTGCTCCGCCACCCTCGACGCCGGGACCCTCGACTCGGTGTACGCCACCGTCCGCACCGTCAGCGCCGGACCCCAACGGGTCGTCGCCCGGCACGGTTTCCGCCCGCTCGGCATCCTGCCCAACGCGGTCGATCTCGGCAGCCGGGAAAGCCTCGCGCTCTACGCGCGTCACTCTCCGGGGGTGTTGGACCGCCGGGTCCCCGTCGCCGAGGTACCCGCCCTCCTGGCGCCGCTCCTGCGCACCGCCGGGGCGAGCCTCGGCATCAGCTACGCGGACGCCCGGCCCACGGCGCCGACGCCGCTGTCCGCCGGGCCGGCCGCCGCGCCCCTGGAAGTGATCGAGGCACCCGCGTTCGTCCGCCGCCGCTTCCACGCGCACTTCCCCGACGGCGGCCGCTGGTTCTACCCGCTGCACACCCCGAACATCCTGCTCACCCCCGCCGACGGCGACTTCGAGGTGTACGCCTACCTCAACCGCACCGGGGGCTACTGCGCCCTGGTCGCCGCCCACCCCGACCCGGCCGCCGCCGCGGGGTGGCTGGAGCCGGTCACCCGTGCCCTCACCCGCGCGGGCGCCGGCTACGTCGAGGCCCTCGTGCCCCTCGAACACCACGCCGCGCTGTCCGCCTTCGCCGCCCAGGGCTTCATCGCCGGGGCCGTGTACCCGGCCATGCGCCGGGACGGGGACGGCTTCCACGACTACGTGGTGATGTCCCGCACCACCGAGCACATCGACTTCCGCGGCGTGGTCGTCGACCCGCCGCTCCAACCCTTCCTCGATTCCTATGTGTCGGCCTGGGCGTCGGCGCATCTGCCCTCACGTGAGGTCGCCCCATGACTGGCTCGAACCCCCATCTCGCCCCCGTCGACGTCCCCGACGCCGCGGCCCTCGCCCGACTGCAGCAACTCTGCGACCTGAGCGATCCCTACACCTGCGGTCCCGCCGAGGAGGAACTGTTCGCCGCGGCCATGGCGGAGATCAACGCCTGGCACCGGGACCGGTCCCCGTTCTTCCGCAGCCTCCAGGACGCCGACCTCCAGGACGCCGACCTCCTGGGTGCGAACCGCCACGACGGCGACCGCCACGACGGCGACGTCCACGCCACGGACGCGCCCGGCACCCCGTACGCGGCACCCCTGGTGCACGCGAACTTCTTCAAGCGCCACGAGGTCCTCTCCATCCCCCGCGACGACGTCCACCTGCACCTGACCTCCTCCGGCACCACCGGACAGAAGTCGCAGATGTTCTTCGACGAGTGGACGATCCGCTCCGCCCAGCGCATGGTCGCCCGCATCTTCGACCACAACGGCTGGATCACCCCCGACCAGCCGGTCAACTACCTCCTCTACAGCTACGAGCCCGCCCGCGACCTCAATCTGGGCACCTCGTTCACCGACAACTACCTGTGCGACTTCGCCCCGGCCCGGCAGGTCGAGTACGCCCTGCGCGACACCGGCAACGGGCACGAGTTCGACCCCTTCGGCTGCGTCGCGGCGCTGCGCAGCTTCGCCGAGGACGACGTCCCGGTCCGCATCCTCGGCTTCCCCGCGTTCCTCTGGTTCACCCTGGAACGGATGCGCGCCATGGGGCTGGCGCCGCTGCGACTGCCCGAGGGCTCGCTGGTCATCCTCGGCGGCGGCTGGAAGGGCCACGCCGACCGCCGGATCGGCAAGGACGAGCTGTACGCCCGTGTCACCGAACAGTTGGGCGTGCCGTCCGAGCGGATCCGGGACACCTTCGGCTCCGTCGAGCACTGCGTCCCGTACATCGAGTGCGCGCGGCACAACCTCCACGCACCCGTCTGGTCCCGCGTGTTCATCCGTTCCACCCGCACCCTCGAACCCCTCCCGTACGGCGAACGCGGCTACCTCCACCTGGTGTCCCCGTACATCACCTCCGTACCGGCACAGAGCGTCGTCATGGGCGACCTCGCCTCGCTCCACCCGGGCGAGGAGTGCGGCTGCGAGCTGACCACCCCGTGGTTCACCATCCACGGTCGCGCCGGAGTCAGCCGCAACCGCAGCTGCGCCGTGGCCGCCGCCGAACTGATGAAGGGAATGTCATGACCGACACCATCAACCACCACTACTGGCAGGGCGCCTTCATCGGCGACGACGAGGCCGCCGACCGCCTGGCCGCGCTGCCCGCCGCCGTCGAGGCCGCGCTCGCCGAGCCCCTCGACACCGAGACCGTCCTGGCGGCCTGCGACGCCCTCGCGGCGGCCCTGCGCGACCCCGGCCACGCCGTCCGGGACCGGCTGGCGCCCCACCTGCCCGCGGGCGACGCCGAGGACGCCGCCGCGCTGTACGCCGAACTCGCCGCGTTCCTCGACCGGAGCGCCCTCACCCGCAAACTCCGGCGCGAACTGGGCGGCGCCGCCCCACAGCGGCTGAACCGGCCCGACGCCAAGGAGACGGTCTACGAGGCCTGGGCGCCCGTCGGCCTGGTCGCCCACATCGCCCCCGGCAACGCGGCCACCGTCGCCCCGCTCAGCGTGGTCGAGGGCCTCCTCGCGGGCAACGTGAATGTCCTGAAGACCAGCGGCACCGACACCCTCCTCGCCCCGCACCTCCTCGCCGAGCTCGTCGCGCAGGACCCGACCGGCGCCCTCGCCGAACGCGTCATCGTGCTGCGCTTCCCCTCCTCCCGCCAGGACTGGCTGCGCCTGATGTGCGCCCCCGCGGACGCCGTCGCGGTCTGGGGCGGCGAGTCCGCCGTGGCGGGCGTCGCCGCCCACGTGCCGGCCGGCTGCCGGCTCGTCGAATGGGGACACAAGATCTCCTTCGCCTACCTCACCCGGGACGCCTGGGCCGACGGGGCGACCCTGGACGCCCTGGCCGAGGACATCTGCCTCTTCGAGCAGCAGGCCTGCTCCAGCCCCCAGGTCGTCTACCTCGACACCGAGGACACCGGCGAACTCCACGCGTTCTGCGACCGGCTCGCCGCGGCCCTCGCCGCCCGGCCCGCGCCCGCCGACCAGGAACTCGACCCGGCCGAGTACGCGGAACTGACCACGACCGAGCACCTCGCCCGCCTGGAGGAACACCTCGGCTTCACCCGCGTCCTCGCCGCCCCCGACCGCACCTGGCGCGTCATGGCCGACATCCGCCCGGCCCTCACCGCCTCCCCGCTGCACCGCAGCGTCTGGGTCAAGCCGCTGCCCCGCAAGCACCTCATGGCGACGCTGCGCCCCATGCGCCGCTACCTCCAGACGGCGGGCGTCGCCGGCAGCCGCACCGACATCGCGGAACTCTCCGCCCTGGTCCTGGCCGCCGGAGTCACCCGGGTCACGCCCGTCGGCGCCATGACCGCCGGCTACGCCGGGGAACCGCACGACGGCGTCTACGCCCTCCAGCGCTACAGCCGCCGCGTCTCGGTCCAGGCCGACGAACGCTTCGCCGCCACCGCCTGCCTCGACGACCTCGCCCGCCCGGTCGACTTCCCCCGCCCCGCCGGGCCCCTGCTCGACAAGAACGACGTCCGGGACCTCAACCGCGGCGTCGACCGGGCCGACGCCGAGCTGTACTTCCGCAGCGGGGGCAGCACCGGCGCGCCCGCCCTGTCGCTCTTCACGTACGAGGACTACGACACGCAGATGCGGGCCGCCGCCCGCGGTCTGCTCGCCGCCGGCTACGACCCGGCGCGCGACCGCACCGCCAACCTCTTCTACTGCGGCGGCATGTACGGCGGGTTCATCAGCTTCTTCTCCATCCTGGAACGCCTGGGCGGCGTCCAGATGCCGATGGCCGCGGGCCCCGACCACCGGGCCACCGCCGAGATGATCGTCGCGTACGAGGTCGACACCCTCTTCGGGATGCCCTCCTACCTCTGGCAGCTCCTGCACGAGGAGGCCGACCTCCTGCGCTCCTACGGCGGCCTCCGCAAGATCTACTACGGCGGCGAGCACTTCACCGACGAACAGCGCCGCGTCCTGACCGACACGTTCGGCATCGAGGTCGTCCACTCGATCACCTACGGCAGCACCGACCTCGGCCCCCTCGGCTACCAGTGCACGCGCAGCACCGGCGGCGTCCACCACCTCCACGCCGACCTCCACACCCTGGAGATCGTCGAGGTCGACACCGACCGCCCGGTGGCACCGGGGGAGACCGGCCGGCTCGTCTTCACCACCCGTGCCCGCCGCGGCCAGCACCTCGACCGGTACGTCATCGGCGACCTCGGACGGGCGCTGCCCGGGCGCTGCCCCTGCGGCAGCCACGCCCCGCGCTTCGAACTGCTCGGCCGGCTGGGCGAGGTGATGCGCGTGGCGACGTACTTCCTGAACCACCGCCGCTTCGTCGCCATCGCGGCGGAGCACCTGGGTCACGCCGGCGAGATGCAGACCGTCCTGACGAGCGGGACCACCCGCGAGGGGATCACCCTGCGGATGGAGCGGTCCCACGCGCTCGACCCGGACACCGCGCGCGAGGCCTTCCTCGCCGCCTACCCGGAGGTGCGCTCGGCGGTCGAGGAGAAGCTGCTCGACTTCACGGTCGAGGCGGTCGACGGGGCGGCGCTGTTCCGCACCCCGACGAGCGGCAAGCTGCCGGCGGTCGTGGACCGCAGGCGCGGACAGCGGTCCCCGGACGGGCTCGCCTGAGCCGTCGCCGCGCCGGGGCCGCCGTCGCCGGGCCGGCCGGGCCGTGAGGAACGCCTCACGGCCCGACCCGCCCGTCCCGGCCCCGGCGGGCCCCGTTCCCGGCGCGCGTCGACGGCGCACCGGCACCCGAAGGCCGCGACGCGTGGGTGGCCCCCGCGAGGGCTGATCTATATTGGTCGGGCTGTCCGCCCGTTCCGCTGCGAACAACAGACAGCCGGAGTCGCTCCGAGGGGGGACGATGCGTCACACCGCGGGGTAGACCCGGCACCGTCATGAAGACCGGAACGGTCGGCGTGGTCCGAGGGCCATTCCCCGCGCCGTCTCCGCGGCGGACGCACGCAGTGGCTTCGGACCCGTCACCCGCGCGGTCGCCGTGCATCTCCCGGTGGAACGGGACAACTCGACGAATGGCTTGCACGTGCAGAACGACAGACTCAGGCCTCGTGGTGCGACCATCACGGGTCAGCCCGTCGACCAGGGACCGGGGTCCGTCGGCCTGTCCGTGGTCATCCCGGCCTACCTGGAGGAGGAGCGTCTCGCTCCGACCCTGGAGGAGGTCCGGGCCTACCTCGACGCACACGTCGGCAGCGGCCCGGAGGACTGGGAGGTCATCGTCGTCGACGACGGTTCCCCGGACCGGACCACCGCCATCGCGCTGAAGGCCGGCGTGCGGGAGCACCGGATCCGGCTCGTCCGGTCCGAGGAGAACAAGGGCAAGGGCAGCGCGCTGCGCCTCGGCGTGGGCACCTCGCTGGGCCGCCGGGTCCTGGTCATGGACGCGGACCTGTCGACGCCGATGGAGGAACTGGCCGGGCTGGAGAAGACGCTCGCCGACGACCCGCGGCTCGCCGCCGCCATCGGCTCGCGCGCCCACCGCGACTCCACCGTGGAGCGGCAGCAGAGCGCGCTGCGCGAGGTGCTCGGCTGGACCGGCAACCGCGTCATCCGGCTGGTGGCCGTACGCGGCATCCGCGACACCCAATGCGGATTCAAGCTGTTCGACGGGGACCAGGCCCGCGCCGCCTTCGGCGCCTCCCGACTCGACGGCTGGGCCATCGACGTGGAGATCCTCCAGTACTTCCGACGCAAGGGGTGGCCCGTGGCCGAGGTACCCGTCCGCTGGGCCCACCAGGACGGCTCCAAGGTCCGGTTCCCGGACTACGTGCGCACCCTCGGCGAACTGGTCCGCCTCAATGCCCACGGCATCCTCGTGGCCGCGCTGTACCTGTTCGCCGCCTTCTTCCTCTACAAGGGGTTGTGGGCGGATCCGGACGGGGCGATCCTCGCCCACTCCCTCCAGGACCAGAACCAGTGGGAATGGTTCTTCGGGGTCACCGCGGACAATGTCGCGCACCTGCGGAATCCGCTGTTCACCGACTTCCAGAACATGCCCGACGGCGTGAACCTGATGGGCAACACGGTGATGCTCGGCCTGTCCGTGCCGCTCACCCCCGTCACGTTGCTCTTCGGCCCCACGATCACCCTCGCCCTGGTGTTCACCCTCGGCATCGCCGCGACGGCCTGGGCCTGGTACTGGCTGATCCACCGGCGGCTGACGGAGAAACGCTGGGCGGCGGCCGTCGGCGGGGCCCTGGCGGCCTTCGCGCCGCCGATGGTCTCGCACGCGAACGCGCATCCGAACTTCGTCGTCCTCTTCATGATCCCGGTCATCATCGACCGGGCCCTGCGGCTCTGCGAGGGCAGGAACGTCGTCCGTGACGGCATCCTGCTGGGACTGTTCTCCGCGTACCAGGTCTTCCTGGGCGAGGAGCCGTTCCTGCTGGCGGCGATGGGCATGCTGATCTTCGCCCTCGTCTTCGCGCTGTACGACCGCGAGGCCGCCCGAGCGGCCGTCCGGCCGCTGGGCGAGGGACTGGCGATCGCCGCGATCGTCTCCGTGCCGCTGGTGGCCTTCCCCCTGGCCTGGCAGTTCTTCGGGCCGCAGAGCTACCACTCCGTGCTGCACGGCGAGGGCGGGGCCGGCAACCCGCTGGGCGCCCTGGCCGAGCACTCGGCCCGCTCGCTGTTCGGCGACGCCGAGACGGCCGGCAAGCTCTCGCTGAACACCACCGAGCAGAACGCCTTCTACGGCTGGCCGCTGCTCGCCCTGGCCGCCGGGATCACCCTCTGGCTGTGGCGCCGGCCCGTCGTCCGCGCCCTCGGCTTCACCGCCCTCGCCGCAGCCGTGCTCTCCCTCGGCCCGCAGGTCCGCATCGAGAAGTTCGACGTCACCCTGCCCGCCCCCTGGGCGCTGCTGCGGCACCTGCCCCTGCTCGAATCGGTCATCGAGGGCCGGGTGGCGATGGTGTGCGCGCCGGTCTTCGGCATGCTGATCGCCCTGGCCCTCGACCGGATCGGGGGCCTGCGGGCCCGCGAGCACCGCGTCGTCGGATACCTGGCCGTGGCCGCCGCGCTCGTGCCGATCCTGCCGCTCCCGCTCGTCACCGCGGACCGCGAGCCCGTGCCGGCGTTCATCGCCGAGGGCCACTACAAGGACTACCTGGAGGACGGCCGCTCCCTCGTCCCGGTGCCGCTCCCCGACCCCGGCTCCGCGGCCGCGCTGCGCTGGCAGAGCGGTACCGGCTTCGGCTTCAAGCTGGCCGGCGGCTACTTCAACGGCCCGGACGGCCCCGACCGCGTCGGGATCTACGGGGCGAAGCCGCGCATGCTGTCCGACCTGCTGCGCGACGTCCGCCGGGGCGCGGACGGCCCCTCGGAGATCCCCCCGCCGATGCGGGACCAGGCCCGTGCGGACCTCGCCCACTGGAAGGCGGGCCTGATCGTCCTTCCCGTGACCCAGGACCGCGCCCCCGAGCTGCGCGGCACCCTCACCGCGCTGCTCGACCAGGAACCGCGCAAGGTCGCCGACTGCTTCATCTGGCAGGTCGCCTCCTCCTGACCCGCCCGGCGTCGCCCGTCCGTACCGCCGCCACGGCGATGACCCACACGGCCCGCGGGGCCCGCCCCCACCCGGGGGCGGGCCCCGTCGTCGCGTGCACGGAGGCGCCGCCCGCGCACACGACGGCACGTGTGACGGGCTCTCCCGGCCGTGCGGACTCCGGCGCCGCCGGTCAGCCGGTGCCGGCCGGTGCGGCGGGGGGGACGGGATCGCTGTTCCACTCGCCCTTGGTGGCCTGCCAGGCCTCCTCGTCCGCGCCCCTGCGCCAGTAGCCGGACACCGACAGCGAAGCGGGCGCGAGAGCGCGGTCGACCCGCAGGTACCGGCGCAGCTCCCGGACGAAGTGCGCCTCGCCGTGCACGAAGACCTGCGGCGATCCGGCGGGGAACTCCAGTCCCGTCACCGCCTCGACCAGGGCCTCGCCGACGGGCCGCGCCCCCCGGTGCAGCCAGGTCGTCTCCACCCGGGCGGGCGAGACGAGCGGCTGCTCGTCCGCCGGGCCGTCCACCTCGACGAACGCACGCACCACGGCGTCCGCGGGCATGGCCTCCAGGGCCGCCGCGATGGCGGGCAGGGCGCTCTCGTCCCCGGCGAGCAGGTGCCAGTCGGCCTCGGCGTCCGGGGCGTAGCCGCCGCCCGGACCCGAGAAGACCACCTCGTCGCCCGGTTGGGCCGCCGCCGCCCAGGGGCCCGCCACGCCGGCCGTGCCGTGGACCACGAAGTCGATGGTCAGCTGCCCGGTCTCGGCGTCCCAACCGCGCACGCTGTACGTCCGGGTCCGCGGCCATTCCTCCCTCGGGTGGTCGCGGCGGATCGCGGGGATGTCGGTGGGGTCGGCGTACTCCACGCCCGGCGGCGGGAAGTGCATCTTGACGTAGTGGTCGGTGAACCGCCCGGCGCTGAACTCACGGAGCCCTTCGCCGTGCAGGACGATCCGGACCATCGCGGGTGCGATCCGCTCGGTCCGCAGGACCCGCCCGCGGTGGATGACCCTCTTCCTCGGTTGTGCTTCAGGCATTGCTGTTCCTTTTCGGTGGTTCAGCCGGCGACGGGCGCGGAGTCCGACGCGGCGGCCAGTTCGATGGCGGCGTGCCGGCGGTTGATCATGGGGCCGAGGGCGCCGACCGTGAGGGAGGCCGCCACGCCCGCCACGGCGGCGATCCACCAGAGGACGGCGGGACCGGCGTGGGCGTACACCGCGGTGCCGGCGGTGAGCGCGGTGAACCGGGCGATGCCGCAGGACCACTGGAAGGCTCCCTGATAGCGGGCCCGTGCGTCCTCCGGGGCGATGCTCTGGATGATCGACGAGTGCAGACCCCCGAGGGACGCCTCGCCGAGGGACCACAGCGCCACCGTACCGGCGTACGCCCAGGGGGTGTCGGCGACACCGGTCAGCGCGACGCCGAGGGCGACCAGGACGCTGGCCGAGACGTAGACCGGCAGCGGCTTCACGTCGGCGAGCACGGCCGTCGCGATCGGCTGCAATATGACGACCAGCGCGGCGTTGAGCGCGAACATCAGGCCGAGGACGGTGGGGGAGAGGCCGTCGTCGCGGATGGCGAGCGGCAGGCTCGCCTCGATCAGGCAGTAGATCGCGACGGAGGTGGCGAACAGCGGCAGCAGGGCCCGCATCAGACGGTCCCGGTAGACCACGCCGTAACCGGCCCCGCCGGCGCCGGCCTGGGGACCGGCCGCTTTCGGGCCCGTTCCCCGGGGCAGCATCGTGGCCGCGATCACCGCGTAGACGAGCGAGGTCGCCGCGTCCACCGTGAACAGCAGCCAGTAGCCCTTCGTGGCCAGGAACCCGCCGAGCATGCCGGCGCCCGCGGTGCCGATGTTCACCGCCCAGTGGACCAGCGAGAACGCGGCCCGACGCCGGTCCTTGTCGACCGCGTCGGCGACCAGCGCGGAGGCGGCCGGACCGACGAGGCTGCCGGTGACGCTCAGGAGCGCGGCCGTGAGCATGAGGCTCAGCAGGTTCGGGGCGACGAACAGCAGGCCGTGCGAGGCGGCGACACCGACCAGACCGATGACCATCGTCGCGCGCCGGCCGCTGCGGTCGGCCAGGAAACCGCCGAGGAGCGGGCCGACCAGGTTGCCGGCCCCCAGGGCGCCCAGCACGTAGGGGACGTCGGAGGTGCTGATCCCGCGCGATCCCAGGTAGTAGACCAGGAAGGGGGTGACCATGAAACCGAGTCGGTTGACGATCGTGCCCGCGAAGACGATCCAGGCTGTGCGGGGCAGCCCACTGAAGGTGGAGAGCATGTGCCGGATCCTCCCGCCGCTGTACGCTGATGGCCATTGATTAAGAAATGCTTGAATCCATGGGGTGGTTGTCGTGGCGGAACTGGCGTTCTCGGCAAGTGACCTGGCGCAGATGCGGTTCGCCGTCTCGCCGATGTGGGAGGTCGTGACCAGCTTCCGGCTCCTGCGATCCGGCCTCGCGCACCCCGTGCACGGTCCCTGGATCGAACAGGTGCGGCCGCGCGTCGAGGCGGCGGGCCTCGACCGGGGCTGGCTCGCCGAGCTGATCCCGCCCGCGCGCTACCTCCCCGACTTCCTCACCCCCGCGCCCCCCGGCGCGGCGCCCACCCTCGCGGAGGAACTGGCCGCGATCCGGGAGGAGCCGGACGACCGGGTCCGCCAGGACCTCGACCACCTGGAGAAGCACATGAGCTCGCGCGGGCCCCGGTTGCGGGCCCTGTACGCCGAGCCGCGGCCCCAGTTGGCGCGCGTCGGCGAGGAGATCGAGGCGTACTGGGAACTGGCGCTCGCCCCCTACTGGGCCCGGATCCGGACCGTGCTCGAAGCCGACGTCTTCCACCGGGCCCGGCAGGTCGCCGAGCACGGCGCCGGACGCCTCTTCAACGAACTCCACGTGTCGCTGAGTTGGGTCGACAACGGCCTGCGGATGGTCCGCAGGCAGCGGACCCTGACGCGCAAGACGGCGGGCGCGGGCCTGCTGCTGGTCCCCTCGGCCTTCGCCGGACCCCGCGTCCTGACCCGGGTACGACTGCCGGATCCGCCCCAACTCGCCTACCCGGCACGCGGGATCGGCCCGCTGTGGGAGTCCCGGCCCGTCGCCCGGACCGACGCCATCGCCGCCGTGCTCGGCCGCTCACGGACCCTGCTGCTGACCGAGCTGGACGCCCCCGCCTCCACCACCGAACTGGCCCACCGCACCGGCATATCCACGGCCGGGGTGTCCCAGTACCTCACGGCGCTGCGCGACGCGGGCCTGGTCAGCGCCCACCGGGCCGGACGCTCGGTGCTCTACGCCCGCACCTCCGTCGGGGAGTCCATCCTCGCCGGCGCCCCCACCTGATCGGCAAGCCCCCAGGACCGAGAGGACCGACCGACCCCCATGGAACCCGACCCGCTCGCCACCCGCCTCTCGGCCGTGGTCGGGGCCGCCCACGTGCTCACCGACCCGTCACTGCGCGCCTCCCACGAGAGCGACTTCACCGGCCGCTGGGTCGGCCGGTCCCGGCTGGTGGTGCGCCCCGCCGACACCGCCCAGGTCGCCGAGGTGGTGCGGTTGTGCCACGCCGCCGGCGTCCCGATCGTCCCGCAGGGCGGCAACACCGGCCTGGTCGGCGGCTCGGTCCCCGACCCTTCCGGCACCGAGGTCGTCCTCTCGACGCGCCGCCTCACCGCACTCGGCCCGATCGACGTGGCCGCGCGCCGGGTCACGGTCGGCGCGGGCGTCCCCCTCGCCGCGCTGCGGCGGCACGTCGCCCCGCGGGAGTTGGAGTTCGGGGTCGACCTGGCCTCCCGGGACTCGGCCACCCTGGGCGGCATGATCGCCACCAACGCGGGTGGCGAACGCGTCGTGCGGTACGGCACCACACGCGCCAACGTCGTCGGACTGGAGGCGGTCCTGGCCGACGGGAGCGTCCTGGACCGGCTGGCCGGTCTCCCCAAGGACAACACCGGCTACGACCTCACGGGCCTGCTGGTCGGCAGCGAGGGCACCCTGGCCGTCATCACCCGGGCCCGACTCGCGCTGGTCCCGCACCTGCCCCGACGGGTCACCGCCCTGCTCGCCCTGGACTCGCTCGACGCCGCCGTCACCCTCCTGACGGACCTCCGCCGGCTCGAATCCCTCGAACTGGTCGAGTTCTTCACGGCCGACGGCCTGGCCCTCGTCCTGGCCACGAGTGGACTCCCCGCCCCCTTCCGCACCACCCACCCCGTCTACCTGCTGGTCGAGTGCGCGGGCCGCCGCGACCCGGCCGAGGAACTCGCCGACGCACTGGAGAAGGCGCCCGCACGGGAGGTGGCCGTCGCCCGGACGGCCTCCGACGGCCGCCGGCTCGCCGCCTACCGCGAACGGCACACCGAGTCCCTGAACGCCGCCGGGATCCCGCTGAAACTGGACGTCACCGTCCCCCTCGCCGACCTCCCCGCGTTCGCCGCCGACCTGCCCGCCCTGCTCGCCGGCCGGGCCACGCCGTACCTCTTCGGCCACCTGGCCGAGGGGAACGTGCACGTCAACCTCCTCGACGTCGCGCCCGACGACGAGGAGGCGGTCACCGAGGCCGTGCTCGGCCGCGTCGCCGCCGTCGGCGGCAGCATCAGCGCCGAACACGGGATCGGCCGGGCCAAGTCCCGCCACCTGCACCTCACCCGGTCCGCCGCTGACATCGCCGTCATGCGTTCCGTGAAGGCGGCCCTGGACCCCGACCACCTGCTCAGCCCGCACACCCTCTTCCCCGACCACGACTGACGCCCCGAGGGCGGGTCCCGACCGACCGGCCCACCGCACGCGAAGGCCCCCGACACCGTGTCACCACGGAGCCGGGGGCCGACGAGACCGGTGGGCCGGGTCAGGCGCCGGACTCGGCCGTCTGGTGGAGCACGCCGCCCACGTGCGCCCCGTTCACCACGTTCACCACGACGTCCCCGGCGGCTTCCGGGATGGCCCGGACACTGGCGCCGGTGAAGCCGTTGACACCCGTGACCACGCCCCACACCGGCCGGAACCGACCCAGCGTGCCGTCCTCGTCCACGGGCACCGACTCCAGGACGGAGCGGATCCTGCGCTGGATGACGTACGGGCTCTCCAGCGCCAGGTCGACCTGCTCCCGCCACTGCTCGGGCGTCAGGTCGTCGGACCAGCCGAGCACGACCCCCTTGCCGCCGGACAGGGAGGTCGGCTTCAGCACCAGGTCCGCCTGGTGCTCCACGGCGTAGGAGACGAGGTCGACGCGCTCGCCGTTCTCCAGGGTCACCAGACCCGGCCGCACCATCCGCGTCCACGGCAGGATGCGGTCCAGACTGGCCAGCTCCTCGGCGCTGAACAGACCGCGGTTGTTCTCGTCCGAGAGCATCGCGAGGGCGCCCTTGCTGGCGTACGCGGTGGTGTCCAGCGGGGTGAAGATCTTGACCTCGCCCCGGTTCGCCGCGTCGAAGACCGGCGCGGTCAGCTCCTCCGCCCCGGGCGTCAGCAGGTCCCGGATCAGGAACGTGCGCACGATGATGTCCACCGGCTTCTCGCCGAGCCACACCCGACCGTCGCGCACCTCCAACTGCCCGAGGTGGCAGGGGGAGGCGTCCAGGCCCAGTTCGCCCCAGCGCTCGCACAGCTGCGTCATGTACGGGATCTCGTCCTCGAAGACGCTCGGCCACTCCGTCAGGGCGACCACCGGCCGGTCCCCGGGAGCGAACCCGCTCTCCACCAGGATGTTGTTGACCTGCTCGCGCAGCGAGTCCATGAAGGTGAGCCCGTGCCGCTCGGCGAACTCCGCGAGCACCGGGTGCGCGAGCAGCTCGCGGCACACGTCCACGTTGTCCATGCCGCCGACCGCGCTGCCGATGTTCAACTCCAGCAGCTTGAAGCCGGCCTCGTCGCAGATCAGGTCCGCCCGGGTCTGGCGGGTCATCCTCGCGCCCCGGTTGCGCATGACGGCGGCGACCTGCACCTCGTTCAGGCCGCCCGCGCTCGCGAACGCGGCGAAGTCCCCGCCGAAGAGGCGGTCGGGGAGGCTGGACAGGGCGTTCAGCAGGTTGTCCAGGTCACCCGCGAGTCGGGTGTGCTCGTCGCGGCCCAGGAACAGGGGCCGCGAGAGCCACTGGCCCATGCCGTTGGGCTTGTCGCTGTTGAGGATCTTGTTCTGCGGCAGCCCTCCCAGCAGCTCGCTCGTCTTCAGGTTGCCGCCGGCCAGCTCGGCCAGGTACTCCTCGGTCAAGGCGACGCGATCCATGCGAACCTCTTTCTGACTTCTGTGCGATGTGGGTCGATTGGCTGTCAGGTGGTGATCGGCGTGCGCCGATCGGCCGTGCCGGCTCCGGGGCCGGCACGGCGTTCAGCGGCTCGCCGCAGCCGCCTTGCTCTCGACGGGCGGCGCGGGAAACGCGACGACGTCCGGACGCAGGGAGCGCTCGACGCGCAGGAGCAGACCGGCGCCCAGCAGGGTCGTGGACGCGACCAGCACCCAGGGCAGCCGGCCGTCGAGGGTGATCAGGGCCGTGAACACGGTGGGCGCGAGGGCGTACGCCAGGGACCAGGACAGCTGGTATCCGGCGAGGTACCGCCCGCGCAGTGCCTCCGGCGCCGCCGCCTGGGCCAGCGAGCCCGAGAAGGTGCTGTGCACCATCTCGCCCACCGTCATGACGATCACGGCCGCCAGCAGCCCGGCCAACAGCACCTGCACGTTCTCCGGGCGCAGCGTGCCGAGCACGATCTGCCCGATGAAACCGGTCCCGAAGAGCGCCGCCCCGGCCGCCGCCGCCCGGGTCCGGGTCGTGAACCGGCGCCGGGCGAACGCGGCGACCGGCACGGAGACCGTGGCGCAGAGCGCGGTGTTGACGACGAACGCGACACCGGTGAGCCCCTGCGGCAGGTGCAGCCAGTCGACGGCGTACACGGGCAACAGCACGCTGAGCGAGGTGTAGCCGAACGCCACCAGCAGGTTCGCGAGGGTCAGCGTCAGGAACGGGCGGTCCTTGGCGACGAGCCGGTACCCCCCGCGCTTGTCGGCCCGGGACCGGGCGGCCGGCACGGTGATCGGGGTGCGCGCGGCCAACACCGCCGCGACGAGGAAGCTCGCCGCGTTCAGGAAGGCGGCGGCGATGTAGCCGGAGTCCCCCGACGTGGCGATGAGCAGCGAGGCGATCAGGGTGCCCACGCCCAGCCCGGCGTTGCCGAGGCTGCGGCTGAGCGCCTGCATCCGGTCCCGGTTCTCCCCGTCGACGAGCTCCCCGATCCTGGCCTGGAGGGCGGCGGGGAAGGCCCGGGTGCCGATCGCGGCGAGCATCGCCACCGCGGCGAAGGCGGGCAGCGAGTGGGCGAGCGGGAAGCAGGCGAAACTGAGCCCGCGCAGGACGTACAGGAAGAGCTGCACCCTCCGCGCGCCGAAGCGGTCGACGGCGATGCCGGCCACCGGCAGCGCGGCGATGCCGATCAGCCCGGTGACGGTGAGCACCAGGCCGATCAGCGCCAGCGGCAATCCGGTGACGTGGAGGAAGAACACCAGGCTGAACGGGACGTACATCCCGTTGCCGGTCGCGTCGATCGCGATCCCGGCGGCCAGGGCGCGCTCACCGGGAAACCGAGGGCGCAGGAAGGACATGGATCTCCAAAAGTGGGGTGCGGTTGCGGGAGGTGACCGCCGGCCAAGACGTCTCAGGTGATGTCGTAGAAGCCGTCCCCGTCCATGTACCGCGCGGTCAGCGCGTCACGGGCCACGGTGCTCGCGGTCTCGTGCAGCAGGTACACCCGCAGCGGGAACGTCCAGTCGTCGACGGACCGGAAGACCGGGTTGCCGGGGGTGACGCGGAACAGCACGTCGTGGAAGCTCTCCAGCGCCCGCAGCTCGGCCATCCTCGGGTACCCGGCGAGCCGGCCCTCGGCGGGCGAGACCATGTTGACGACCCGGGCGTGCCGGTTCAGCTCGTAGCCGCTCTCCCACCGCTGCGCGAACCGCTCGGGATCGACGCAGGCGTCGACGGTCCAGTCCAACTGGCTCTCGCCGATGGCCGCCTCGACGGGCACGTGCACGTCGGCGCCGCAGACACGGGTGCCCGTCTCCACCAGCCGCGGGCCCCGGGGCGTCAGTTTCAACTCGGTGTGCGCCGGGCCGTTGCGGATGCCCAGGGCGTCGAGCACCAGCAGCGTGTGCTCCACCAGCTGTTCCTGCTCGACCCCGTGACGCGTCATCAGCTCGGCGCCCGCGGGCAGGTCCCGCACGCCGTTCGCGCTGAGGTGGTGCATCTTCCAGATGTCGCTGACGTAGTGCCGCCCGTCCAGGCTCACCGTGTTCACGATGTACTCGCTGCCGACGAGGTACTCCTGCGCCAGCACCGCGTGATTGTCCTGGTCCAGCGCGCTCGTGCTGCCGAGCAGGGCGTCGAACGCCGCCCGCACCTCCTCGACGGTGTCGCAGAAGTGGACGCCGTCGCTGCCCGCGCTGCTCACCGGCTTGAGCACCACACGGCCGTCGGCCTTCTCGTACCACCGCAGCAGGGTGTCCAGGTCGGCGGCCAGCACCTGGTCGGTGCCGGGGACTCCGGCCTCCCTGACCGTCTCGATCATGCGGTACTTGTCGCGGCGGGCCGCGCTCAGCGCGGTCCCGTTGCCCGGCAGGCCGAGTTCCTCGCTCAGCCGGTCGGCGAGGACGACGGCCCGCTCCACGCCGGGCACCAGCCCCTTCGGGCCGTGCGCGGCGATCGCCGCGGCCGTCCGGGAGACGTCCCCGTCGTGGACGATGTTGACGACGAAGTCCTCCGGTCGGAAGCTCCGTTCGTACGCGGGCGGAATCGTGGGGGTGCTCTGCACGTGGACGCAGGTGTAGCCCCGGGCCCGGAACAGCGGCGCCAGGCAGCGTGCGCTCGCGTACGCGTCGACGATCACGACCGTACGGGGAACGGTGTCACCACTCATTACTTACCTCAGCTGTGGATGTGGACGTGTGACGGAGCCGCGTCAGCCGACCGGCCTGGTCCTGATCTCGATGGCGGCGACCGTCTTCTCGCAGCGGGCGACGGCCTCGGCGGCATCGGCGCCGACGGCGATCACATGGCCGCAAACCCGGTCCACGGACCAGGTGAGCGGGGGCACCACGGTCCCGGGCACGGCCTGGATGCCGAGGGTGACGCCCTCCTCCGCCTCGGCGGGCACCTCGACGTCGGTCACGACCCCCGGCTCGGCGAGCAGGAACCGGATCGCCGCGCCCGCGGTGGCCTCCGGGACCTCGGGGTCCCAGGCCTCCAGGCCGAGGGGCACCGCCACCGCGGCCCGGACCAGGTCCACGCCGTAGGCCAGGCGCACCAGTTCGGGGATGTTGTCGCCGCCCGCACGGTTGTGCGACTCGATGATCCGCAGACCCGCATCGGTGATCATGATCTCGGTGTGCGAGGGCCCCTCGACCAGACCGACCGCGTCGAGCAGCCGCCCCGTCAGGTCCACGATCCCCTGCCGGGTCGCCTCGTCCACCCGGGCCGGGACGGAGTGGCCCGCCTCGATGAACCCGGACCCGCCCTCGCCCAGCAGCTTGTCCGTCACCGCGACGACAGAGTGGACGCCGTCCTGCGAGAAGCCCTCGACGCTGACCTCGTGACCGGACAGGAACTCCTCGGCCAGCATGCGGCTGCGCCCGACCGCCTCGACCTTCCGCCAGATTTCCGGGACCCGGTCGGGCCCCTCGACCCGGTGGACGTCGCGGCTGCCGCCATAGTCCAACGGCTTGATCATCACCGGGCCCGCGAGTTCGGTGACGAACTCCAGCAGCTCCGCCTCGCTCTCCACGACACGGAAGCGGACGGGGGAGAGGCCCACCTCGGCCAGGCGCCGCCGCATCGCGGCCTTGTCCTTGAGCAGCCGGACGGTCTCCACCGAGTTGCCGCCGAGGCCGAATTCCTCGTTCAACCGGGCGGCGGCGACCAGCCCCAGCTCGGCGGGCGAGAAGAACCGCACCACCGGCTGCTCGGCGAACACCTTGCGACCGGCGGCGACCGCCGCCTCCTGGTCGACGAGCGGAGTGTCGACGACCTGTACGCAGAACGCGGCGGCGGCCTCCGGGTCGTACACGCCCGGCGTCTGGATCAGCACCACGTCGCAACCGAGGTCGGACGCGGACTTCAACACACTCGGTCGGCCGCCCAGCAGGGCGATGCGCGGAGCCATCTCGGAACCTTCCAGGGGGAGCGGTGTCGTGGGAACCATGGGTCAGCCCCCGATGAGGGTGACCGTGTCGCCGAACCGCATCAGGTCGCGGTACGACTCCGCGCGGGCGTGCCGCATCGTGCGCAGCACGGCGATCGCGCTCTCGGAGTCCTCGCCCTGCACGATCGAGCGGTCGTCACCGACGAGCTTGGCGGTGATGATGACGTGCTTCTCGATGTCCTGGAGGTCGGCTTCCAGCAACGCGTCGCGCGCGGCGGCCAGTTCCGGATCGGTCGCGGCCAGCTTCCCGAACGGCTCGGCGGAAACCTTGATCAGGTTCCGCATCGCCTTGCGGAAGGCCTTGTGCTCGGGCTGCGTACGGCCGGTCAGCGCGACCGGGCAGGCGGGCGCGGCCATCGTGGGCCGGACCACGGCGCCGTAGCAGGCCGCCGACATGTCCCCGGAGTGCAGCATCGCCGCGGTGAAACCGCGCACGAGGACGATGGCCTCCTCCACGGCGGCGAGCGCGGTGTCGCGGTCCATCGCCTTCAGGGCGGTGATCGCCCGCGAGACGGCGTCGGCCGCCGCGAGGTTCAGGACGAAGTAGAAGTGGTGGGTGATGACCCACCGGGTCAGCTCGTCCGAGCCCACGACATACGGGGCGCCGACCTCCGCCGCCTCCGCGCCGGTCGACCCCGGCGCGGCGGGGGCGCCGTCGACCGCGAGCAGACCGCGCAGGATCCGGACCATCGACAGCACCACGGCGGCCTGGTCGTTGAGGTCGAGCCGGGCCACGCGCAGATCGGTGAGCGCCCGCGCGACGATCGTCGTCACCTCGGAGACGAGGCGGGCGTCGTCGATCGGCGCCGTCCTGACCCCGAAGTACTCGTGGTTGGGGACGATCGGCGTCAGCGCCGCGGCGTCCATGGGGGCGACGCGGGCCTCGGCGGCGAGCCGGCCGACCCCCTCCACCGCCGCGTCCATGGCCGCCTTCGCGGCCGGGCTCGCCCCCCGGGGATCGAGCAGCGCGGCGTGCAGCTGCGTCAGCTGCTCGATCGCGGCGGTCAGGGCCGTCTCGACCCGCTCGGCGGGTCGGGCGGCGGCCCGCACCAGGTTGTTCGCGGGAAGCACCACGATGGGGATGTCAGGGCAGGCAGCAAACATGTCGGTCACCTCAGAACGTTCGGAATTGCCGTGGGGAAGGCCGGGCGCGGGCCCGCGGGTGTCACGACGACGCGGCGAAACCACGTGCCTCTTTGAGGAACTGCCCCAGATACCCGTCGTGCGGCAGGAACGGGTCCTTCCACCAGCCGGGGACCCTGCCGTGCAGCACGGTGCGGACACCGGGGGACTCCAGGGCCTCGGAGACGAGCGAGGCGTCGTCGGTGAGCAGGGTCAGCGCCAACGAGTCGTCCAGCGGACCCACCCCCTCCGAGCGCCGCCAGGGCGCCACCCACACGCAGGGGAAGGGGAGTTCGGTCGCCAACCCCGGATGGTCGGAGCGGTCCACGCACATCACGGCGGGCCGCAGCGCCACCGCGTCCGCCGCGACGAGCGGCAGCGGACCGTCCTCGTGGTGACGCGCGACCAGGTCCGGAGCACCCGCCGCGGCCAGGTCGAGGGCCGCCCGCAGGCCTTCCCCCTCCCGCCGCGGGCGTACGGGCAGGACCGCGCGGTCGTCGGTGACGGGGTGGGCCGGGAGCGCGGCCAGCCGCTCCGCGAGCGCCTCGGCCAATGCCCGGTGATCGCCCGAGGTGAGGACGGCGGTGGTGTTCGTGCAGCGCACGCCGCCGTCCGCCGCGATCTCGGCCACCAGGTGGTCCAGGGTCGCCTCGTCGAGCGGACCGTCCACGAGGATCTTGCTGCGGCCGGGGCCGCGGACCAGTACCCGGTCGTTGCCGCGCAGCCGGGCCACGGTGGACTCGCTGCCGTAGACCAGCGACAGGTCGGCGGTCTCCACGAGGGTGTCGGCGGCGGCGTGGGGACCGGGCAGCAGGCTGATCCAACCCGGTTCCAGACCGGCCTCCAGCAGCGCGCGCACCAGCCGCAGCGGGGTGAACGGGTCGCGCGCCCCGGGGCGCACCAGGACCTTGTAGCCCATGGCGATCGCCTGGAGCCACGCGCCGTGCGTGGCTGGGTGGTTGCTGGGGGCCACGACGCCGAAGACGGAGCCGCGGCGCACCCAGCGGGCGGTGCGACCGGCCCCGACCGGCGCCTGCCGGTCGACGACCTCGCCGAGCCGCGCGCAGTCGTCGCCGATGCGGCCGAGCGTCCGCCGGGCCACGTCGACGGGGACACCGGAGGCCAGCGCCTGGACCCGGCAGTACTCCGCGGGCGTCACCCCGCCCAGCGTGGCCGAGCCGAAGAGGGCACCGGCCTTGGCGAGCACCGCCAGGCGCTCGTCGGGTGCCATGCGCGGCGCCTGGCGCATGGCCTTCACGGTCAACCTCGTCACCAGGGCGGGCGCTTCGTGGACCGTGGCGAGCGGGACGCCTTCGACGCCGTTGAGGACGCGGGTGTCCCGGGAGGTCCGCTCCCGTCCGTCCCGGAGCACGGGTATGGCGAGCGTCATGTCAGACCAACTCCTCGGGTACGGGCCGGGCGAGACCGGCCGTCCGGATCGCCCGGGGCGGGCAGCCCACGGCCCCGGCCCCGGTGGAGGCGTCGGCCGTGGACCCGCCGGTCATGCGAACTCCCTGTGCGTGCGGGCGGTTTCGGGGCCGCGGGAGGCTCAGAACTGCCATCCGTCGAAGACCACGGCACGCGACGGGGCGGCCTCCACACCGGCGACCTTGATCGGAAGCGCCATCAACTGGACGATCGGGTTGGTGATCTGGTCGAGGCTCTGGATGTTCTCCAGGATCGGGATGCCCGCGGCCAGCAGACGACGGTGCACCTGGCCGCTGCGGTCGTCGGGGCGCTCGGTGATGCAGTCCATGCCGACGAGCGTCGCGCCGTTCTCGACCATCCAGTCGGCCGACGACAGGGTGAGGTACGGGGGCTTGTCCCAGTAGTCCTCGCGGCCCAGGTAGCGGTTCGGGTGGTCGGTGCGGATGAGCAGCCGGTCGCCGGGCTGCCACACGTCGCGCAGCGCCTCCTCCAGGTCCTCGCCGGTGACCGGATCCAGATCCCGCTTGTGCGACAGATCGGCCACGCACGCGCGGCCGACGAAGGTCTCCAGAGGGACCTCGTCGATCTTCTCGCGGTCCTCGAAGAAGTGGTAGCCGGACTCCACGTGTGTCCCGTTGTGCGGGAATATCTGCAGATCCGAGAATGTCCGCCCGCCCTTGGCCGGGTCCGTCTCCGGGGTCATGGCCCGGCGGATCCCGAATTTCGGGTACCAGGGGGCGTCGTAGGAGGGCATGCCCTCGTGCCAGCCCTGGCTAATGTCAATCATCTTCACGATCTACTCCATTGATCAAGCGGCGTACATCTCGGCTCCCGCTCTCGCGGGAACATTGCGGAAGCTAGCACAGCGGTCGGCGAGGCAATGGCGGTGAGCCATGTCGCTTAAGTGACCAAAGGGGGAAGTCCCGGGTGTGCTGTCGCCTTCACCGCAGCATGACTTTCTACCACAGCGCGGGGGGCCGGACTACAGCCTGCCAGGCATTTCTTTATGGATTTAACCCTTCCATTTGTGTGGGCCCCAACCCCGTTGTCTACGAACGTTTCTGGCCATGAACGCCCGCTGTCTTGAAACGAGTTACGGAGCAGTAGCCTCCATTTTTAGCGGGTTGCTCGTCCAAATATCTGTGCGCTAGCCTCGCCGCAATCTGAAGTGCGAAATCCCGGCGATTGATCCCATGGAAGGCATCATCGTGATTGTGGTATTGCGTCCGCACGCCACGCGTGAAGAGATTGAATCCGTGAAGGAAAGACTTCACGTCCATGGAATGTCCGCCATGGAGAGTTCGGTAATGGATTCCTCAATGCTCATCAGTGAGGGAACCGGAACTTCCGAATTTATTTCTGTTGTCGAAAAGCTGCCGGCCGTGGAGCGCGTCGTCGTGGTCCCGGGCGTGCAGCGACTGACCAGCAGGGTCTTCCGGCCGGAAAATACCCACGTACGGGTGGGTGCCCTCGCGAGTGCCGTCTTCGGCGGGCCGGAATTCGTCGTCATCGCCGGCCCGTGCGCGGTCGAAAACGTGACCCAGATGAATGCGGCCGTCGACACCGTCGTCGGAAGCGGCGCGGTCATGTTGCGCGGCGGCGCGTTCAAACCGCGTACTTCCCCCTACAGCTTCCAAGGGCTGGGACTCGCGGGCCTGACCCTCCTCGCGGAGCAGCGCAAGCGCACCGGCCTGCCCGTCGTCACCGAGGTCGTCACGCCGAAGGACGTCGAGTTCGTCGCCGAGGAGAGCGACATGCTCCAGATCGGCACCCGCAACATGCAGAACTTCGAGCTGCTCCGCGAGGCCGGCGCCTCCGGCCGGCCCGTCCTCCTCAAGCGCGGCATGTCGGCCACCATCGAGGAGTGGCTGCTCGCGGCCGAGTACCTGCTGCACGTGGGCAACGGCGACGTCGTCCTGTGCGAGCGCGGCATCCGCAGCTACGACCGCAGCACCCGGTTCACCCTGGACCTCAGCGCCGTGGCCGAGGCGAAGCGGCTCACCCACCTGCCGGTGATCGTCGACCCCAGTCACAGCACCGGACAGCCCCACCTGGTCGCGCCGATGTCCCTGGCCGCGGCGGCCTGCGGAGCCGACGGCCTGATCATCGACGTCCACACGGACGCGCGCAACGCGATGTGCGACGGAGCGCAGGCGCTCAGTGGTGAACAGTTCGCCGACGTCATGACCCGGCTCACGCCCGTCGTGGAAGCCGTCGGCCGGACGATGGCGCCCACGCGGGCGCACTCCCTCGCCTCGGTCTGACCCGCCCCCTCCTGGAGACAAGAACATGCTGGACGACACCGCCGAGCCCTTCACCGCCGATCTCGCGCCGGACGAGTTCATCCGCGCCGCCATGCACTGGCACTTCTCTCCCGCGACCGGCTCCCCGTACTGGGTGAAGCGCGCCGCGGCGCTGGACTTCGACCCGCTGACGGACGTCAAGACCTGGGAAGACCTCGCCCTCTTCCCCGACGTCAGCGAGGAATGGCGGGACATATCCGTCGACGCGCTCGTCCCGGCCGGAATCGGCCGGGAGGGCTGGGACTTCCAGGTGTTCGACAGCGGCGGCACCACCGGCCGCCCCAAGCGCATCGTCGAATCCCGATCGCGCCGCAACGGCGTCCTGTGGGTCAGCGAGGTCCTCGCCGACCACGGCATCCCCGGCGAGGGCGAGGGCCACTGGCTGCACATCGGCCCCACCGGCCCGCACATCGTCGGACGCTCCGTCGGCCTGCTGGCCCACCAGCGCGGCACCTTCTGCCACTACATCGACTTCGACCCGCGCTGGGTCAAGAGCAGCGTGAAGCAGGGCCGCGCCGAGGAGGCGGGCCGCTACGTCAAGCACATCCTGGCGCAGGCCCACGACATCCTGGCCACCCAGCCCGTCTCCGTGCTCTTCGCCACCCCGCCGGTCCTGGAGGCGATCGCCGCCGACGAGAAACTCCTCGACCTCGTCCAGGACAAGGTGCGCGGGATCATCTGGGCCGGCACCAGCGTCAGCCCCGAGACCCTCAGCGTCTTCGAGGACGAGCTGTTCCCGCAGGCCACCGTCGTCGGGCTGTACGGCAACACCATGATGGGCATCGCCCCGCAGCGTCCCCGCACCGGCGAACCCGACGAGGAACGCTGTGTCTTCGTGCCGTTCCACCCGTTCAGCCGGGTGACGGTCGTCGACCCCGACAACACCGACGCCCAGGTCGGCTACGGCGAACGCGGCCAGGCCCGGATCAGCCTCGTCTCCCGGGACCTGCTGCTGCCGTGGACCCTGGAGCGCGACTCCGTGCTCCGCGTCCCCCCGACGTCGAAGTACCCCCAGGACGGCCTGGCCGACGTCCAGCCGCTCACCGTCGAAGGCGGCCCGACCGCCATCGAAGGGGTGTACTGAGCATGGCGACCCCCTCCCTGACCGCGCCGCAGTCCCTGACCGCGCCGGACAGCCTGACCGTGCCGGACTCCCTCACCGCCCCGGACTCCCGCACCGCTCCGGCGGCCGAACCGGCGTGCGCGCCGGCGGTCGCCGCGCCGGCGGCCACCCTGGCGCTCACCCCGCCGGTCGAAGCCGCTCCGTACGGCCGCGCCCTCGACCACCACGACCTGGAGAGCCTGCTCGCCACGTTACGGCTCGCCTCCGACCGGGCCCGCCACACCGGCCGCCCCACGCTCGCCAGTTGGGCCAAGCCCCTCTCGCTCGGCTCCGCCGTCGACATCTGGCAGCGCGCCCGCCTGCACACGACACGCTCGCTGCTGTGGCAGTCCGCCTGGGACGGCGGCTCCGTCGTCGCCTTCGGCAGCGCCCACGACCTCGACGGACACGGCGCCGACCGGGTGGACAGCGTCCGCGCCGGCTGGACGGAACTCGTCCGCGACCCGGTCTGCGGCGGCGCCGCAGACCCCTCCACGGCATCGGGCGAAGGCCCGCTCGCCATCGGCGGCTTCGCCTTCGCCGCCGCCGACCCGCGCGGCAGCCGCCTCCCCGACGCCCTGATGTGGGTGCCCGCGCTGCAGATCCGCGGCCTGACACCCGCCCGCGGCGCCGCCGAGGCCCCCGCCCGCGCCGAACTGCGCCTCAACGCGGCCCTGTCGCCCGACGACGACCCCGAACAGCGGGCCAAGGAACTCGCCGCCCTCGCCGACACCTGCCTGCTGTGGGAACCCGAGCCCGCCTGGGACCTGCCCACCGCCCCGGCCGGCCGCGCCCACACCGCCGTCGAGCTGCCGGCCGCCGAGGACTGGAAGGAACTGGTCCGCCGCGCGACCGGCCGGATCCGCGCCGGCGGGTTCGAGAAGGTGGTCCTGGCACGCGAGTTGCGCGTCACCGCGTCCACGCCCTTCGACGTACCGGACGCCGTGCGCAGGCTGCGCACGGCCAACCCCGGCACCACCGTCTTCGCCGTCGACCACGACGGATGCACCTTCCTCGGCGCCACCCCCGAGTACCTCGTACGGGTCGAGGACCGCACCGTGCACGCGCTCGGCCTGGCCGGCACCACCCCGCGCGGCGCCACGACCGAACAGGACGAGGCCCACGAACGCGAACTGGTCGACAGCCCCAAGATCCAGCACGAGCACGACGTGGTGGTCCAGATGCTCCGCGACGCGCTCGGCGACTCCTGCGCCGACGTCGACGCCGAGACCCCGCCCCGCGTGGTCAAGCTCGCCAACGTCCAACACCTGTCCACCAAGGTCCACGGCCGGCTCGCCGAGGACTCCCCGGCCGGCATCCTCGACCTCGTCGAGCGCCTCCACCCCACCCCGGCCCTCGGCGGCCACCCCCGCGAGGCGGCCCTGAGCTGGCTCGCCGACAACGAGGGACTCGACCGCAGCTGGTACGCGGGAGCCGTCGGCTGGGCCGACCGCACCGGCCAGGGCCAGTTCGCGGTCGCCATCCGCTCCGCCCTCCTCGACGGCGACACCGCCTCCCTGTACGCGGGCTGCGGCCTGGTCGCCGACTCCGACCCCGAGGCCGAGTACGCGGAGACCTGCGCCAAGCTCCGCCCCATGCTCCACGCCCTCGACATCGAGTGAACCCCACGCCCCGCCCCACGCCCCGCCCCACGTCCCGGCCGGACACCCGGCCGGGACCCCCGGCGGCCGCCCTCGCGGCCGCCGGCACCACCGCCCGAGAACCGAAGGTCCGACCATGCGCCATGTGATCGTCGTCGGCGGCGGTCTCGCCGGCCTGCGCACCGCCGAAGCGCTGCGCGCACAGGGTTACGAGGGCGACCTCACCCTCGTCGGCGCCGAGACCCACGCCCCCTACGACCGGCCCCCGCTGTCGAAGGGCGTCCTGACGGGGGAGACCGACGACACGGCCTTCCCCACCGACTGGGACAAACTCCGCTGCACCCTGCTCCTCGGCCGCCGCGCCGAGGCCCTGCGGCCGCACGCCGACCGGCCCGGCGGGATCCTGGAGACGACCGGCGGCCCGTTGGAGTTCGACGCCCTGGTCCTCGCGACGGGAGCGAGCCCCGTCCGGCTGCCGGGCGACGGCCCCCAGCACGTCGTACGGACCCGGGACGACGCCCTGGCACTGCGCACCGAACTCGTCGAGGGCGCGCGCGTGGCCGTCGTCGGCGCCGGCTGGATCGGCGCCGAGGTCGCGACCGCCGCCGCCGCGAAGGGCTGCCGGGTCACCGTCGTCGAGGCCGCCGCCGCCCCGCTGTCCGAGGCCCTCGGGCCGGAACTCGGCGCGCTGACCGCCGATTGGTACACCGAGGCCGGCATCGACCTCCGGTGCGGCGTGCGCGTCACCACCGTCGACCACGGCGGACTGACCCTCGACCACGGGGAGTTCCTGGCCGCCGACGTCGTCGTCACCGGCATCGGCGTACGCCCCGACGTCGACTGGCTCCACGGCTCCGGGATCGACGTCGGGCGCGGCGTCCTCGTCGACGCCGCGCTGCGGACCTCCCGGCCCGAGGTCGTCGCGGTCGGCGACTGCGCCGCCTGGTGGTCGGGGCGCTACGACCGACGGCTGCTCGTCGAGCACTGGGACGCGGCCCTCAACGCCCCCGAGACCGCCGCCGCGACGCTCCTGGGCCACGACGCCGCCCACGACACCGTGCCCTACTTCTGGTCGGAACAGTTCGGGCGCATGGTCCAGTACGCGGGCCACCACCCGGCCGCGGAACGGATGGTCTTCCGGGGCTCGCCCGACAACCCCGCCTGGACGGTCCTGTGGCTGACCGGGGACCGGCTGGAGGCCATCCTGACCGTCGACCGCCCCCGCGACCTGGTGCAGGGCCGCCGCCTCATCACCGACGCCGGCCGGCTCGACCTCGACCTGGCCACCGACCCGGACGTGCCGCTCCGCAAGGCCGTACGTGGCTGACGGCACGCGCCGACCGGCCGACGACCACCACAAGGAGAGAACACGCATGCCCGAACCCACCTTCCGCCCGGTGCTCGACCGACTCGTGAACTTCAAGCCGGGTCCGCCGGTGCGCTCCCCCGAGGGCCGCTCGTACCCCCTCGCCGCGAACGAGTCGCCGTACGGGCCGCTCCCCGCCGTGGTCAAGGCCATCGAGGAGGCGGCCCTCGACGTCAACCGCTACCCCGACAACAACTGCGTCGCGCTGACCGCCGAGATATCCGCGCGCTTCGGGGTCGCCGAGGACGAGATCGCCGTCGGCTGCGGCTCGGTCGGCGTCTCCCAGATGCTCCTGGAAGCCGTCGCCGAACCCGGCGCCGAAGTCATGTACGCCTGGCGCTCCTTCGAGGCGTACCCGATCCTGACCCGCCTCTCGGGCGCCACCCCCGTCGAGGTCCCCCTGCGCGACGGGGCACACGACCTTGACGCGATGGCCGCCGCGATCACCGATCGGACCCGCCTGATCTTCGTCTGCAACCCGAACAACCCGACCGGGTCCGTGGTGCACGCGGCCGCGCTGGAAACCTTCCTCGACCGGGTGCCCGCCGACTGCCTGGTGGTCATCGACGAGGCCTACCACGAGTACGTCCGCGACCGGGAGGTCCCCGACGGCCTCGCGCTCCGCACCGGCCGGCCCAACGTGGTGGTCCTGCGCACCTTCTCCAAGGCCTACGGCCTCGCCGGCCTGCGCATCGGCTACGTGGTGGGCCACCGCGAGACGATCGAGGCGATCCGCAAGGCCTTCGTCCCCTTCAGCGTCAACAGCGTCGCCCAGGCCGCCGCGATCGCCGCACTGCGCTCCGAGGCCGAACTGATGGCCCGCGTGGAGACCACCACCCGGGAACGCGAACGGGTACGCGAGGCCCTGCTGGCCCAAGGCCTGCCCGTGGCCCCGAGCGAGGCCAACTTCGTGTGGCTCCCGCTCGGCGAACGCACCCTGGACTTCGGGCGACACTGCGCGGAGGCGGGCGTGGCGATCCGCCCCTTCGCGGGCGACGGCGCCCGCGTCTCGATCGGCTCCCCCGAGGAGAACGACGCCTTCCTCGCGGCCGCCGCCACCTTCGAGCACGCGCCCGCCACCCGCCCCTGAGCGACACGGCTCCCCGGGGCGGGGGCGGGCCAGGGCAATGTCTTCGCCGCCCTCCTGACGCCGGCGGCTCGTGTGTTCGACTGCGGCGCAGGAGGAGGGAGTTGAGCCGCCAGCCGGCTTCGGCGTACCGACGTACGACCGCCCCCACTCCTGCGACGATGGCAGCCCATGGCACGACATCCCTCCGTCCCCACGGCTGGAGCAGACATGCGTCGCGGCTCGACACGACCCGTTCTTCCGGTGGTCTCCCTGGTGTTACTCGCCGTCGCGGGCTGTTCGGAGGGCGCACCGGCCGCCTCCGGCTCCCCCGCGAGCCGGTCCGCCGCCCCCTCCCCGACAGCCACCCCGCCCCCGTCCCCGTCCCGGACCCCCAGTCCCTCCCCGACCCCGACTCCGGCCCCGGCGGACGCGGGCGGGCAGTGCGTGGACACCAAGGCCATGGACCCGGGGAAGCGTGGCCGGTACCTCGCCGGGTTGAAGAGCACCAGCGGTTCCTACGGCAGCAAGGCCCTGACCATCGACGGGGACGGGCTGAACTTCCGCCCGGAGCAGATCGAGCGTCCGTGCGAGGCGGTCGAGGTGCGCCTCAGCCGCTTCTGGGTGGACATGACCCGCGCGAGCGACGCGGCCGGCTCGTCCCGGACGTCCCCCACGGCACCCACGTACGAGTTCCGGTACACGCTCATGGACCGCCCGTCCCTCTCGGTCGGCCCGGAGGACGGCATCGCCAAGGGCAGCGTCCCGCCGGACTCGACGGGGTGCCGCGGCTCGCTGTCGGTCGTCCACGTCGGGCACGACATCGCGATCGACGAGCTTCCCGACGACTTGCAGATGCCGACCTCCTTCACCGCGGCGGGCCGCGGCGCCATGGACGTGAAGGTCGAAGCCGAAGGCACCCTCGCCGCGACCTTCGTCCCGCCGTCGGGCACGTCCTTCTGCTGACCGCGCCGGAGCCCCGGGCGCCCGACTCGGGCGACACCCGACCGGACCGGGCTCGGGAACGGTACTGGCTCAGGAGCGGTCGCGGCGACGGCGGAGGCCGGCCGGGACGGTGCGCGTGCGCGGTGACCGGGTGCGTCGCGTCGACCCGTTCCGTCGGCCTTCGGTGACGGGGCCCCCGTGGTGGTGCTCGACGCGGATGCCCTGGAACACGAGAACGGTGAGGCTGAGGTCGGCCATGATCCGATGCTGCGGGTGCCCCGCCACGGGCGCCAGGTGGAGGGGACCGGTCAGGCGGCGCGAGCCGGTCGATCGGCGCGGGCCGCCGGGTCTCGCCGGCGGTGGGCCGTGGGCGCCGATCGGGGTCAGCCCTGTGGCGCGGTCCCGTGTCCGGCCGCCGCCCCGTGCCCCTCGGCCGTCCCGTACCCGGCACCCTGCTCCCGCCCGGTGACCGCCTCGTACCCGGCGACGTACAGCCGCATCGCGCACTGGTCCTCGGCCTCGATGAACACCTCCAGACCCCAGTGGGCGCCGAGGCGCCGTGCGACGTCCACGAGACGGCGGCGCTCCTCGGGCGAGTGGGCGGGGAAACGGACCCAGCCCTGGGCGGAGATCGTGTCGCCGAGCTCGTGGAACAAGGTCGTCCGCGCGCGGCGCTCCTCGTCGTCGGTCAGCGGTGTCGACGTCGGGCCGGGTTCCGCGGAGGTGGAGGCGGACGCGTACCGGACGTTGTAGAGGTCTCGGGTCATCGGTCGCTCACAGGGATGCTCACGGGGGCGTGGACAGGGGCGTTCACAGGTCGCTCACGGTGCGTTCGGGGGCGGGATCGGCGAGGGAGTCGGGCGTCGCCGCGGCTCAGGCAGGGGTGAAGACGGCCGCGTCCGCGTCGTCGAGGATGAATCCGTTGTCGAAGCGGACGCGCACCGTCACCCGGGGGCCCTGTTCCTGGAAGGCGACCCACTCGGGCTCCAGGGAGCCGACCTTCTCTTCGAGCTGCTTCCGGCTCTCCGCGGGCATCTGGCCGCCGAAGGAGTCGAGCAGCGACTTGAGCCGCTCGTACTCGCGGACTCCCTCGGTCTCCTGCCGATCCTCGACCACCCGTTCGACGGTCCCCTCGGTACCCGCCGCCAGGGACAGGAACCCGACGACGAGCCCCGACACCTCGATCGCATCGGACAGCCTGGTGTCCGCGGCCAGCTTCACCCGCAGGCCTTTTGTGAACGTCATCGACTCTTCCTCGCCTCTCGCATCATCGTCAGTGGGTTCCGAAACCGGGCCGGATGGCCCTGCCGCCTCATCATGCGGGGTCGCCGCGCCGGAGCCCGCCGAACGCCTCGGGGGTCGCCCAGCCGCGCAGCGCCGCCCGCACCGTGGACGCGAAGGCGCCCTCGGCCGTGGCGGCGTCGAGGGCTCCGGCGAGTTCGAGCGTGACGAGCCCGTGCAGGGTCACCCACAGCGAGACGGCGATCAGGGTCGCCTCGCCGTCGAGGACGGAGTCCGCCACCGCGCGGTCGATCGCCGCGACCAGCGGCCGTACCGGGTCGCGGGTGCCGACCGCCCCCGACGGGTCGAAGGACTGTGCTCCGCCGAACAGGACCGTGTACAGATGGCGGTGTTCGGCGCCCCAGCGCCGGTACGCGGCGGCCAGCGCGTAGAGGTCGGCGAGGACGTCGTCGGAGGTCGGTACCGCCGACAGGTCCCGGAACAGGCCGGCGACCGCCCGGTCGCGCACCTCGCCGATCAGCGCGTCCTTGCCGTCGAACAGCGTGTACACCGCCGCCGTCGACGTCCCGGCGGCGGCGGCCAGGGCGCGGACCGTGACCGACTCCCGCGGACGGGTGGCGAACATCTCGGTCGCGCATGCCACAAGCCGCTCTTTGACCGCGGCGTCGTTCGTTCTCGGCCTACCCACGGGGACAGCCTACCGGCGCTGGTAACGTTGTTTTGAAACGCCGTTCTGAAACTGTTCGCTCCATCGCGGACCTCCCGGGGGACACCCATGCCACAGCCCACCCCACAGCCCACATCGCACGCTGCCCCGCAGCTCGCCCCCCGCTCCGCCGCGTTACGCCCCGCCCTCCTCGTCGCCGGCGCCCGTCGCGTGCTCGCGGCAGCCGCCGCCGTCGTGGCCCTGGTGGTCGTCTTCCTGGCGCTGATCGTCCTCACGGACGGGGCGGCCTCGGGGCTCGTCGCGTGGTCGGCCACCCTGGCCGTCGCGGTCGCCGCCGCCCTGCGGCGCGGGCGTCGCCGTGCCTGGCGGGCCCGGTGCGTACCGTTCCTGCCCGTGGTCGTCGCGGCGGTGCTGACGGCGTCCGTGTGCGTCCCGACCGTGGCGACGGCGCGACGCGTACCGGCGGCGCTGCCGTTCGTGGCCGTGCAGCACTGGACGCTGAGCACGGGCAGCCGGGTCGCGGTCTACCACTACCCGCCCGCGAACTCCGCCACCCGACGACCCGTGCCGCTCGTGTACCTCCACGGCGGACCCGTGCGCGGCATCTCCACGCTCGACCACCGGTTCCTGCGACTACTGGCCCGCCAGGGCTACGACGTCCACGCCTACGAGCAGGCCGGCGGCGGACGGAGCGATCTGCTCCCCATGGACCAGTACTCCATCTCCAGGTCGGTCCGCGACCTCGACGCCTTCCTCGGCCGGCTCGGCAAGGGCAGCGTCGACGTCCTGGGATTCTCTTCGGGCGCCGTCGTACTCACCCGCGCCCTGGCCGACCCGAACGTCGCCCCGCGCGTCCACCGCGCCGTCATCGCGGAGCCCGGCCCGGTGGACGGCCCCACCGCGCGCCTCACGGGGCACCGGGGCCTGCCGTCCGCGCGCGACACCGCACCGCCCGTGACCGGACCACGCTCGACGCGCCTCCCCCGCTACGCGACCGCGTTCGGACTGATGCGGCTCGGACTCCTCGGCCCCGACAGCGCCCTGGTGGGCCAGGCCGAGGGCGTCAACGCGTTCACCGCCGCCGACCTCGGCAGCGACACCGCCTCCGCGTACTGCGCCCGCGACGCGCACCGCATCCCCGAGGAGGACACCGCGCGCACCTTCTCCTTCAGCCCGGCCGCAAGCCTCCGCGTCCAGCAGACGATCAAGGACTCACCCTCCATCGCCCCGCAGCTGAGGCGCTCCCGCACCCCCGCGATGCTGATGATCGCCGCATGCTCCTCCCAACTCCGGGAGTGGGCGACCGCGATCCTGGCCGACACCCCGGGCATCCGACGCACCCAGTACATGCCCGGCGTCGGCCACCACATGTGGAACGGTCTCGACGACAACGACCAACGGGCCGCCGCCGTCATCGACGCCTTCCTCCAGGACGAACCGGCACCCCTGCCCAACCACCCGACCCGCGACGACATCCCCGACTTCCTCAGGGACTTCGCGGGAGACCGATGAGTTTCCGCGGCGCCGGCGGTCTTCTTCCTGACGACCCCCGCACGGCAGGAGACGGACGACATGACCGACCTTGAGACCAGGACCCTCGACGCGACCGGCGCCACCCTCGGCTTCGACGTGCGACGGCCCACCACCGGGAACAACACCGGGAACGACAACGGGAACGGCAACGGGACGGGGAAGGGCGGCGCGGCGGGCGAGAGCACGGGCGGGGAGCCGCGTGCGCTGCTGCTGGTGGGATCCCCGATGGGCGCCGACGGATTCCGAACCCTGGCCTCCCACTTCACCGACCGCACCGTGGTCACCTACGACCCTCGGGGCGTGGGTCGCAGCGCGCGCACCGACGGGGCCGCGGAGTCGAGCCCCGAGGAGCACGCCGACGACCTGCGCCGGGTCATCGAGGCCCTCGGCGTCGGAGCGGTGGACGTCTTCGCGAGCAGCGGCGGCGCGGTCAACGCGCTGACCCTGGTCGAACGACACGGCGGCCTCGTACACACCCTCATCGCGCACGAGCCCCCGCTGGCCCGGGTGCTCCCGGACCGGGAAGCGGCGCTCGCCGCCTGCGCGGACATCCACCGGACGTACCTGCGCGAGGGAACGGGCCCGGCGATGGCGAAGTTCTTCGTACTGGTCTCCCACCAGGGCCCCCTCCCCGACGACTGGACCGACCGACCGGCGCCCTCCCCGGCCGACTTCGGGCTGCCGACCGAGGACGACGGCTCCCGCGAAGACCCCCTGCTGGGTCAGAACATGCGCGGTTGCACCGCCCACCGCCCCGACTTCACCGCGCTGCGCGCCGCCCCCACGCGCATCGTGGTGGCGGCGGGCAAGGAATCGGGGGAGCAGTTCCCCGCCCGCGCGGCGGCGGCGACCGCCGCCGGCCTGGGGACCCCGCTCGCGCTGTTCCCCAGCGATCACGGCGGTTTCCTGGGCGGCGAGTACGGGCAACACGGAGCGCCGGAGGAGTTCGCCCGGACCCTGCGGGAGGTACTCGACACCAACGGCTGACACGGAGCCGCCCGGCCGACGACGCCGATCAACGGGTGGACAGGGGCGGCCGCGGCGCAGTGTCCTGGTCTCGGCCGCCCGCCGCCCGCCGCACGGAGCCCGCCGCACGAAGCGGGCCGATCGTCGGAGCCGCCCCAGTGACCGGGACACCGCCCGATGCCCGCCCGTCCATCGACACCGCCCTGGTCAGGCACCTGATCGACCGACAGTTCCCGCAGTGGGCCGGGCTGCCCCTCATCACCGAGGCCCTCCTCGGCCAGCTCCGCTCCGCGCGCCCGCGCGCCCGCGCACTCTTGCGCGCACGGTCCGCCACGAGGGGCCGCGGCCTTCGGCGACGGGCTGCCCCCCATCCCACGGGCTGCCGCGCGGACTCCCTTGTGCAACGCTGGAAGGGCCACCCGGGCCGGTATTGCCCCGTGCGGCCCGCTGAACCACGGATGTAGCCATGCCCAAGTGCCCAGCCTTCCGCGCCGCGCCGGCGGTCCTCGCCGGCGCCGCCCTCGCCGTGCTGATGGCGGGACCGGCCGCGCCCGCTTCCACCTCCGGACCGGCGGCACCACCCGGCCGCGCCGTCACCGGCATCCAAACGGCCGTCCTGTCCATCCCCGCCATCGGCGTGTCCGGGCTCACGGTCGTCCCGTACCAGGGGACTCCCGACGACGCGCCCGGCACCCGGATCCAGGACCAGGGCGCGGCGGCGAGCCCCCACGGGCCCGGCGGCGGGGTCGGTCCCGGCGACGTGGGGAACTACATCGTCACGGGCCACCGCATCGTCGCGGGCGGGCCCCTGCGGGCGTTGCCGTCACTGCCGAACGGCGCGGCGGTCCACGTCACCGCTGGCGGCGTGACGTACGAGTACACCATCACCGCGACACGGACGACCTCGTTCCGGTCTCCGGGTTCCATGGACGCCCAACGGGCCGCGGTCCCCGGCTCCCCGGGCGCCGTGCCCAGCCGGGCGATGATCACCGTGACCACGTGCCTCACGCCCGAGGACGAAGCGGCGGGCAATCACTGGCGGGACGCGCAGAACAACCCGGAACACCGCATCGACAAGATCGGCGTCCTCACGTCCACCAAGCCCTGAGCAACACCCCGCCGGCCGGTGGCCGGTGGCATCCGCCCCGTGTGCCTCGACGTCCCGCCGTGTGCCCGCCGCCTTCGGCAAGGGAACCACGCGCACCGCCGGCGCCCGACCCGGACCGGCAGGCGGAACGTCTGACCAGCGACAATGACTCCCACACCCCGGGCGGACAGACGACGGGACCACGGGAAGAACGGGAAGCAGGGGCACATCGTGCGGGGGCGGAACGCGGAACGGGACCGGATCGAGCAGTTGCTCGTCGACGCGCGTCAGGGCAAGAGCGGCGCCCTGCTGCTGCACGGCGACGCCGGGATCGGCAAGACCGCGCTGCTCGACCACGCCGCCGACCGGGAGGACGGGACGCGCGTACTGCGCGTCGAGGGCATCGAGTCGGAGATGGAACTGGCCTTCGGCGGCCTCCACCAGTTGTTCCTGCCCGTACTGGACCTCGTCGACGGCCTGCCGCAACCGCAGGCCGCAGCCCTGCGAGCCGTCTTCGGGCTGACCGCCGACGGGGTCCGCGATCCCTTCACCGTCGGCCTCGCGGTGCTCACGATGCTGTCGGAGGCCGCGTCCGGCGGCCCGCTGCTGTGCCTGGTCGACGACGCGCAGTGGCTCGACCAGCCGTCGGTGGACATGCTGACGTTCGCCGCACGCCGACTGCGGGCGGAGGGCGTCGTGATGCTGTTCGCGGTCCGCGACGGGGCGCCCGGCGCCGCCGTGAAGGGACTGCCCCGGCTGCACGTCGAAGGTCTCGAACGCGCGGACGCCGCCGAGTTGTTGCCGGGGCTGCCGCCGTACGTGGCGGACCGGGTCATCGAGGAGGCCCGCGGCAACCCGCTCGCCCTCATCGAGCTGTCGGCCGCGCTCACCCCGGCCCAGCGCGCCGGGCGGCTGGGCCCGTTGGCGCTCCCCGAGGAGGGCGCCGGCCTGCCGAGCCGGATCCAGGACGGCTTCCTGGAGCAGATCCGAAGGCTTCCCGAAGCCGCGCAGGCGGTCCTGCTGGTGGCCGCCGCCGACGACTCCGGGGATCTCACCGTGGTACTGCGGGCCGCTCAACCGCTCGGCGCGGCGGTCGAGGACCTCGAACCCGCCGAGCGCGCCGGATTCGTGCGCGTGTCCGGGAGGGTGGTGCGCTTCCGCCATCCGTTGGTGCGGTACGCCGCCTACCAGGGCGCCCCGCTCGCCCGGCGCATCGCCGCTCACCGGGCGTTGGCGCGGGCGCTGGGCGACGCCGGCCAGGCGCACCGGCGTGCCTGGCATCTGGCCGCCGCGTCCACGGGCCCCGACGAGCGGGTCGCCGAGGAACTGGAACGGGTCGCCGAGTGGGCCGGGAGCCGACAGGCGATGGCGTCCGCGTCCGCGGCCTACGAGCGGGCCGCCCAGCTCACCGCGGATCCCGGCCCCCGTGCGCGCCGCCTGGTCCGGGCGGCCCAGCGGGCCGCCGACGCCGGACAGGACGAGCGGTGCGGCGCGCTCGCCGACCAGGTACCGCTGCCGCTGGACGCCCCCGGCGTGGCGGCGGACTTCGCGCGCGCCCGGGCGGTCGTCGAACTCGGCTTCCGCAGGCCGGAGACGGCCGCCCGGATCCTGCTCGACAGCGCGGACCTGACCGGTACCGACCGCCCGGACACCGTCGCCTCGCTGCTGACCGACGCGGTGCACGCCGCCTTCTCCGCGGGCGACGCGACGCTGATCGAGGAGATCGCGTCCCGCGCCCCGGGCCTGCCGGTACTGGCCGTGCCCGCCCGGCTGTTCGGCGGTGACGTACCCGGCGCGCTCGACGCGCTGCGCGCGCTCGTCCAGGACTGCCGGGACCCGGCCACCGGCGTCATGGACCGGCTGATGACCGGGATCCACTGTCAGCTGACCGGCGACCACGCGGCCGCGCGGGAGGCCGCCGCCGGAGCCGTCGCCCACTGCCGGGAGCAGGGCATCGGCGGATGGCTGCCCACCACGCTCCACCTGCTGGCGCAGACGGAACTGGCGCTCGGCCGCCACGACGAGGCGTCCGCGCACGCCGCGGAGGGGCTGCGGCTCGCCGAGTACCACGACCTGGCCCACCGGGCCGCCCACCTGCGGGCCGCACTGGCGATGACGGCGGCCGTACGGGGCGACGAGGAACAGGGCCGCGCCCTGGCCGCCGAGGCGTTGGCGTACACGCGACCGCGCGGGGTGGGGCGGGGCACGGCGGACGCCCTGTGGGCGCTGGGCGTGCTCGAACTCGGCCTGGGACGGGCGGAGGCGGCGCTGGAACCCCTGGAATCGGCGCTGCACCCCCTGAACTCCGCACCGGAACCACAGAACTGCGCGCCGCAATCACCGGAGCCCGCACGGTCGCTGAAGTCCGCACCGGAACCCCTGAACTCCACCCCGCAGCGACTCGATTCGGCGCCGCACAAGGCCGCCGGTCCACTGCTCTGCCTGCCCCTGCTGGCGGACCTCGTCGAGGCGGCCGGACGTGCCGGGCGACCGGAGCGGGCGAAGGAACCGGCCCGGTTGCTCGGGGAATGGGCCACCGCCCTGGGGCAACCGGCCCTGTCCGCGCTGGCCCGCCGCTGCCAGGCGCTGACCGGCCCCGACAGTACGGCCGAGGAACACTTCACCGCGGCGCTGGCCCTCCACGAGAACGGCAGCGACTACGACCGGGCCCGCACCGCGCTGCTCTACGGGGAATGGCTGCGCCGGCTGCGACGCCAGATCGACGCCCGCGACCAACTGCGCGCCGCGCTGGAGGCCTTCGAGCGGCTCGGCGCCCGCCCCTGGGCCGGCCGGGCCCGGGCGGAGCTGGGAGCCGCGGGCGGGGAGACCGGGCTGACCACCCGCGAGGACGGCCCGATCAGCCTGCTGAGCCCGCAGGAACGCGAGGTCGTCCGGCTGGCGGCGGCCGGCGCGAGCAACCGGGAGATCGCCGCGCAACTGTTCCTGAGCCCCCGCACGGTCGGGCACCACCTCTACCGCGCGTTCCCCAAACTCGGCGTCGGCTCCCGTACCGAACTGGCCGCGCTGCTCGCCCCGGTACACGACTCATGAGGCCGCGGCCGACGCCGCCCGGGAACCCTCCGACGTGGCCGGCGAACCCTCCGCCGCCTCCGGCGAACCCTCCGTCGCCTCTTGCGAACCCACCGACGCCGGCTGCGAGGCCTCCGGAACCGAGTAGATCATCCGGGTCTGGGTGGTCCGGAAGCCGGCCCGGGCGAACGCGGCGGCCATCGGCGCGTTGTCGGTGTCCGTGGTGGCCGTGATCAGCTCGGCGCCCGCCTCCACCTGCACCCGGGTGATCTCGGCGAGCACGTCGTCGACGTACCCCTGTCCGCGCAGCTCGGGGACGACGCCCAGATAGCCGACGTTGCGGTTGTACGGCGTCGCCGAGGGGAGCGCCAGCCCGGCGACCTGCCCGTCGGGGGTGCGCGCCAGACGCCACCACGAACGCTCGCCCGGACACCCGAGGTAGAAGTCCACCTCCTCGCGGGCGGTGGCCTCGGCTCCCATGGACGCCAGGTTCCGGCGCGTCTCGCCGTCCAGGCTGCCCACCGCGATCCGCCGGAACACGTCGAGGAACTCCTCGTCCGAGCCCTCGGTGAACATGAGACGCCCGCTGGAGACCGGGAGCCCGGCCTCGGGGGTCCACTCCAGGCGCAGCCGCTCCACCTGATCGGTGAGCCCGGCCGCCCGGGCGGCCTCGCGCCGCCACTCCAGGGCGGCGACGACGGCCGGGTCCTGGCGCCACCCGGTCGGCAGCGTCAGGTTGTACAGCGGGGGCGTGGTCGCGCCCTGTGCGGCGAAGGCCCGCAGCCCCGCCGTGATCAGCCCGGCCGCGACCGCCGCGCGGTCGGGAACCGAGGGGTCGACGTACAGGCAGTCCAGGGCCAGCGGGTGCTCGCCGGTCGCATGACCCCACCACAGGGCGCGGGCCACAATCCGGTCGCCGTCCTCGGCGATCCAGGTCCACTCCGGCCTGTACATGCCCTCCTTCAGCTCTTCGAGGTAGCGGTCGGCGGGGATCCAACCGACGGGTTCGTCGACGGTCACGGCGGTGACGCGGTCGAGGTCGGTCTCGGTCGTGGAACGGAACAACATGTGTGTACTCACTTCTGAGGTGTCGAGGAGGTCGAGTAGGTGGTGAGGGTCGCGCCCGTGTTGAAGACGCGGGAGTCGGTCAGCGTGAACCTCACCGGGAGGAACGGCGCGCGGAACAGCGGGATCCCGGACCCGATGACGACCGGGTAGCGCTTGATGATCAGTTCGTCGATCTCCTCCAGCAGTTGCCCGGCCAGATCCGCGCCGCCGCACAGCCAGATGCCCGCCCCGTCCCGCCGCTTGAGGTCGCGGACGAACGCCACCGGATCCGTGGACACGATCTCCACGGCGGGGTCGAGTCGGGACAGGGTGCGGGAGAAGACGTACTGGGTGAGGTGCGGGTAGGGACTGGTGACGCCGACCGCGAGACCGGGCTCGTAGGTTCCCCGGCCCATCAGAACGGTGTCGAACCTCTGGTTGGCGGCCCCCTCGATGCCCAACGGCCCGCGACCCGTCACCGGGATGGTCTCGGGGTACTCGGCCAGCAGCGCGGCGGCGAGGTCTCCCTCGAAGGGGATGAAGTCGAACTGCCCGTCCGGGCCCGCGATGAAGCCGTCGAGGCTGGTACCGACGCAGTAGGTGAGGGGACGCACGCGGACCTGCTTTCGAGACGATGAGGTGATGCACTGGGGTGACGTCACTGACGGTAGGTCGGCCACTCCCCGCCCGGCATCGGTCACCCCGACGTAATGTGACCGCCCCCCGGCCCGCGGCCATGGGTCGCGGCGGCGGGTTGGTGGGGGAGCGGTACCGTCCTGCGTCCGCCCGACGTGCTATCCCTCGGCGCGGCGACGGGCGAGGTGGACGGTGAGGTCGGCGGTGAGCTCGACCCGCTCCGGCAGGGCCCGCGCGATCTGCTCGAACACCTGCCTCCGCGCGGCGGCCGGCAGGACGAGATAGGCCGAGATCGTCGAGAGATGGCCGACGTAGTCGCGCGCACTCAACGTCAAGCGCCTCTCGATCAGGGACTGTCGGACATCGGTGAACCACTCGGACCGTTGGAGTTCCGTACCCGGCCACTGCATGGTGTGTTCCGGCGGAGTCCCGTCCGGTGAGGGGACCTCGTCGCTCTCCAGGAACGGCGCCCGCGCCGCGCGAACGGCTTCCTCCACCGCCGCATCGGCCGGCCGGAACGGTCCGCCGAACGAGGCGAACACGCCGCCCGGCTCCAGCAGCCCGGCCACGTGCGACCACCGGCCCTCCGGGCTCGTCCAGTGCAGCGCCGCCGCGGCGTAGACCAGCCCGTACCTCTCGCCCGACCGTACGTCCTCGAAAGCGGCCCGCACCGCCGTGACGTGCGCCGGAACGTGCTTGCGCAGCTCGGCGAGCATGGCCCCGTCGGGCTCGGTCGCGGTGACCGCGATCCCCCGTCGGGCGAAGAGACGAGTCGCCTTGCCCGTCCCGGCACCGATTTCGAGCGCGGTCCGGAGCGGATGACCCGCGTACGCCGCGACCATGTCGAAGAGCCGGTCGGGATACCCCGGCCGGAACCGTTCGTACGCTTCCGCCCTTGCTCCGAAGCTCAGTGCGCGATCGGACATGCCTTGCATCCTGACACGAACCGCGCCCCGAGTGCCCGGCAATTCGGCCCGGGGCCGCGGTGGAGCCCTGCTACCCGACGATGCGGTAACAGGGCCCCGGAGGACGATCTCGATGACGGATGCTGGGGCCACCGATCCACCGATCCACCGATCCACCGATCCACCGACCGTCAGGAGTGAGGCCCGTGCCGCTGAACCGTCACCGCGCTATCGCGTGGATTCTGGTCCTTGTGGCCGTGTTGGTGCTCGCCCTCACCGGCGTGCTCTTTCACCAGGGCAGGACGCCGGGACTCTACCCCGAACGCAGTTGGGGCCCCTGGAAGAGCGAAACGATGGGCGCCTGGTCGACGCACGTGCGGACCAACTCCTGGGTGCCCGCCGCCCAGGCCCGCGTTCACTACGGCAAGGCCGAAGACGTACACCTCGACGCGTTCGGCGGGACGGACCACGACACCAGCGTCTTCTTCCGTACCGCTTTCACCCTCACGCCCGACGGCAGCCTCACGGTGAAGGAGACGCGACCATGACCCCCGGCGGCCCCGCGCGCGGCAGGGTTCAGAACGTCCACCGCGTGTGCGTGTACAGCCCGTCGTCCCGGCCGAAGCCGTACGCGGTGTCCGGGGTCACCCCGAACACCACGGCGTTCCCGGCCCGGAAGGCGTCCCCGATGCCGTGGAAGGTGCCCTCGGGCGAGGTGATGTGCGCCCCGTACTTCGCCTCGTACGCCGCGATGACCTCCTCCAGTGCCGCCGGATCGGCGACGGGCTTCGCCGTGCCCTCGACCACGAGGTCGAGTCCCCGCGTGAGAGAGTTCCCCCCGGTGGTCAGCGCGCAGTGCCCGTCCTGGGCGAGGTTCTTCGCCTTCTGCTCGTCCGGGCCGGTCGAGAAGTACAGCACCCCGCCGTGCCAGGCGGCGATCACGGGCGTGACGTGCAGCCGGCCATCGGGTCGCACCGTGGAGACCCAAAAGATCTCGGCCGTCTCCAACTGCCTCTGGGCATCGGCCCATTCGGTGGCGGTGACGTTCTCGGCGCCGGGGCGGGGATTGAGCGCGGAGCTGTAGCGCCCGTCGAGCTCGGTCGTGGGCGCGGGCCGGTCGGCGGGTTCCTGAGTGGTCATGGCACCTCTCCTTCGTTTTCTCCCACAACGACCGGCGGCCCGTGCGGACATCACCGCCACGCCGCTCTGTACCCATCCGTACGCCTGATGGCGGTCGAGCGGGCGAGTGGGCAAGCGGTCGAGCGGCCGGGCCGGGCCCCCGGGTTCCCGTTCGGGCGGCGCTGAAGCTCCTATTGGCTGTCAAGCGGCAGTGAGCCAGTCGCGGTAGGCGCTGGCGAGGTCGTCGTCACGTCGGGTGCCGCGCTCGATGCAGGAGATGACCGCGGGCCAGACACTGAAGTGGTGGGC
>NZ_JAPNLK010000038.1 GCF_026627505.1 Streptomyces sp. H27-H5 | reverse complement strand
CCACCTCCGACCTGGACGATCTCCTGGCCAGGCTCGACCAGCACACCGCCGATCACCCAGAAGAATCCTCCGCCGCCAAGGCCGCGTGATCAACCCCCGAAGGACTTACGACGCAGACCACTTAGCGCTCGTGATGGAAGAGCTTCCCCTGGAGCAGGTGCGCACCCTGCTCGCCGTGGTCGACGAGGGCACCTTCGACGCCGCGGCCGCCGCCCTGCACGTGACCCCCTCCGCGATCAGTCAGCGCGTGAAGGCCCTGGAACAGCGCACGGGCCGGGTGCTGCTGATGCGCACCAAGCCCGTGCGGGCGACGGAGTCCGGGCAGGTGGTGATCCGGTTCGCCCGCCAACTGGCCCGGCTGGAACGCGACGCCCGCGCCGAGCTGGGCCTGGGCGCGGACGAGGCGCGCGGGCCGGTCCGCCTGCCGATGGCGGTCAACGCGGACTCGCTGGCCACCTGGCTGCTCCCGGCGCTGACCCGGGTGCCCCGCGACCCGCCCGTCTGCTTCGAACTGCACCGCGAGGACGAGGGACACACCACGACGCTGCTCCGCGAGGGGCAGGTGATGGCGGCGGTCACCTCCACGCCCGACCCGGTGGCCGGGTGCACGGTCCGGGCGCTCGGGCTGGCGCGCTACCTGCCGGTGGCGCGGCCCGACTTCGCCGCCCGATACCTGACCGGGGCGTTGGAACGGGACCTCCGGGAGGCGCCGGTGATCGTCTTCGACCGGCGCGACGAGCTCCAGGACCGGTTCGTACGGACCTTGGCGCGCGGCGCCGGCTCGGGGGTGGGGGCGAGTTCGATCAGGCACCACGTGCCGACCTCGGAGGGGTTCCGCGACGCCGTGGCCGCCGGCCTGGGATGGGGGCTGGTGCCGCAGGCGCAGGCCGACCCGCTCCTGCGGAGCGGCGAACTGGTGCTGTTGACGCCGAAGCGGACGATGGACGTGCCGCTGTACTGGCAGCAGTGGAAGCTGGACTCGCCCGCGCTCGCGGCGGTCGCGGAGGTGATCGCGGAGGCCGCGAGGGAGGCGTTGCTGCCTCCGGCGCGCTGACTCGGGCAGGTCCTACGCTGTCGACATGGAGTCCTACACGATCGGCCAGGCCGCGCGACTGCTCGGCGTGAGCGTCGACACGGCACGCCGCTGGGCCGACGCCGAACGCTTCCCCACGCGGCGGGAGGGCGCGCGGCGCATGGTCGAGGGACCGGACCTGGCGGCCTTCTGCGTGCAGGTGGCGCAGGAGGGCGACGAGGACGAGGAGACCCCCTCCACCTCGGCCCGCAACGCCTTCCCGGGCATCGTCACGGCCGTGAAACTCGGCACGGTCGACGCGCAGGTGGAGATCCAGGCCGGACCGCACCGGGTCGTGTCCCTGCTGACGCGGGAGGCGGTGGAGGAACTGGGACTGGAGGTCGGTGCGCGGGCGGTCGCCCGGGTGAAGTCGACCAGCGTGTTCGTCGACCGGGGCTGAGCGTGCGGTGGGGGTGAGTCGTGCGGTCGGGGCGTGCCGGTCGGGGTGTTCGGGTCGGCGGGGCGCCGGGGGTGAGGGTGTGTCACCGGCGCCTGGTAACTTCTACAGTGTTGTAGAAGCAAGCCGACGTATGGAGCTCTCATGGCCCTGTGGGACCGCATCAAGGAGTCCGCATCGACGATGCAGACCCAGCTCGTGGCAACCAAGAACGACCTCAAGAGCGGCGCGTTCCGCGACGCGAGCATGGCGATGTGCGCCCTGGTCGCCGCCGCCGACGGGACCATCGATCCCGACGAACGGCGGCGCGTGGCGCAGTTGATCGCCGGCAACGAGGTGCTGCGGAACTTCGACGCCGACGACCTGCGCCGCCGGTTCGAGACGAACCTGACCAAGCTCACCGCCGACTTCGACTTCGGCAAGGTCAGCGTGCTCCAGGAGATCGCCAAGGCGAAGAAGAAGCCGACCGAGGCGCGCGCCGTGATCCAGATAGGCATCGTCATCGGCGGGGCCGACGGGGACTTCGACAAGACCGAGCAGGCCGTGGTGCGCGAGGCCTGCTTCGCGCTGGACCTGCCCCCGCACGAGTTCGACCTCTGAGTCGCCCGCGCCCCTCTCCGACACCCCGGTGCCGCCGGCCGGCTCAGAGGGCCGTGGCGGTTCTCAAGACGCAGATCAGGGTCACCGCCGAGTTCGCGGACGAGAGCGCCGAGACCGTCGTGCCCGCCGCAGCGCCCCAGGTGGCCAGTCCGGCCGCCGTGCGCAGCGGAGGCCAGACGGGCGCCGGCGGGGCCGGGGACAGCAGGGCCGCCACGCGGCGCGGCACCGGCCCGGCCGTGGCCGCGGGGAGTCCCGGGGGAGTGGCGCGGGTGAGCAGGGCGGCCTTGCCGATGGCCGTGGCGACCGTACGCCGGTTGCCGACCCGGGCCGCCGCTTCCTCGTCCGCCCAGCGTTCGGCCGTGTACGACACGGCCGAACGCCACGGCCGCAGGAAGGGGTTGGCGCAGGCGCCCAGCCGCACCACCGTCTGAAACCGGTGGTGACGACCGGCGAGGTGCGCCCGCTCGTGGGCGAACAACGCGCGCCGCTCGGCGGGGTCGAGTGCCGACAGCAGCCCCGTCGTCACCACGACGCGGCCACCGTGCCGGCCCGGGCCGGGCAGCGCGTAGGCGTACGGTTCGGCGGCCGGCAGCACCGCCACCGGCCCGTCGGCCAGTCGCGCGAGGGCGTGCCGGCAGGCGCGCCGGACCCGGAGATCGCGCCACGCGCCGGCCGCGGCGCAGCCGAGTACGGCCGCCAGCGCGGGGATCGCCGCGGGGCCGGCCACCTCGTCGTAGGGGAGCGCCGTGCGCACCTCGGGGTCCGACCAGGCGTCGGGCAGCGGGTTGCCCGGCAGTTGGGCGGTGCCCACCACCATGAGCAGGGCCAGGCACAGGGTGCTGCACAGGGCCAGCGCGGCGGCCGCGCCGGTCAGCAGCCAGGTGGCGGTGCGCGGGTGCAGGTGCTGCGCGGCCGGCCGGGCGAGCGGCCAGGCGGTCAGGGGCAGGACCAGGGGAAGGAAGACGAGCAGGCCCATCGGTGTCCCTCCCGTCACGCCCGGGCCGGGCCGGAGCCGGGCGACCCGTCGCCCGGCAGCGCACCGCCGAGCAGTTCGCGCAGCAGTCGCTCGTCGTGGGGCGACAGGGCGGTGACGAAGCTGGCCAGCACCGCGTCACGGTCCGCTTCCCCGTCCAGGACCTTGCGCATCCGCAGCGCGGCCAGTCCGGCGCCGTCCGCGACGGGCGTCCAACGGAACGACCGGCCGGATCGCTCCCGCTCGACGGCGCCCTTGTCGTGCAGGCGGGTCAGGATGGTGATCACCGTGGTGTAGGCGATGCCCCCGCCGATCCGCTCCTGCACCCAGCCCGCGGTGGCGGCCTCCGGGGACTCGCCGAGCGCGGCCAGCACCTGAGCCTCCAACTGGCCCTGGGCCCGACGTCGGGACGGGTGCGGGCCGGCGGCGCCACCCTCGTCGTGGTCGTTCATGCCGTCCGCCTTCCGGTCCGCGTCCCGACTGTCGCGGGGGAGGCCATCGTACTGACGCCCCGCGGCCGGGGTCCGGGTGCGGTCGTGTCCCGGCGCGGTGGTGTCCGGGGTCGGGCACCGGCGCGGCGGTGGCAGACTGGCGGCTGATCCGCCGAAGGGGAGTACCTCGTTGTCCATGTTCAGCAACCTGCGCCGGGCCGTCCGCCGCGGCTACCGGCGGGCCGTCGACCTCAGCCACCCGGCCCGTTCCCCTCTCGGCAGCGCGGTCGTCAACTGCCTCGTCTACCGCGACGGCCTCCGCCAGGAGGACTGCGGGGAGGTCGAGGAGGCACTGCGGCGGGTCCGCAAGAGCGGCGAGGGGTTCGTCTGGGTCGGCCTGCACGAGCCGAGCCAGGAGGAGATCACCGGGCTCGCCGGGCTGTTCGACCTGCACCCGCTCGCCGTCGAGGACGCCGTGAACGCCCACCAGCGGCCCAAGGTGGAGCGGTACGACGACACCCTCTTCGCCGTGTTCAAGACCGTTCGCTACGTCGAGCACGAGGAGCTGACCGCGACCAGCGAGGTCGTGGAGACCGGCGAGTTGATGGCCTTCGTCGGCGAGGACTTCGTCCTCACCATCCGGCACGGCGGCCGCGGCACCCTCGGCCCCGTCCGCGAGGCCCTGGAAGCCGCCCCGGACCAACTCGCCAAGGGGCCGGCGGCCGTTCTGCACGCCATCGCCGATCACGTGGTCGACGACTACGTGGCTGTCACCGACGCCGTGCAGAACGACATGGACGCCGTCGAGACCGCGGTGTTCAGCGAGTACGGCGGTCGTGGCGACGCCGGACGGATCTACCAGCTCAAGCGCGAACTCCTCGAACTGCGCAGGGCGGTGGCGCCCGTCGGTCGACCGCTGCACCTGCTGGCCACGGAGCCGATACCGCTCATCCCGCCGGACATCCGCGCGTACTTCCGCGACGTGGCCGATCACCTCACCCGCGCCACCGAACAGATCGGCGCCTACGACGGTCTCCTCGACTCCATCCTCCAGGCCCACCTCGCGCAGGTGACCGTGGCCCAGAACGAGGACATGCGCAAGATCACGGCCTGGGCCGCGATCGTCGCCGTGCCGACCATGGTCTGCGGGGTGTACGGCATGAACTTCGACCACATGCCGGAGCTGCACTGGACGTACGGATATCCGCTGGTGGTCGCGGTCATGGCGATCGCCTGCTTCGTGATCCACCGCGGATTCCGGCGCAACGGCTGGCTCTGACCCGGCCGGTTCCGAACCGGCACGACGGCGAGACCCGGGCGGGGACGTGCCCGTGTACGGGACGCAGGCCAGGACCCCGCACGCCGAACACCGCGATCGGCGTGCGGGGACTCCTCCCGACTTCTCGGAACCCGGCGCGGCGAAAGAGCCGCAGACACCACGCCGGACCCCGTGGTGTCCGGCCAGTCAACCAAGCCGGGCGGGGTCGCCACGACTGGTGCCCGACACGGAAAAGCCGCCGGTCGAAGGCGTGCGGCCTGGTCGATGATCCGAACCGGCCGGCCGCGCGCCCGACCTCAACCGGCCAGACTCATCAGCATCACCGGATCGGACGTCGGCCGGGGCGATCCGCCCGCCGGCTCCAGGGTGACCCCCACCGCGGTGGCCCGGCCGACCGGCCCGGTCATCAGGGTGCTTCCGTCACCGCCGACCAGGCCCGCCGGTCGCATCCCCGGACCGTCCGCGAACCACAGTTGGTACGTCTTGCCCGCCGGTGCGGGCGCCATCCCGGAGCCGACGAACGCGGCCCGGTTCCGCGCCGTGCTCACCACCACCGTGCCCTTCGCACCGGACGCGGTGCGACCCACCACCGTCCGGGCGTCCGGAGCGGTGATCACGTCCGTCAGGTTCTGGAGTTCGCGCAGCTCCCGGCCGGCCTGGACGGCCTGGTCCCGCTGCCACACCGCCGTGCCGCCCAGGGCGAGCGCCCCGGCCAGACAGGCCGCGAGGGCCAGCGGCAGGGCGCGCCTGCGCAGGCTCGGGATGCCGCGACGGGCCGGGGGCAGTTGCCGCACCGTGTCGATCCGGTCCAGTACGTGCGCGCGCATGGCGGGCGGCGGGGGCAGGGCGGTCGCCGAGCCGAGCCGGGCCGCCGTCGCCGTGAACTCCCGTACGTCCTGCGGGCACAGCGCGCACCGGGCCAGGTGGTGCTCGAAGGCGGTCCGTTCCTCGGAGTCCAGGGCGTTCAGGGCGTAGGCGCCGGCGAGGGCGTGCATGTGGTCGGTCCCGGTGCTCATACGTTGACCCCCATGCAGTCGCGCAGGCGGATCAGGCCGTCGCGCAACCGTGTCTTGACCGTGGGCAGCGGGGTGCCGAGGGTCTCCGCGACCTCGCGGTACGTCAGCCCCCCGTAGTAGGCGAGGCTGACGGCCTGCCGCTGGAGTTCGGTGAGGCCGCGCACACAGCGGCGTACCTGCTCGCTCTCCAGCCGGACCTCCACCTGCTCGCTCACCTCGTCGTAGGGGCGGGTGTGCTCCCGCGCCGCGTTCTCCTGCTCCCGGGCCGCCGCCGCCTGCGCGGAGCGGACCCGGTCCACCGCGCGCCGGTGCGCGATCGTCATCACCCAGGTCATGACGCTGCCCTTGTCGGAGCGATAGCGCGCGGCCTGCCGCCAGACGTCGATCAGCACCTCCTGGGCCACTTCCTCGGACTGCGCCCGGTCCCGCAGGACCTTGACGACGATGCCGTAGACGGGACCCGCGACCACGTCGTAGAGCGCGGCGAAGGCGTCCTGGTCGCCGCGGGCGATCTGGTCCATGAGGGCGGGCAGGTCGGGGCCGGGCTTCTCCCAGGCCGCGCCGAAGGTCACCGGTTGCCGCACGAGAGCCCCTTTCGCCCGAGGAGCCGGCCGTTTCGAGTACTGGTCATGGCAGGGGTTCCTTCGGGAGCGGCGACTGCTGACAGGGGTGACACATGGAGGGTTTCGTAGCCGGAGCCGCCATGGATTGGTTTGCTCCGGAACTGACAACAAGGGTTCTCCGCGCCCCGAATATCTGGTAGGAAAGTTTCCTAACCGAATCGGGAAGCCTCAACCACCGCATGGAGGCCTTGTGTTCACCCCCCAACGCAACAACAGGACCGTCGCGCTCGGCGCCCTGCTCGGCGCCGCCCTGCTCGCCGCGCCCGTCGCGGCCCACGCCACGGTGGCCCCGGCCACCGCACCCGCCGCTTCCACCGCGGCGGCCGCGACCGGACTCGACGACCCGGCGAAGAAGGACATCGCCATGCAGATCGTCTCCAGCGCGGAGAACTCCTCGCTGGACTGGAAGGCGCAGTACAAGTACATAGAGGACATCGACGACGGCCGCGGCTACACCGCCGGGATCATCGGGTTCTGTTCCGGCACCGGCGACATGCTGGACCTCGTCGAGTACTACACGCAGGTCAAGCCGGGCAACGTGCTCGCGAAGTACCTCCCGGCGCTGCGCAAGGTCGACGGCAGCGACTCGCACGCCGGCCTCGACCCGAACTTCACCAAGGACTGGGCCAAGGCCGCCCAGGACACGGAGTTCAAGAAGGCCCAGGACCACGAGCGCGACCGGGTCTACTTCAACCCCGCCGTCAAGCAGGGCAAGACCGACGGCATCGGCACCCTCGGCCAGTTCGCCTACTACGACGCCATCGTCATGCACGGCGACGGAAGCGACTCCACCAGCTTCCGCAACATCCGCAAGCGCGCCCTGACCAAGGCCAAGCCCCCGGCCCAGGGCGGCAACGAGACCACCTGGCTGAACGCCTTCCTCGACGCCCGCGTCTGGGCGATGAAGCAGGAGGAGGCCCACAGCGACACCAGCCGCGTCGACACCGCCCAGCGGGTGTGGCTGAAGAAGGGGAACCTGAACCTCGACACCCCGCTCGACTGGAAGGTCTACGGGGACCCCTTCCACATCGGCTGACCCGCCCCCCGCACCCCGCGCCCCCCTCCGGCGCCCGCATCCGCGGCCCGGGACGGTCCCTCCCCGTCCCGGGCCGCGGCCGCGTCGACCGGGCGGGCGGCGCCGGGTGACGCGTGTCTCCCCCGGGTTCCGGCAGGGGGCTGTCCAGACCGGTCCGATCACGAGATATCTTGATGTCGAGCAATGTTGCAGACGAGAGACGCAGACTGTGGAGCGGAGCATCCGGTGACTGACTCGACCATCATCTACACGCACACTGACGAGGCCCCGGCCCTCGCGACGTATTCCTTCCTGCCTGTGATCCAGGCATACGCGTCGACGGCCGGTGTGAATGTCGAGACCCGTGACATCTCCCTGGCCGGTCGGATCATCGCCAGCTTCCCCGAGCACCTGGAAGAGGGCCAGCGCATCGCGGACGCCCTCGCCGAGCTGGGCGAACTGGCGAAGACCCCGGGCGCCAACATCATCAAGCTGCCCAACGTGTCGGCCTCGATCCCGCAGCTCAAGGCCGCGGTCGCCGAGCTCCAGGGTCAGGGCTACGCGCTCCCGGACTACCCGGACGACCCGAAGAGCGACGACGAGCGCGAGATCCGCGCCCGCTACGACAAGATCAAGGGCAGCGCCGTCAACCCGGTCCTGCGCGAGGGCAACTCCGACCGCCGCGCCCCCGCCTCGGTCAAGAACTACGCCAAGGCCCACCCCCACCGCATGGGCGCCTGGACCTCCGAGTCGAAGACGAACGTCGCCACCATGGGCGCCGACGACTTCCGCTCCACCGAGAAGTCCACCGTGATCACCGAGGCCGGCACGCTCCGCATCGAGCACGTGGCCGCCGACGGCACCACCACCGTCCTGCGCGAGTCCGTACCGGTCCTCGCCGGTGAGGTCGTGGACGCGTCCGTCATGCACGTCGACGCGCTGCGCACCTTCCTGAACGCCCAGATCGAGCGCGCCAAGACCGAGGACGTGCTGTTCTCCGTCCACCTCAAGGCCACGATGATGAAGGTCTCCGACCCCATCGTCTTCGGCCACGTGGTCCGCGCCTTCTTCCCGAAGACCTTCGCCCGCCACGGCGAGACCCTGGCAGCCGCCGGTCTGTCCCCCAACGACGGCCTCGGCACCATCCTGAACGGCCTGGGCGCGCTGCCCGCCGCCGCCGCCATCAAGGCCTCGTTCGACGCCGAGCTCGCCGAGGGCCCCGCCCTCGCCATGGTCGACTCGGACAAGGGCATCACCAACCTGCACGTCCCCTCCGACGTGATCGTCGACGCCTCCATGCCGGCGATGATCCGCACCTCCGGTCACATGTGGGGCCCCGACGGCGCCGAGGCCGACACCCTCGCCGTCCTCCCGGACAGCAGCTACGCCGGTGTCTACCAGGCCGTCATCGACGACTGCCGCGCGCACGGCGCCTTCGACCCCTCCACGATGGGCTCGGTGCCGAACGTCGGCCTCATGGCCCAGAAGGCCGAGGAGTACGGCAGCCACGACAAGACCTTCGAGATCGCCGCCGCGGGCACCGTCCGCCTCGTCGACGCCGAGGGCAACGTGGTCCTGGAGCAGAAGGTCGCCAAGGGCGACGTCTTCCGCGCCTGCCAGACCAAGGACGCGCCGATCCAGGACTGGGTCAAGCTCGCCGTCACCCGCGCCCGCGCCACCGGCGACCCGGCCGTCTTCTGGCTGGACGAGGGCCGCGCGCACGACGCGCAGCTGATCGCCAAGGTCAAGACGTACCTCGCCGACCACGACACCGAGGGTCTGACCATCAAGATCCTCTCCCCGGTCGAGGCCACCGCCTTCTCCCTGGAGCGCATCCGCCGCGGCGAGGACACCATCTCGGTGACCGGCAACGTGCTGCGCGACTACCTGACCGACCTCTTCCCGATCCTGGAGCTGGGCACCAGCGCCAAGATGCTGTCGGTCGTCCCGCTGATGAACGGCGGCGGCCTCTTCGAGACCGGCGCCGGCGGCTCCGCCCCGAAGCACGTGCAGCAGCTCGTCAAGGAGAACTACCTGCGCTGGGACTCCCTCGGTGAGTTCCTCGCGCTGGCCGTCTCCTTCGAGCACCTCGCGACCACCACCGGCAACGCCCGCGCCCAGGTGCTGGCCGACACCCTGGACCGCGCGACCGGCACCTTCCTCAACGAGGACAAGTCGCCGAGCCGCAAGCTGGGCGGCATCGACAACCGCGGCAGCCACTTCTACCTCGCCCTGTACTGGGCGCAGGAGCTGGCCAAGCAGACCGACGACGCCGAGCTCGCGACCGCGTTCGAGGCCCTCGCCAAGTCGCTGGGCGAGCAGGAGGAGACCATCGTCTCCGAGCTCATCGCGGTGCAGGGCTCCCCGGCGGACATCGGCGGGTACTACCAGCCCGACGCCGCCAAGGCCTCGAAGATCATGCGCCCGTCCGAGACCCTGAACCAGGCCCTCGCGATCCTGGGCTGACGCCCACCGCGTGTCCGCCGACGCCCCGACCGGCACCTCCCGGCCGGGGCGTCGGCGCGTCCGGGCGCCCGCGGCCGTATTCCGGTTGTGAAGGGGGCCGGCCCGCGGCTAGTAATACGGGGTGATCACTGGACAGCTGGCCGGGCTGCGCGCCCGCCACCCCGACGACGTGGCGATCCTGCACGCCGGACTCTACGACGACGTCCCGAACCACGCCCGGTCGGACTCGCGCCCCTGGCGCCCGCTGACCCTGGCGAGCGGCCACTCCCCCTACGAACCCGACGGGCCCTCCGACGACGGCAAGGCCGCCTTCTCCGTCGTCGACCTGGCCACCGGCGAACTCGCCGGCGAGGCCCTGCTGTGGGGCATCGACCTCCACAACCGGGGCGCCCACCTCGGGATGTCCCTCCTGCCCGGCGCCCGCGGCCGCGGGATCGGCGCGGAAACCGTACAGCTCCTGTGCCACTACGGGTTCACCGTGCGCGGTCTGCACCGGCTCCAGTTGGAGACCCTCGCCGACAACCCGGCCATGATCCGGGCCGCACAGAGCGCGGGCTTCCAGGTCGAGGGCACCCTGCGGCGCTCCGCGTGGGTGTACGGGGCCTTCGTCGACGAGATGATCCTCGGACTGCCCGCCGATGAGTGGCAACGCCCGTCCTGGGACAGCTGATTCGCCCCACAGGAGCCCGCCGGGTGCGTTGGCCTGCCGCCGGTGAGCTGGGGGGAGAACTGGTGGCTCGTCGAGACGACACGTCCTGCGCCGGAATCGGGTGCGTGGGATATCTGCTGCTCAACCTGGTGGTCATCGTCGGAGGGCTGCTCGCCACACCGGTGCTGATCCCCGACCTCATGGCCCGGCAGGACCCGCCGGTACGCGTGGAGGGCCCCGGGGCTTGGGCGATCCTGTACGGCATACCCGTCGTGGTCGCGCTCGCCGTCACGGCCCTCGCCGGTCGGGGTACCGCCGGCTTCGTGTGGTGGCGGTTCCTGGCCCGGGGGGCCCTCCTCCTCGCCGTCGTCGCGGGCGCGGTGCTCTACACCGGGCACCGGGTGGAGGACATCGAATCGTGGAACGCACGCGGCGCCCTGACGAGCGGCGCCGCCGGGCTGGCCGCCCTCGCCGTGTACCTCGGCGTGCGCCGCTGGGACCGCACGCGCGGGGCGCGCCCCCGGGCCGGGGAGATCTGGTTGGCCATGGTGCCGCTGCGGGAGGACCCGTCGCGGCACCTGCGGCACTACTGCGTGGTGCTCGCCGCCGGGCTCGGCCGCGCCGAGGTCGCGCAGATCACCCAAGGACAAGGACGGCCGGCGCGACCACGTCCGGCTCCCCAACGACGGCTGGGACGAGGTCTCCGGCCGCCCCCACTGGGTGGAGATCGGCCGCGAGCCCCGGGTCGTCCGCTACCGGAAGTTCCTCGCGTCCCGGCCGCAGGGCCGCTGCCCGGACGCCGTCTGGTCCCAACTCCGCTCCCGCCGACCGGTGTCGGCGCGCTCCTCGGTGCCCGTGTCGAGGCTGTGGGGCCGGATCCGCCGGATCTGACCGGCGCTGGATTCCGGTGCGGACGTCGGCCGCCACGCGGAAGCCGATGTTGCCCGCGGAGCTGTCCGGGGTGTTGCGGGTGCGGGCCGCGACGCGGTAGCGGTTGCAGTACGAGTCGTGGCACATGTGCGAGCCGCCGCGCATCGCGCGCTCCGGGCCGGCCGCCGCGAAACGGTCCGCGGACCACTCCCACACGTTGCCGACCGTGTTGTACAGCCCGTGCCCGTTGGGGCGGAAGGACTTCGCGGGGGCCGTGCCCGCGTAGCCGTCCGCACGCGTGTTGTGCCGGGGGAAGTCGCCGTTCCAGATGTTGCACATGTACCGCCCGTCGGGGCGCGGTTCATCACCCCAGGGGTACCGCTTCCCCTCCAAGCCGCCGCGCGCCGCGAACTCCCACTCGGGCTCCGTGGGAAGCCGGGTGCCGGACCAGGCGCAGTAGGCCTGGGCCTCGTTCCACGACACGTGCACCACCGGGTGGTCCTGCCGCGCGGCGAACGAGGAACCCGGTCCCTCGGGGCGCCGCCAGTCCGCGCCGTCGACCGCCCGCCACCACGGGGTGCCGGCCACCGCCGGTGAGTGCGCGGCGAGTCCGGGCGCGAGGAACCCGGCGAAGACGAAGCTGAACCCGAAGGACTCCGCCTCCGTGACGTGCCCGGTGGCCTTCACGAACGAGGCGAACCGGGCGTTGGTGACGGTGGTCGGGGCGATGCGGAACGCCCCGACCACCGCCTCCCGTACCGGCCCCTCGCTGTCCGCCGGGAAGCCGTCCGGGTCCTCGGTGCCCATCAGGAACCGGCCGCCCGCCAGCTCCACCAGATCGCGGGCGGCCCGCCGCGCCGCCGGGTCGACCGGCCGCGCGGGCGGCGGCGGTCCGAGCGTGATCACGCTGGAGGCCGGTTCGCGGCCGGGGGTGCAGCAGGACTCGGTCGGCACGGGCATCACTCCTGGGTGGGCGCTACGGGCGGGTCGGGGGCTCAGCCGGTGCGGTCGGCGGCCAGCCGCGCCGCCAGCGCCGGGACACCGAGGGCCTGCTCCTGCGCGGGTGTGGCCTGGTACAGCAGGTTCTTCAGCTGGTACGGGTCGGCGGCCAGGTCGTAGTACTCCCGGAAGGTGACCTGTCCGGTGCCGGACACGGCGCCCGTCGCGTCGGTGTACAGGTCGTAGTACTCCGTATATTGCTTGTCCTTGGCCACGTACGAGGCCCAGGACTTCGGGCCCTCGCCGCCGGTGCCCTTCTTCCACCACTGGACCAGCAGGTGGTCCCGGGACTCGGAGCCGAGCAGGGACCGCCCGTCCTGACCGGCGGGCCGTGCGAGGCCCGCGGCGTCCAGGATCGTCGGCGCGATGTCGATGTTCGCGACGATGCGGTGGTCCGTGGTGTCGCCGCCGAGACCGCCGGCGGGCCAGGACAGGTAGAAGGGGACCTCGTGGGCGGGGGAGTAGGGCACCGACTTCTTGGTCCAGCCGTGGTCCGCCCAGGTGTAGCCGTTGTCCCCGGTGAAGATGACGAGCGTGTTCTCCAACTGGCCCAGCGCGACGAGCTTGTCGTGGATGGCCTGCACCGCGTCGTCCACCGAGAGCAGGCTGCGCAGTTGGCGCTTGCGGGTCTCGCGGGCGTCGTCGAGGGTGGACGTCGCGTCGCGGATGTAGGCGGGCTTGTCGGAGCGGTCGTCCTCAGGGACCGAGGGGCGGCCGTTCCAGGCGGGGACGGGTGTTTCGGTGTACTTCGGCGCGGGGGTGTTCGGCGCGTGCGAGGCGTACGGGGTGACGTACGCGAACCAGGGCCGGCTGTCGGTGGTCGACTTGTCGAGGAAGGCCAGTGTCCGGTTCTTGACGATGTTGGTGGTGTAGCCGGGGAGCTGTTGGACGGTGCCGTCCACGTTCCAGCGGGCGTCGTTGTAGCCGGGCTGGAGGAGGGCGAACTCCTCGAAGTGCGGCGGATTGTCCGGCAAGGTCCAGGCGTTGAGGTACTTGCCGAACAGCCCCGTGCGGTAGCCGGCCTGCTTGAGGTGGCGCTGCACGGTGGTCGCCTGGTCGAGGCTGTACGAGGCGGAGTTGTTGCGCACGCCGTGGTGGTGCGCGTGCCGTCCGGAGAAGATCGAGGACCGGGACGGCGCGCACAGCGGGGTCGCCGCGTGCCCGTGGGTGAAGGTGACGCCGTGGCCCCCGAGCCATTCGATGGTCTTCGGTATGGCCCAGTCGGTCTGCTTGGGCTGGTCGTCGGTGACGATGAGCAGGATGTTGGGGCGCGCCGCCGGCGCGGCCGCCGCGTCCCGGGCGAGGGCCGGGGTGGCCGCGGCGGCGGCCACGGCCGCGGCGCCGGCGAGGAAGCCGCGTCTGCCGACGGCGGAGTTCCGGGGCCCGCTGGTGGTGTGCTGCTCGCTCACGAGGGTCTCCTGTACGTGCGGGGGAAGGTGACGTACGTACGCGGGGCTCGCACCGGACCTCACGGCCCGCCGAACCCGCAGGTCAGACCCTAGAATTCGGGCAGCCGCGACTCAATGTCGGCCGCATGGCAGTGCTGTGGCAGTGCTGTGGCGCGAACATGGCCACTGTGGCGCGGACATGGCGGCGCCGTGCCGCGCGCGTAACGGCCCGGTGCCGCCCCGTCGAGGCCCCGCTGTGTGCGTACGGCCTCAGAGGCGGTGGACCCGGCCCTCTCCGACGGCCAGCGGGTGGCGTCCGGCGGCCAGGATCCGCAGGCCGGGCGCGACGGCGAGCAGCTCGCGCAGCCAGCGCAGGGTGTCGGCCGTCAGGTGGTCGACGCCGTCCAGGACGAGGAGCATGTCCCGCTCCGCGAGCCAGGAGGCGGCGTCGCGCGTGCCGTAGGGCAGGAAGGGCATGCCGGGTACACAGCCCAGTGCGGCCACCAGCTCCCGGACGCCACCGGCCTCGGCCACGGTGACCACGGCCACCCCGTCGCAGAAGTTGGACGCGAGCCGCCGTGCGACGTCGCGCACCAACAGGCTGCGCGGCGCGCGGAACCGGCCGGTCACGGTCAGCACCCGGCCCCGCCGGACGGCGGTGAGCAGCCATGACAGTTCCGTCGATGTCATCGGCAGCGTTCCGGACGGTCGAGATTCCCCCATCGGCACGATGCCCCCCATTGCATGCGCGACCAGGCGCGGCAAGAGGCGTGCTTCAGGCCGCATGCCGATGATTATGCGCCAGTTTCGTGGCAAGACCGGCGGAATGTCTTATTCCGCCGAATGGCTTGCACGGCTTGCCGGGCCCCGTCCCCGCCGGGCGGCGGCCCACGGGGGCGTGTGGTCGGATGGCGATCATGGGCCATGACCACGGTGCACCCCCGGCCGCCGCCGGCACCCTCAGCGGGACCTACCGCCCACGCCTGCTGTGGACGATCGCCATCAGCGTCTCCATCACCGTCCTCCAAGTGGTCGGCTCCCTGCTGTCCGGGAGCCTCGCCCTGCTCGCGGACGCCGCCCACAGCCTCACCGACGCCGTCGGCGTCTCCCGCCAAGGACCACAGCCTGAACCTGCGGGGCGCCGCCGGTGCTGACCGCCCACGTCGTCGTCGACCCCGCGACCCTGCGCGGCGAGGACCACGGCCGTCTCCTCACCCGCTTGCAGGCATGTGTCGGCGATCATTTCGACGTCGCCCACTCGACCCTCCAGTTGGAGCCCGAGGGCCACGCGGAGGACGGGTCCGCCCTGCACGGCTGACCCTCGCCCACCCCCGGAGCGGTCCACGACGTGGGTGACGCGCGTCGGCCGGACGACGGAGGGCCCGTAGACGACGCACGCGGCGGGAGGTCCGGCGGGCGGAACGCGGCGCGCCAAGCCCCCAGGTGGGGAACGCCCGGGCCCGCCGTCCCGGGGCCCGCCCGCGGGCCCGCGGGCCGGCACGGAACGTTGCGGACGCGTCCGCGCGGCCACGGGACCCGACCGGGACCGCGGTGCGCCAAGGGCCCCGGGGCGGAAGCCGTGTTGGCCAAGGCAAAGCGGTCGGCGTAGTTCCCGTGGTCCCCGTGACGTACGTGCCGGGCCCCGGCTCCGGGGGAACGGTTGTTTGGCAGCCGGGAATCGGCTCTACTGCTGTGCAGCCCCGCAGCCGGGGCATATTCCGGGGAGGGGCACACATGAGAGCGGACCGGCGGGCAGAGCGGGAGGCACGACCCGCGTCGCACCGACGCCGTCCCCGCTTCCGGGGGCGCAGACCCCTGCTGGCGTTCCTGATGTCGGCCTTCCTGCTCGTCGGCGTCTGCGCCGCGACGGGCGTCGCCTGGGACCCCTTCACCGCCGACGCCCACCAGAACCGCGCGACGCCCGAGATCGACGCGCCCTGGACCATCGCCCCCGGCGGCGATCCCTCGTCCGAGGCCTCCCGCACGCCCGAGGCCACCCCGAGCCCGAGCGGATCCCCCGAGGCGTCCGAACCGGCGACCCCACGCGGGCAGGTGGACACCGGGGGCGTCCGCCCCGCGGGCGCCCTGCCCTTCGACATGCCCCGACCGGCCGCGCTGCGCTCGGGCTCCGCCGGCAAGAAGCTGGTGTTCGCCCACTACTTCACCCCGTACCCGCTGTCCCTCGACAACGCGAGCGCGGACGTGGACTACTACACCCGCAACTACCTCGAACCCGACGGGGAGCGCGGCAAGCACGAGCGGTACGGCGGCCTGCTGCGCGACCGCCCGCTGCCCGTCCAGCCCAAGGGCGGCAACTGGGAGTACGCCAACCTCCAGCAGGAGGTGCGCACCGCCCGCGCCGCCGGCATCGACGGGTTCACCCTCGACATGCTCTCCCTCTCCGGCAAGAACTGGGAGCGCTGCAACCTCCTGATGGAGGCCGCCCGTTCGGTCGACCCCGACTTCAAGATCATGCTGATGCCGGACATGACCTCGCTGAAGACCGACGACCCGGGCGTACTCGCCGACGCCATCGCCGCCCTCGGCAAGAGCCCCGCCGCCCACCGGCTCGGCGACGGACGGCTCGTCGTGTCGCCCTTCAAGGCCGAGGCCAAGAACGTGGCCTGGTGGACCCGGGTGATCGACAACCTGAAGTCCGAGCACGGCATCCGCACCGCCTTCGTCCCCCTCTTCCTCGACTTCGGCGCCAACGGCGCGGGCTTCGCACCGATCAGCCACGGCTTCTCCGAGTGGGGCAGCCGCAGTTACGTCGGCCAGGAGAGCTCGACGCGAGACGTCCGACGGGCACACGAGATGGGCAAGATCTGGATGCAGCCCGTCTCCGTCCAGGACGCCCGCCCCAACCAGGGCATCTACGACGAGGCCGGCAACACCGCCACGCTCCGGTCCACGTGGACGCACGCCATCGACGACGACGCCGACTGGGTGCAGCTGACCACCTGGAACGACTACTCCGAGGGCAGCCAGTTCGCCCCGTCCCTGCACAACGGGTACGCCTACCTGGACCTCACCTCGTACTACCTGACCCGCTTCAAGACGGGCGACTGGCCGCGGATCGTCCGCGACACCCTGTACCTCACGGCCCGCACCCAGTTCGCCGCCGCCGACCCGACCGGTGACCAGTCGCTGGTCATGTCGCTGCGCAGGGGCAGCGCGGCCCCCCGGGACACCGTGGAGGTACTGAGCTTCCTGACGGGGTCGGCGAGGATCCGTACGGCCGTCGGCGCCGCCAAGGACACCCACGAGGCCCCGGCCGGGCTCCACACCGAACTGCTGCCGCTGAAGACGGGCGTCAGCTCGGCGGAAGTGGTGCGGGACGGCCGGACCGTGACGGAGGTCGAGCTCCCCTACCCGGCGGACCGCAGGGTGGAGGTCCAGGACCTCCAGTACTACGCGGCGACCAGCGGCCGGGAGTAGCCCGGCCCCGGCGGCGGTCCTCAGCTCCGGGGGCGGTCCTCCGGCCGCCGGGGCGGTCTTCCGGTCCGAACCCGCCCCGGGGGATGATCGGCGCACCAGCCGTTCCACTCACGGAGGTCCAGTGACCGAGCCGAAAGCCCTGGCGGAGTTCCCCGGCGGGCGCGCCCTGTTCCGGCTCGACCCCGACGTCGCGCACCTCAACCACGGATCGTTCGGCGCCGTACCGGTCCCCGTGCAGCAGGCGCACGCCGCACTCCAGGCAGAGGTCCACCACGACCCCGACGTGTTCTTCATCGGGGTGCCGGAACGTATCGCCGACGCCCGCGCCCGGGTCGCGACCCACCTCGGCACCGAAGCCGACGGCATCGGCTTCATCGCCAACGCCACCGAGGGGGCGAATCTCGCCCTCGACGCCGTCACCCTCGCCGACGGCGACGAGATCCTGGTCACCGACCACGGCTACGGCACGGTGGTCGAGGCGGCGGCCCGCCGCGCACCCCTCACCACGGTCACCCTCGACCCGTACCTCCCCGACGAGGACGCCGTACGGGAGACCGTGCTCGCCGCACTCACCCCCCGCACCAAGGTGGCGGTCCTCGACCACGTCAGCTCGCCGACCGCCCGGCTGATCGCCGGCCCCGCGCTCCTCGCCGACCTGGCCGCCCGCGGCGTCACCACCATCGTCGACGGCGCCCACGCCCCCGGCATGCTCGCCGACCCGCTGGCCGGCGGCGCCGACTTCTGGTTCGGGAACCTGCACAAGTGGGGGTACGCGCCCTCCGGCAGCGCCGTCTTCGCCGTCGCCCCGCGCCACCGGTCCCGGATCCGGGCCCTGGTCCCCTCGTGGGAGGACCGGCACGGCTTCCCCCGCTCCGTCGAGAACCGGGCCACCGTCGACTACACCGGCTGGCTGGCCGCACCCGAGGGCCTGGACCTCCTCGCACGCCTCGACGCGGCCGCCGTACGGGCCCACAACGCCGCGCTCGCCGCCCACGGCGCCGCACTGCTCGCCGAGCTCCCCGGACTCACCCCGCTCCCGCACACCGAGGGGCTCGCCATGCGCGCCCTGCGCCTGCCGCCGGGCATCGCCGAAACCCAGGAGAGCGCCCGCGCCCTGCGCGAACGGATCGCCGCCGAGCTGCGCGTACGCGTACTGATCTGGCCCTGGCCGGGCGGCGGCGGCATCCGGGTCTGCGGCCAGATCTACAACCGGCCCGAGGAGTACGAGCGCCTGGCCGCCGCCCTGCCCGACTACCTCAAGGGCGCCTGAGCAGGTACGTGTCCATGATCCAACCCTTGCGGGCGCGGGCCTCGGTCCGCAGCTCCTCGATCCGGCCGGCCACCTCCGCCAGCTTCCCCGAGACCAGGATCTCGTCGGGCGTGCCGACGTAGGCGCCCCAATGGATGTAGAGGTCCTGGTCGAGGTGGGCCGTGAACGCGTGCCGCGCGTCCAACATCACCACCACGTCGTCCACGTCCTGCGGCCAGCCCTCCGCGAGCCGCCGCCCGGTGGTGATCTGCACCGGGCGACCCACCCGGTTCAAAGTGGTCCGGTGCCGGGCGAGCAGCGAGGAGATGCTGCTGATGCCGGGCACCACCTCGTGGTCGAAGGCGACCCGACCCTTCTCCAGCACCTCGTCGAGGATCGCGAGCGTCGAGTCGTACAACGAGGGGTCGCCCCACACCAGGAACGCCCCGGTCTCGCCGTCCGCCAGGTCCTCGGCGATGAACCGCTCGAAGATCTCCGCCCGGGCGCTGCGCCAGCCGTCCACGGTCGGGGCGTAGTCCGCCGGCGTGCGGTCCCGGTCCGGGTCGCGGCCCTCCACCAGCCGGTGGCCGGGCCGGGCGTACTCGTCCAACATCGCCCGCCGGAGCCCGGTCAGGTCCGACTTCTCCTCGCCCTTCTCCAGGATGAGGAATGCGTCCGAGGCGCCGATCGCCTTGACCGCCTGGAGGGTCAGGTGGTCCGGGTCGCCCGCGCCGATGCCGATCACGTAGAACTTCTTCACCCGGCTATTCTGCCCGTCATGCGCGCCGCCCTGTTCGTCACCTGCGTCAACGACGCGCTGTACCCCCGAACCGGCATCGCCGTGGTCCGTCTCCTGGAGCGGCTCGGCGTCCACGTGGACTTCCCCGCCACCCAGAGCTGCTGCGGACAACCGCAGTACAACACCGGCTACCGCCACGAGAGCGAACCGCTGATGCGGCGCACCGCCGAGGCCTTCGCGGGCCACGCGTACGTGGTCACCCCCTCGGCGTCCTGCGCCGCCATGATCCGCGAGCACTACCCCCGGATCGGCCGCAGAGCGCAGGACGAGGGACGCGGCCCGGGACTGGCCCGGCTCGCCGACGACCTCGCACCCCGCGTGTACGAGTTGACCGAGTTCCTCGTCGACGTCCTCGGCGTGACCGACGTCGGCGCGTACTTCCCGCACACCGTCACCTACCACCCCTCCTGCCACGGCCTGCGGACCCTGGGCCTCGGGGACCGCCCCCGGCGGCTGCTGGCCGCCGTCAAGGGCCTGGAACTCGTCGCACTCCCCGGGGCCGAGGAATGCTGCGGCTTCGGCGGGACCTTCGCCGTCAAGAACCCGGACGTGTCCGCCGCGATGGGCGCCGACAAGATCCGCGGCGCCGCCTCCACCGGCGCCGAGGTGCTGTGCGGCGCCGACAACTCCTGCCTCGCCCACCTCGACGGCATGCTCCGCCGCCGTGACGTCCCGCTGCGCGCCCTGCACCTCGCGGAGATCCTCGCCGCGACCGAGGAGGACCCCCTGCGATGACCGCCATCCCGCTCGGCATGCCCGCCTTCCCCACCGCGGCGCGCGACGGCGTGCACGACGAGGTCCTGCGCGCCAACCTCCGGCACGCCACGCACACCATCCGCGACAAACGGGCCCGCGCCGTAGCGGAGTTGGCGGACTGGGACCGGCTCCGGGCGGCCGGCAAGGCGGTCAAGGACCACACGCTCCGCCATCTCGACCGCTACCTGCTGGAGTTGGAGGAGTCGGTCACGGCGGCCGGCGGCACCGTCCACTGGGCCGCCGACGCGGACGAGGCCAACCGGATCGTCACCGCACTGGTCCTGGCCACCGGCGAGCGCGAGGTGGTCAAGGTCAAGTCGATGGCCACCCAGGAGATCGGCCTCAACGAGGCCCTGGAAGCCGCCGGGATCGCCGCGTACGAGACCGACCTGGCCGAACTCATCGTGCAACTCGGCCACGACCGGCCCTCCCACATCCTGGTCCCCGCCATCCACCGCAATCGGGCCGAGATCCGGGACATCTTCCGTGCCGAGATGGGAAGTTGGGGCAGGCCCGCACCGGACGGTCTCGGCGACGACCCGCGCGAACTCGCCGAAGCCGCCCGCCTGCACCTGCGCGAGAAGTTCCTGCGCGCCAAAGTCGCCGTGTCCGGGGCCAACTTCATGGTCGCCGAGACCGGCACCATGGTCGTCTTCGAGTCCGAGGGCAACGGCCGGATGTGCCTCACCCTCCCCGACACCCTCATCTCGGTCGTGGGCATCGAGAAGGTGGTGCCGACCTTCCGGGACCTGGAGATCTTCCTCCAGACGCTGCCGCGCTCCTCCACGGCCGAGCGGATGAACCCCTACACCACCATGTGGACCGGCATCACCGACGGCGACGGCCCCACCGCCTTCCACCTCGTCCTCCTCGACAACGGCCGCACCGACACCCTCGCCGACGCCGTCGGCCGCCAGGCCCTGCGCTGCATCCGCTGCTCCGCCTGCCTGAACGTCTGCCCCGTCTACGAACGCGCCGGCGGCCACGCCTACGGCTCCGTCTACCCCGGCCCGATCGGCGCCATCCTCAGCCCCCAACTGCGCGGCACCGGCAGCGAGATCGACGCCTCGCTGCCCTACGCCTCCACCCTGTGCGGCGCCTGCTACGAGGTCTGCCCCGTCGCCATCGACATCCCCGAGGTCCTCGTCCACCTCCGCGAACGCGTCGCCCAAGGCGGCCCCGTGACCCGCGAGGGCATCCGCGTACGCATCCGTCCCGCCCGCGGTCACACCGCCGAACGGGCCGCCATGCGCGCCGCCCGCCTCCTCCTCGACCGCCCCGGCGCCCTCCGCGCGGGGGAGCGACTGCTGTCCCGCGCACGCCGCCTGCGACCACGCCGACTGCCCGGGCCCGGCCGGGCCTGGACCGACAGCCGCGAGCTGCCGCGCCCGCCCGCCGAACCCTTCCGCGACTGGTGGGCCCGGGAACGCGGCGACCGGGGAGAGGAACGGCGATGAGCACCAGGGACCGCATCCTGGGCCGCATCCGACGGGCCGTCGACGGCCCCGACACGCAAGTGCGCCGGGACTACCTCCGCCACCACGGCGCCCGCACCCCCGAGCAGAGCGCCGACCTGCTCGCCGCCCACCTCACCGAGTACCGGGCGACGGTGCACCGCGCCGACGAGGACGGCCTGCCGCCGCTCCTGGCACGACTCCTCGCCCGACGGGGCTCCACCACCGTGCTCGTGCCGCCCGACCTGCCCCCGCACTGGCTCGCCGACGCCGACGTGACCCTCGTCCACGACCTGGCCGCGTCCACCCCGCTCGAACTCGACGCGGTGGACAGCGTCGTGACCGGCTGCGCCCTGGCCGTCGCGGAGACCGGCACCCTCGTCCTCGACGGCGGACCCGAACAGGGTCGGCGCCGGATCACCCTGATCCCCGACCACCACGTCTGCGTCGTCCGGATCCCCGACCGGCTGGTGGACTCGGTCCCGCAGGCCCTGGAGCGGCTGGACCCCACCCGCCCGCTGACCTGGATCTCCGGCCCCTCGGCGACCAGCGACATCGAGCTCGACCGGGTGGAGGGCGTACACGGCCCCCGGACCCTGGAGGTCGTCCTGCTCGGCGGGTCCGCACAATAGGACCCATGTTTGCACACATCGCCCTCACCGCCCTCGTGGTCCACGACTACGACGAGGCCATCGACTTCTACACCCGCGCTCTCGGCTTCACCCTCGTCGAGGACACCGCCCGACCCGACGGCTCCCGCTGGGTCGTGGTCCGCCCGCGCGGCGCCACCGAAGCGGCCCTGCTGCTGGCCCGGGCCAAGGACGAGGCCCAGCGTGCCCGGGTCGGCGACCAGACCGGCGGACGCGTCGGGTTCTTCCTCCACACCGACGACTTCGCCGGCGACCACGCCCGGATGACCGCCGAGGGGGTCCGCTTCCTGGAGGAGCCGCGCCACGAGACGTACGGCTCCGTCGCGGTCTTCGAGGACCTGTACGGCAACCGCTGGGACCTGCTCCAGCCGGCGTAGCCCCCGGGCGCGGGACGGTCAGGCCGTCGGCGGTCCGTCCGGGGTCGTGGCGAGCCGGGGCGCCTCGGCCGCCGCGTCCACCACCGCGCCGGCCTCGACCCGACCGGCCAGCGCCCCGGCCCACTCCGCCAGCCCGGGCAGGTCGATCCCGTACGGCGCGTCCAGCCCGGCCAGGACGCCCGCGCCGCGCCGCAACAACCGGGCCCCACCGGTGGCGTTCCCCCGCGCCGCATGCGTGAGCCCCACCGCCAACTGGGCGAGCCCCCGCCACATCGCCGCCTCGCCCGGCGGACCCGACTTCCAGGCGTCCTCGAACACCTCGTGCGCGTGGAAGGGCATCCCGGCGTCCAGCAGCCGCTGCGCCTCCGCGACGGTCGCGGCGGGCGTCCGCACCACCCCCTCGGGCTGCCGCTCGACACCCGGTGCCCCGTACGGCAACGGCCGCCCGAGTCCGTCCCGCGGCCGCGCGCTCCGCGCCCGCCCCTCGCCATCCCGATCCCGTGCGTTCACCCGCACATCCTCTCTCCCGCCGATCACCGGTGCACGCGTACCCCTCGGCGTGGGGTAATGTTCTGCATGTGCCCGGCACGAGGGGGAAACCCCAGGTGGAAGGCGCAAAGCAGAACGGGACGTGGCGCAGCTTGGTAGCGCACTTGACTGGGGGTCAAGGGGTCGCAGGTTCAAATCCTGTCGTCCCGACTCGACAGAGTCGTAAAGCAGAGGCCGTATCGGATTCACCCGATACGGCCTCTCTTTCGTTTTCCGTCCTCCGCCTCCGGCCGCGCGCACTCGTCGTGTGCCGTGCGGGGTCAAGTGCCGTGACGCCGGGCGCTGTTCAGGCGGATCGCCGGCCGTGCCGGCCGGGTGGTGCGGGTGCCTGTGGGGCCGTGCTCTCATCCGCGTACGGTGTGGTTCCCGACCGGTTGCGGGGATGTGCCCGCCCGGTCCGACAGACTTCATGCCGTGGCGCGTATCCCGGCGGTATCCGGGCAGACGCATCGGCAGCAGGACGGAAGGATGATGGCGGATGGTGCCGGGAGTGGAGAAAGAGCGGTTCACCGTGGTGGAGCGGGCCGCGGACGGCGCCGTGATCCTGGCTCTCACCGGGGAGCTGGACCACGACACCGCCCAGCCCCTGCGGGATGCCCTCGACGCGGCGATCAGCCCGGGCGTCCGCCTGCTGGTGGACCTCTCGAAGCTGGAGTTCTGCGATTCCACCGGACTGAACGTGCTGCTGCACAGCAGGATCTCGGCCCAGGAGGCCGAGGGCACCCTGGAGCTGGCGGGCCTGACCGGACCCGTCGCACGGATGTTCCGCATCACCGGCGCGGACGGGGTCTTCCCCGTGCACGCCGACGTGGAGCAGGCGCTCAGTGGGCGACAGCCCGGCTAGACGGTCGACCCCGACGGGCGGAGGCCCGACGGTTCGTACAGGAACAGAGACACGGACACGGATACGGACGCGAGGAGTCTGAGCGCCATGGAGCAGCGTGGGTCGTCCGACCGGACCTGGCTCCTGGAGCTGGCGGGCGCCCGTAACCCGGTGACGCGCAGCCGGGACTTCACCCGCATGGCGCTCGACACCTGGCGGTGGTCCGCGGACGCGACCGACGACGTGCTGCTCCTGGTGTCCGAGGTCGTGTCGAACGCCTGCCTGCACGGCGGCGGGCCGGGCGTGCTCGTCCTCGACCGCACGCCGGAGCGGCTGCGGATAGAGGTGACCGACGGCAACCCCGCCCCGCCGGTCCCGGTGCCGGCGGGCTCCGCGGAACCGGGGCGGCCCGGCGGGCACGGGATGCTGATCGTGGAACGGCTCGCCCGGTCCTGGGGTTCACGGCCGGGCCCGGACGGGAAGTGCGTCTGGCTGGAGGTCGGACCCGACGGAGTGGACGGGCCCCTCAGTCCTTCGGGCTGAGGGCGTAGAGCGCCGCGAGGACCTCGCCCGTCGCGCTCACCCGGCCGATGCGCGGGAAGATCTTGCCGAAGGTGTGGGCGTGCGCGTCGCGATCCGTGTCGGCGGTGGCGTCCTCGGCGAAGACCAGCTCGTAACTGTGCTCCCAGGCCGTGCGGGCCGTGGACTCCACGCCGATGCTGGTGGAGATGCCGGCGAGGACGATCCGACGGACGCCGCGGCGGCGCAGTTGCAGATCGAGTTCCGTGCCGGTGAACGCGCCCCAGTGCCGCTTGGTGACGATCACGGTCCCGAGCGCGGCCAGCTCGGCGGGGATCTCCGAGAACGCAGCGGGCGGGGCCGATGCCGGGCCGGGCCGGTCGACCCGGCGAACGGGCAGGTCGCCGCCGTCCGGAGACCAGGCGACCCGCACCAGCACCACCGGCAGCCCGCGGGCGCGGAAGGCCTCGGCGAGGGCGATGCCGTTCTTCAGGACCTCGGGGGCGGGCCTGGTGGTGGGCAGCGCCAGGATCCCGTTCTGGAGGTCGACGAGGACCAGCGCCGTGGCGGAATCGAGGGTCAGGTCGGGCTCGGGGCGGTCGGGCGACGCGGGCGCGGTCATGGGGTCGGTCTCCTCGGGTCGTGGGGTGTTCAGTCCTCGGCCAACCGCCGCAGCAGTGGCACGACATCGGCCACCATCCGCTGCTCCGCCGGACTCAGACGCTCGGCGATCAGCTCGGCGAGCCGGTCGTGGCCCGCCTCGCGGCGCTCGCTCACGAGGGCCCGGCCCTCGGGGGTGAGCGAGATCGGCAGCCTGCGCCCGTCCGTGGGGTGCGGGGTGCGGACGACGAGGCCCTCGGCCTGGAGGGAGTTCACGGTGGCGATGACGGACTGGGGGCGGATCTTCTCCGCCCGGGCCAGCTCCGACGCCGTGCAGGGCCCGAGCCGGTCGAGCCGCTTGAGCACGGACATCTGCGACAGGCTGATCCCGCCACCGGCGGCGGCCCTCATCTGCCGCACCAGCATGCCGAGCGCGAGTTGCAGTTCCTCGGCCGTCTCACGGGACCGAGGGGCTCGGGGGGTGGTGGACGAATAGGGGGACATGTCGCCACGATAGGGACATACAGTCAAACTTGCAAGGTGGCCTTATGGCTTTTCGACGCGTGGCCCGCGGACCCCGTTGCCGTCGATTCCGTCCCGGCCGAGTCGGTTGCGGCCGCGTCCGGCGGGGTGGCCTCCGGCGGGGTGGCCTTCGGTAGGGCGTCCTTCTGTAGGGCGGGCTTCGATAGGGCGGGCTCGGGCAGGCGCCGGGCCGGGGCCCACGCCAGGAGCGGCAGCGCGCAGCGGCAGCAGCGCGGTGCGCAGCGAGGAGGCGTCGGCGAGGGCGGGGCGGCGGCCGGCGCGGGAGCGGGGGAACGGACGCTGAGCCGGCTGTTCCGCGCCGACCTGGGCATGACGTTCCCGCAGTGGCGCACGCAGTTGCGGCTGCACCAGGCGCTGCGGTTGCTCGCCGTGGGAACGCCGGTGACGGCGGTCGCGCACCGCTGCGGCTGGTCGTCCACGAGCGCGTTCATCGACGTGTTCCGACGCGCCTTCGGCCACACGCCGGGCACACACCTGTAGCCAGGCCGCCGGGTCTTGGCGCGCCCGCACGGTCAGTCGGCGCGGCGGTCGTCGAAGGCGACGGACAGGAAGGGCCAGGCCGCGGCGAAGCCGGCGGGCTGCTCGACGACCAGGTCGCACGCGGCATCGGTCGTGCCCGCGGCGTCGGTCGTGGCCGTCGCTCCGGCGGGGCGGAAGTGGACGACCGTGCCCGTGGTGCCGTCGTCCGCGATCGGCGTCAGACCGGTCGCCGGCACACCGTGCTCGTAGCGTTGGCTCCAGGCGCCGCCCGCACGGCGGTTGATGTGGACGAGCCACTCGCTCAGCGCCGCGACCACGGACATGCCCCGGCGCGGATGCCCGTCGGGCAGTGACTCGGCGTCGGGGTGGTCGAAGAACCGCAGGTCCTTCGTCGCCATGACGGGCTTGCGGACCGGCCGGCCCTGCTCGTCGAAGCGGGTGTCGGTGCCCCGCCCGTTGTCCGCGACGGACACCGACCCGTCGGGGCGGAGCGTCACGGTACAGCGGCCCGCGCCCCTGGACTCCGCCTCGTCGGCCGCGTAGGCGAGGACTTCCAGGATCAGGTGCCGTAGCCCGCCGGGAGCGAAACCGGCCGGATCCCGACGGATGAGGGCCAGGTGCTCCGGGTCCACGGATCTCGCCCAGTCGTGCGTGGTGTTGCGCCAGGGCGTACTCGAATCATCCATCACGGAAGTATGTCGACCGTGCCGTGGGCGCCGGGGGCGGGCCCCTCGAACGGGCCGTCCGGGGGCGCGGACACCATGGGATGATCTTCCGCGGGGCGGGCCACGCAGCATACTGGCCGGTGTGAAGAGCGAAGACGCCGCAGACGAGACGGTCCTGATCGAGATCGACGGCCACACGGGGGTGATCACCCTCAACCGGCCCAGGGCCCTCAACGCGCTCACCCACCCCATGGTGCTGCGGATCACCGAGGCGCTGACGGACTGGGAACGGGATCCGGGAGTGACCCAGGTCCTCCTGCGCGGCGCCGGCGAGCGGGGGCTGTGTGCGGGGGGTGACATCCGGGCCATTCACGACGATGCCAGGGCCGGGGGTTCGGCGTCGGCGGACTTCTGGCGGGACGAGTACCGGTTGAACGCGCTCATCGCCCGGTATCCCAAGCCGTACGTGGCGTTGATGGACGGCATCGTGATGGGCGGCGGGGTCGGGATCTCGGCCCACGGCAACGTCCGCATCGTCACCGAACGCTCGCGCGTGGCCATGCCCGAGACCGGCATCGGCTTCGTCCCCGACGTTGGCGGCACCTACCTCCTGGGCCGCGCCCCGGGGGAGCTGGGGCTTCACCTGGCCCTGACCGGAACGGCCGTCGGGGCGGCCGACGCCCTGTTGTGCGGGCTCGCCGGTCACTTCGTACCAGCCGGACGGCTGCCGGAGCTGACCGCCGAACTGCTCCTCGCCCCGGTCCACGAGGTGCTTCCCCATCACGTCGGCACCCCCGGACACGCCGAACTGGCGGAGCACCGGCGGTGGATCGACCCCTGCTACACGGCCGACACCGTCGAGGAGATCGTCGAGCGGCTCCTCGCGACCAACGAGCCCGAGGCCAAGGCGGCCGCCGAGACCATCCTGGCCAAGTCGCCGACCGCACTCAAGGTCACCCTGGCCGCCGTGCGCCGGGCGCGTGAACTCGGTCCCCTCGAATGGGTGTTGGAGCAGGAGTACCGGGTCTCCTGCAACGCCCTGACATCGCCCGACCTGGTGGAGGGCGTCCGGGCCCAGGTGATCGACAAGGACCGCAGGCCCCGTTGGTCGCCCGCCACCCTCGAAGAGGTCACCGAGGCGGACGTGGCCCGCTTCTTCGCCCCGCTCGGGGCGGATCACGAACCGATCTTCCCGGAGGCGCGGGACGAGCGCGTCACCGGCTGAGCGCGTCGGGCCGCCGCCTCCCGCGCACGGCGGCGGGCGGCGGCCCGACAGTTCACCCGTCGTCAGGAGCCGACGTACTCCCGAAGATGACGTGCCGTCAAAGTGTTGCCCGCGGAGACCAGTTGGGCCGGTGTGCCCTCGAAGACCACGCTGCCGCCCGCGTGACCACCGCCCGGCCCGATGTCGATCAGCCAGTCGGCGTGCGCCATCACCGCCTGGTGGTGCTCGATGACGATGACCGAGTTGCCGTCGTCCACGAGGCGGTCCAGCAGGGCGAGGAGCTTGTCGACATCCGCCATGTGCAGGCCGGTCGTCGGCTCGTCCAGGATGTACGTCGAGGACTTCTCCGCCATGTTGATGGCGAGCTTGAGGCGCTGGCGCTCGCCTCCCGACAGGGTGTTCAGCGGCTGCCCGAGCCGCAGATAGCCCAGCCCCACGTCCGAGAGCCGGCCCAGAATCGCCCGGGCCTGGCCGGTGGTGAAGAACGCGTGCGCCTCCGTCACCGGCATGTCGAGCACCTCGCTGATGTTCTTGCCGCGCAGTCGGTACGTGAGCACCTCGGGCGTGAAGCGCCGGCCCTCGCACTGCTCGCAGACCGAGGCCACCCCGGCCATCATCGCCAGGTCGGTGTAGACGAGGCCGAGACCGGTGCACTTCGGGCAGGCACCCTCCGAGTTGGCGCTGAACAGCGCCGCTTTGACCCCGTTGGCCTTGGCGAAGGCGGTGCGGATCGGGTTGAGCAGGCCCGTGTACGTGGCCGGGTTGGAGCGGCGCGAACCCCGGATCGGGGACTGGTCGGCGACCACCACCCCGTCCCGCCCGGAGAGGTAGCCGTGGATCAGGGAGCTCTTGCCGGAGCCCGCGACGCCGGTCACCACCGTCAGCACCCCCAGGGGGACGTCCACGCTGACGTCCTTGAGGTTGTGCAGGTCGGCGTCCTTGACGGACAGGTGGCCGCGAGGGGTGCGCACGGGCTCGCGCAGCGCCGCGCGGTGTTCGAGGTGTCGGCCGGTGAGGGTGTCGGAGGCGCGCAGTCCGGCCACGTCCCCGCTGTAGCAGAGCCGCCCGCCGGCGGTGCCCGCTCCCGGGCCGAGGTCCACGACGTGGTCGGCGATCGCGATGACCTCCGGCTTGTGTTCCACGACCAGGACGGTGTTGCCCTTGTCGCGCAGCCGCAGGAGCAGGTCGTTCATGCGCCGGATGTCGTGCGGGTGCAGACCGGTGGTCGGCTCGTCGAAGACATAGGTGATGTCCGTCAGCGAGGATCCGAGGTGGCGGACCATCTTGACGCGCTGCGCCTCGCCGCCCGACAGGGTGCCGGAGGGGCGGTCCAGGCTCAGGTAGCCGAGGCCGATCTCGACGAGGGAGTCCAGCAGGTCCCGCAGGTTGGCGATCATCGGGGCGACGGCCGGATCGTCGATCCGCCGGACGAACGCGGCCAGATCGCTGATCTGCATGGCCGAACAGTCCGCGATGTTCACCCCGTCGATCCGCGAGGACAGCGCGGCGGCGGAGAGCCGGGTGCCCGCGCAGTCGGGGCAGTCGGCGAAGACCACGGCCCGGTCCACGAAGGCCCGGATGTGGGACTGCATGGCCTCGCGGTCCTTGGCGAGGTAGGTGCGCTGGATCTTGGTGATCAGGCCCTCGTAGGTGAAGTTGTTGGACCCGACCTTCACCTTCACCGAGGGCTTGTGCAGGAAGTCGGCCCACTCCCGTTCGGTGAAGTCCTTGAGCTTGGTGTCGGGGGAGTAGAGGCCGGAGTTCGCCATGATCTGCCAGTACCACGAGTCCACGGCGAAGCCGGGAACGGTGATCGCGCCCTCGTTGAGGGACAGTTCGCGATCGACGAGCTGGTCGACGGCGATGTCGGAGACCTGGCCGATGCCCTCGCAGCGCGCGCACATGCCGTCGGGGGTGTTGAAGCTGAAGGCGGTGGACGTGCCGATGTGCGGGACGCCGAGCCGGGAGAAGACGATCCGCAGCATCGTGTAGGCGTCGGTGGCGGTGCCCACGGTGGAGCGGGAGTTGGCCCCCATCCGCTCCTGGTCGACCACGATGGCGGCGCTGAGGTTGTGCAGCCCGTCCACGTCGGGGCGGCCCAGGCTCGGCATGAACGACTGGATGAAGGCCGTGTACGTCTCGTTGATCATGCGCTGGGACTCGGCGGCGATGGTGCCGAAGACCAGGGAGGACTTGCCGGAGCCGGAGACCCCGGTGAAGACGGTGAGGCGCCGCTTGGGGATGTCGAGGGAGACGTCCGCGAGGTTGTTCTCCCGGGCGCCCCGGACCTGGATGACCTGGTGGGCGTCGGCGGCCGCGATGGGCTGAGAGGTCACGGGGGCTCCCTACTGGTGGTTGTCGGCCGGCTCGCCGGCGCCGGGGGCGGTGATCCAGTCGACGAGTTCGATGATCACGCCGTTCGGGTCGGTGACCTGGAACAGCCTCTCGCCCCAGGGCTCTTCGCGCAGCGCCATGGTGATGGGGACGCCCGCCGCGCGCAGTCGTTCGTGCTCGCTCGGCAGGTCGGCCACGGTGAACACCAGGATCAGGCCGGCCGCGCGCTCGTCACGGAAGTCTTCGGGGAGGAGTTCGAGTCCCCGGCGCAGGAAGATCACCTGCGGGCCGTCCGGGTGGGAGAGCGAGACGAAGCCGTCGGCGGACATGGCTTCCCGGAAGCCGAAATGGCCGGTCAGGAAGGTGGCGGAGGCGTGAACGTCGTCAACGTTGAGGGATATGGCGGAACTGGCGATCTGCACGGAACTCCTCGCGGCTCGGTGGCTCTGCCGTACATTGTACATAGTATTCTGTACAGCGTAGAAGGATTTCGACGCGGGCTGGAAGGAGCCGGGCATGGCGAAGGACCGGAGCGGTGCGGGCGACCCCGTCCGCACCCTGGAGCTGCTGTGGAGGGAGCCCGGGCAAGGGGCCCCGAGCGGCCGGCGCGGCCCCCGCCAGGGGCTGACCGTCACCGCGGTCGTCGAGGCCGCGCTCGCGCTCGCGGACGAGGCGGGCCTGGCGGCCCTCACCATGCGGGCCCTGGCCGGCCGGCTGGGAGTGACCCCGATGACCCTCTACACCTACGTGCCGGGCAAGGCGGAGCTGCTCGACCTGATGCTCGACGAGGCGTACCGGCGCATGGCGCGCCGGGACACGCACGCCGACGACCCCTGGCGGGCCCGGGTCGCACGGGTCGCCGACGACAACCGGGACCTGCTCCTGCGCCACCCGTGGATCGCCGACCTCCCGGTCACCCGGCCCCCGCTGGGGCCCGGCGTGATCGGCAAGTACGAGCACGAACTGGCGGCGTTCGACGGCATCGGCCTGACCGACGTCGAGATGGACGCCGCCCTCACCCACCTGCTGGGCTTCGTCCACGCCAACGCCCTGGCCGCCGCCGATGCCGCGGCCCACAACGACCGCCAGAGCGACGACGAGTGGTGGGCCGTCAGTGCCCCGCTGCTGGAGCGGGCCATGGACGCCGAGCGCTATCCGCTCGCCGGACGCGTCGGCAGCGCGGTCGGCGGCTACCGACCCGAGACCGTCTGGGACTTCGGGCTTGCCTGCGTGCTCGACGGCCTCGCCCGACGGGTGGAGGGGCGCCAAGACCCGGAGTGAGGCGGGCCGGCGCTCAGCGGTAGCCGGTGGTGTCCGCCGGGCGGTCCGGGTCCTGGACCTCGACCATGTACCGCCAGGCGTCCGGCCGGCTGCCGTCCAGGTCCGTGAACCCGTAGACCCGGGCCAGTTGCCCGCTGGAGAGGGACTGCCCGTTCCAGCGCGACACCTCGGGGTCGGCGGCGAGCGCCGCGACCGCGCGCCCGACGTAGGCCGGGGTCTCGGAGATCCCGAAGTGGGGGACCTTCTCCAGCGCGTCCCGCCAGTTCGCCTCGGTCACACCGAAGTGCTCCAGCATCATCTCCGACCGCAGCCAGCCCGGGGTCAACGCCACCGCCGTCGCGCCGCGCGGCCCCAGCTCGTGGCCGAGGGTGAACGCCATGCGCAACACCGCCGACTTCGCGATGTCGTAGAAGAACGACACCCGGTAGCGGCTCGCGTTGTACTCGGCCGTCCCGTCCGTCATCTCCACCACCAGACCGCCCGGACCGCGCAGCAGCAGCGGCAGCGCATGATGGCTGGTGATGGCGTGGGTGTCCACCGCGAGGCGCATCAGGCGCAGCCCCTTGTCGAGGTCGTGCTCCCAGACCGTGCTCTCCCACTCGAAGAGCAGCTCGCCGCCCCAGATGTCGTTGACCAGGACGTCCAGCCGGCCCTGCTCGGAATCGATCCGCCGGACCAGCGCCTCGACCTGCTCGGGCACCAGATGGTCCGCCACCACCGCGATCCCGTGACCGCCGGCCGCCGTCACGAGCGCGGCCGTCTCCTCGATCGTCTCCGGCCGGTCGTACTCCGACCGCTTGCCGGTCGTGCTGCGCCCCGACACGTACACGGTCGCGCCCCGCGCGCCCAGTTGCACCGCGATGCCCCGGCCCGCGCCCCGTGTCCCACCCGCCACCAGGGCGACCTTGCCCCGGAGGGTCTGCTCTGCGTCCGCCATGCCCCGAGCCTACGACGCCGCGTCGCGCGGGGCACGCCCATCGGCGGGCACGGCGGCGGGGCCCCGGCGTCACCCGGTGGGGGGATCAGAACCAGTTGAGGGTGAGGGTGAAGGTGGTGTGGGTGGTGGCGCCGGTGGGGTCGGTGGCGGTGGCGGTGATGGGGTGGGTTCCGGTGGTCCAGGGTGTGCCGGTGATGCGTCCGGTGGTGGGGTCGAGGGTGAGTCCCCAGGGGAGTGTGGTGGTGGTGTAGCGGATGGGGGGTGTGCCTCCGGTGGTGGTGAGTCGGATGGTGCAGGTCTGGTTGAAGCGGCAGGTCTGTGGTCCGGGGTCGACGATCCGCAGATCACCCGACGTCGGGGTCGGCGTGGGAGTCGGGGTCGGCGTGGGGGTGGGAGTTGGCGTGGGTTCCGTGGAGCCCCCGAACACCTCCGTGACGGGTGCGACGTTGGCCGCGTTGCCGGCGTGCGTCGCCGTCCCGAGCAGATCCTCCAGGGTGCGCAGCAGGTGATGGTGGTTGTAGGTGCTCGCATACGCGCCGGTCTTCACGTTCGCGCCGTGGAAGACCGTCGCGATCCGGTTCGAGCCGAGGTAGTTGTCCTCGTCCCAGGTCAGCACCAGCAGACTGTTGTTGGCCTTCGCCCACCGCGCGTACGCATCGAGGTTGTTCCTGGTCCAGGTGTCGCCCGTGGCCACCGGGCAGGAGTGCATGTCGTTGCACTGGTTCGGCACGACGAAGGACAGGTTCGGCAGCGACGCGAAATCGCCCTGCGGGAACTGCGCCCAGGTCTTCCCGGTGTCGAGCGGGACGTTCTTGAAGGCGAACCACGGGTTGTGCTTCTGCGCGTACTGCCCGCTGGTGCAGGCCGTGGAGCCCTGGCCGGGCAGGTCCTCGTTGTACGTGGCGAACGTCCTGCCCGCCGCGAGGACCTCCTGGCCCAGGTTGGGGGCGGACATCGACTGCGGGGTGTAGCAACCGTCGCCGGTGATGCCCTGGGTGGCGCCGGAGAAGAGGTTGAAGTAGTTCGGCTGGCTGGGATGGGTCAGCGCCTTCATGCCGGTCAGGCTCGCGCCGCCCTTCGCCAACTGGTTGATGTACGGGGCGTTCGCGCTGCCGATGATCTCCCCGTACTGCTTGTTCTCGTACACGACGACCACCACGTGGTCGTAGCTCGGCAGCGCGGCGGCGTCGGCGGTCGCCACGGAACGCGTCCGCACTGTCTTCGAACCCCCTTCCGCTGCCTGAGAGTTGGCGACGGTAAAGGCGGCGAGCAACACGAACGCGCCGAGTGCGGCGATCGGCGCGGACCTTCGGGTCCGCTGTCTCGCGGTGATGGGCATGGACGTTTCCTCCTCGATGCGGCGGGACGCCGACAGGGTGGTGGGTGGGATGCGGGTATTCAGTCCTCGCGCCGGGCCCCACCGGCCACGGCGATGTTCAGGAACCGGGGCGCCGGGCACGCCCGATCGCGGAACTCCCGTGCCACGGCGGCCCGGACGGCCGTGTTGCGCTCCTCGGGCAGCAGCATCAGCACGCTCCGTCCCGGGAGCCTCCCCGGCGGCCAGGCCCGCAGCGCCCCGGCCTCCCGGGCCCGGGCCACGGCCCGGGCCGACTCCGTCGCCCACCGGGCCGGATCGCCGCGTACGACCAGGAGCACCAGCCGCGCGCCCGAGGCCGCCGGGTCGAAGACGGCGTACCGGGGAGCGTCGGAGCCCCCCGGCAGCAGGGCCTGCCCGGGGCGGGCGAACAGGGCCGCCCGGCGAAGGGCCGTGTCCCCGTCCGGCAGCGCCTCGGCCAGCAGCCCGGCCAGCTCCGCCCGGTCCGGATCCACGCCCGGCGGCGTGTGCGCGTCGGCCACCGCGAGCGCCACCGCGCAGTCCGCCGGCTCCGACGTGTCCAGCCCGGAGGCCTCCGTCAGCGAGCCCTGGACGTGCAGGTCGGTCCCGCCGCGCCCGTACCCGGCGCGGGCCAGCGCCCGCAGCACCGCGTAGGGACGGACCGCCCAGGCCGGCGGGGTCGGCGCGGGCCCCGCCGGGGTGAGCGGCAGATCGCAGCCGTCGGCGGGGTGGGCGAGCGAGCTGAGTCGGACCAGCCCGTCGTCACGCGGCGCGGCGGCCGCGGCGACCGGCCAGCCGGCGCCCGCGACCGAGCCGGGGCCCGGGTGCGGGCCGCCCGGGGAGCCCACCGGCCACGCGCCGCGGTCCAGGTGGAAGGCGTACGGGGCGCTCCAGACGGCGGTCGGGGGCCGGCCGTGCGCCGCCTCCAACGCGTACGCCACCAGCCGGAACAGGGGATCGGCGGTGGCCCGGCGGGCCAGGTCCGGCCCGACCGTGCCCACCCGACCGGCGGTCACCGCTCGTCCCCGCGGGCCGGGACCCGCTGCGGGTTGTCGCCGTCCGTGCGGGCCGGCATCGCGTACGGGTCGCCGCCGTCCTTGCGCGCGAGCATCCGGTACGCGTTGCCGCCGTCCGTGCGGCGGGCCGCGACCGTGCGGAGAGCGTCGAGCACCACCGCGCCCGCGAGGCACGGCAGTGCGGCCGCCCTGACCGCGCGGGCCAGGACCCGCCGCCCGGGCCCCGTCGGGGGAGCCCACGGGCGGTCCGGATCGGGGGCCAGCCGGGTCGTGGTCAGGGCCACCGCGCCGACGAAGTCGTTGCCCTGGTGGGCCTGACCGTGTTCCTCGGCCAGGACCGTGAACCCGCGGTCGGCCAGGGCCTCCCGCAGGTTCGCCGCCGGGATCAGGTGCTGGTGCTGGGGCTGGAACCAGGGCAGCCAGGCCGACCCCAGCAGGCGGGCCATCCGCGACCGGGGATCGGGGAGCTCGATTGCGAGGAACCCGCCCGGCGCCAGCACGGCGGCCGCCGTGTCCAGCTCCGCGAGCGGATCCCGGGTGTGCTCCAGGTAGTGGTACATGCTCACCACCTCGTACTGGCCGGCCAACTTCGCGGCGAACTCGGGGAACTGGCCCTGGAACCCGGAGTCCACCCAGCCGCGCCGCTCGGCGTCCCGGACCCCGTCACCCATGTCCAGCCCGTCGAAGCGGGTGTTCGGCCACACGGCGCGCGCCGCGTTGCAGAAGTGGCCGTGCCCGGTGCCCACGTCCAACCAGGACGCCGGTTCGCCGTACGGTTCGAGCATCCCGGCGCGCTTGCGGTACGAGTCGCCGAGCCGCCCGAACACGGATCCCGCGCTCTCGCCCCCGCGACCGTCGTAGAAGTCCCGGTAGTAGAACTCCAGCCCCTCCACGGTCAGTCGGGGGTTCTGGAAGACGTGCTCGCAGTCCCCGCACTCCTCCAGGGTGAAGCGGCCCGGTTTGCCCTGGAGCAGGTCCGGCACCCGCAGCCGCACGGTGAGCCGCCGGGAGCCGCACCACGGACAGTCCGGCCGGAGTGCCTCGAGGAACCGGTCGGTGCCGTCGGCCAGTTCGGCCCGGTAGGCGGCCGCCCGGTCCGTGTCGTCGGCCGCCGGGGAGGTCCGGGCGAGGTCGGCGGCCGTCCGCAGGGCCGCGCCGAGCGCGCGCGCCGGCCGGAGTGCGCCGGCGGCGGCGAGGTCGGCGGGACGCAGGGGCGATCCCGGGCCGGCGAGGACCAGGTACGGCTGGAGCCAGTACAGCCCCGCCGCGGCGGCGCCCCACCGCCCCTGCCGTGCGGCGACGGCCGCGAGCAGGCCGAGCCCGGCGAGCTGCGCCGCGACGACCGTGCCCGGCGGCAGGCCCTGCGCCCGCAGCTCGGCGGCCCGTACCGCACCGGTCGGCTCCGGCCGGCGGCCCGCGCGGAGCGCCGGTGCGACGGCCAACCCCGCCGCGGCGGGCGCGTACTCCTTCAAGCGGCGTGTCAGCGCGAGGAGTTCCGCCGGCTCCCGGGGCGTGTCACCCGCCTCCACCCCGGCCCGGGTCAGCACCTCCTCCGCGACCAGCACGGCGAACCCGGCGCCGCGGCCCTCGCCCAGCCGGTCGGCCCCGTACCGGGTCGGATCGACCAACCGCAGCAGCCCGAGGGCCCGCTCGACGGCCAGGTCGCCGGGCAGCAGGTCGAGCACCCGCAGGCCTTCCCGGTCGGCGTGTGCGCAGGCCGACAGGAAGGTCGCCGGATCGGGCTCGACGCCGCGCGCCGTCAGCAGCCGCCAGCCGGCGGCGCGCGGCACCCCGGTCGACGCGGCCGGCGGGATCGTGGGCAGCACCGGGAGGGACCGCAGCCTGCGGTGGGAGCGGACCGTGCCCGCGCCGAGAGCGACCAGGACCGCGACGGAGGTCCACCGGACCCGGTGCGAAGGGGATGGCGTCATGACAGCTTCTCCAACCGGTCGGCCGCGGCGGCGGCCCCGCCGGCCGCGGCGAAGGAGGCCTGGATGCGGCGGGCGGCCCGGCGGGGGCCGGGATCGTCCAGCACGGCCGTGAGCGCGTCGCGCAGTTCCTCGGGCCCCGTCCGACCGAAGCGCACCCGGACGCCGGCGCCCGCCTCGACGACCTGGCGGGCCACGATCGGCTGGTCGTCCCGGATGGGCGCGACCACCAGCGGCAGCCCGTGCGCGAGTGCCTCGCACACGGTGTTGTGGCCGCCGTGGCTGACCACCGCGTCCAGGTGCGGCAGCAGCTCCAGTTGGGGAACGCCGTCCTGGACCAGCACGTTCGCCGGCGTCCGACCCCCGATCGTGGAGGCGGGGGCGGACAGCACCAACTGGACGTCATCGGAAAGGCGTTCGGCGGCGCCGAGGACCGCGCGGTAGAATCGGATGCCGGCCTCCTGGTTGAGCGTGCCCAACGACACCAGGACCCGCCGGCGCGCCGGGTCCAGCCGCCGCCAGGGGAAATCGGGCGCCGCCGGCCGGGCCCCGAAGGCCGGACCCACATAGGCGTGGTGCGGCGGAACCTCGGCGCCCGTCCCCACCAACTCGGGCGTGGAGAACACCCACACCAGGCGTTCGGAGAACCGCGGATCCCAGTCCCCGTCGTCCGCGCCGTACTCGCTCAGCAGCGCGCCGATCCGCTCCGACACCCACTCCCCGACCTTGGGGAATCCGGCGAAGGGACGGGTGAGTTCGGCGGAGGTGCTGGCCGACGTCACCCACGGGATGCCGAGCCGACGGGCCACAATCGGCCCGGCCAGGGCCTGTTGGTCGGCGACCAGCACGTCCGGCGCGAACCGGGCGGCCGCGGCGAGCACCCCCGGTTCCATCGCCCGGGCCAGCGGTATCAGCGCCTCCTCCCACAGGAAGCGCAGCGCGGCCACCCCGCGCAGGTCGCGCCACCGCTCGTGCAGCCCGGCGTAGCCGCCCGCGACGTGCTCCCCCGCGGGGAGGATCCGGGCGTGCGGGGGGAGCAGTCGGGCGAGTTCCCCGGGCGGCCCGGTCCAGGCGACCTCGTGGCCCCGCGAGGCGAGTTCCGCCCCGACGGCGGCGGTCGGATTGACGTGCCCCGCGAGCGGCGGAACCGTGAACAGCACCCTCATCGGATCAGAGCTCCCGTCCGCACCCGCGACGCGGCCGTCGTTTCGAGGTGGGCGAGCACGGTCTCCCGCAGGACACCACTGCTCTCCTTGAGTACGTCGTGCCCCAGACCCGGCAGGACCGTCAGCGTCGCCCGCGGGGTATGACGTACCAACGTCCGCCCACCCGGCAGCAGTTCGGAGTGCTCCCCGCACAGCGTCAGGGTCGGGCAGTCCAGCCTGGCGTAGTCGGCCGGGGTGAAGACGCGACTGGCCGCGATGTCGTCGATCAGGCTGGTCCGGTTGAGCAGGTCGTCCGCGATCGCGGTCAGGTTCGCGGCCTTCCGCAGCCGAAGGGTCAGCAGTTCGGCCAGCACCGGGCTGTCCTCCAGGCTCAACGCGGCGGCCGACAGGGTGTCCACCATGTTCTCCACCCAGGCCCCGGCGAGGGGCGGTTCGAGGAGGGTCAGCCCGACGACCACGTCGGGGCGGGCCAGCGCGGCGTGCACGGCGAGGGTCGCGCCGTAACTGTTGCCGACGAGGTGGACCGGCCGGTGCCCGAGGCCCAGGGCGCCGAGCATCGCCACGAGGTCGCGTACCGCGGTGGCGCTGTCGTACCCGCCGGCCGGCCGCTCCGTACGGCCGTGTCCGCGCAGGTCGTACAGCACGGTCTCGAACCCGGACCGGGCCACCGGCACGGCCAGGGGGCAGTAGAAGGAGGACAGGTTGTCGACGACGAGGCCGTGCAGGAAGACCACCACGGGTCGGCGGCCGGCGTCGGACCCGGCGTCGGCCGGGAGCCGTTGGACGTGGAAGCGCAGGCCGTTCGCGCGGACGAAGGACACGGCGGCTCAGCCGGCCGAGGCGGCGGAGGCGGGGGAGCCGGTCGCCCGCGCGAGGGAACCGTGCGTGACCCGGGCGATGTGCTCGACGATCTCGCCCACCGACATGGCGAGGATGCCGTCCATGTCCTTCTCCGCGAGGAAGCCCATCAGGTCGACCTCGGCGCCGTAGCGGTGGTGCAGCGACTCGGCGAGCGCGACGAACTCGATGCTCTCCAAGGCGAGGTCCTCGTTGAAGGTGGTGCGCATCGTGACCTCCTGGGCGACGAGGAACTCGTCGCCGACGATCTCCACGAGCATGTCGGTGATCTCGGCGAGGATGTCAGTGGTCATGGTGGGGCTCCGTCCAGGCGACGAGGTGGTCGAGGGGGGTGGGGTGGCTCGCGGGGATCGTGTCGTGGCGGACCGTGTGGGCGACGCGCGCGGGGGACACCACGCGCAGGACACCGGATCCGGGATCGCCCGACACCCGCCAGTCGCGGGGGCGGCCGGCGAGACCGGTGCCCTCGGCCTTCGCGGCGGCCTCCTTGGCGCACCAGAGCGTGGTCAGCGCGGCCGACAGCGTGCTCCCGTCGAGGGCCGCCAGCCGTTCGGCCAGGGCCCGTTCACCCTGACCGAGGGCGATCCGCGCCAGGGCGTCGGGATCGGTGGTCACCGTCTCGACGTCCACCCCGACGGGCCGGGCGCGGTGGGCCAGGGCGACCGCCAGCCGGTCCTTGTGGGCGATCGAGAGGTGAACTCCCGTGACCAGCGGCCCTTCCGGCACCGGACGCCCCGACGGGTCGTTGCCGACCGGCACCTCCACCGGGAACACCGCACCGGCGCCGCCGTCCCACAGCAGGCCCCGCAGCGCGTCCTTGGCCGCGATCCGGCCGAGCAGCCAGGCGGGCCGCTCCCGCGGTGACCGCCGCTCGTACACGGCCCGCTCGGCCGCCCCGAGATAGCGGCGCATCACCAGCTCCTGCGACGCGGGATCCGTCCACCGGCGGCGGGCCAGGCACCACCCGGCGGGCTGCGGCTCACCGATCCCGCAGACCTCCGGGGTGAACTTCATCGGCCACACCCGCTCGTCGGCGCCGAAGCGCCGGTACGTCCAGCCGTCGATCCGGGCCCAGACCCGGCCGTCGGGACGGCACAGTTCGAGATCGCCCCGCACGGTGGTCCCGCGGACCTCCCGGATCCGGGCGGTGGCCGCCACCAGGGCGTGCGGCGGGGGCGGCGGCCCGTGGAAGCGGACCCGTTCGACGGTGGAGGGGAACACGAGCCGGTCCACCGGCAGCCGGAGCTGCATCCAGTGCCCGAACAACTGCCCGGCGGCGTCGAGCAGCGCCCCGGGGTCCGGGAGGGCGCGCAGCACGCCCCGGATGCCGTCGGCGGCCACCGTTCGGACCTCGTGCACCCCGGCGAAGCGGGGGCCGTGGAACATCCACCGGTCACGGTAGAGCGCGTCCGCGCTGACGGGGGCGGGGCCCGGGTCGCGCAGCGGCGTGGGGTCGGGCGCCGGCGCCGGGTCGAAGGACCGGCCGAGCAGGACGACGACGCCGGCGTACTCGCCCAGAGCGACGTGGACGCGCCCGGGGCCGTCCGCGCGGACACGGACCTCGATGTCGTGGGCGGGCTCGACGGGGAGCCACCGCAGGGCGCGGACGTCCTCGTACCCGACGACCTCGACGGCGTCCCGGCCGTGGTCGGTGCGGGCGATGTGGGCCAGGGCGGCCTGCGAGGCCAGCTCCAGCATGGTGGTCATGGGGACGACGGGGAACCAGTCGGACTCCTCCGGCCAGCCGGCCGGCTGGAGGTAGACCCGGTGGTCCCGTACGTAGGGCAGCGTGTCGAGACCGAGCCGCAGGACCGCCCGCCCCGGGGCCTGCCCCGCGCCGTCACCGCCGCCGCCTTCCGTGCCGCCGCGTTCCGTGCCACCGCGGTACGGGGCCCGGGCCGCGCTCCCCGTCGGGACCTCGGCCCCGGCCGGGCCGGGGGCGCGCAGTCGGGCCAGGGCGGCGGGGGAGAGACGCACCAGGGGGGAGCCCAGGTCCAGCGGTACCGCGCGGGACACCGCCGGCCGGCCCACCGGCGCGGTCGGGCCCGCCGGCATGGTCGGGGTGGGGGCCGCGGGGGCCGTGAGCTTCGTGCTCGGGGCCGGAGTCCCTGTCGGGTCGGGCGGGGTGTCCTGCGATAGCCGGTCCCACTTCGGCGCCTGCCCCTGCGTCCACAGCGCCGCACACGCCCGACGCAGTGCGGCCACGCCCGTCAGGCGGGGCGAGGACGCGGCCACCGACAGGTGCGGCCGGTTCCGCAGGGTGTCCTCGACGAACCCCGGCAGGCTCCCCGGGCCCAGCGTCACGAAGTGCCGCACCCCCGCCTCCTCGTACATCCGCAGCGTCAACGCGCGGAAGCGCACCGGTTCCAGGAGGTGCCGCACCACCAACTCCCGTACCTCCTCGGTCGACGCCGGGAACGGGGACACCGTCGTCGCCGACCAGACCCGCCCTGCCGCGGCCGGACGCAACGGAAGCCGATCGAACGCCGCCCGGACCTGACCCAGGTACGGCTCCCACATCGGCGTGTGGAACCCCGAACGGAACGGGAGCTCCCGACACAGCACCCCCTCGGCCCCCAGCCGGGCCACGACCCGGGCGACCCCGGCGGGATCCCCGCACACCACCGACTGGTGCGGGCAGTTGTCGTGGCTGACCACCACCCCGTCCTCGCCGTGCAGCGCCGCCTCGGCCCGCGGCGCCCCACAGCCCAGTGCCGCGTACACGAGGTCCGGTACCTTCAGCGAGCCCGGCCGCAGCGAGGCGAGGAAGGTGTCGACGGCCTCCCGCGGGTACATGCCGGCCGCCACCATCGCCGCCCACTCGCCCAGGCTGTGACCGGCCGACACGTCCGCCTCGATGCCCAGTTCACCGAGGGCGCGGCCGAAGAACCGGCCCGCCTCGATGGCGTCCAACGCCCGTTCCATCAACTCCCCGCCCCGTCCGAGCCGGGGGCGGTCCAGGCCGAGCAGGTCCGCGACGTCGTCGGCGACCGGTGCGAACTCCGGTTCCAGGCCCGGGTAGAGGAACGCGAGCCGGCCGCCCAGGGGTTCGGGTGTGAACCACACGTCCCCCCGGCCGTGCCACGTCCGCCCGCGCGCCAGCACCTTCGCGGCCAGCGCGAGCCGCTGCGGCGTGGGCCCGACCACCGCGAGCCGGCACGGGCCGTCCCCGGACGACATGCCCAACGGATCCGAGGGCGCCCCGGCGGCCAGGAGTTCGGCCACGTCGGCCGTGCTCTCCCCGGCGAGCAGGAGCACGTCCTCCCGCGCCCCCGCCCCCGTCGAGGCCGGAGTCGAGGTCGGGGGCGGCGAGCCCATCGGCAGGAAGCGGCGCACCGGCGGCGCGGGTCTCGGCGCGCCGCCGCCGGGGTGCGCGGAGGCACCCGGGGCCTCCTCCAGCACCACGTGGGCGTTGATCCCGCCGAACCCGAACGCGTTGACACCGGCCCGCCGGGGCTCGGGACCGCGTTCCCACGGCTCGGCCACCGTCACCGGCCGCATCCGCGTCCGGGCCAGGTTCGGGTGCGGCTCCTCCAGGTGCAGGGTGGGCGGCAGGACGCCCTCGTGCACCGCCAGCGCCGCCTTGATCAACCCGGCGATCCCCGACGCCTGCATGGTGTGCCCCAGCATCGACTTCACCGACCCGAAGCCGATCCCCGCCGACCCCGCACCCTCGTCCGACGTCCCGAAGACTCTCGTCAGTGTGTCCAGTTCGGCCGCGTCCCCGATCGGCGTGCCCGTACCGTGCGCCTCCAGGAGCCCCAGCGCCCCGGGGGAGCGGGGATCCAGACCGGCCTCCCGCCACGCCCGTTCGAGCGCCCGTACCTGCCCCGTGACGAGCGGGCTCATCAGGCTCGCCGCGCGCCCGTCACCGGCGACCCCCGTGCCCCGGATCACCGCGTAGATCCGGTCCCCGTCCCGCTCCGCGTCCGCGAGCCGCTTCAGCAGCACCACGCCGGTGCCCTCCGAGAGCAGCGTTCCGTCGGCCCGCCGGTCGAAGGGGCGGATCCGCTCGGTCGGACTCAACGCCCGCAACTGGGTGAACACGCTCCAGAGCGTGGCGATGTGGCAGTGGTGCACCGCCCCGGCGACCACCACGTCACAGCGCCCGCCCGCCAACAGCCCGACCGCCTGGTCCACCGCGAGGAGCGAGGAGGCGCAGGCCGCGTCCAGGGTGTAGGCCGGGCCCCGGAAGTCCAACCGGTTCGCCGTCCGGGCGGCGGTGAAGCTCGGCACGAGCCCGATCGAGGCATCGGGTCGATCCGGTCCCAGCGCGTCCTGGAAGGCGGAGCGCACCTGCGCGATGCGCCGCTCCCCGAGCTCGGGCGCCACCTCCCGCAAGGTCTGGGTCAACTGGTGCGCGGTCCGCACCCGTTGGTCCAACCGGGCGGTGGCCACGCCCATGAAACCGCCGCGTCCGAGCACCACCCCGATCCGCGAGCGGTCGGCCGGCAGTCGTTCCTCGCCGCCCGCGTCGGCGACCGCCTCGGCGCTCACGTGCAGAGCCAGGAGCTGGTCCGGCTCGGCTCCCTCGACCGCCGACGGCATGATCCCGAAACGGGTCGGATCGAAGGCGGCCGGCCCGTCGATGAAGCCGCCCCGCCGGCAGTAGAAACGGTCCCCGCGCGCCGGCCCGGTGGCCCCGGCGGGGTCGTAGTACACCTCGGGATCCCAGCGGTCGGGCGGGACCTCGCCGATGGAATCCGTTCCGGCGAGCAGATTGCGGCGGTAGGCGGCCAGGTCCGGGGCCCCCGGGAAGACCGCGCCCATCCCGACGATGGCCGCGTCGATCGGTCGCGGCCCGCGCCGCGGGCCGTCAGTCACGGCGCTCCCCGGTCCCGAAGCCGGTCCCGCCGCCACCGGTTCCGGCTTCGTGCGCGGTTCCCGCTCTGCCTCCGGTACCACCGTGCCCCTCGTCCCGCGCCGCCGTCAGGACGACCTGTACGTCGTGGCCGTCCGAGAGTTCGGCGAGGAAGGCGGCGGTACCCGCCTCGGGGCTGAGCACCGCGATGCCGCGGCGGCCGTACGCACGCTCCAACTCGGGGGTGACCATGCCACCCGCCTCGGCCGCCCAAGGGCCCCAGTCGAGGGACAGCACCCGGCCGGGGAAGCGGGCCGACCAGGTGTGGGCGAGCCCGTCCAGGGCGTCGTTGGCGGCGGCGTAGTCGCTCTGGCCGCGGTTGCCGTACACCCCGGACACGCTGGCGAAGAGGGCCAGGAAGGCGGGGGCGGGCGTGTCGCCGTGGTCGGCGGCGACCGCGGCGAGGTGCCGGGCGCCGGCCACCTTGGTGGTGAACACCTCGGCGAAGGCCTCCGGCCGCTTGTCCCGCAGCAGACCGTCGCGGAGGGCGCCGGCGCCGTGCACGATGCCGTCGAGCCGGCCGTGCCGGGCCCGGACGGCCGCCACGACGGCCCGTACCGCCCGCTCGTCGGTGACGTCGGCGCGGTGGTAGCGGACGGAGGCGGCGACGCCGGCGAGGGCCGCCAGCGTGGCCCGCACCTCGCGCTCGGCGAGGATCCGGGAGGCGGCGGCCTCGATCTCGGCGGGAGTGCGCAACCCCGCCGCCACCAGCGCGGCGCGCAGCGCCACCCGGTCCGTGGCCTGCCCGTACCGCTCGTCCTCCGCGGCCGTCGGCTCGGGAGTGCGTCCGACGAGCTCGACGTGGCAGCCGGTGGCACGGGCGAGGGCGAGCGCGGTCCGGGCGGTGATCCCGCGGGCGCCGCCGGTGAGCAGGACGACGGAGTCGCGGCCGAGGGGTGGCGCCGATCCCGTGGAGGTGAGGTCCGCCGGCACCGGACGGGCCGTGACGCGGGCTCCGTCGGCGGTGTAGACGACGGAGTGGAGAGGCGCGGCGGCGGGGTCGGCGCCCGGGCCGTGACCGTCATGGTCGTGCCCGCTCCTGCCGCTCTCGTCAGCGGAGTCGCAGGCCCGGGCCTCGGCGCCGTCGCTCAACTCGGCGAGCAGCTGAGCGGCGACGCGGGCCGGGTCCTCCTTCGGGTGCACCCCCACCGCCCGGATCAGGGCGCCGGGAAACTCCAGGGCGGCGCTGCGGGCGAAGCCGTGCAGGCCCGAGTCGGGGGTGGCGGCGAGGATCAGCCGGCCCACACCGCCGACGAGGGCCCCCTTGAGCCCGGCGAAGGCGCCGGGCAGGACGGGTTCCTGCCCCGCGCCCTGAGCGGCCCGGAGCGCGGACAGGTCGACGAGCCCGTCGTGGCCGGCCTCGGGCCCGGACAGCAACCGCACCTCGACCCCGTGGGACTCCAGCGCCCCGCTCAGTGCGGTCGCCACCCCCTGCCCGTCGTCGACGATCCCGATCCGCAGCCCGCGCAGTCCGGCCGGATCCCCGGCGGGCGGTGCGACGGGTACGAGGTCCACGCGCATCCGGCGCGGCCGCGGCCCGGCGGGGCGGATGCCGGGCCCGTCGTACCGTGCGCCGGTCGACGCCGAGACACCGGCCGGGGTGTCGGTGTCGTGGGCCGCGGCGCCGGTGGTCGCGGTCTCGGCGGGCGTGAGGTCGGCGATCGTGGTGTCGGACCCGCCGGCGGAGGGCGTGGTGTGGGACACGACCCAGTCGACGACGCCGCGCAGGGTCTTGAGGCGGGAGAGCTCCTCGACGGCCGACTCGGCGGAGCCGCCCGGGTCCCGGGGGAGGCCGATCCGGTCGGCGAGGGCGCCGATGATCTCGACCCGCTTGATGGAGTCGATGGACAGGTCGGCCTCCAGGTCCAGCCCGGGGTCGAGCATGTCCAGGGGATAGCCGGTCCGGGTGTGCACGATGTCCAGGACGACGTCCATCACCCCGCCTGCGGTCAGCGGCGCGGCCGGGGCGTCCGGCCGGTCCGTCGGCCCGTCCACCGGACCGTCGTAGGGGGTGTCGGGGCCGGCCGCCCGCCACGGATCGGGGGGCGCCGGCGCCTCGATCGCCGCTCCGCCGCCGCGCTTCGCAGGCCCCGGCGCCGGGGTCGCGTGCGCCGGCTCCCGGCCGTTGACCGGTGCCGACCCCCACGGGTCGGGTGAACGGCCCGGGCTCCCCGACGCCGGCGGGTGGCCGTCGGGCCCGGCCGTGGCCCACGCCGGACCGTCGCTCCAGACGGGGCCGTCGCCCCACGCCGTGCCCGGTGCGGGCCGGGCGGGGAGATGCGGCTCCGGTGCGGCCGGCGCGCCCGCGCCGGGCCCGGTGCGGCCCAGGTAGCCCAGCAGAACCTCGCGTTGGGCCTCGATCAGCAGGCGCGAGCCGCGGAGGTACTCCAGCACGGCCTCGTCACGGGGACCGGGGGCCGCGATCGGCGCGTGGCCGTTCCCGGACGCGGTGTCGGGCCTCGGTGCGGGGGCCGGGGTCTCGATGGGGCGGGGGGACCGGGCGGACAGGGGAGGAAGGGGGGAGCCGTCCTGGTCGGCGGCGCTCTGCGGGCTCATCGGTGCCTCCGGTCGGGGGATGCGGTGGGCGGGGCGGAGGCCGCCCGGGATCGGGGTGCCGGCCGAGGTGCGGACCAGGTGGCCGTCCACCAGCCAGCCCGGGCGTCGCGGGGCCCGGTCCGGGAGCGGGGCGGTGCGGCCCCGGAACAGGGCTTCGGGGGCGATCGGGACCCCGGCCGCGGCCAACTCGGCCAGGGCGGTCACCAGTCGGACCAGCCCGTGCTCTCCGGGCATGTCCAACGGCACCATCGTGTGCGGGCGATCGCCCAGGATCCGGGCCGTCAGACCGGACAGCACCCGGCCCGGGCCCGCTTCCACGAACGTCCGGACGCCGGCCGCGTACATGGCCTCCACCTCGTCGACGAACCGGACCGGCCGCGCCACCTGGCCCGCCAGGAGGCCGCGTACGCCGTCGGCGTCGGCCGGGTACGGGGCCGCCGTGGTGTTCGACCACACCGGGACGCTCGGCACGGACACCGCCGTCGCCGCCAGCTCGGCGGCGAGCGCGGACTCGGCCCCGGCCACCACCTCGCTGTGGAACGCACAAGCCACCGGCAGGAGTTCGGCCGTGTGCCCGGACGCCCGGAGCGCGTCCACCGCCTCGGCCACCGCCTCCGTGCGGCCCGAGACCACGCACTGCCGGGGTGCGTTGTGGTTCGCCACCACGCACCCGGCCCGCGCCGCGACGCCCCGGACCTCCTCCGGCGCCGCCGACACCGCCGCCATCGCGCCGGGATCGGCTCCGGCCGCCGCCAGGATCGCCTCGGCCCGGCGCGTGCTCAGCCGTGACAGGCTCGCCGTGTCGTACGCGCCCGCCGCCCACAGCGCGGTCAGTTCCCCGTACGAGTGCCCGGCGACACAGTCCGGCCGCACGCCGAGCCGGCCGAGCAGCAGGTGCGCCGCGGCGCCGGCCAGCCCGAGGGCGGGCTGCGCCACGCGGGTGTCGGTGACGGCCGCCCGCTGAGCGGCCCGCGCCGGCGCGGTGAACGCGGCCGGCGGGAACATCGCGCCCGCCACCCCCTCCGGCGCCTCGTCCAGGAGCCCGCGCAGGGCGGGGAACGCCATGAACAAGTCCCCGAGCATGCCCACGCGTTGGCTGCCCTGCCCGGGGAAGAGGAACGCCACCCCGCCGGGGTCGGCCGCCTCCTCCCGTACGTGGACCCCCGCGCCCGGCGTGAAACCGCGGGCCTGCTCCAGCCGTACCGCCAGTTCGTCCGCGTCGGCGGCGACCACGGCCACCCGCACCGGCCCGGTACCCGAAGCGGAGGCCTCCGCCGCGAGGTCCCGCAGGGCCCAGGGCCGGCCGGCCGCGTCGTTCTCCTCCAGTCGGGCGGCGAGCCGTGCCATCGCCCGCCCCGCGGCCCGCCGGTCCTCGCCCCGGAAGCAGAACAACTCCGCCGGCCACTCCTCCAGCCCGTGTCCCGGCTCCTCCGCGCCTCCGTAACCGGCCACCACCGCGTGGTAGTTGGTGCCCCCGAAACCGAACGCGCTGACGCCCGCGATCCGCCGCTCCACCGGCACCGCCCACGGCCGGGCCTCGGTGTCGAAGACGAACGGGCCGTCCTCGGCCCGCCAGGCCGCGTTCGGCGTGCTCAGGTGCGCGGTCGGGGGGCGGATGCCCGTGTGCACCGCCCATGCGGCCTTGATCAGGCCGGCCAGCCCGGCCGCGCACTTGGTGTGGCCGATCTGCGATTTGACCGAACCCAGGGCGCAGGATCCCGGCTCGGCCCCCGAGGCGGTGAACACCTCGCTCAGCACGGACAGTTCGGTGCTGTCGCCGACCACGGTCCCGGTGCCGTGGGCCTCGATCAGTCCCACGTCGGCCGGGGAGACGCCGGCCCGGGCGTACGCCCGCTCCAGGGCCCGTCGCTGCCCCTCCGGTCGGGGCGCGGTCAGCCCCAGCGACCGGCCGTCGCTCGACGCGCCGACCGCCTTGATCACCGCGTACATCCGGTCGCCGTCGCGCTCCGCGTCCGTCAAACGCTTCAGCACCAGGGCGCCCACCCCCTCGCCGAGCGCGATCCCGTCCGCGGAGGCGTCGAACGGCCGGCAGCGGCCCCCGGGGGACAGGGCCCGCACCGAGGCGAACATCAGGTAGTCGTTGATGCCGTTGTGCACGTCGGCGCCGCCGCACACCACCATGTCGCTGTCACCGTCACGCAGTTGCCGGCAGGCCAGGTCCAGCGCGGCCAACGAGGAGGCGCAGGCGGCGTCCACGGTGCAGTTGGCGCCGCCCAGGTCGAGACGGTTCGCGACCCGCCCCGCGATCACGTTCGCGAGGATGCCCGGGAAGGAGTCCTCCGTCAGCCGGGGCAACTGCTCGTCCAACGCGGGCGGCAGCTCGCCCAGATAGGCCGGATACAGCGCGCGCATCCCGTACGCGCCCGCCAGCTCGGTTCCCGCCTCCGCGCCGAAGACCACCGAGGTCCGCGAGCGGTCGAACTCCCTGCCCCGGCCGTACCCGGCGTCCCCGAGCGCCCGCGCCGAGATCTCCAGGGCCAGGAGCTGCACCGGTTCGATCCCGGCCAGCGAGGTCGGCGGAATGCCGTGGGCGAGGGCGTCGAACGGCATCGGCGCCAGGAAACCGCCCCAGCGCGAGGGGGTGCGCTCCCCGGCCCGGGCCGGGTCGGGATCGTAGTAGAGCCCCGGGTCCCAACGCTCGACCGGAACCTCCGTGACGGCGTCCCGGCCGGCCAGGATCTGCGACCAGTAGGCGTCGAGACCCGGCGCCCCCGGGTAGGCGCAGGCCATTCCGACGATGGCGACGTCGAGCGGTTCGACGACGGGACCGGCCTCCTCCTCGGCCGCCCCGGCCGTCTCGGCGACCCGCCGGTCCAGGAACTCCGTCGCCCCCCGGGTGACCTGGGCGTGCAGCGCGGCCACCGTCGTGGTCCCGGACCGCAGGGTGGCGGCCTGGCCGAGCATGAACAGTCCGTCGCTCAACTGCTCCCGCTCACTCACCGGTTCCAGGCCGGCCGGGCCCCGACGCAGCCCCTTGCCGGCGATCCGGAGCCGGCCCAGATTCAGCCGCTCCAACTCCTCCCATATCTCGCGCGGTTCGGTCCCGCCCTCGGCGAGCCGCCGTCTGGTCTCCTCGAACGTTCCCGCGTACGGGGTGTCCGCGCAGCGGGTGGCATGGCCCGGCGCCGTGTGCAACAGGACGGTCTCCTCGCACTCCACCGCCGTCCGCTGGAAACCCGGCAGGATCGCGCCCGCCGCCACCGCCTCCCGCGTGAACAGGTAGGCGGTGCCCATCAGTACGCCGATCCGCGCCCCCCGGGCGATCAGCGGCGCGGCGGCCGTGACCGCCATCGCGGCGGACCGCTCGTCATGGATGCCGCCGGCGAACAGGACGTCCAGCGCGGCCGGTTCGGCGCAGGACAGCAGCCGTTCGATCTGCTCCTCCCACAGCGGGAACGAGGCGCGCGGCCCGACGTGCCCGCCGCACTCCGACCCCTCGAAGACGAACCGCCGGGCCCCCTCGGCGAGATACCGCTCCAGCAGTCCGGGCGAGGGGACGTGCAGGTGCGTCACCGTCCCCGCCGCCTCCAGCGGGGCCGCCTGCGCCGGGGTGCCGCCGGCGATGATCGCGTACGGGGGACGCACCCGCGCCACGGCCGCGAGCTGCTCCCGGCGCAGCTCGGGCGGGGCGAAGCCGAGCAGGCCCACGCCCCACGGGCGGTCCCCGAGCCGTTCGGCAGTCTCGGCCAGCAGCCGGTGCGCCTGCGGGCCCCGGGTCAGGGCGAGGGCGAGATAGGGCACGCCGTCCGCCGCGGCCACCGCCTCGGCGAACGCCGCCTGGTCGCTGACCCGGGTCATCGGGCCCTGCGCCACCACCCGGGATCCGAGCAGCGGTCTCTCCCTGGCGGCGGCCCCGATGTGCCCGGCGACGGCGGCCCGCACGGCCCGGAGCACCCCGCCCGTGGTGCGGTGCCGTCGGGCCAGTCGGTCCGCCACGCCCCCGTCCTGGCCGACGGGCAGCAACTGCGTCCGCAGGTCCCGGGCCCCGAGCAGAAGCGCCGCCGCTCCGTCGGGCGGCGAAAGGTCGGGCCGGGCGAACACCCGGTGCCCGTCCACGAGCCGGGTCTCGGAGCCGTCCATCGCCCGCAGCGCGGCCACGACCTCCGCGGGCAGACCGGCCACCCCCTCCGAGGTCAGGGCCAGTTGTACGTCGACCAGCACACCGGCGGCCCCGCCCGCGACGGCGGCCGCCGCGGTGTGCGGGCCGATGCCCCCGCACGCGAGGACGGGCACCCCCGGTCCGGGCCCGGCCAGCAGCCGCTGGAGGAGGACGAAGGTGGTGCTCGCGCCCACCCGACCGCCGGCCTCGTGCCCCTTGGCCACGATCGCCCCGGCCCCGGCCGCCACCGCCGCCCGCGCCTCCCCGAGGTCGGTGATCTCGGCCCAGACCCGGGGGGAACCGGGGGCCGCCGCCCAGGCGGCCACCCGCTCCGGGACGTGCTGCGCGACATCGGCGAGCAACACCGTGTCCACCTGCGCCGGAAGCTCCCCGGGGCCCAGCGGACAGCCCACCGGTACCCGCACCCCGTACGGCCGGCCGTCGAGCCGCCGCCCGAGCTCCGCGAAGGCGTCCCGCGCGGGTCCGGGGTCCCGGCCGAGGTCGAGCAGCCCGAGGGACCCGGCGCGCTCGGCGGCGGTGACGATGCGGGGGTGCGGCTCCTCGAAGGGGCAGGCCGCGACGACCAGGTCACGGGTGGCGGGGGGCTGCGCGGGGTGGGGGGTCACGGGCGCTCCTTCTTCCGGTGCGTTCCGGTGCGGTGCGTTTGCTGCGCGGGCGGTGGTGTGGGGCGGTGGTGCGCGGTCCGTGGTGCCGTGTGGTGTCGTGCCGTGTCACGTGGCGTGGTGCGCGCACCGGTGCCTCGCGGTGAGGCGCGCGGGGGCCTGCGGTGCCGGTGCCGTGCGGGGCGACGCGTGGGCCGTACGGGCCGTGCTGTGGGGGTGCGGGCCGTGCGGGCAGGACGGGAGAACAACGCCGGTCGACGACTCCGCCGGCGCGGTGCGTGCCGCGGCCGGGTGACCCGTCGTCGGTTCGGACGGGCTTGAGCGGTGGTCAAAATCCCCGGCGCCGCGATGCATCGTGCGGTGATGACCGTGCACTGTCAACCGGTATGCGGAGTGGGTTCCCTCGCTCTTCCCGGACCCGCCGGCCGGTTCCCGACCCTCCGCCCCCGGGCCGCCCTGCACCCCCGTCCGCCCGGTGGCCTGCGGCGATGTCCACCCCTCGGGCCGGGGCCGGGGAAGGCGTGAGGGGAGGGGCGAGGCGCACGGTCATGCCGTGCCGGTATGCCTTCTCGCCACCCGGGCATGAACGGCGCACCGAGGCGCGGGAGTTGTTCACCATGCTGCCCCTTACAGGTACGGCATCACCCGGTTACCGTCCGGTCATGACCCCCACACTCGCGCAGCTTCGCTACCTCGTCGCCGTCGCGGACTGCCGTTCCATCACGGGCGCGGCCGCCTCGGTCTTCGTGGCCCAGTCCGCCCTCTCCCGGGCCGTCCAGGCCATGGAGCGCGATCTCGGCGTGGAACTCCTCGCCCGCCGGGGCCGGGGCGTGGACCTCACTCCCGAGGGGTCCAGGGTGGTACGACTGGCCCGCACCGTCCTGAGCGCCGTCGAGGCGATCGACGACATCGGCACCGGTCACGGCGACGCCGTCCGCACCACCCTCGTCCTGGTCGCCACCCCGACCCTGGCGCTGGACCTGGCCGCCGAACTGGTGCCCTCCTTCACCCGACGGCATCCCGGGGTGGACGTCCGGGTCCTGCAGCGCGACAGCCGGGAGGCCCTGGTCCAGGAACTCACCGGCGGCAGCGCCGAACTGGCGCTGGTCGACCTGCCGATCGACCAGGAGCTGTCCACGCACCACGTCCAGGAGCGGGAGGTGGTGCTGATCTCGCCCATCGGCTCCCGGCTGCCGGACCCGATGCCGTTCCGGTTGCTCGACGGGCTGCCCATGGTGCTGCCGTGCCCGGGCACCGGCCGACGGACCGAGATGGAGGCCATGTTCAGCTGCCTCGGCGTGCGCCCCGAACCCCGCCTGGAAGTCGACGAACGACTCGCCTGGGTCACCGGGGTGACGGACGGGCGCGGCTCGCTCATCTGGTACCGGGACGTGGTCTCCAGGGCCTTCGGCACGCGCGCCGAGATCCGCTCGTTCACCCCGCCCCTGCTGCGCCCCGTGGGCATCGCCCACACCCGGCGCCCCCTCGGTCGGACGGCCCGGGCCTTCATCGCGCACGCCCTGCACAAAGCCCCCGTACGTGAGCCCGCACCCTGACCGGAACAGGCCTTGCGGACCGCGAGGCATGTCGGTTCGGCATTGAACCATGCTCAAACGGGACGGCGTTGGCCCTGGCATCCGCGCCCGACGTCCCCTCACATGGTGCGCATGGCACCCACCCGCAGAACACCATGGGCGGCGGCCCTCGCCACCGCCGTCCTCGCCGTCGCCCTGCCGGCCGCCGCTTGGGCGACCGGTGGCGCCGCCACCGCTTCCGCGACCCCGGCGCCCCCCGACCCGGCGGCGCCGGCCGCCGCGCCGGCCCCCGCGCGCGCGTGCGACCTGCCCGGCGGTCTGGCCGAACTCAGCGGTCTCGCCATGAGCCGCAGGCACCCGGGCGTCCTCTACGCAGTCAACGACAGCGGCAACACCAATCAGGTCTTCGCCGTCGACTGCAACACCACATCCGGCCGGCTCGTGGCGACCTACACCGTCACCGGCGTCGGCAACACCGACTGGGAAGGCCTCGCGCTCGGCAAGGACGCCGGGGGGTCCCCCGTGATCCTCGTCGGCGACATCGGGGACAACTTCGCCGGCCGCGCCGAGATCACCGTCCACGCCTTCGCCGAACCTGAGGTGCTCGCCGACGCGTCCGTCACCCCGACCAGCCACCGCTTCGCCTACTCCGACGGCCGGCACGACGCCGGGTCCCTGCTCGCGGACCCCGTCACCGGGCAGCTCTACATCGCGACCAAACTCATCGGCGCGGCGGGCAAGCTGTACAAGGCCCCGCTGCCGCCCGTGTCCGGGCAGCTCAACACCCTCTCCCCGGTCCGGTCGGGCCCGGTGTTCACGACCGACGGGGCCTTCTCCCCGTCCGGGGCCTCCTACGCCCTGCGCAGCGGTGGACCGCTCGGGGCCAACACCGCCACGGTGTACGACACCGCGGGGAACAAGCTCGCGGACGTGGCGCTGCCGGCCCAGCCGCAGGGTGAGACGCTCACGTACGCCGACTGCGCCGGCCTGTTGGTCGGTTCGGAGAACGACGCCCGGATCTGGCGCGTGCCACTGCCGCCGGAGGCCACCCCGGGCTGCGCCGGAACCCCGACTCCCACGCCGACCCCGACTCCCACGCCGACCCCGACTCCCACGCCGACCCCGACTCCCACGCCGACCCCGACGTCGGGTGATCTGCGGATCGTCGACCCCGGACCACAGACCTGCCGCTTCAACCAGACCTGCACCATCCGACTCACCACCACCGGAGGCACACCCCCCATCCGCTACACCACCACCACACTCCCCTGGGGACTCACCCTCGGCCCCACCACCGGACGCATCACCGGCACACCCTGGACCACCGGAACCCACCCCATCACCGCCACCGACCCCACCGGCGCCACCACCCACACCACCTTCACCCTCACCCTCAACTGGTTCTGAGACGGCGCGGAGTCGGGCTTGAACAACCCGTCCTCCAGGCCGCACTGTTGGCCGGGTCTCTTCCACACGGTCAGGAGAATCGGCTTGTCGTCCCACACTGCAGACGCGCACGTCATCGATCCCGCCGGGGGGTGTCCGCACGCCCTCAACGCCCGCCTGCGGTCCCAGGGCGCCGTCGCGGAGGTCGTCCTCCCCGGCGGAGTGCCCGGCGCGGTCGTCCTGGGCCACGACGCACTGAAGGAGTTCCTCGCCCACCCCGATGTCGCCAAGGACGCCCGGCACTTCCCCGGCCTGCGCGACGGCACCGTCCCCCGGGACTGGCCCCTGCGGGTCTTCGCCGACGCCCAGGGCATGCACACGGCCGACGACGCCGACCACCGCAGGCTGCGTTCACTGGTCGGCAACGCCTTCACCGCCCGCCAGGTCGAGCGACTGCGGCCGCGCATCGCGGAGTTGACCTCCGGACTGCTCGACGACCTCGGCGCGGCGGCGGCAGCGTCCCCGGACGGCGTCGCCGACCTCAGGACCCACTTCGCACTGCCCCTGCCGATGAGCGTCATCTGCGAACTGCTCGGCGTGGACCAGGAACACCGGGGGCGGCTGCACCACCTGTCCAACACGGTGATCGTCTCCACCGACACCACCCCGGCCGAGGTGATGGCCGCCGTGCGCGAGCTCGTCGCGCTCATGGGCACCATCGCCGCCGCCCGCCGGGCCGCACCGGGCGACGACCTCACCAGCGCCCTGATCGCGGCCCGCGACGAGGACGGCGACCGGCTCAGCGAGGCCGAACTCAGCGGCACGATGCGGCTGATGCTCGTCGCCGGCCACGAGACCACCCTCAACCTGATCAGCAACGCCGTGCGCGCCCTGTGCACCCACCGCGATCAGCTCGCGCTGGTCCGCGAGGGCAAGGCGAGCTGGTCGGACGTGGTCGACGAGACCCTGCGCTGGGATGGCCCCGTCAGCTGGTTCCCGTTCCGCTACCCCACCCGGGACGTGACCGTGGGCGGCGCCCTGATCCCCCGCGGCACCCCGGTCCTCGCGGGCTACACCGCGGCCGGCCGGGACGAGGCCGCGTACGGTCCCGGGGCGGACCGTTTCGACCTCACCCGGGGGAACAGCCGCAATCTCTCCTTCGGGCACGGTGCGCACTACTGCGTGGGCGCCCCGCTCGCCCGGCTGGAGGCCGGCATCGCCCTGGAGCGGCTCTTCGACCGGTTCCCGGACCTCGACCTCGCGGTGCCCGAGGCGGAACTGCCCTACCAGCGCAGTTTCATCGGCAACAGCGTGCAGACCCTTCCGATCCGTCTGGGGTGACCCGGCGGGGGAGCGGGGCCGGGATTCGGGCGTCAGGGCCCTCGGCGTCAGGCCTTCGGGAGCAGGCCTTCAGAGAATCAGGCCTTCGGCATCAGGACGGAGTCCACCAGGTAGACCGTCGCGTTGGCGGTGTGGACGTCACCGCAGACCACCGACGCGTTGCCGTTCACCTTGAAGGACTCGCCGGAACCGGAGGTGGTCAGTCGCTGCTTGGACAGGGTGTCGAAGGAGCCCTGCTCCAACTGCTTCGGCGTCAGCTCCTGGCCCACCACGTGGTAGGTGAGGACCTTGGTGAGCTGTGCCTTGTCGGCCAGCAGCTTGTCCAGGTCGGCCTTCGGCACCTTGGCGAAGGCCTCGTTGGTCGGTGCGAACACCGTGATGTCCTTCGCGCTGTTCAGGGTGTCGACCAGGCCGGCCTTCTTGACGGCGGTGACCAGGGTCGAGAGGGCCGGGTTGTTCGACGCGGCCGTCGCCACGGGGTCCTTGGCCATGCCGGCGAAGGAGCCCGAGCCGTCCTTCGGCACCGAGGCGCAGCCCGGTCCGAACGGTTCGCCGTCCGCCGCCATCGCGGAACCCGCGGCGAGAGCCGGCCCCAGGGCCAGTGCGGCCACGGCCGACGCGGCGAACGCCGCCCTGCGTATGCCTGTGTTGCGACGTGCTGTCATCACGTGACTCCTCGGGTCGGGTCGTTCCCCCCCCCCGCCCCGGGCGCCCCGCCCGACAGTGCGGGTCGCGGGCGTCCCGGGTCTTCCTTCACACGGGTCATTCGGAGCCGTCGGGCGACCGGTTTGGTGAGGTGTGTCCCATGCGTGCCGCCCGGAGGGAGCCTCCCGGCTCCGCTCCTACGCGGCGCCCGCCGCCGGGAACGCGAGCACCACCAGCGGATCCGTGGTCGGTGCGGCCGAACCGCCCGCCGGTTCCTCCGTGACCCCGACCCCGGTGGCGGGGCCCACCTCGCCCCTGAGCAGCGCCGGCGCGTCGGGTCGCGCCGGGTCCATCAGCCCGGCCGGACGCATGACGCCCTTCGGGTCGGCGTACCACAGTTGGTACACCCGCCCCTCGGGCGGCGCCGCCAGGCCGTCGGCCACGAACACGGCCCGGTCCCGGTCCCGGGAGAGCACCACCGTGCCCGTGCCGCCGTCGGCCATGCGGCCCGTGGTCAGCCGCGCGTCGGGCGCCGCCAGCAGCTCCGTGAGTGCCGCCGCCCGCGCCTCGACCCGTCGGGCGTCCTGCCGGGCCGTCTCGGCCCGCTGGTACTGCCAGGCCGCCACCCCGCCGAAACCGACCGCCGCCGCGAGGCAGGCCGCCAGGGCCCAGCGGAGCCAGGGCCGGGCGGGCCGCGCGTGGTGCGCGGGCACCCGTACGGGATCCGGCCGCGCGGGCACCGCCCGGATCTCGCGCAGCACCGACTCCCGGAGCGCCGGCGGCGGCTCCACGGCCACCGCCCGGCCCAGCAGGGCCGCGGTGGCCGCGAGTTCCGCGACCTCCCGCAGGCACGCCTCGCAGGTCTCCAGGTGCGCCTCGAAGGCCGCCCGCTCCGCCGGGGGCAGCGCGTCCGTGACGTAGGCGCCCGTGCCCTCGTGCATGCGGCGCGTCGCGCCTTCCGTGCCTTCCGTGTCCTCTGTGCTCATCCGCCGTTCACCCCGAGACAGTCGCGCAGCCGCAGCAGCCCGTCGCGCAGGCGCGTCTTCACGGTACCCAGCGGCACCGACAGCTCCTCGGACACCTCGCGGCAGGTCAGACCCCGGTAGTAGGCCAGGGTGACCGACTGGCGCTGGATCTCGGTCAGCGAGCCCAGGCAGCGCCGCACCCGGTCACGCTCCTCGTGGTGCTCCACCGCCTCGCTCACCTCGTCGAACTCCGGAAGCGCGGCCTCCAGCCGCGCCGCGCGCCGCTCCCGCTCGGTCGAGGCCTGCGCGGAACGCACCCGGTCCACCGCGCGGCGGTGCGCCATCGTCAGCACCCAGGTCCGCACGCTGCCCCGGTCGGCGCGGTAGCGCCCGGCGGTACGCCACACCTCGACGAGCACCTCCTGCGCCACCTCCTCGGCCTGGGCCCGGTCGCGCAGCACCGTGTACGCCAGGCCCAGCACGGACCCGCTCACTGCCTCGTACACCGAGACGAAGGCGTCCTCGTCCCCTTCGGCGACCCGGCCGAGGAGGGCTGACATGCCGTCCTCGGCGCGGTCCGCTCGTGTCACGTCGTTCACGGGAAGATCCTCCGGGATTCCCGGTCGTTCGTCGGCATCCGCGCGCCTCATGAGCCATTCGTAGCCGCCGAGCCACTGGATTGGCCCCGCCCGCCGGCGGTGCCCGTCGGCCCCGCACCCGTCATCCGCGGGGCCTGCGCTTGCGCAGCTCGACCACCCCGTCGGTGATCAGGTCCCACGGCTCCGAGCGCGACGACGGCTCCCGCGCCGGCTCCCCGACCCGCGGCGACGGGGGGACGGCCTGGTCGGGGTCCCCGCCGGCCCGGATCGGCGCGGTCGCGAGGTCGGACGGGGCTTCCGGCGCCGGGGAGGGCCGCTCCGGCTCGGTCTCGGACATGCTCGGTGCGCTCCTGGGGGCGTCGGAAGGGGCGGCCACCGGATCGCTCCGACAGCCGCCCCTGTTCGTGTCCGGGCCAGTGAACCGACCACCCGTCCAGTGTGGTGATCAGCCGTATGTGCTCTCCCTCTCACGAGTGTGGAATTACCCACGTGAGAGTGACGGTCACGGGAAGTCCCGGACAGCGCCACGGCCGATGATGTAGGTCATTTCGCGGCGGGAAGCGCGGCCGCGATCCCCGCCGCCAGGGCGTACGGATCCCCGACCGGTGCCTGGGCATGGCGAGTGGTCCGCCGCGCCCACTCCTCGTCGAAGGCGTGCCAGTCGATCTGCCGGGGCACCGCCCGCCGGACCAGCGCCTCCTCCAGCGTGGCGAAGTACGCGTCCCAACGCGGCGCGTACAGCTCCGAGACGAGACCGCCCCACTCACGGTTCGCGTAGTCGTGCAGGGAGCCTCCCTCCGAGGCGGCGCGCGGCCCCCACACGCTCAGGAGCGAACGCGCGTCGTATTCGTACCGGTCCGCCTCCGCCCGGCCCGCGCCCCGGGAGCGGGCGGCCGAGAGGCGGGGCCCCAGCAGGAAGTGCGGGTCGGCGCTCGTGACGGCGTCCAAGCGCCTCTCACCGTCGCGCCACTGCGCGGTCAACTCACGGAACAGGCGCACGTCCTTCGCGTCGTACGCCGCCTTGATCCTCGGCAGCAGCACCCGCGAATGGTTCGCCAACGCCTGCCGGGCCGTGTCCACCAGGTCGTACCGGTAGGCGCTGGAACCCCGCAGCGGCGGGTCCACCTTCAACAGGTGGTCCAGGGCGCGCCGCACCGAACCCGCCGGATAGCGCATCGACGTGGGGCTCCATCGGGCGGATCCCGCCGCGCTCAGGCTCGGCCGGGCCGTGAACAGGCCGTCCTGGGACTCCGACCACAGGCCCGAGGGGGTGCTGTACGGGCCCTTGCGCAGTTCCTCCCACGCGGCCGCCGCCTCGGCGTCGGCGCGCCCGTACCGGCGGGCGGAGTACGCCGCGAACCACTTCCTCTGGTCGATCGGCCCGGACTCCCAGGCCAGATCCGTGAAGAGGTCGAAGGCGGCGGGATCGGTCCCGGTGGCCTCCGGCATGTACGCGATGCCCGCGAGCGCACTGTTCGACTTGGACCGCCACGCGCCGAACCGGTCGGCCCACACCGGGGTGTTGGCGCCGATCGTGGTGTGTCCGCCGAAGTTGGGGATCGTGCCCAGCGCGTAGGGAGCGCCGCCCCAACGGGCCTCCCGGTCCAACCCGTCGTACCGGTCGGACAGTCCGTCCAGGACCAACAGCTTCGAGGTGTCGACCCCGGCCAGGAGTTCCCTCCTCGGATCCTCCTGCCAGCCCAACACGGCCCACAGTGCGCCGGGATGGGCCGCCCACAGCGCCTTCTGCACCGCCCCGGCGGCCGCCGTCACGTCCACCGGACCCGTCTTGCCGCCCTCGTGCAGCGGGCTCATCCGGTACATGGAACTGTCTCCGAACACCGCCCGCTGTTCCGCGTAGTACGCGGCGGCCAGCTTCCCGAACGCGGCCGAGTTCGGGTCCAACCAGTCCGGACGGTCGAAGCCCGCCCAGTCGCCCTGCGGCACCGTCGTGGCACCGGGGTTGCGCGCTGCGAACGCCGGCGGCACCGTGCCGAAGAAGCCCGGGAGCACCGGGGTCATGCCGAGGCCGCGCAACTGCTCGGCGATCCGGCCGCCGATCCCGGCCCGCTCGCGCATCAGCCCTTCCGAGACCGGTCCGCCGAAGCCGCTCATGTTCTGCAACAACCACCAACTCTGGTGCGCGGGACCGGGGATCCACGCCCTCAGCTCCGCCGCCGAGTATCCGAACCGCTGGAGCGCCCGGTAGTACGGATACTCGGCGCCGACCTGCACGAACACCTCGTTGACGCCGTGCAGGGCCAGCAGGTCGATCTGCCGCCGGTGCTCCTCGAAGGTGCGGTAGGGGCCCGAGTAGCCGTCGTCGGTGTCGTTGAGCGCGTACCGGTGGGCGACCAGCGCGCTCCGGGTGACCGACTTCGGTACGGCCGGCAAGCGCTCCGGCAGCATCCCCAGGCTGTCGCCGGGCCAGCCGATGTCGGCGCCCGCGACGTGCTGGAGGTACCAGCCGACCCCGGTGAGCAGGGTCGCGCCGCTGGTGCCGCGCACCGTGATGGCGCCCGCCGTCCCGGACACCGTGAAGGTGTCCGCCGCGCCGCCCGCGTCGGGCGCCAGGGTGAACTGCCCGGCGTGCCGCGGCAGCAGCCGCTCCAGGGCCTCCCGCGCCGGACGCGCGTCGAAGTCCCGGGCCGGCGTAAGCCGACGTACGTCGGACTGCCGTACGTCGGGCGCGGCGGGTGATCCCGCGCCCGAGGCGACCGCCCCGGGCGTCGCCCCCGCCAGGACCAGGACGAGCAGTGCCGCGGGAAGCGCCGCCACCGCGACCGTACGGCGCCCTCGCGGGCGCCCGCTGCGTGCCATCGAGCCGTACCTCATTCCGTCGATCGGTGCCGTCGGGTCGGAGCGTCGGACCGGAGCCGTCAGGCCGGCAGGGCCCAGGTCTGGTCGATCCGGTGGTCGCCACAGGGGGTCAGGCGCAGCCGCTCGGCCGGCGCGTCCGGGGTCGCCGCGGCCGCGGGCGCGGTCAGGCACAGCCCGCTGCTCTTCTCGACCAGGGCGCCGGGACGGTCGTGCGCCCAGCTCTGCCGGGATCGCCCGGGCACGCAGTCGGCGAGCTCCACCAGGTCGCCGTCCCCGGCGGTCAGGCACTGGCCGGCCGACCGCAGACGGGAGTCGGGGCCCACGGTCCACCGCTGGTCGGGGGCGCCGGTACAGGCTGCCATGACCACCGCGCCGACACCGCTGGTGTTGGCCCCGTCGGCGCACTTGGCCGCGTTGCCGGCGATCTGCCCGGTCGGCACGGCCTTGCCGCAGCCGCGCGGGGTGAGCCGCCACACCGCGGTGTCGTGGGCGGCTACCCTGCCGGTCAGCGAGACGGTCGCCTCACGGTGTGCCCCGCTCCACAGGTCCTTGACGTCGACGGCGCACGACGAGGGCAGGCCGATGTCCTCCAGCGGCACGTCGACGTCCATGGCCGCGCCGGTGCGGTTGAGGACGGCCACCGCGCGGTCGCCGTTCGCGAGCGGCCGCACCAGGACGTCGGAGGTGCCGTTCGAGGAGACCACCGCGCCCTGCCGGCCCAACGGGTCCTGGTCGAGCGCGATCAGGTCGGTGTTGCCGAGCGCGGCGAGCCCGGCCGGGGTGAGCGCGGAGACCTCGGAGGAGAGGATGAAGGGGGCAGCCATCATGGCCCACAGGCCGACCTGGCTGCGGCTCTCCGCCTCGGTGAGTCCGGGGGCGCCGGCGATGAGGAAGTCCGGGTCGTTCCAGTTGCCGGGGCCCGCGTACCGGCCGAGCCAACGGTTGTAGCCGTAGTTGCCGAGGACCGAACTCCACCGCGAGGTCGTGGGCGCGGTCGGCGCGTACACCTTGATGTCACGGCCCTCGCGCCACAACTGGCCGGTCTCGCCGACCCAGTCGATCACCTTGTGCCAGTCGGCGCCGCCCCATTCGCCCTGCTGGAAGTAGGCGGGCGCGGACGCGGACAGGACCATGTCGCGGCCGCTGTCGCGCAGGGCCCGGGCCACGCCGTTGTACGCGTCGCGGTAGGCCTGTTCCTTCGTCTTGCCGGGCGGCACGTACAGGTTGCAGCCGTCCATCTTGACGAAGTCCGCCTTCCAGGAGGCGAAGAGCCGGGCGTCGCGCGCGTAGTGGTCCGCGCCCCCGCCCGCGGGCGCCCCGCTGCCGGGATAGCGCCCGCAGGTCAGCGCGCCCGCGTCCTGGTAGATGCCGAACTTCAGCCCCTTGGCGTGCAGGTACTTGCCGAGCCAGGCCATCCCGTGCGGGAACTTCTCCGGATCGGCGACCAGGTCGCCGTCGGCGTCACGGCTCTTCAGCATCCAGCAGTCGTCGACGGTCACCGTGTCGTAGCCCTTGGCGGCGAGACCGGTGGAGACGAGCGCGTCGGCGTTCGCGACCACCTTGGCCTCGTCGATGTCGCACATGTAGTGCGCCCAGTTGTTCCATCCCATGGGAGGGGTGAGGGCGAGCGGGGTGTCCGAGGTGGCGGTGGGCTCGGCCGCCGCCGTCGCGGGGGACAGGAGGAGGGCGAGCAGGGCGGCCGCGGTCAGACAGGGGAGCGACGCACGCGGGCGAGGCGGCACGGGGTCTCCTTGACGTGGGGGACGTACCGAGGGTCTGTCGAGCGCTCAGTGCAGCGGTGCGGCTACCCACTGTCAATACAAGTCGCTGGTTATGACGTGATGACCAGCAATATGGGTGTAGTCGCCCTCACGCGAAGGGTTGACTTCACGGGCGTCCGCTTGACCGAACCCGGGGGCGCCCGGTCCGCCGACCCTCGGGTGATACGTCGTACGTGACGGTGTCTGTTACGGTGTATCTCATGCCGAGAAGATCAGCCGCCCTGGACCGCGCGACCCCCGAGGCGATCGCCGTGGAAGCCCTGCGGATCCTCGACGAGGAAGGGCCGGCCGCACTCAGCTTCCGCGCCCTCGCCGACCGGCTCGACGTCTCGCACGCCACCGTCCAGCGCCGCTGCGCCGATCTGGCCGGGCTGTTGGACCTGTGCACCGAACACCTTGCCGGCCAACTGCCCGAGATCGCCGCCGGCACCGACTGGGCCGAGGCCACCGAACAGCGGTTCTCCGCGTTCTACCGACTGCTCACCGCGCACCCCGGACTGCTCGTACTGCGCGGTGGCCGGCCCTGGTTGGGCCGCCGACTGCTCGCCCGCCTCGTGGAACCGGCGCTGGCCGACAGCGTCGCCGCCGGGATGACCGCCGCCGAGGCGATGACCGTCTACCGCCGGATGTACCTGCTCACCCTCGGCAGCGCCGCCTTCGTGGACCACCGCGATCCGGCCGGCGCCACCGCCGCGTCCCGGGCCGCCCTGGCCGCGCTGGACCCGGCCGAGTTCCCCGTGCTCTCCGGCGGCCTGGCCGACGTACTGCCCCCGCTGACCGACCACGAGGTGTATCACGGCGCCCTGCGCCAGCTGATCGAGGCCGCCCGGCCCGCCGGCGCCTGAACCCGCACGCCCCGGCCCGTCACCGGCCGGACCCGTCACCGGCCCAACCCGTCACCGGCTGGGCGCATCACCGGCTGGACGCATCACCGCCTGAATCAACCACCGCCCCCCCGAGGAGACCGTTCATGGAGCAGCAGCTCGACTACGCGGCCGTGCGCGCCGCCGCCGGCCGGATGGCCGACGTGATCCGTCCCGTCGCCGTCGTGCCCGCCGACCGGGGCGTCTGGTACGCCCTGGAACACCTCCAGCACACCGGCTCCTTCAAGGCGCGCGGGGCCCGGAACTTCCTCGTCGCGCACCGTGAGGCGGGCACCCTCCCCGCGGCCGGGGTGACCATAGCCTCCGGGGGCAACGCGGGCCTCGCCTGCGCCTGGGCGGCCCGCGCCCAAGGGGTGGCCGCCACCGTGTTCCTGCCCGTGAACGCGCCCCGCGTGAAGGTCGAGCGGCTGCGCGGGTACGGGGCCGACGTGCGGCTCGTCGGCGACCGGTACGCCGAAGCACTGTCCGCCTGCCGGGAGTTCGCGGACGAGAGCGGCGCCCTGAGCAGCCACGCGTACGACCACCCGCTGATCGCGGCGGGCGCCGGCACCCTGCTCGACGAGATCCGGGCGGGACTTTCCGGCCTGGACACGGTGGTCGTCGCGGTGGGCGGCGGCGGGCTGTTCGCCGGTGTGGCCACCGCCGCGCGCGAGCACGGCGTCCGGGTCGTGGCGGCCGAACCCGAGAACTGCCGGGCCCTGAACGCCGCCCTGCAGGCGGGGCGCCCCGTGGACGTCCCGGTGGATTCCGTCGCGGCCGACTCGCTCGGCGCCACCCGGGTCTCCGCCGACGCCCTGGCCGCGGCACGGCAGGGCGACGTGGACTCGGTGCTCGTCCCCGACGCGGCCATCGTCGCTGCCCGCCGGGGGCTCTGGGAGGAGCATCGGATCGTGGTCGAGGCGGCCGCCGCCACCGCCCTCGCCGCCCTCCGCGGGGCTCCGGAGCCGCTGGGGGAGCGGGTCGCGGTGATCCTGTGCGGGGCCAACACGGACCCCTCGGACCTGACGGCTCCGACGCCCGACCGACAAGCGGTGCGGTAGGCGGCGGGACTGTCCGCGTCAGTCCTCGTTCTCGTCCCGGACCACGACCACGGTGCTCCGCGCGTACTGGACCACCTGCTGGCTCACCGAGCCCAACAGGGCGCCCCGGAAGCCGCCGTACCCCCGCGTGCCGACGACCGTCAGCTCGGCCTCCTGCGAGGCGTCGACCAAGACCTTGGCGGGCGCGCCCTTTTCGACGCGTCGGAAGACCGGGACGCCCGGCGAGGTGCCGACGGCCTCGGCGACGGTGTCGGCGAGCTTGAGACGGGCCGCCTCCTCGACGCCGACCAGGTCCTCCTGCGATGTCGGTCCCACCGCGAAGGGGTTGGTGTTCCAGTCCCAACTCATCACGGCGTGCACCCGGCCGCCGATGGCCTTGGCCTGGGCGACGGCCCAGCGCAGCGCTTCCTTGGAGTGGTTCGAACCGTCCACGCCGACGACGATCAGGGGCTCGGCGGTCTCACTCACGGTGGGTTCCTCTCGGTTCGTCCGTATTCGCGGTCCCTCCCTGTATACACGGGGAGGGGTGGCGACCTCGAACGACGATGGTTGCCGCGGTCGAAGACTTTGGAGGACAGCCCCCCGCCCCACCGCCCTGCGACAGTCCGATCGTCACCACGATCGACGCGGTGCGGCGAGGCATGGAGGAACGGGCGTGGCAGAGCGCAAGGGTTGTCTGATCGGCTGCGGGGTGGTGCTCGTCCTGGGCGTCGGGGCCCTCGTGGCACTCTTCCTCGGCGTCGGCAAGGTCATGGACGCGGCCGAGAAGACCTTCGTGGAACCCGAGGTCTACCGCTCCGTGAAGGTCGGCGACGCCGAGGACGCGGTCCGCGCCGAACTGCCCTCGGGCGAGACTTTCGTCAAGGCGGCCCTCAAGGAGGGCGGCCCGGCCGAGCCGGCGGGCAGCGTCTGCTCCTGGTACCTCTCCGCGGCGGACTCCGACGGCAACGACGTGTTCCGCTTCTGCTTCAAGGACGGCAGGCTCGCGGAGAAGGTCGAGTACCGCATGAAGTAGCGCGGCACGGCCCCGCCGCCCCCGACCCGCCGGCGGCCCCGGCACCATCCCGGCCATCGCCGCCCGGCGCCCTCCCCGCGCGCGATCCGTCGCCGCGTCCGAGGTAAAGCGCATCAGTCCAGGTGGCGGCGGTGTTGACCGGGGCCCCCGGTTCTGCGTGCGGGCCCGCCGGGGCGGTGCGGGATGCGGGGATACCCGGCCGGCGGGACCTCGGGCACGTTGACGGGCTCCGCCCTTCGAGCCAGCGTGGGCGCCGCCCTCCGGCAGCGAGGCCGGACCTCCCGAAGGCGGCGACGATGACCCGTTCCCCCGCGCTCCGCACGGCCCTCGCCACACTTGTGGCCGGAGCCCTCCTGTCCACCGCGGCATGCGGCATGAACGCCGCCCCGGACGACGTGAAGGAGGCGAGGAGGACCGGCCGGGTCGCGGGCGCGATCACCTTCCGCACCCTTCAGCTGAAACCCGCGTACACCTCGTACGTCCAAGGGGTCATCGACGCCTTCGAGGCGAAGTACCCCGAGGTGAAGGTGAGATGGGAGGATGTCCCGGGTGACGGCTACAACGAGAAGCTCGTCGCCGACGCCCGCGCAGGGGCCCTCCCGGACGTGGTCAACCTCTCCACCGATTCCTTCCAACTCCTGGGCGACCGGGGCATGCTCGCCGACGTGGCCGCGCTCGACGGGCAGGTCGCCGATGAGTACGTCCCCGGCGCCTGGGAGCAGTTCAAGCTCCCCGGCAGGGGCGAGGGTGTGTTCGCCTATCCCTGGTACGTGACCCCCGAGATCCTCACCTACAACGAGGAACTCTTCGCGCGCGCCGGCCTGGACCCGGCCCGACCGCCCACCACCGTCGAGCAGTTCTTCGACTGTGCCGAGCGGATAGCCGCCCGGTCCGGAGGCCGCTACGCCGCCTTCATGGCGGATCCCAAGGGGCGACTGCCCGGCGACTGGCAGAAGATGGGCGTCCCGATCCTCGACGCGGACGGGAGCGCGTTCACCTTCGACACCGCCAAGGCGGTCGAGTGGGTCGAACGGATGAAGGACCTGTACGCCAAGGGCGCCATGCCGAAGGAGTCCCTCCTCAAGGCGGACGACATCAGCCAGTTGTACGGCAGCGGCAAACTGGTCTTCGGACCGGGCTCGCCGGGCTTCGTCAAGGACATCCGGCGCAACGCCCCGCAGGTCTACGCACACACCCGGGTCGCGGGCGCCGTCACCGGCACGCTCGGCCACATCGGCATCTACGCGCAGTCGCTCGGCATCCGCAAGGACACCGAACACCCGGACGCGGCGGCCGAGTTCGCCAAGTGGGTGACCAACGGACCCAACCAGGTCGCGTTCGCCAGGAAGGCCACCATCTACCCCTCCAACGCCCGGGGCCTCACCGACCCGTACTTCGCGGACCGGGGGGACGGCAAGGACGCCGAGACCGTGGCCCGCGCGATCGGCGCCGAACAGCTGAGGAGCGCGGACCTCGACGCCAACACCCCCGTGCAGTGGACCAACCAGGTCGGTGACGCGGTGGTCCGCGAGATGCAGAGGGCCATCCAGGGCGAGTCGGACCCCAAGACGGCGGTGAGGAAGGCGCAGGAGGAGGCGAACAAGCTGCTCGCCGACGCGGCGAACCGGTGAAGGGCCGTGCCGAGGTCGAGACGGGACTCCTCCACCGCACCTGGTGGACGCCCTACCTCTTCCTGGCCCCCGGACTGGCGATGGTGACCCTGTTCAGCCTCTGGCCGTTCGTCAACACCGTCCTGCTCTCCTTCACCGACGCCCGGATCCTGCGCGGCGGCGGCTTCGTCGGCCTCGACAACTACCGGCGCGCCCTGGCCGATCCCGACTTCTGGGTCGCGACCGGCAACAGTGTGGTGTACCTGCTCGTCGTCGTGCCGTGCCTGGTCTTCCTGCCGCTGGCCCTCGCGGTCCTCGTCCGGACCAAGGTTCCCGGCATCGGCTTCTTCCGGTCCGCCTTCTACACGCCGGTGATCGCCTCCGCCGTTGTCGTGGGCCTGATCTGGCAGTGGGTGCTGCGCAGCGACGGGCTCGTCAACACGGTCTTCCGGAAGCTGAGCATCGTCTCCGAACCGATCCCGTTCCTCACCGACAGCTCCATGTTGCTGGTCTCCGCCATGATCGTGACCGTGTGGAAGGGCCTCGGCTACTACATGGTCTTCTACCTGGCCGCGCTCGGGAACGTCTCCGCCGCCCTGCACGAGGCGGCGGCCCTGGACGGCGCGGGCGCCGTCCGGCGCTTCTTCAGCATCACGGTCCCGCAGGTGAAACCGATGATGCTGCTGGTCGGCACCCTCTCCGCCATCTCCGCGCTGCGCGTGTTCACCGAGATCTACATCCTCGGCGGCGAGAGCGGCGGCCCCGGTGGCGGCGCCCGTACCCTGCCGTTCCTCATCCGGCAGGTCGGCCTCGGCTTCTCCGGCGAGACCGGCTACGCCTCGGCCATCTCCATCCTGCTGTTCCTGCTGACGCTGGTGTTCAGCCTGCTGGGGCGCCGCCTCTCCAAGGGGGACGAGAGTTGAGCACACGGGGCCCCCTCGGCGTGGAGCCGTCCCGGAGGGCCGGGGACGGCCGCAGGCGCCGACTGCTCGGCCGGGCCGGCCGGTACGCGACGCTGGTCCTCGTCCTCGTGGTCATGCTCGGGCCGATCGTCTGGCAGTTCCTGACCTCGATCCGAGGCCGCACCGAGAACGTGTACGACGGGGTGTTGCCCGCACAACCCACCCTCGACAACTACGTCCGGGTCGCCGAATCGTTTCCCCTGCTCCAGTACGTCGGCAACACCCTCGTCGTGGCGGTCCTCGCGATCACCTCCAACACCGTCTTCGCCGCGATGGGCGGCTACGCGCTCTCCCGCGCCGGCTGGAAGGGCCGCACGACCGTCTTCACGGTGCTCGTGGCGACCCTGATGTTCCCCTTCGAATCCGTGATGATCTCGATGTTCCTGACCGTGCGCGACATGGGCCTGGTCGACACCCTCGTCGGCGTGTGGCTGCCCGGCGCCGTCTCCGTCCTCAACATCATGGTCATGCGGGCGGCCTTCCTCGCCGTGCCCCGGGAGGTGGAGGAAGCCGCGGTACTGGACGGAGCAGACGAATGGGCCCGCTTCACCAGGGTGTTCCTGCCCAGTGCCAAGGGCGCCCTGGCCGTCGTGTGCATCACCAGCTTCATGGGGGCCTGGGACGACTTCCTGTGGCCCCTGCTCGTCCTCACCGACAGCGACCACTACACCCTCCAACTCGGCCTGAAGACCCTGGCCGGCGCCACCACCGTCAACGACCAGCGGCTCATCGCCGCTGGCGCGATGGCGGCCCTCCTCCCCATGCTGCTCCTCTTCCTCGCCCTCCAGCGCTTCTTCTTCAAGGGCGTGGGCGACGGAGCCGTCAAGATCTGAGCGCCGCACCCACCCACCACACGACCTCTGCCTCCTGGAGCAGCCGTCATGCACGACGACAGCAGCGTCACCGAACTCCGCCTCCGCCGGGTCCTCACGGAACGGATCAAACCCGCCGTGCGCTCCCGCCCGGTCCCGCTCACCGTCGAGCGCTGGGACGCCCCGGGCGAGCCCGTCCCCGTGGCCGAAGGCCTCACCGCGCCGTACGAGCCCTGCGGCGTCGGCGAACCGTGGGGTCCGGCCTGGGGCACCACCTGGTTCAAGGTCACCGGTGTGGTCCCGGCCGACCACGCGGGCCGCGCCGTCGAAGCCGTCCTCGACCTCGGCTTCGACCGGATGATGCCCGGCTTCCAGTGCGAGGGCCTGGTCCACCGCGCCGACGGCACCGAGATCAAGGCACTCAACCCCTACAACGACTGGGTTCGCGTCACCGACCTCGCGGAGGGCGGCGAGCGGGTCGAGTGGTACGTCGAGGCCGCCGCCAACCCCGTGCTCGTCGATCACCGCGCCACCCACGAGGGCGACCGACTGACCAGCGCGGACCGGCCCCTCTACCGGCTCGCCCGGATGGACCTGGTCGTCTTCGAGAGCGAGGTCTGGGAACTCGTCCAGGACCTCGAAGTCCTCCACGACCTGATGACGCAGCTCGCCGCGGACGACGCCCGGCGGTACGAGATCCTGCGCGCCGTCGACGCGTCGCTGGACGCGGTGGACCTCGGCGACGTCCCCGGCACGGCCGGCGCGGCCCGCGCGCGGCTCGCCGCCGTCCTCGCCGCGCCCGCCCACGCCTCCGCGCACCGGATCAGCGCGGTCGGCCACGCCCACATCGACTCGGCCTGGCTGTGGCCGCTGCGCGAGACGGTTCGGAAGGTGTCCCGCACCACCTCCAACATGGTCAACCTGATGGACGAGCACCCCGAGTTCGTCTTCGCGATGTCCCAGGCCCAACAGTTCGACTGGATCAAGACCCATCGCCCCGAACTCTTCGAGCGGATCAAGAAGAAGATCGCGGACGGGCAGTTCGTGCCGGTGGGCGGCATGTGGGTCGAGTCCGACACCAACATGGTCGGCGGCGAGGCCATGGCCCGCCAATTCCTCTACGGCAAGAAGTTCTTCCTCGACGAGTTCGGCATCGAGACCCACAACGTCTGGCTGCCCGACTCCTTCGGCTACACCGCCGCCATGCCCCAGATCGTCAAACTGTCCGGCGCCCGCTGGTTCCTCACCCAGAAGATCTCCTGGTCCCAGGTCAACGCCTTCCCGCACCACACCTTCTGGTGGGAGGGCATCGACGGCAGCCGAGTCTTCACCCACTTCCCACCCGTCGACACCTACAACTGCGACCTCGGCGGAGCGCAGCTCGCGCACGCGGCACGCAACTACCGTGAGAAGGGGCGTGGTTCACGCTCGCTCGCCCCCTTCGGCTGGGGCGACGGCGGCGGCGGACCCACCCGCGAACACCTGGCCCGGGCCCGCCGCCAGCGGAACCTGGAGGGATCACCGCGCGTCGAGATCGAGCGGCCCGACGCCTTCTTCGAGAAGGCCCACGCCGAGTACGAGGACGCCCCCGTCTGGGCCGGCGAGCTGTACCTGGAGCTCCACCGCGGCACCTACACCTCCCAGGCCAAGACCAAACAGGGCAACCGGCACAGCGAATCCCTCCTGCGCGAAGCCGAGTTGTGGGCATCGACCGCCGCGGTGCGGGTGCCGGGGCACGTCTACCCGTACGAGGACCTGGAGCGGATCTGGAAGACCGTGCTGCTGCACCAGTTCCACGACATCCTGCCCGGATCCTCCATCGCCTGGGTACACCGCGAGGCGCGCGAGACGTACGCGAGGGTCCGGGAGGAGCTGACGGCGATCACCCGCGCCGCGCAGCTCGCGCTGGCGGGGGAGGGTACGGAACGCCTGGTGTTCAATTGCGCCCCGCACGCCCGACGCGGCGTCCCCGCGGGCGGCGCGGGCCTGCCGGCGCCGGCAGGCCGGTCGGTCACGGTCCGGGAGCGACCCGCCGCCGGGCACATCCTCGTCAACGGGCGGCTGCGCGTGGAGATCGACGGCCGGGGCCTGATCGTGTCGGCGTACGACCTGGAGGCGGACCGGGAGTCGCTCGCGCCGGGAAGCGCGGCCAACCTGCTCCAGATCCACCCCGACTTCCCCAACATGTGGGACGCCTGGGACATCGAGGCCTTCTACCGCCACCGCGTCACCGACCTCGTGGAGTGGGACGCCCTGGAGGTCACGGAGAACGGCCCGGAGGCGGCGACCGTACGGGTCACCCGCTCCTTCGGCTCCTCCCGGGCGACGCAGTCGATCACCCTTCGAGCGGGAGCCAGGACGGTGGACCTGGTCACCGAGGTGGACTGGCACGAGACGGAGAAGTTCCTCAAGGCCGCCTTCCCGCTCGACGTGAAGGCCGAACGCTGCGCCTCGGAAACCCAGTTCGGGCACGTCCACCGGCCCACCCATGTCAACACCTCATGGGAGGCGGCCAAGTTCGAGATCTGCGCGCACCGGTGGATCCACGTGGAGGAGCCCGGATGGGGGGTCGCGCTGCTCAACGAGTCCACCTACGGGCACGACGTGACCCGGGACGTGCGGCTCGACGGCGGCCAGACCACCACGGTCCGACTGTCCCTGTTGCGGGCCCCGCGCTACCCCGACCCGGAGACCGACCAGGGCACCCACACCCTGCGCCACTCGCTCGCGCCCGGCGCGAGCCTCGGGGACGCCGTACGGGAGGGCCACGCGCTGAACCTGCCGGAGCGGGTCGTCACCGGCGCCGGACCGGTCGCCCCGCTGGTGGTCGTGGACGACGACGCGGTGGTCGTCGAGGCGGTCAAGCTCGCCGAGGACCGCGGCGGAGACGTGATCGTCCGCCTGTACGAGTCCCGGGGCGGCCGGGCCGTCGCCAGGATGACGGCGGGCTTCCCGATCTCGGCGGCCGTCGAGAGCGACCTACTGGAGCGGCCGCTGGAGGGCACGGCCGTCGGCGCCCCGGCGGCCGACGGCACGGTGCGGTTGACCCTGCGCCCGTTCCAGATCGTGACGGTCCGCCTGCGTCGGGCCTGACGCGCCGGCCTCGGCCCGATCCCCTGGGCCGGGGCCGCGCCTCGTGAGCTGTGCCACAGCCCGAGGGAGCCCGGGCCGTGCGTCACGCGATTCCCGGGGCGAAACGCCCGGAACCGCCCCGGTATCGGTTATGCACCTAGTTGCAAAAGACTCCGCGCCTCGCTAGAACAGGTTCATCACCCCCCGCGCGAGGAGGCACACCCCGATGAGTCCGCAGAGTTCCCAGAGCCGGTACCCGCACCTGCTCAGCCCCCTGGACCTCGGCTTCACCACCCTGCCGAACCGCGTGATCATGGGCTCGATGCACACCGGGCTCGAAGAGCACGCGGGCGGCTTCGAGCGCCTCGCCGCCTTCTACGCCGAGCGCGCCCGCGGCGGCGCCGGCCTGATCGTCACGGGCGGCATCGCCCCCAACGACGCCGGTCGCCCCTTCGAGGGCGGCTCCCGCCTCACCACCGAGGACGAGGCCGCCGAGCACCGGGTGATCACCGAGGCCGTGCACGCCGAGGGCGGGAAGATCGCGATGCAGATCCTCCACTTCGGCCGCTACGCCTACCACAAGGACCTGGTCGCCCCCAGCCCGCTCCAGGCTCCCATCAGCCCCTTCGTCCCGAACGAGCTGACGGACATCGAGGTCGAGCGGACCATCGAGGACTTCGTCCGCGCCGCCCGGCTCGCCAAGCTCGCGGGCTACGACGGCGTCGAGATCATGGGCTCCGAGGGCTACCTGGTCAACGAGTTCATCGCCGCCGCCACCAACAGGCGCACCGACCGCTGGGGCGGCGCGTACGAGAACCGGGTGCGCTTCCCGCTGGAGATCGTCCGCCGCACCCGCGCGGCCGTCGGCGAGGACTTCATCCTCATCTACCGGCTCTCCATGCTGGACCTGATCCCCGGCGGCTCCACCCTCGACGAGGTCGTCCACCTCGCCAAGGAGATCGAGGCGGCCGGCGCGACCATCATCAACACCGGCATCGGCTGGCACGAGGCCCGCATCCCCACCATCGCGACCTCCGTCCCGCGCGGCGCCTACACCTGGGTCACCAAGCGGCTGATGGGCGCGGTCTCCGTACCGCTCGTCACCAGCAACCGGATCAACACCCCGGAGATCGCCGAGGAGCTGCTGGCCGACGGGCGCGCCGACCTGGTGTCCCTGGCCCGCCCCTTCCTGGCGGACGCGGAGTTCGTGAACAAGGCCCGCGCCGGCGCCCCCGAGACCATCAACACCTGCATCGGCTGCAACCAGGCCTGTCTCGACCACACCTTCAGCGGCAAGATAACCAGCTGCCTGGTCAACCCGCGCGCCTGCCACGAGACCGAACTCGTGCTGTCACCGACCCAGTTGAAGAAGCGCGTCGCCATCGTCGGCGCCGGCCCGGCCGGCCTGGCCTGCGCCGTCTCGGCCGCCGAACGCGGCCACGCCGTCACCCTCTACGAGGCCTCCGGCCACATCGGCGGCCAGCTCGACATCGCCCGCCGCATCCCGGGCAAGGAGGAGTTCGAGGAGACCATCCGCTACTTCGGCACGCAGCTCGCCGCCCACGCGATCGACGTACGCCTCAACACCCGCGCCGACGTGGACACCCTCCAGGGCTACGACGAGGTCGTCGTCGCCACCGGCGTGACCCCCCGGACCCCGGCCATCGAGGGCGTGGACCACCCCCACGTCGTGAACTACCTCGACGTCCTGCGCGACGGCGCGCCCGTCGGCGAGCGGGTGGCCGTGGTCGGCGCCGGCGGCATCGGCTTCGACGTCGCGGAGTTCCTCACCGACAGCGGCGAAGGCGCCTCCCAGGACCCCGAGGTGTACTTCCGTCACTGGGGCGTCGACACCGCCTACACCGGCCCGGGCGGCCTCACCGCCGCCGAGCGCCCCGCGTCCCCGCGCCGCGTGCACCTGCTCCAGCGCAAGGCCACCAAGGTCGGCGCGAACCTCGGCACCACCACCGGCTGGATCCACCGCGCGGAACTCAAGCACCGGGGCGTCGTCTCCGTGGCCGGGGCCACCTACGACCGGATCGACGACGAGGGCCTGCACATCACCGTCGAGGGCGAACAGCGCCTGGTCCCCGCCGACACGGTCGTCCTGTGCACCGGACAGGAGCCGCGCCGCGACCTGTACGAGGCGCTGCGCGCGGCCGGCGTCGACGCGCACCTGATCGGCGGCGCCGACGTGGCCGCCGAACTGGACGCCAAGCGGGCCATCCGCCAGGGCACGGAGCTGGCCGCGAGCCTCTGAGGTCGACCCCGCGACGACGCGGGATCCCGCGCGGATCAAAGGTGTTGTGGCGGCCCGACCGGGCCGCCACAATTCCTCGGGTGACGCTGACACCCGCAGACGCCGACAAGATCCTCGCCGACCACTTCGCCCCCTGGGTGCTCGCCCTCGGCCTCACCGTCCGGGAGACCGGCGAACGGCACGCCGTCCTGCGGCTGCCGTGGTCCGACGACCTGGCCCGGGACGGCGGCGGGCTCAGCGGACAGGCCCTGATGGCCGCCGCCGACACGGCCACCGTCATCGCGATCTCCGCCGCGCGCGGCGCGTACGGGCCCATGACCACCGTCCAGCAGTCGACCAGCTTCCAACGTCCCGTGATCGGGGCCGACGTGCTGATCGACGTACGGATCACCAAACTCGGCAAGCGGATGGCGTTCGCGGACATCACCATGACGCCGGACGGCTCCGACGAGCCGGCCGCCAAGGCCTCCACCGTGTACGCGCTGCTCGGGTGAGCGGGGCAGCGCCCGGACCCACCAGGCCGTCGAACCTCTCCCGTCTCTCCCGCAACAAGGACTTCAACGTCTTCTGGCTCGGCCAGGCGTTGTCCGTGATCGGCGGGTCGATCTCGCTCTTCGCACTGCCCCTGCTCGTGCTCGATGCCACCGGGTCCCTCGCCCAGATGGGCCTGATCACCGCCGTCGCGGCGGTCTCCGCGGTCGGCACGGGACTGTTCGCGGGCCACGTGGTCGACCGGGTGGACCGCCGCCGGCTGATGATCGTCTGCGATCTGGCGCGCGCCGCCCTGCTGGGCGCGGTGCCGTTCCTGTGGCTCGCGGGCCCCCGGATCTGGCTGCTGTACCTGATGACCGCCGTGGTCGGCGTGCTGAAGACGCTGTTCGACGTGGCGTACGTGACGGCCGTCCCCAACCTGGTTCCCGCCGAGGACCTCACCGCCGCCAACGGGCGACTGATGAGCACGTTCGCCGTGGGCACCCTGGTCGGGCCGGTGGCCGCCGGGGCCATCGCCACGTGGGTCGGCGAAGACTGGGCCCTGGGTGTGGACGGCGCCACCTTCCTGGTGTCCGCCGCGACCCTCCGGTGGGTACGGCTCACCCCGCGCCCCACCCCGGACGGGTTGGGGGAGGAGCAGGTGCCCGGCGGCGGGGCCCGGAAGGCGCGCGAGATGTTCCTCGTCGGCTTCCGCTTCCTGTGGGCCCACGAACTGCTGCGCCCGCTGACGGTGCTCTTCACCCTGCTGACCTTCGTCACCGTCGGCGCCACCGACCTGCTGTTCTTCCGGGTCCGGAGCGACCTTCAGCAGAGCGCCGCCACCCTCGGCTACGTCGTCGCGGTCAGCGGTCTCGGCACGCTCGTCGGCGCCCTCTGCGCCGGGAGGCTGCGCCGCCTCCTCGGGTTCGGCGCCTGCTGGCTGGGCTCCGTCGCCCTGGTCGGCCTCTCCGTCGCGGGCATCGGCGTGAGCCGGGACGTGCCGACCATCGCCGCACTGGCCGCCGTGTTCATGTTCGGGCTCACCGTCGCCGGGGTCTGCTCCATGACCCTGCGCCAGGAGGTGACACCGGACCCTTTGCTGGGCCGCGTCACCTCCGTGTTCTGGACCGTGCACAACGCCTCGGGCCCGGTGGGGGCGGCCGCTCTCACCCGACTGGCCCAGGCGCACGGGGTGCCGGCCATCAGCCTGGCCGCCGGTGCCTTCTGCCTGCTGCTGGTCGGGGCCGGACTGTTCACCCCGCTGCGCTCCGGCCGGCCCGGCCGCCCGAAGGAGCCCCTCACCGGATCGCCCGGGCGCGGACCGGCCAGGGGGAAGGCACGGCGCACCAAGCCGGAACGACGCCGCTGACCCCCCGGCCGCCGCCGACGCGCGCGGGAGTGGCCTGCCTGCGATCATGTCCCGGGGATCATCCACCGAGGAGTGCGCATGTCCGGAAAGTTCGAGGCGAGCGTCGAGATCGACCGTCCCGTGGAGGTGGTCTTCGCCTACCTGGCCGACGGCCGCAACGACCCGCAGTTCAGCCCGCGCGTCCAGGAGATCACCCGCAGCCCCGAGGGCCCGACGGCCGTCGGCTCGGTCTTCCGCAGCACCGTCAAGGACGCGGGAATGAAGACGGGGCGGGAGTTCCGGATCGACGGCTTCGACCCGCCCCGCTCGATCCGCTGGACCGAGCTGAGCCGGAACCTGGTCACCGCCAACGGCGGCTACGATTTCGAATCGCTGCCCGGAGATCGCACTCGGGTACGGATCTTCAACACCCTCGAAGGGCACGGCGTCGGCAAGCTGCTCGTCGGGCTCGCCCTGGGCGCGGCCCGCAAGGACGCCCCCGACTTCGGCCGCCGGATCAAGGCGGCCGTGGAGGCGTCCTCCCCCCGCTGACGGACGGCCCGGTACCCCGGCCCGCCCCTCATGCTCAGGGCCGCGTCCGACCACGGTCGGGGCAGCGCGTCAGAACCGCTGCGGTCCGATCGGGAACGGCAGCGGGCCGCGCCGCTCCGACGCCTCGCGGCGGTCCGCGTCACCCGGCGCGGACCGGCACGTCACGTCCCCGGCGGGCAGCCGGCCCGTGGCCAGGTAGGCGTTGACCGGCGCGTTCGCGCAGGAGGTCGGGTCGGCGAGGTACACGCCGTGCCCCTCGCCGCCCGCCGCCAGCACCATCCGGGAGCCCTTCAGCGCACGGTGCAGGCCCTGGCCGCTGACGAGGGGGGTCTGTGAGTCCCACTCGTTCTGCACGGTCAGCACGTTCGCGCGGGTCCGCATCGGGGTGGCCGGCTCCAACGGCCGCTGCCAGAACGCGCAGGGCTTGATGTTGGACGCCATGTCCCCGTACAGCGGGTACGCGATCTTGTCCCTGGCCGCGTCCCGACGGTAACGCTCCGCATCGCGCGGCCAGTTGTCAGTGTCCGCACACACCACGGACCAGAAGACGGCGCTGCCGTTGTCCGACGCGGGCTCCTCGGCGCCGGCCCGCACGGAACGCCAACGGTTCGCCGCGCCGGGAGCCGCCGGCCGGCCCTCGGCCGCGTCCTTGAGTTCCCGGACGAGCGGAGCGGCCTGCGCCGGGTAGAAGAACAGTCCGCGCGCGGCGCGGATGTCGTCCCCCGTGATCTTCTGTCCTTCGAGGACGATCGGGTCCGCGTCGGCTCGCGCCACCAGTGCCCAGAACGTGTCGGACACCGCCTTCGGCGTGTCCCCGAGCCGGAACTCGCCCGCGCGCTCGGCGGTCCACTGCGTCCACCGCTTGAACGCCGGCTCGGCCTCGGACGCCCAGACCTGGATCATGCCCCGCCAGATCCGCTGCGGATCGACGCCGCTGTCCAGGACGAAGCGGTCCGTCCGCTGCGGGAACATCTGTGTGTACACGGCGCCCAGGTACGTGCCGTACGAGTAACCCACGTACGAGATCTTGCGCTCGCCCAGCGCGGCGCGGATCGCGTCCATGTCGCGGGCGGTGTTGCGGGTGCTGATGTGGGGGAGGACCGCACCGGCCTTCTGCCGACACTTGTCCGCGACGGTGCGCGCCCACGCCACGTCCGAGGGGAAGGTCCCCGGCCGGTAGGGCCGGTCGATGTTCTGCTCGGCGTCGGTGAGGCCGCAGGTGATGGGGCTGCTGGAGCCGACACCGCGCGGGTCGAAGCCGATGAGGTCGTACTTCTCGCGGACCTCCCGGGGCATCGACTCCTTCATCATCAACGGCAGTTCGAGGCCGCTGCCGCCCGGCCCGCCCGGGTTCAGCAGCATGACCCCGTGCCGCTTCGCCGGGTTCTCGCTCTTGACGCGGGATATCGCGAGGTCGATCGTGCGCCCGCGGGGGCGCTGGTAATCCAGCGGAACCTTGATGGTCGCGCATTCGTACGAGGCCGGCTGGTCCGGGCTGCACCGGTGCCAGGCGGGCCCGCGTACGGAGGCGGGGTCCGCGGGAGCGGCGGACGCCCCGGTCGCGGACAACAGTGGGACGCCGGAGGCGAGGAGACCGACGGCGAGCAGGGGTGCGAATCGCTTCAGGTGCACGAAGTGCCGTTCCTTTCGGTGAGGGACGGTTCCCGCTCACCATGTGGCACACCGCGCCGCGGGCGAATCATCCCGAAGGGCGGCTTCCATGCTCCTCGCGAATGACTGCAATTCCGGACAACTGGCCGAAACCCAGGCGGCGTTCGCCCAGGCAGGGGCAAGGGCGGCAGTCACTTGTGCCCCGGGCGCCCGAACCGTACCAGCCTTTCGAGGCGTTGCCCGGATGTTTGTCCATTCGTGATGGCCCTTCCAAAAGAACACCACAACTGGCGCTAGCGTCCCTAGCCACCCGGGAGTTCGGACGGTTGTGGTCCTGGGCGGCGCGTCAGACGCCGCCCACGACCCCTCCGGCCCTGAGTCCCTCCCGGTCCACCAGCAAGGAGGCACAGTGCCGTCAATCCGCCGGTCTTCCATCGGCAGCATGTCGGTCGCGTCGAGACACGTGATGGGAACGGGCATGGTCATCGGGGCCCTCGCCTTCACGTTGATCGCGCTGCTGATTCCCGTGCAGAGCTTCGGTGGCAGAGCCTCCGCGGCCGCCTCGGCCCCGGCGGGCGACGACGACGGCGCCGGGGTGCTGAGCACCGCCTTCGGTCCACTGACCCCCCAGGACCGCGACTTCATCCGCAAGGTGCGCCTCGCCGGACTCTGGGAACTGCCCGCCGGGCGCCAAGCCCAGGAACGCGGTGCGCGCCCCACGGTGCGGACCGCCGGGGAGCACCTCGTCGAAGGCCACACCGAACTCGACCGCCGCGTCATCGAGGTGGGAGGCGCCCTCGGCGTCCAACTGCCGGACCGGCCGAGCGATCAGCAGCAGGGCTGGCTCAACCAGATGACCGCGGCCCAGGGCGACGAGTACGAGCGCGTGTTCGTCCAACTGCTGCGCCGGGCCCACGGCAAGGTGTTCGCGCTGGTGGCCCAGATCCGGGCCCAGACCCGCAACTCCATGGTCCGCGAGTTGGCCAATGACGCCAACACCACTGTCCTGGACCACATCTCGGTCCTCGAAGCCACCGGGCTGGTCGACTTCGACGGCCTGGTGGACGCCAGTCCCACCCCCTCCACTGTTTCCCGACCCCCGACGAAGTGAAGTGATCGCATGAGTCAAAAGGGCCACAAACGCCGCTTGCGGCCGACGCACAAGGCCCTCGCCATCGTGTCCGCCCTGGTCCTGGGCGGCGGCGGGGTCGTGATCGTCGCGCAGGGGGCATCCGCCGGGCAGGACTCGGCGCGGACGGCGCCGGTGACGGCCACCATCGACTGTCCCGACGTGGGCGACAAACTTCGCGCGGTGCCCGACCAGGCCAAGCCCGAAGTCGACGCCAAACTCGCACAGTTGGACACACAGATCGCCGACTCCTACCAGCGCCTCGCCACCGGCAGAGCCAAGGGCGGCGCCCTCCTCGGCGAGCTGAAGCAGAAGCGCGACAAGACCATCGCCGACATGTCGCAGGCGATCGACAAGTCGGGAGGCAACGCCGGGCAGTTGCAGAACCTCGGTGGCTGCGAGATGAAGCAGGCCGCCGCCGCCGACATCCCGGACGCGCCCGGAGCCCAGGTCGACGCCCAGGCCGCCCCCCAGCAGCAGGCCGCCAAGGGCAAGAACGGCGGCGGGCCGGCACGCAGCGACTTCGTCGCCATCAACACGGTGAGGCCGAACGTGGCCAACCCCGGCGCGAAGGCCGGCGCCTCCCGGGGCCAGCTGTCCGTGCAGTGCGGACGCAACCAGGAGAAGCACTTCAACCCCGACAACGTCATCGTCGCCCCCGGTGTGAGCAACGGCGCGCACCACATGCACGACTACGTCGGCAACAGGACAACGGACGCCTTCTCCACCAACAACAGCCTGGCCGCCTCCGGAACCACGTGCACCAACGGCGACCAGTCCACCTACTACTGGCCCGTCCTGCGCCTTCGCGACGGACGCGCCGAGAAGGACGCCAACGCCCCCGGCGGCGGCCAGGACGCCAACGTGGGCACCATCCTCCAGCCGAAGCAGGTGACGATCGACTTCAAGGGCAGCCCCGTCAGCCGGGTCACCGCCATGCCGCGCTTCCTGCGCATCATCACCGGTGACGCCAAGGCCTTCACCAACGGCAACGCCAACGCGAACGCCTCATGGAGCTGCACGGGCTTCGAGAACCGCCAACTGAAGGACAAGTACCCGATCTGCCCCAAGGGCAGTGACGTGGTGCGCACCTTCAAGTTCCAGAGCTGCTGGGACGGCAAGAACACCGACAGCGCCAACCACCGCACCCACGTGGCCTTCGCCGCCGCCAACGGCGCCTGCCCGGCCGGCTTCAAGGCCATCCCGCAGTTGGTCCAGCGCATCGTGTACGGGGTCGCGCCCGGCGCGAAGTTCGCGGTGGACAGCTTCCCCGAGCAGCTGCACAAGCCGGTCACCGACCACGGCGACTTCATCAACGTCATGAACAACAACCTGATGAACAAGGCCGTGCAGTGCATCAACGGCGGGCGCGCCTGCCGCTGAGACTCTCGGGGCGTCGCCCTCCTCCCACCTCTCCCGCGTCGCCCCGAGAGCGGTGCCGGTCCGAAGCCGACTTCGGACCGGCACCGCCCTTTTTACCGTCCCGAACGGGGCCCGTACGGCCCCGAGCACGTGAGGAGCGACATGTCGGTCCCCTCAGACACATCCGGCCGGGCCCGCACGCCCGGCCGCATCGGCGCGTCCGGTCACACCGGCGCCTCCGGCCGTGTCGGCGCGTCCGATCGGGAACTCATCCGACGGATCAGACGGTCCTGTGCCCGCGACGCCCTGGACCCCGAGGCCTTCGAGCTCCTCTACCGACGCCACCGCCCCGCCGCCCTCGCCTGCGCCCGAGCCTGTACCCGGCTCCCGCAGGACGCCGAGGACCTCGTCTCCGAGGCCTTCCTGCGCACCCTCCAGGCCGTCCGCTCCGGCGCCGGCCCAAGGGACCACTGGCGCCCGTACCTGCTCACCGTCGTCCGGCACCTGGCGGTCGAGTGGCGGGCCGGCGACGAACGCGTGATCCTCACGCCGGACGTCGAGTCCTGGTGTCGCCCGGCCCCCTCGGGGGACGATCCGCAACGCCGGCTGGTGGACGGCGAGAACCGTCGACTCGCCGCACGTTCCTTTCGCACCCTGCCCGATCGGTGGAGAGCCGTGCTGTGGCACACCCTCGTCGAGGACGATTGCCCACACCAGGTCCCCGCACTGCTGGGCATCACCCAGAGCGCCGTCACCTCGCTGGCCTTTCGCGCCCGCGAGGGACTGCGCGAGGCGTACCTGGGCGCCCACGTGGACCCGGCCGACGACGCGCGCTGCCGCCACTTCGCCACCCTGCTCGGCGCCGCGGTCAGGCGGCGCGGGGTCTCCCGCCGCCTCGCCCGCCACCTTTCGTCCTGCCGCTCCTGCGCGCGGGCCTACCGGGAGCTGACCGATCTCAACGCCGCACTGCGCGCGGGCCCCCCGAGATTGGCCGCGGGCCTGTGACCGGGTGGTGAACGGGAGACCCACGCGAAAGCGCCGCCGAGAAAGGTGTCCACACGAAGGGAGCCGGCCCACCCCCCCCCCCTGCGGGGGGGGGGGCGGCTCCCATT
>NZ_JAPNLK010000380.1 GCF_026627505.1 Streptomyces sp. H27-H5 | reverse complement strand
GGCCTCGTCGCGCTCCACGGCCCGGCGCACGGGGACCTGGCAGCTCCAGCCGTGCCGGCGCAGCAGCTTCCACACTCCCTGCACCGTGTACCCCACGTGGAACAACCGGCCGATCAGCAGCTTGACCCGCTTCAGCGTCCACCGCTGATCGTCCTCGAAACCGTGCGCCAACGGGCCGCGGCGCAGTTCCACCTCCAGCCGGGCCCACTGCTCGTCCGAGAGCCTCTCGCGCGATACCGGCCCCTTCGAAAGCAGGGCCCGCGGCCCGCCCTCACGCCAGTCTTTGCGCCACAGACGCACCGCCCGCTCACTGACCCTCAAGTCCCGCGCGATCTCACCGGTCGCGTCCCCGTGCCCGAACCGCTCGGCCGCCACCAGCCTCAACCGCTCACGCGCCGCCTGTCTTTCGGGCGTGTACCCGCCCCCCTGCGCATACCTCATCCCCACGGCATACCGCAGGGATCAAGGACCGTCATCACCCACGGCAACTACGAGTTCAACCTGAGT
>NZ_JAPNLK010000037.1 GCF_026627505.1 Streptomyces sp. H27-H5 | reverse complement strand
AGGGCTGCTTGCCGCCCTCCCGCGCGTCTCCGCGGTCAGGCTGCCCTCAGCTGCACTAGCCTGCTGCGACAGGCCAGCGGCGGGGTCCTTTCACCCCCGCTCGGGGTAGTGGCGCCTCGTGGCGCACAAGGGCGTATTTCCAGGTGAGGTCTTTGCGGGCGGCATCGGCGGCCTGCCGGTCGGTGAGGTTCTCCGCCATCTGCAGCACCGTGACCAGCGCCAACAGGCCCGGCGACAGGGCCGGACGGCCCCGTGACCCGAACGCCGAGGAGAACTCCGCGTCCGGAAACACCTCGGGCAACTGGTCCCGGACCGCCACCGCGAGCGGCGGTTCCCTTCGCGCGTAGATCTTCCGCACCGCCGCAGCGATCTCCGGCGACGGCTCCGGCCACGACCGCGGCGACATCGACACAACAAGCCCCTCCCCGGCCGGACCCTACCGACACAGGAACAACCTGCCCACCCGCTCCCACCAGCACCCTCAGCCACACGAATTAACCATCAGGGTCATTACCGCCCGCAAACGCTGACCCCGGAGGCACCGATGCCCCTGCCCTACCTGCTCTTGGACATCGACGGCGTCCTCATCCCGTTCCCGGCGGCAGATGGCAGCACCCCACCCACCCACGTCCGCCACACCGTACTGCCCACTGGCCGGCACCCCGACGATCCCGTCCCCATCTGGCTCGACCCCAGTCAGGGCCCGGTGCTCACCGATCTCCTGGCCAGCGGCCTCGTCACCCCGGTTTGGTGCACGAGCTGGCGCAAGGACGCCACCACGATCATCGGGCCGCTCCTGGGGTTGCGGGACTTCCCCTACCTCGACCTCCCCCGCCCACAGATCACCACCAGCCATCCCGACGGCTACCTGTGGAAGCGCGACCACGTCGACCCCTGGCTCGGCAGAGCACCCGTCGTCTGGATCGATGACGACTTCACCGTGCTCGACCACGCCTGGGCTGCCGAACGCACCGCCCGCGGCTGCGCCACCCTCCTCGTCCAGCCGGACCCTTACATCGGTCTCCAGCCGAGCCACCTCGCCGATGTGCGGGACTGGGCGGGCCTCCTGGACGCGGCGCTGTGACGCGCCCAGAGCCCTGAGATGACCCCATCTGCCCCTCCACTGCTGTGCCTGCTCGCCTGTGCAGCGGTCGAGACAATCCTGAGAGTCAGCACTGACAATCCGTCGGACAGGGACGCAGTCCCACTGCGTGCCAGCGTGCCGCTCGGACACCCAGCACAAATCCAGCACGGTACGGGTGACGAGGGGTGATGACAGGTGACGAAGGGTCAGATTATCCAGCACCGATCCAGCACGGGAAAAAGCCAAGGGCCCGACCCCGGAGGATCGGACCCCTACTGACCTGCATGTTTACCAGATCAGCGACGTGGTGGTAAGTCAGCCGCTACACATTGAAGCGGAACTCCACCACGTCGCCGTCCTGCATGACGTAGTCCTTGCCTTCCATGCGGGCCTTGCCCTTGGCGCGGGCCTCGGCCACCGAGCCGCAGTCGACCAGGTCGGCGAAGGAGATGATCTCCGCCTTGATGAAGCCGCGCTGGAAGTCGGTGTGGATGACGCCGGCGGCCTCGGGGGCGGTGGCGCCCTTCTTGATGGTCCAGGCGCGGGTTTCCTTCGGGCCGGCCGTCAGGTAGGTCTGCAGGCCCAGGGTGGTGAAGCCGACGCGGCCCAGGGTGGCCATGCCCGGCTCTTCCTGGCCGACCGACTGGAGGAGTTCGAGGGCCTCCTCGTCGTCGAGCTCGATCAGCTCGGCCTCCAGCTTGGCGTTCAGGAAGATCGCCTCGGCCGGGGCGACCAGGGCGCTCTGCTCGGCCTTGAAGGCGTCGTCCGTCAGCTCGTCCTCGTCAACGTTGAAGACGTAGAGGAAGGGCTTGACGGTGAGCAGGTGCAGTTCGTGGAGGAGGTCGCCCTGCTCCGTGCCCTTGCTGATGCCCTGCGAGAAGAGGGTGTGGCCCTCTTCGAGGATCTTCTGCGCCTTCTCGACCGCGGCCAGGACCGCGACCTTCTCCTTCTGGAGGCGGGACTCCTTCGTCAGGCGCGGCACCGCCTTCTCGATGGACTGGAGGTCGGCGAGGATCAGCTCGGTGTTGATGGTCTCGATGTCGTCCTTGGGCGAGACCTTGCCGTCGACGTGGACGACGTTCTCGTCCTTGAAGGCGCGGATGACCTGGCAGATCGCGTCCGACTCGCGGATGTTCGCGAGGAACTTGTTGCCCAGGCCCTCACCCTCGGAGGCGCCGCGGACGATGCCCGCGATGTCGACGAAGTCGACGGTCGCGGGGAGGACCTTCTGCGATCCGAAGATGCCCGCGAGGACGGCCAGCCGCTGGTCCGGGACACCGACGACGCCGACGTTCGGCTCGATGGTGGCGAACGGGTAGTTGGCCGCCAGCACGTCGTTCTTGGTCAGGGCGTTGAACAGGGTCGACTTGCCGACATTCGGCAGGCCGACGATTCCGATCGTGAGCGACACGTTGGCGACTTCCCGTAGCTGGAGGGGGCGGCGGCCCGGGGATGGGCCGTCGGACAGTTTACTTTCCGATGAGTGGCGCTCGTTGTACGCGTGTCCGGGCCCTCGGTCAGGGGCCTCCCCGCCTAGTTTGGTGGGGTGGAGCACTACAGGACGCGTTCAGTACGTCACCCGCGGGGGCAGGTCCCCAGGCAGCAGGCCCCGGGGGCGGCTCGCCCGGCGGGGACGGTCCCTGCCCGGCGGCGGCTGCCCCGGCCGCGGCTGACGGGCCTCGGTGGCGGGCTCTTCGCGTGCGTGGCGATGGCGGGGGTCGCGGGGATCGTCTGGCTGCTGTTCGACGCGTCCCTGTTCGCGTACGGGCTGCTCTTCCTGCCCGTGGCCGCCACGACCGCGTTCTGGGTGCGCCCCGCCGACCTGATCACCGCCCCCATCAGCGCCCCGATCGCGTTCGCGGTCGGGGTCTGGCCCGTCTCCGGGGGTTCCGGTGGCATCGGCGGGCAGCTGATGGGGATCGTCTCGGCGTTGTCCCTGCACGCCGGCTGGCTGTACGCGGGCACGGTCCTCGCGGCCCTGATCGCGCTGGTGCGCAAGGCCGTGCTGATCGGGAAGCGCCGCATGCCCCGCCGGGTGGTCTGAGCCCACCCCGCCGTGACCTGACGGCCACCCCCCGACCCCGCCGCCAGGCCCGCGCTCGGCGAACTCCGAGAGGGACGGCCTAGGTCGAGGCGCCGCGGGCGGCCATCGCCGCTCCGACGATGCCCGCGTTGTTCTGGAGCTTCGCCGGCACGATCTCCGCGCGGATGCCCTCGATCAGCGGCAGGAACTTCTCCGGCTTGCGGCTGACGCCGCCTCCGAGGATAAAGAGCTCCGGGGAGAAGAGCATCTCCACGTGTTCCAGGTACTTTTGGAGCCGGTGCGCCCAGCGCTCCCAGGTGAGGTCGTGGTCCTCCTTGGCCTTGACCGACGCGCGCTTCTCCGCGTCGTGGCCGTGGAGTTCCAGGTGACCCAGTTCGGTGTTGGGGACGAGTCGGCCGTCCGTGAAGAGCGCGCTGCCGATGCCGGTGCCCAGGGTGAGCAGGATGACGGTGCCGGAGACCCCCTTGCCGGCGCCGTACGTCATCTCCGCGACCCCGGCCGCGTCGGCGTCGTTCAGGACGGTCACCGCGAGGCCGTCGAGCCGCTCCGACAGCAGGGCCGCCGTGTCGACCCCGATCCAGGCCTTGTCCATGTTGGCGGCCGTACGGGTGACCCCGCCGGTGACGACGCCCGGGAAGGTGACGCCCACCGGGCCCTTCCAGTCGAAGTGGCGGACCACGTCGACGACACGGTCGGCCACCCCCTCGGGGGTGGCCGGCTGTGGTGTCAGTTCCTTGTGGCGCTCTTGCGCCAACTCGCCGCGCTCCAGGTCCACGGGAGCGCCCTTGATACCGGATCCGCCGATGTCCACGCCGAAGATCTGCATGGGACCACCGTAGAGAAAACGGCGGCGAAGGGCCTACTTCTCGGTCGCGCCGGTCGTACCCGTTGCCCCGGAGGTTCCCGTCGCCCCGACGGCGCCCGCGTCGGCGGTGTCCGCCCCGGCGACGAGTCCCGCCGCCTCGGCGCGCAGGTCGCGGCGGAGTTCCTTGGGCAGCGAGAAGACGATCGACTCCTCGGCCGTCTTGACGATCTCCACGTCCGCGTAGCCGCGCTGCGTCAGCCACTCCAGCACTTCCTCGACCAGGACCTCCGGCACCGAGGCGCCCGAGGTCAGGCCGACGGTGGTGACGCCCTCCAGCCAGGCCTCGTCGATCTCGCTCGCGAAGTCGACCAGGTGGGCGGCGCGGGCGCCGGCGTCGAGGGCCACCTCGACGAGGCGGATCGAGTTCGAGGAGTTCTTGGAGCCGACGACGATGACCAGGTCGGAGTCGGCGCCCATCACCTTGACCGCGGCCTGGCGGTTCGAGGTGGCGTAGCAGATGTCGTCGCTCGGCGGCGAGACGAGCAGCGGGAACTTGGTCTTCAGGGCGTCGACCGTCTCCATGGTCTCGTCGACGGAGAGGGTGGTCTGGGAGAGCCAGACGACCTTCGACTCGTCGCGGACCCGCACGTTGGCGACGTCGTCCGGGCCGTCCACGATGGTGATGTGGTCGGGGGCCTCGCCGGAGGTGCCGATGACCTCCTCGTGGCCCTCGTGGCCGATGAGGAGGATGTCGAAGTCGTCGTTGGCGTAGCGGATGGCTTCCTTGTGGACCTTGGTGACCAGCGGGCAGGTCGCGTCGATCGTCGCGAGCCGGCCGCGCGCCGCCTCCTCGTGGACCACGGGTGCCACGCCGTGCGCGGAGAACATCACGATGGAGCCCTCGGGGACCTCTTCCGTCCGCTCGACGAAGATGGCGCCCTTCTTCTCCAGCGTCTGGACGACGTACTTGTTGTGGACGATCTCGTGGCGTACGTAGACCGGCGCACCGTACTGCTCAAGGGCTTTCTCGACGGCGATCACGGCTCGGTCGACGCCCGCGCAGTATCCGCGCGGGGCGGCGAGCAGAACGCGGCGGGAAGCGGGAGCAGAGGAGGGAGCAGTCATACGCTCCATCGTACGGGGGTCTCCAGCAGGCCGGTCGTCGCCCGTTCGGCACAAACTGGGTCGAACCTCTGTCCTGCTTCTCCCCCGGAGGAACGATGGCGTCCGTGACGGATTCCGGTTCGGCGTCCGAGGCTCCCGCGACGTTGCGGCGCAGCCTCGGCTTTCGCGATCTGGTGGTGTACGGGCTGCTGTTCATCGCCCCCATGGCCCCGGTCGGGATCTTCGGCACCCTCGACGCCAAGTCGCACGGTGCGGTGGCCCTCGTCTACCTCTGCGCGACGGTGGCGATGGCGTTCACGGCGTTCTCGTACGCGCAGATGGTCCGGGTGGCCCCGCAGGCCGGTTCGGTCTTCACGTACGCCCGCAAGGGGCTCGGCGAGGGTGCGGGGCTGATCGCCGGGTGGATGGCGATGCTCGACTACCTGCTGATCCCCGCGGTGGCGTACCTGTTCTCCGGCATCGCGATGAACGCCTTGGTGCCGGAGGTGTCCCGGTGGGTGTGGACGGCGCTGGCGGTGGTGGTGACCACCCTGCTGAACCTGTGGGGCGTACGGGCGGCCGCGCGGGTGGGCTTCGCGGTGCTGGCCCTGGAGATCGTGGTGCTGCTGGTGTTCCTGGTCGCGGCGGTGGTCGCGCTGGCGGAGGGCGGGGCGCGGCGCGGCTGGCTGTCGCCGTTGACGGGGGACGGTTCGCTGGGCTTCTCGACGGCGGCCGTGCTGGGGGCGGTGTCGGTGGCGGTGCTGTCGTACCTGGGCTTCGACGCGATCGCCTCCTTCGCGGAGGAGGTGACGGGCGGCAGTGCGAAGGTGGCGCGGGCGGTGCTGTTCTGTCTGGCGCTGACGGGGGTGCTGTTCGTCGCGCAGACCTACCTGGCGGCGCTGCTGAGCCCGATGACCGCGGCGGAGCTGGCGGCCGATCCGGGTGCGCAGGGGCCGGCGTTCTACAACACGGTGGAGTCGGCGGTCGGGTCCTGGTTGCACGACCTGGTGGCGGTGAGCAAGGCGATCGGGGCGGCCTTCGCGGCGCTGGCCGGGCAGGCGGCGGCGGGTCGGCTGTTGTTCGCCATGGCCCGGGAGCGGCGGCTCCCGCACGTCCTGTCGCGGACCTGGGGCGGGACCCCGCGGGCGGCGCTGCTGGTGGCGGCGACGGTGACGCTGGTCGCGGCGGTGTGGGCGGCCCGGCGCGACGACGGGTTGGACCATCTGGTGTCGGTGGTGGACATCGGGGCGCTGGTGGCGTTCACGCTGCTGCACGCGTCGGTGGTGGGCTGGTTCGTGGTGCAGCGGCGCGAGGGGCCGCCGAACTGGTTCAAGCATGTGGTGATCCCGGTGCTGGGTGCGGCCGTGACCGTCGCGGTGATCGTCGAGGCCTCCCGGGCGGCGCAGCTGGTGGGCGCCGTGTGGCTGGTGGTGGGGTTGGGGGTGTGGGTGGCCCAGCGGGGCCGACGCGCCGGGGATCGGGTCGGGCCCGGGGACGGTGTCGGTTCTGGCGGTTAGCCTGCGTGCATGGGTCTGAATACGTCGGCTGACGCGCCGCTGCCGGTCGGTCGGGTGTCCCGACTCATCGGGGGCTGGATCGACAAGCTCGGTCAGGTGTGGGTGGAGGGGCAGATCACCCAGCTGTCCCGGCGGCCGGGGGCGGGGGTGGTCTTCCTGACGCTCCGCGACCCGTCGCACGACATCTCGCTCAGCGTGACCTGCTTCCGCCAGGTGTACGACGAGGTCGCGGACGCGGTGACGGAGGGCGCGCGGGTCGTCGTCCTGGCCAAGCCGGAGTGGTACGCGCCGCGCGGGCAGTTGTCGCTGCGGGCCACCGAGATACGGCCCGTCGGCATCGGGGAGTTGCTGGCCCGCCTGGAGAAGCTCAAGCGGTCACTGGCCTCCGAGGGCCTGTTCGCGGCGGACCGCAAGAAGTCGTTGCCGTTCCTGCCGCAGCTGATCGGGCTGGTGGTGGGGCGGGCCTCGGCGGCCGAACGGGACGTGCTGGAGAACGCCCGGCGGCGCTGGCCCGCGGTGCGCTTCGAGGTGCGCAACGTGGCCGTGCAGGGGGTGCACGCGGTGCCCCAGGTGATCGAGGCGGTCAAGGAGCTCGACGCGCTGCCCGAGGTCGACGTGATCATCGTGGCGCGCGGCGGGGGCAGCGTGGAGGACCTGCTGCCCTTCTCCGACGAGGAGGTCGTGCGGACGGTCGCGGCGGCCCGTACCCCGGTGGTCTCGGCGATCGGACACGAGCCGGACTCCCCGCTGCTGGACCTGGTCGCGGACCTGCGGGCGTCGACGCCCACGGACGCGGCGAAGAAGGTGGTCCCGGACGTCGGGGAGGAGCTGGAGCGCGTGAGCCAGCTCCAGGCGCGCGGGCTGCGCGCGGTGCGCGGACTGCTCGACCGGGAGGAGCGGGGGCTCGCCCACGCCCTGGCCCGGCCGGTGTTCGTGCATCCGCAGCGGATGGTGGAGACCCGGGAGGCCGAGGTGGAGGCGCTGCTGGCGCGCAGCCGGCGGACGCTGGGGCACCTGTTGGACCGGGCGGATTCCGAGCTGGCGCACACCCGGGCCCGGGTGGTGGCGCTGTCGCCGGCGGCGACCTTGGAGCGCGGGTACGCGGTGCTCCAGCGCGCCGACGGGCACGTGGTGCGTTCGCCGCGGGACGTCGCGCCGGACGAGGTGCTGCGCGCGCGCGTGTCGGCGGGCGAGTTCCACGTACGGGTCGAGGCCGAACCGGCCCCGGACGGCGCGTCGGACGGGGTGTCCGACGGCCCGGCGGAGGGCGCGTCCGACGCCGGATGAGCCCCGGGGGCGGCGACACGTTCCGGCAACAAATTCGTTGTACTACACACATAAGGTGGCAGGGGAATGGCTGAAACCGAGACGGCGCTGGGCTATGAGCAGGCCCGCGACGAGCTGATCGAGGTCGTCCGCAAGCTGGAGGCCGGCGGCACCTCCCTGGAGGACTCGCTGGCGCTCTGGGAGCGCGGCGAGGAGCTGGCGACGGTGTGCCGGCACTGGCTGGAGGGGGCCCGGGCCCGGCTGGACTCGGCCCTGGCGGCCCGGGGCGGGGCGGACGGGGACGAGGGAGACGGCCCCGGCGAGTGATCCGCGGCAGGGAGTGATCCCGGTCACCCTCGGATGGATTTAGTTGAACATTCACATACCTCGGGCCTACAGTGATGACATCGCGCCACACCTCCGTAAAGAAGAAGGCTTTTCGATGTCTCTCGTTCTCGACGCCGCCGCTCAGGACCTGCTGTTCCGCGAGGCCCGCACCGCCAACTCGTTCTCCGACGAGCCGGTGACCGAGGAGCAGGTCCAGGCGATCTACGACCTCGTGAAGTACGGCCCCACCGCGTTCAACCAGACCCCGCTGCGCATCACCCTCGTCCGCTCCCCCGAGGCCCGCGAGCGCCTCGTGAAGCACATGGCCGAGGGCAACCGGGCCAAGACCGCCGCCGCCCCGCTGGTCGCGATCCTGTCGGCGGACAACGAGTTCCACGAGGAGCTCCCGCAGCTCTTCCCGCACTTCCCGCAGGCCAAGGACGCGTTCTTCTCCGAGCGCCCGGTCCGCGAGCAGTCCGCCCTGGTCAACGCCTCGCTGCAGGCCGGCTACTTCATCCTCGGCGTCCGCGCCGCCGGCCTGGCCGCCGGCCCGATGACCGGTCTGGACTTCGCCGGTGTCCAGAAGGAGTTCCTGGACGCCGACCACACCCCGCTGATGGTCGTCAACATCGGCAAGCCGGGCGAGCCCGCCGCCTTCGGTCGCTCCCCGCGCCTGGAGTTCGACCAGGTCATCACCACCGTCTGAGTCTCGACCCGGACGCCGCGCCACGCGCGCGCCGAGCCGTCACACGACGAGAGGCCGCCCACCCCGGATCCGGGGTGGGCGGCCTCTCGTCGTGCGTCACGAGCGCGTGCGTCACGACCCGGACCGGACCCGAGCACGTACGTCACGACCCGGACCCGAGCACGACCGCGCGGGTCACGACCCGGATCGGCCCGAGCTCAGCTCCCCTGCTTGAACTCCAGCGCCGACACCATCGCGCCCAGCCCGTCGAACGAGGCCGTCCCCGTCACGACGGTGACGTACCCCTGCTCCTGGCGGACGAGGGCGTCGTACTTCTCGCCGTCCCACAGCTCCCAGGACCGGTCGCCGATCTGCCGGGTCTCGCCCGTGGCCTTCGCCTGCCGGGTCAGTTTGGCGAGGCGCTTGGCCGAGGCGTCGGTGCTCTGCTCGACGGCCACGTACTGCTCCTGCGGGTCCAGGAAGCCCAGGTGCCAGGCGTTGCCGTCCATCCGGTCGAAGGTGACCGAGGTCGCGCGCCACTTCTCGGGGAGCCCCGCGGGCGCGGCGACCGGGTACGGCGCCGCGCGGCGGGCCGTGGCCGTCTCCACGCGGTAGTCGACCACCCGCGTCGGGTCGGCGTTCTCGTCGTGCGGGATGAACATGTATATCCCCGCGACGACGACACCGATCACCGCCAGCGATCGGACCATGTCCCAAACCGTCTGCTTGCCCTTCATACCTGCCACGGCTCCATGGTCCCCCATCGCCCGGGGCGATCACCCCCGGGGTGGGCGTCGCACCACCCGCCCGGCGGCCCCGTCGCCGCAAGGCGTCCGCTCAGGCCAAACGGCTGACCGATATTCCGCTCATTCGTGACCCGCTCTGCTCAATATGTCGACGTACCGATAGAGTTCCAGCACCCTCACATCCCGGCCGTCGTCGTACAGAAAGGTGCGCTCCGATGACCGAGCACAACCTGCCGCCCCAGCTCGAAGTCTCTCCCGAAGCCCCCGACCGCAACCTCGCCCTGGAGCTTGTCCGGGTGACCGAGGCCGCAGCCATGGCCGCGGGCCGGTGGGTCGGCCGCGGTGACAAGCTCGGCGCGGACGGCGCCGCGGTCAACGCGATGCGGACCCTGATCTCCACCGTGTCGATGAACGGCGTCGTCGTCATCGGCGAGGGGGAGAAGGACGAAGCCCCCATGCTCTTCAACGGCGAGCGGGTCGGCGACGGCACCGGCGCCGAGGTCGACATCGCCGTCGACCCGATCGACGGCACCACCCTGAACGCCAAGGGCATGCCGAACGCCATCGCCGTCCTGGCCGCCGCCGACCGCGGCACCATGTTCGACCCGTCGGCCGTCTTCTACATGGAGAAGCTGGTCACGGGCCCGGAGGCCGCCGACTTCGTCGACATCAACGCCCCCGCCTCGGTGAACATCCGTCGTGTCGCCAAGGCCAAGCAGATGGCCGTCGAGGACGTCACCGTGGTCATCCTCGACCGCCCCCGACACGAGGGCATCGTCAAGGAGATCCGCGAGACCGGCGCGCGGATCAAGTTCATCTCGGACGGCGACGTCGCGGGCTCGGTCATGGCGGTGCGCGAGGGCACCGGCGTGGACCTGCTCCTCGGCATCGGCGGCACTCCCGAGGGCATCATCTCGGCGTGCGCCATCAAGTGCCTCGGCGGCACCATCCAGGGCAAGCTGTGGCCCAAGGACGAGGCGGAGCGCCAGAAGGCCATCGACGCGGGCCACGACCTGGACCGGGTCCTGCACACGAACGACCTGGTGTCCGGCGACAACGTCTTCTTCGTCGCCACCGGCATCACGGACGGCGAGCTGCTGCGCGGCGTCCACTACCGCTCGGAGACCGCGACCACGTCCTCGCTGGTCATGCGCTCCAAGTCGGGGACGATCCGCCAGATCGACTCCACCCACCGGCTGTCGAAGCTGCGCGCGTACAGCGCAATCGACTTCGACCGCGCCCAGTAGGAGCGGTCGGGCCGGCGCGACGCACGGCGAGAGGGGCGGTCCCGTGTGCGGCGGGCCCGCCCCTCTCGCGTACGTGCCGGTTCGCCCCGTACGAGCTCTCGCGCTCCCGGGGGCTCAGCCCGCGGCGGCGATCGTGTCGGTACCGGTGCCGGGGCGCAGTTCGGCGGCCCGGCGGCGCCGGCGGGCCAGCACGACGCGCCGCTCGGCGGCGGTGAGTCCGCCCCAGACCCCGTAGGGCTCGGGCTGGAGCAGTGCGTGCTCCCGACAGGCGACCATCACGGGGCAGCGCGCGCAGACCCGCTTGGCGGCCTCCTCGCGAGCCAGACGGGCCGCGGTGGGCTCCTTGGAGGGCGCGAAGAACAGGCCCGCCTCGTCCCTGCGGCACACCGCCTCCGCGTGCCAGGGGCCGTCCTCTTCCCTCGCCGGCATCCGCGGCCTCGGCACGGCGGTCGGACGCGCCTGAAGACTCTTGACGGCGGCTACCTGCAGGGACTGATGCGGCGGATGCGGCACGGTCTACTCCTGACGACGTATACGCGAGCGAGAGACGATGCACCTGTCCCTACCCGCTGTACGCGCCCCTATGCACTGCGTGCCGCGCGTCGGCCGCTCCGGTGAAGTTCGACCGAAACGCGCCCCCCGCGCCAGGCGCACGCCGGTCGAAGTCCGTTCGCGGTCCGGTCGCATGGCGTTCGCGGTCGGCCCGGAACGGCGCCCCCGTCAGCGGTCCAGGCGCTTGCGGAGCCGGTCCGCGAGGTCGACGAGACGGGCGCCGAGCTTGGGCCGGGCCTCGATGTTGGCCAGCAGCGCGAAGCCCCGGACGATCACCACCGGGGCCTGGGGGTCGGTCTCCCCCCGACTGCGGCCGTGGACCTCGAAGTTGCCGAGGACCCCGCTGCCATAGCCACGCAGCGTGACATTCTCCGGCACCAGGATCTCGACGTTGCCGAGCACGGCGGTGACGTTGATCTCGGTGACCTGCTGCTCGAAGACGGCCTCGGTGAGGTCGATGGTGATGTCCCCGAAGACCGACACGGCGCGGGTGTGCGCGCCCGGGCGCCAACGGCCCCGGCGGGAGGAGCTGCTGAACACGGCGACGACCGTCTCGACCGGCCCGGACGCCGGTGCGGCGGCGGGGGCGGCGCTCGCGGGGGCGGAGCCGGCGGCCGCGGGAAGGTCCCTCACGAGCACGTCCAGTTCCCCGACCGTCTTGACGGCGTAGAGGGTGTCCAGGCGGTCGGAGTGCTCCTCGGCGGTCAGTCGGCCCTCGGCCACGGCATCGGCGAGGATCTGCGCGATCCGGTCCCGGTCGGCGTCGGAGGCGCGCAGCTCGGCGGCCGGGGCGGCAGCGGATGCGGCGGGGGCGGCGGTGTGCTTTTCCAGGTCCACGCGGACCAGCATAGCGAGACACGATAGATCGCGATACTCCCCGTCACCCGTCCAGTGAGCCTTACCTCACAAGCACGTCCCGGGACGGAGGTCCTACGCTGGTAAGCCGCGCTGCCAATTGGTCGCCAGCGCCGTCTGCCGAGTGAGGAATGACTGCCGTCATGCCAGAGTTTGCGTACACCGACCTGTTGCCCCTGGGCGAGGACACCACCCCCTACCGGCTGGTGACCGCGGAGGGCGTCTCGACCTTCGAGGCCGACGGCCGTACGTTCCTCAAGGTCGAGCCGGAGGCGCTGCGCAAGCTCGCCGAAGAGGCGATCCACGACATCCAGCACTACCTGCGTCCCGCGCACCTCGCGCAGCTGCGCCGGATCATCGACGACCCCGAGGCCTCCGCGAACGACAAGTTCGTGGCGCTGGACCTGCTGAAGAACGCGAACATCGCGGCGGCCGGCGTCCTGCCGATGTGCCAGGACACGGGCACGGCCATCGTCATGGGCAAGCGCGGTCAGAACGTGCTCACCGAGGGCGGTGACGAGGCGGCCCTGTCGCGCGGCATCTACGACGCGTACACCCGCCTGAACCTGCGCTACTCGCAGATGGCCCCCCTCACCATGTGGGAGGAGAAGAACACCGGCTCGAACCTGCCCGCGCAGATCGAGCTGTACGCGACGGACGGCGGCGCGTACAAGTTCCTCTTCATGGCCAAGGGCGGCGGCTCGGCCAACAAGTCCTTCCTCTACCAGGAGACCAAGGCGGTCCTGAACGAGGCCTCCATGATGAAGTTCCTGGAGGAGAAGATCCGTTCGCTGGGCACGGCGGCCTGCCCGCCCTACCACCTGGCGATCGTGGTCGGCGGCACGTCGGCGGAGCACGCGCTCAAGACGGCGAAGTACGCCTCCGCGCACTACCTGGACGAGCTGCCCCGCGAGGGTTCCCCGCTGGGCCACGGCTTCCGCGACGAGGCCCTGGAGCAGCAGGTCTTCGAGCTGACCCAGAGGATCGGCATCGGCGCGCAGTTCGGCGGCAAGTACTTCTGCCACGACGTGCGCGTGGTGCGCCTCCCGCGCCACGGCGCCTCCCTGCCCGTCGCGATCGCCGTGTCCTGCTCGGCGGACCGTCAGGCCACCGCGAAGATCACCGCCGAGGGGGTCTTCCTGGAGCAGCTGGAGACCGACCCGGCGCGGTTCCTGCCCGAGACCACGGACGAGCACCTCGACGACGCGGCGGACGTGGTGTCGATCGACCTGAACCGGCCGATGGACGAGATCCTGGCGACGCTGACCAGGCACCCGGTCAAGACCCGCCTGTCCCTGAGCGGACCGCTGGTCGTGGCGCGCGACATCGCGCACGCCAAGATCAAGGAGCTGCTGGACACGGGTGCGGAGATGCCGCAGTACCTGAAGGACCACCCGGTCTACTACGCGGGCCCCGCGAAGACCCCCGAGGGCTACGCCTCCGGCTCCTTCGGCCCGACCACGGCCGGCCGCATGGACTCCTACGTCGAGCAGTTCCAGGCGGCGGGCGGCTCCAAGGTCATGCTGGCCAAGGGCAACCGTTCGCAGCAGGTGACGGACGCCTGCGGCACGCACGGCGGGTTCTACCTGGGTTCGATCGGCGGCCCGGCGGCGCGGCTGGCCCAGGACTGCATCAAGAAGGTCGAGGTCCTGGAGTACGAGGAGCTCGGCATGGAGGCGGTCTGGCGGATCGAGGTCGAGGACTTCCCGGCGTTCATCGTGGTGGACGACAAGGGCAACGACTTCTTCCAAAATCCGGCCCCGGAGCCGACGTTCACCCACATCCCGGTGCGCGGCCCGGGTCTGTGACGCGCCGCTCCTGACAGGCCGGCCGACGCGCACCGGCTCCTGACGCGCACCGGTTCGTGACGCACCACGAGGGCCCCTCCGCCGATCGGCGGAGGGGCCCTCGCGCGTGTCCGGGTGCGAGTGGTCGTGGAGCCCCGGGGCCTAGTGCTGTCGCCTGGGCGGGCGCCTGGGATGCGGGGAGATCGGGGGCATCGGCCGGGGCGGCCGCACGCAGCGCCGCCTCGACCCGGCGGTTGCCGGTCATGGTCGCGGTGACGGCGGTCATGGCGAGGAGCAGGCCGGCGGCGGCGTAGAGCGGGGTGCGCACGTCGTAGGTGGTGGCCAGCCAGCCGCCGAGGAAGGCGCCGAACGGGGCGGCGCACATGGAGAGCATGCGGGAGGTGGAGGCCACCCGGCCCATCAGGTGGGCGGGGACGATCGTCTGTCGCAGGGAGGGGGCGAGCACCATCGTGGCGCCCATGCCCGCTCCGCAGACGGCGAGCGCGAGCCCGGCGACGTACGGGTTCGGGGCGGCGGCAAGGCCCAGGATGGCGAGCCCCTCGACCGCGGCCGTGCAGGTCAGCCCGGTGCCGGTGCCGAGTCGTCGGCCGAGGAAGGAGGCGATGCCCGCGCCGAGCAGACCGCCGGTGGCCTCCGCCGTGAGGAGCAGGCCGAAGCCGAAGGTGTCGTTGCCGAGACGATCGTGCGCGAAGAGGGCGAGTACGGTCTCCACCGCGAGGAAGGCGATGTTCCCGACCGCCGGACGCAGCGCGAGCCCGAGCAGCAGCCGGTCCCGGAACACGTACGAGGCGCCGGCCCGCGCCTGCCGCAGCAGCGATTCACGGGCCTGCGGTACGGGCCGGGGTGCGGCGGGCAGCGACCGTACGAGCAGCGCGGAGAGCGCGAACGACACCGCGTCGGCGAGCAGTGGAACCGCCCGCCCGAGCGCGAGCAGCGCACTGCCCGCGGGCGGCCCCGCGAAGCCGGACGCGGCGGTCTGGGCGCCGCGCAGGCGGGAGTTGGCGCGCTCCAGGAGCGCGGGGTCGCGGCCGAGCAGATCCGGCAGATAGGCCGTGGCGGCCGTGTCGAAGAAGAGCCCGCCGAGGCCGAGGAGGAAGGCGACGGCCGCGAGCAGCGGGATGCTCAGCAGGTCGAGCGCGGCCGCTCCCGCCGGTATCGCGAGCAGCGCCGCACGCGCGGCGTCCGTGACCCACATGGTGCGCCGGCGGTCCCAGCGGTCCACCAGAGCGCCGCCCAGCACCCCGAAGAGCAGCCACGGCAGCGTTCCGGCGGCCGTGACGACGGCGAGCGCCATCGGGTCCCGCGTCAACGTCAACGCGAGCAGCGGCAGCGCGGCATGTGTCACCCCGTCACCGAGCGAGGACACCGTCCGTGCGGTCCACAGCCGTCCGAACCCGGCCGGCAACTTTCCTGCTTCCAAGGTCACTCGGACTCCCCGTCGGTCTGCTCGTGCGAGGTCGGGTGGAACAGTGCGAAGACGAGTGACGTGTCCGGCAGCGATGGATCGGACAGCTCCCGGTACTCGTCCGCCAGTGCCCGCAACCGCGCCCCCAGCTCCGCGAACTGCTCGTCGGTGAGCCGCAGATGCGCCATCCGCACGTGCCGCTCGCCGTCCGCCGGCGACGCCTCCAGGTCCGCGACCGCGTGCCGCATCAGCAGGTCCGGGCCCCCCTCGCCCGGATCCGGCAGCTCGATCGAGCGTGCCGCCATGGCGTAGTACCGCTCGGTGACCCCCCGGACCTTCCGCGTGCGCACGACCTTCACCAAGCCGGCCCGTTCGAGCAGCCGTACGTGGTAGCTGGAACTCCCTTTCGCGAGGCCCACTCGCGCGGCGATCTGGGTGATCGTCGCGGGCTCGAAGCGGAGCACGGCCATGATCCGGTGACGCGTGAGATTGGAGACGGCGCGCAGCTGCTCGTCGGTGGTGACGCGGAAGGTCTCGGGGAGATCGTCGGTGGGCATGCCTCAATGGCCAACACTTCTTGACCATTGCGCAAGGGATTTCCGTTTCGGGCTTCCGGGCGGGGTGGGGAGCACGTGCGCGGACCCGGCCCGCTTCGCCGCGGTCGTGCGGGGGCGCTTCGACGTCACTCCCCCGCCGCTGCCGCCGACGAGCCCCGAGCCGGCGCGTCCGGTTAACGTCGGGGTGACAGGGACGCACCGCTCCGTTCACCCCGGTTCGCAAGGATCTCCGCATGACCGCGACGCCTCCGCTTCCGCCCCGCGCCATCCGCGTGATCGCCCACCGCGGGGCCTCCCACGAGCACCCCGAGCACACCCTGGCCGCCTACCGGCAGGCCGTGGAGGACGGCGCGGACGCGCTGGAGTGCGACGTCCGGCTCACCGCCGACCACCGGCTGGTCTGTGTGCACGACCGGCGCGTGGAGCGGACCTCCGACGGGCGCGGGGCGGTCTCCGCGATGACGTACGAGGAGTTGGTGGCGCTCGACTTCGGGGCGTGGAAGGGGGCCGGGCACGCCGGCGCCCGGGTGCTGCTCTTCGAGGACCTGCTCCGGGAGGCCCTGGCCGCGCCGCGGCCGGTCGGGCTCGCCGTCGAGACGAAGCACCCGTCGCGCGCGGGCGGCCGGCTGGAGGTCGAGCTGGTGCGGATGCTCCGGGAGTACGGGCTGGCCGACGGGTCCGCGGGCCGCGTCGAGGTGATGAGCTTCTCCCGCACCGCTCTGACCCGGCTGCACCGGCTGGCTCCGGGGCTGCCCTCCGTGTACCTGATGGAGCGCCGGCTGCGGCCGGTGCGGCCGCCGTACGCCACGCACGCGGGCCCGGGCATCGAGCTCGTCCGCCGGTCCCCTGGGCTGGTGGGGCGGTTGAAGGCCAAGGGGCTGTCGGTGCGGGTGTGGACCGTGGACGAGCCGGAGGACGTGGAGCTGTGCGTGCGGCTCGGCGTGGACACGCTGATCACCAACCGGCCGCGGGACGTGCGCAAGCTGCTGCGGGACATGTGACACCCGGCCGGGGTGCGCCGGCCGGGTGTGGGGGGTGGACGGGGTGGGTGGTGCGGGGCGGTTACGCGAAGCGCTGGTTGGCGGAACCGTTGCAGGGCTGCAGGCGCAGTTGCTCGTGGGCGGCGGCCACGGTCAGGCACATGCCGGGCGCCGCCGCGGGGCGCAGGGTGGCGCCGTCGCGGACGAACTGCTGGTTGGCGCCGCCGTGGCAGTTCCACAGGATCAGGCCGGTGCCGTTGCCGTAGGCGCCGCCCGGGGCGTCGACGCAGCGGTCCTGGGTCAGCTCGACGTGGAGGGCCTTGCGGGCGGTGTCGTACCACCAGCCCTGGTTGCGGCCGCCGTGGCAGTCCCAGGCCACCACCTTGGTGTTGTTGGCGCTCGCGCCGCCGTTGGAGTCCAGGCAGTTGCCGGTGGCCTCGTTCCTGAGCGGCTTGTACAGGTCGTCCCAGGCTCCGGCCTGGAGGACCGGGGCGCCGGTGCTCGCGGGGTCGGCGCAGGAGGCCTCGCGCAGGCCCGAGGTGTAGAGCTGGGTCAGGCAGGAGGCGAAGGCGCCGTGGCCCCGGTAGTTGGGGTGGAAGGACTGCCGGGCGGTGTTCTCGTCCCACGGGAAGTGGTCCCCGAGGTCGAGGTAGAGGCCGCGGGCCCAGGCGTCCTCCATGCACACCTCGTGGCCGTGGAAGAGCCGGGAGTTGTCCAGGTAGGTGGCGCCGGAGGCGAGGGCGGCGGCCCGCATGCCCTTCTCGAAGGCGGGTACCGCTTGATTGCGGCCCCAGGTGGCGTCGGAGTCGTAGCCGGCGCAGCCGCCGGGGAGCTTGCCGGGGAAGTTCGGGTTGTCGTTGAAGTCGGGGCCGATCGGGCTGGGGTAGCCCATCATGACGAGCTTGTAGTCGGTGTCGGCGTAGCCCGCGTCGCGCATGACCGTCTTGAGGTCGGCGACGGTGGCCTCCACCTTGGGCTTCAGGCCGTCGACGCGCGCCTGCCAGCCGGGGCCGTACTTGGGTTCGCAGGTGCCCTGAGCGAGCACCCAGCGGGTGACGCAGTCGGTCATGACGGGGCCGAACTGGAGGTCGTCGTTGGCGCCGGCGACCAGCAGCACCATCTTGATCTTGGTGTTGCGGGCCTTGATGGCGAGGTTGTCGCTCTGCACGAGTTCGTCGGCGTACTGCTTGCTGCCGCCGATCCTGATGTTGCCCGTGTAGCCGCCGGAACAGGCGACGTTGAAGGTCAGGTCGGCGGGGATGCCGGTGCGGTGGATCGCGGAGTCCGGCGAGCGGTGGCACTGGTTGTTCGGGGTGTTGGTCGCGGGGTCGTAGGCGCCGACGCCCTCGCCCGAGATCTCGCTGTCGCCGAGCGAGATCAGGCCGGTCTTGCGCTCCGCGAGCGGGCGGATGACAGAGTCACCGTAGATCTTGGTCGCCTCGGCGGCCCGGATCGCCTCCAGTTCCGGCGAGAGAGGGGTGACGGCGGCGACGGGCGCCGCCTGGGCCATGGGAGTGACGGCGCCGACGCCGCCGAGGGCGGCCGCGATCGCCGTGACGGCGACGACGGTAGATCTGAGCATGGGTCTGGTACGCGCACGTGCCATGAACGCCTCCCCGAGATCGGTGTTACCCCCGGTATTTACTGGCCGGTAGATGACTTGGGAACAGTTCGAACAAGACAATTGCTCAACTTTTTGAGGAGGCCATGGAAATGACCGAGGATCAGCAGGCCGCAGGAACACCCGGCGCGTTCCGGATCGAGCACGACTCCATGGGTGAGGTACGGGTCCCCGCCCACGCGAAGTGGCGGGCCCAGACACAGCGCGCGGTGGAGAACTTCCCGATCTCGGGGCAGCGCCTGGAGCACGCCCACATCGCCGCACTGGCCCGGATCAAGGCCGCGGCCGCCGTGGTGAACGCCCGGCTCGGCGTCCTGGACGCGGATGTGGCCGAGGCCGTCCGGTCCGCCGCCGAGGAGGTCGCGGAGGGTCGTTGGGACGAGCACTTCCCGGTGGACGTGTTCCAGACCGGCTCCGGCACCTCGTCGAACATGAACGCCAACGAGGTGATCGCCACGCTGGCCGGTGAACGTCTCGGCCGCCCGGTCCACCCGAACGACCACGTCAACGCCTCGCAGAGCTCCAACGACGTGTTCCCGTCCTCCATCCACATCGCCGCGACCGCCGCCGTCATCGGCGAGCTGATCCCGGCGCTGGAGCACCTCGCCGACGCGATGGAGCGCAAGTCCGCCGAGTTCGTCGCGGTGGTCAAGGCCGGCCGCACCCACCTGATGGACGCCACCCCGGTCACGCTCGGCCAGGAGTTCGGCGGATACGCCGTCCAGATCCGCTACGGCGTCGAGCGGTTGCGCGCGGCGCTGCCACGACTGGCCGAACTCCCCCTGGGCGGAACGGCCGTGGGCACCGGCATCAACACGCCGCCCGGGTTCTCCGCCGCCGTGATCGCGGAGGTGGCCGAGGCCACCGGACTGCCGTTGACCGAGGCGCGGGACCATTTCGAGGCCCAGGGCGCCCGGGACGCGCTGGTGGAGACCTCCGGAATGCTCCGCACGATCGCGGTCTCGCTCACCAAGATCTCCAACGATCTGCGTTGGATGGCCTCCGGACCGCGCACGGGATTGGCCGAAATCAATCTCCCGGATCTGCAACCGGGGTCCTCGATCATGCCCGGAAAGGTCAATCCGGTGATCCCGGAGGCCGTCCTCATGGTCGCCGCACAGGTGATGGGCAACGACACCGCGGTCGCCGTCGGGGGCGCCGCCGGCAACTTCGAGCTCAATGTGATGCTCCCGATGATGGCCCGGAACCTGCTCGAATCGATCCGCCTGCTCGGCAACGCGAGCCGGCTGCTCGCCGACCGGACGGTGGACGGGATCAGCGCCAACTCCGAGCGGGCCAGGGAGTACGCCGAATCCTCGCCCTCGGTGGTGACCCCCCTGAACCGCTACATCGGCTACGAGGAGGCGGCCAAGGTGGCGAAGCGGTCGCTGGCGGAACGGAAGACGATCAGGGAGGTCGTCCTGGAGGAGGGCTACGTCGAACGCGGCGCGCTGACCCTCGCCCAGTTGGACGAGGCGCTGGACGTCCTGCGGATGACCCGGCCCTGAAATCGCCCCCGCCGGGGGCCGGATTCGGTCGTTTCCCGTCCCCGGCCACCTCCGTGACCTGCGTCGCGTCATGTGTACGGACCTCAGCCCTAAGATCTGCGCATGACAGGTATCGGAGGCCGCGGGGGCGGCGTGGCGCGCACCGGGACGCACGACGGGGCCCGGGGCTCGCACTGGGCGCCCGGCGAGCAGATCCTGTGGCGCTACCGCGACCACGCCCCGGGCCCGGCGGGCCGGGTCCACATCTGTCGACCCGTGACGGTGGTGCGGGACACCGACGAGTTGCTGGCCGTGTGGATGGCCCCCGGCACCGAGTGCGTCAAGCCGGTGCTGGCCGACGGCACCTCGGTCCACGAGGAGCCCCTCGCCACCCGGTACACCGCGCCGCGCACCACCGCCCGGTCGCACTGGTTCGGCACCGGGGTGCTGAAGTTGGCCCGCCCCGGGGACCCGTGGTCGGTGTGGCTGTTCTGGGAGCGGGGCTGGCGCTTCAAGAACTGGTACGTGAACCTGGAGGAACCGCGGACCCGCTGGGCCGGCGGGGTGGACTCCGTGGACCACTTCCTGGACATCGCCGTGGCCCCGGACCGCAGCTGGAAGTGGCTGGACGAGGACGAGTTCGCGCAGGCGCGGCGGATCGGCCTGATGCCTCCCGAGCGGGCGCGCGAGGTGGAGGCGGCGGGCCTGGCGGCCGTGGAGGTCATCAAGGAATGGGGGGCGCCGTTCTCCTCCGGATGGGAGAAGTGGAGGCCGGATCCGGGCTGGAGAGTGCCGGTTCTGCCCGAGGACTGGGACCGCACCCCGGCGCATATGACCTCATGAGACCCTTGATGCGCCCCCGGGGTTCAACCGTAGGATCGTCCTCCGCCGGGCCGTCTGCGGCGTTGCCGCCAGGCTGTACATCCGTAATTGACGTGCCGTACACGGGACTTGACCGGAGATCAACGCTGGGCGAGAGGTAACGAGCGGGACGCGGAACCGCGGGGCGGTGGTGCCCCTGCCGCTGAGCGGGTATACCGCGACTGACCGATTGAGTGCAGCGCACATCGAGCGCAAACGGACGGAATTCCACGCGTGACGGAGTACCCCACCTCCCAGGAGGGCCCGCAGCCCGTCGCCTCCGGCGGAGGTACGGACGATGCCGGCCACGGCAAGGCCGCCGTCGCGGCCACCGAGGCCGTACGCACGCATGCGCAGGGGCCGGGCGCGGAGCGCGGTGCCCCCGCGTCCGCCTCGGCCGCCGAACTTCCGCGGCCGCGCACCGCGGCCGCCTCCCCGGCGGACGTGCCGGCCGGCGGGGAGCCGGGTCAGGGCGGCGCCCGGCCCCGGGACGGCGAGGCCGCACGCAACGCGGCCGCCGGCGCCTCGGCGCAGGACCGCGCACCCGAACCGCTCCGCCCCCGGGGCGGGGAGGACCGGACCACGCACGGCGCCCGGCCGGGCAGCCGCCCCGATCCCACCGCCCCGACCGCGGAACTCGACGGCCCAACGGCCGACGGCCTCCAGGTCGACGGTGTCGGCGGCGGCGCGGGCCGGCACGGCGGCGGCCCGATCGCCGGCGCGGAAACCGGCACGGCCCGCAGGGAAGGCGACCGGCTGCGCTTCGTCGGCGCGGCCACCCGCCGGATCGCGCGGGGCATCGACCTCGACGAGATCGTGCTGGGCCTGTGCCGGGCGACCGTGCCGACGTTCTCGGACGCGATCCTCGTCTATCTGCGCGACCCGCTGCCGGTGGGCGACGAGCGCCCCGTCGGACCGGTCGTCTTAAGGCTCCGACGCACCGACCGGCTCCGGCCGCTCGACGATCTGACCGGGGGCGATCCCGCCGGGGCCGCGGGGGCCGCCGGCGAGCTCGACTTCAGCCAGATGACGCTCGTCGGCCCGCAGGGCGACCTGCCGGCGGCCGAATTGTGCGAGATCCGGCCGGGCGGGGCGCTCGCCGAGGTGCTGCGCGGCGTACGGCCCGTCTTCGGGTCGGCCGCAGGAGCCAAGGACGCGCTCCCGGAGCTGCTCGGGGCCGACCATCCCGTCCCGCGCGGTCAGCGGGCCATCCTGGCCCCGTTGCGGGGCCGCCGGCGCGTGATCGGCGCGGCGGTGTTCCTGCGCACCCCCGACCGGCCCGCCTTCGAGACGAACGACCTGCTGGTCGCCGCCCAGTTGGCGACCCACACCGCGCTCGGCATCGACAAGGCGGTGCTGTACGGCCGTGAGGCGTACATCGCCGACGAACTCCAGCGCACCATGCTCCCGGACAGCCTCCCCCAGCCCACCGGGGTGCGGCTGGCCTCCCGCTACCTGCCCGCCGCCGAGACGGCCCGGGTCGGCGGCGACTGGTACGACGCCATACCGCTGCCCGGCAGCCGGGTCGCGCTGGTCGTCGGCGACGTCATGGGGCATTCCATGACCTCCGCCGCGATCATGGGCCAGCTGCGCACCACGGCGCAGACCCTGGCGCAGCTCGACCTGCCGCCCGCCGAGGTGCTGCACCACTTGGACGAGCAGGCGCAGCGGCTCGGCTCGGACCGGATGGCGACCTGCCTGTACGCGGTCTACGACCCCGTCTCGCACCGGATCACCATCGCCAACGCCGGCCATCCGCCGCCCGTCCTGCTCCACCTGGGCGGCCGCGCCGAGGTGCTGCGGGTGCCGCCGGGCGCCCCGATCGGCGTGGGTGGCGTGGACTTCGAGGCCGTGGAGCTGGACGCCCCGGCCGGGGCCACCCTGCTGCTGTACACCGACGGGCTGGTCGAGTCCCGGCTGCGCGACGTGTGGACGGGCATCGAGCAGCTCCGCGAGCGGCTGGCGACGACCGCACAGCTGACGGGCCTGGACCACCCGCCGCCGCTGGAGGCCCTGTGCGACGACGTCCTGGACATGCTCGGCCCGGGCGACCGGGACGACGACATCGCGCTGCTCGCGGCCCGTTTCGAGGGGATCGCGCCCAGTGACGTCGCGTACTGGTTCCTGGACCCGGAGGAGACCGCGCCGGGCCGGGCCCGTCGGTTCGCCCGCCGGGCGCTGACCCGGTGGGGTCTGGAGGAGCTGAGCGATTCGCTGGAGCTGCTGGTCAGCGAGGTGGTCACCAATGCCGTGCGGTACGCCGAGCGGCCGGTGACCCTGCGCCTGCTGCGTACGGACGTGCTGCGCTGCGAGGTCGGCGACGACTCCCCGCAGCTGCCGCGCCAGCGCCGGGCACGGGACACCGACGAGGGCGGTCGGGGCCTGTTCCTGGTCAACCGGCTGGCCCGCCGCTGGGGTGCGACGCGGCTGAGCAGTGGAAAGGTGGTGTGGTTCGAGCTCCCGTTGCCGGGGGCGCATGATCGGCGTTGACTGGGCAGGCGAATGCGTGCGACCCAACCGACCCCTACGGGAGGACGCTCGTGACCCAGGACGCGCAGAAGATTCCGTACACGACGAACAACGTCGGGATTCCGGTGGAGAGCGACGAGCACTCGCTCACCGTGAGTCCGGACGGCCCGATCCTGCTCCAGGACCACTACCTGATCGAGAAGATGGCCCAGTTCAATCGGGAACGGGTCCCCGAACGGGTGGTGCACGCCAAGGGCGCGGGCGCGTACGGCGTCTTCCAGGTGACCAACGACGTCAGCCAGTTCACCAAGGCCGACGTCTTCCAACCGGGCCGCAGGACCGAGATGCTGGCCCGCTTCTCGACCGTCGCGGGTGAGCAGGGCTCCCCCGACACGTGGCGGGACCCGCGCGGTTTCGCCCTGAAGTTCTACACCGAGCACGGCAACTACGACATGGTCGGCAACAACACCCCGGTGTTCTTCGTCCGTGACCCGAGCAAGTTCCAGGACTTCATCCGCTCGCAGAAGCGCCGCCCGGACAACGGGCTGCGCGACCACGACATGCAGTGGGACTTCTGGACCCTGTCCCCGGAGTCCGCGCACCAGGTGGCCATCCTGATGGGCGACCGGGGCATTCCGAGGAACTACCGCACGATGGACGGCTTCAGCTCGCACACCTACCTGTGGGTGAACGCCGGCGGCGAGAAGTTCTGGGTGAAGTACCACTTCAAGACGGACCAGGGCAACGAGTTCCTGACGCAGGAGGAGGCGGACCGGCTGGCGGGCGAGGACTCCGACTACCACCGACGCGACCTCTTCGACGCGATCGCGGGCGGCAACGCGCCGACGTGGACGATGCACGTGCAGGTCATGCCCTTCGAGGACGCCCCGGGCTACCGGTTCAACCCGTTCGACCTGACCAAGGTGTGGCCGCACGGCGACTACCCGCTGATCGAGGTCGGCCGGATGAGGCTGGACAAGAACCCGGACGACTACTTCATCCACATCGAGCAGGCCGCCTTCGAGCCGTCGAACCTGGTCCCGGGCATCGGCCCGTCGCCCGACAAGATGCTGCTCGGCCGGCTGTTCTCGTACCCGGACACGCACCGCTACCGGATCGGGGCGAACTACACGCAGCTCCCGCCGAACCGGGCCCGGTCGCTGGTCTCCTCGTACGCCAAGGACGGCGCGATGCGCTTCGAGGCGTCGGCGGCGGCGCGCCCGTACGCCCCGAACTCCTACGGCGGCCCGGCCGCGGACACGGCCCGCTTCGGCGAGCCGGCGGGCTGGGCGACCTCCGGCGAGATGGTCCGCGAGGCGTACACGCTGCGCTCCGAGGACGACGACTGGGGCCAGCCGGGCACGATGGTCCGGGAGGTCTTCGACGACGCGGCGCGCGAGCGCCTCGTCTCCAACGTCGCCGGGCACCTGCTGGATGGGGTGAGTCCGCCGGTGCTGGAGCGCGCCCTGCAGTACTGGCGCACCATCGACAAGGCGACGGGCGACCGGATCGCGGCGAAGGTCCAGGCGGGCGGCTGAGGCCCTCACCCGACCCGTACGACACAGGACCGCCCCGCGGCGTGCTCGCCGCGGGGCGGTCCTGTGTCGTGGGCGCTGCCGGTCCCTACTCCTGCGGGTCGGGAGCCGGGGGGAAGAGCGGGGTCCTGGTCGGGTCCGGGGTCTTGGTCGGGTTCGACTTCGTCGGATCGGGAGTGTTCGACGGCTTCGTGGTGCTCTTGGTCGGATCCGGCTTGTGCGAGCTCGTCGACGGCTTCGGCGGTGTGGAGCTCTTGCTGGGGGTGGAGCTCGGGGAGCTGGACGACTGGCTCGGCGTGATGGGCGGGGAGCTGGGGCGCGGCGGTGCTTCCACCGTGCCCATCTCGGCGTCCGGCAGGCTGAACTCCTCGGTGCTCTGCCCCTTGAGCGCGGCCAGCGTGTAGGCGCGCCAGATCTCGGCCGGGAAGCTGGAGCCGCCCGCGCGGCCCTTGCCGGCGGTGCCGGTCAGGGTGACCTGCTTGTGGCTGCCGGGCTCCTCGCCGAACATCGCGACGACCGTGACCAGCTCCGGGGTGTACCCGGTGAACCAGGCGGCGACGTTGGACTCGGTGGTGCCGGTCTTGCCTGCGGCCTCGTAGGCGGAGCTCTTGACCACTTCGCCGGAGCCGTCGTTGACCACGCCGGTGAGCACCTTGGTGACGGTGTCGGCGGTCTTGCGGGTGAGGACCTGGCTGCCGACCGCGCCGGCCGGCTTGAAGTCGGAGTCCTTGTGCTCGGCCGACTTCACGATGGTCGGGGTGATCTTCTTGCCGTGGTTGCCGAGGGTGGCGTAGACGCCGGCCATCTCGACGGTGTTGGCGCTCATGGTGCCGAGCGACATGGCGGGCTTGTCGGCGGGCCAGCCGTCGCGGTCGACCATGCCGAGGGCCAGCGCCTGCTTCTTCACCTTCTCCGGCTTGGTGTCCACGATCATCTGGGCGTAGACGGAGTTGACGGAGGCGTTGGTGGCCTTCTGGACCGTGAGCAGCGGGTCGCCGTAGTTGCGATCGTCCTGGTTCTGCGGGGCGAACGGGATGTCGCTGCCGACGACGGGGCGCTTGCTGGTTCCGTCGTAGAGGGCGTTCGGAGTGATCTCCTTGCCCTCCTGCGTCCGCGCGCCGGTCTCCAGGGCCGTCGCGAGCACGATCGGCTTGAAGGTGGAGCCGGGCTGGAAGTCGGTGCGCAGGGCGTTGCTCTCGTACTTCTCGGACAGGCCCGTGCCGCCGTACATCGCCACGATCGCGCCGGTCTTGGCGTCCACCGAGGTGGCGCCGGCCTGGACGCTCTGGTCCTGGGGGCGGCCCTTGGTGTCCTTGCGGTCGAGCTTGGACTCCAGCTCGTCGGCGACCGCCTTCTCCATCGCGGCCTGCTTCTTCTTGTCGATGTTCAGCCGGATCGTCCAGCCGCCCGCCGCGATGGCCCCCTCGTCGATGCCCTGGCGGTCGAGTTCCTTCTTGGCCGCCTCGACGAAGTAGCCCTTCTGGCCGTCCATGCCCGGGGCGGGCTTGGGCTTGATGGGCTCCTGGAACTTCATGGTCTTGCGCTTGGCCGCGTCCAGCTTGCCCATCTCGACCATGTTGTCGAGGACGGCGTTGAAGCGGATCATGACCAGCCGCTTGCCGTTGGGTCCGGCGGTCGCCCAGTCGTACTGGCTGGGGGCCTGGATGACGGCGGCGAGGTAGGCGCCCTGCTCCAGCGTCAGCTTCTCGGTGTCGACGCCGTAGTAGGCCTGTGCCGCGGCCTGGATGCCGTAGGCGTTGCGGCCGTAGAAGTTGGTGTTCAGGTAGCCGGCGAGGATCTCGTCCTTCTTCATGCGCTGGTCGACCTTCAGAGCGATGATCAGCTCTCGGGCCTTGCGCGTCGCCGACTGGTCCTGGGTGAGGTAGTAGTTCTTGACGTACTGCTGGGTGATCGTCGAACCGCCGGCCTTGCCCTTGCCGGTGACCGTGTTGAACAGGCCTCGGGCGACACCCATCACGTCGACGCCCTGGTCCTCGTAGAAGGACTTGTTCTCGATGGCGATGAAGGCGGTGCGCACCTGCTCCGGGATCTTGTCGATCCCGACGATCTCGCGGTTCGTCTTGCCCGTGCGGGTCATGATCGAGCCGTCGGAGTACTCGTAGGTGTTGCTCTGGAGTTCGGCCTGCTCGTTGGCCTTGTCCGGCGGTTCCACCATGAAGTAGAGGACGACCAGGCCGCCCATCATGAGCAGGATCAGCCCGAAGAAGAACCCGAGGATCTTCTTCCAGGTGAAGAAGCGCCGTATGCCGGAGGGCTTGCCCGCCGGCTTACCGCCCGACTTGCCCGCGCGCCCGTTGGAGCGCCCGCTCGGTGCTTTCCGCGCTCCGCGCTGCTGCTGCGCCCGTCGCGCTTCTGCTCGGCCCATCGCTCCCGCTCCGCTCGATTACCCCCCCGACGTCAGCTCAGAAAACTAACACCGCAGGCTGTGACAAAGGTCGACTAACCCTGATCAATACCGGTCAATTCGGACGTGACAATCAGCACCCACGCCAATGGAACCGACGCACATAAGACCGCAAGGGTTGTGGTGTACGCAAAAAGTGTTATCACTTTGCTAGGCGTTCCGGTCGAACAGGTCCGGACACGGCATGGCAAACGGGGGCATTACATGAGCAGCACTGCGGCGTCTCCCGACACCGGGAACACCACCGACACCACCCGTTCGACGACCGCATCCGCAGGCCCCGCAAGGGAGTTCGCGGCGCGCAGCGTCGGCGGCGGAGCGGCCCTGCTGCTCGGACTGGCCGGGTTGCTCGTCGGGGCAGGCCTCATCGTGGGCGGCGCGATCGTCACCGCGACGGCGGCCAAGGCCGTCCTGATCACGCTCGGCGTGCTGCTGATCCCCGCCTCGATCTTCGCCATGTGCGGGCTGAACACGGTGGCCCCGGGCGAGGCCCGGGTGGTCCAGCTCTTCGGCCGCTACCGGGGGACCCTCCGGACCGACGGGCTGCGCTGGGTCAACCCGCTGACCTCCCGCAGGAAGATCTCCACCCGGGTCCGCAACCACGAGACGGCCGTCCTGAAGGTCAACGACGCGTACGGCAACCCGATCGAGCTGGCGGCGGTCGTGGTGTGGCGGGTGGAGGACACCGCGCGCGCGGTCTTCGAGGTCGAGGACTTCACGGAGTTCGTGGAGACGCAGACCGAGGCCGCGGTCCGGCACATCGCGATCGAGTACCCCTACGACTCGCACGACGAGGGCGGGCTGTCGCTGCGCGGCAACGCCGAGGAGATCACCGAGGAACTCGCGGTGGAGCTGGCGACCCGGGTCGAGGCGGCGGGCGTGCACATCATCGAGTCCCGGTTCACGCATCTCGCGTACGCTCCGGAGATCGCCTCCGCGATGCTCCAGCGCCAGCAGGCGGGCGCCGTCGTGGCGGCCCGCAAGCAGATCGTCGAGGGCGCGGTGGGCATGGTGGAACTCGCCCTGACCCGCCTGGCCGAGGAGGACATCGTGGACCTGGACCCGGAACGCAAGGCCTCCATGGTCTCCAACCTGATGGTCGTCCTGTGCGGCGATCGCGCGGCGCAGCCCGTCATCAACACGGGCACCCTCTATCAGTGAGCCCCGTCCGCGGCACGCACCCCGACCCCGGCACCGGGCCCGGCGGGGAGCCCGGCCGCCGACCCGGCACCCGGTCCGGCGCACAGCCCGGCACCCCGTCCGGCGCCGCCCCGCAGCCCGTCCCGCCGTCCGGCGGGGCGGCGGCCGGGGGCTCCGCCGGCGGGTCCGACGGGGCGCCCGACGCCCCGTCGACGCGGGGTCCCGAGCGCACGGCGCGGGCCGCGCGCCAGGCCCGCAAGCAGGTCCTGCTGCGGCTGGACCCGCAGGTGTACGACGCGCTCGCGCGCTGGGCCGGCGAGGAGCTGCGCAGCGCCAACGCGCAGATCGAGTTCCTCCTGCGACGGGCCCTGGCCGACTCCGGCCGGCTGCCGGGCGGCGCGGCGCCGATCCCGCAGCGCGGCCGCCCCCGCACCTCCTCCGACTCCTGACACCGGACGGGACCTCTCCGCACCGAAACACAACCTGACCAGGCAAAACACCCGTCCGGCGAGCTATGCACCGGGGGTATACACCGCGTGTATACCTCCCGTGTATAGTCGCCGTCATGTCCATCGGTCACACCCTTCTGGGTCTACTGGAAGCCGGCCCCCGGCACGGCTACGACCTCAAACGCGCCTTCGACGAGAAGTTCGGCCACGACCGCCCCCTCGCCTACGGGCAGGTCTACTCGACCATGTCCCGGCTCCTGAAGAACGGCCTCGTCGAGGTCGACGGGATAGAGAGCGGCGGCGGTCCCGACCGCAAGCGGTACGCCATCACCGACGCCGGGATCACCGACGTCGAGACCTGGCTCGCCCAGCCCGAGAAGCCCGAGCCGTACCTCCAGTCCACCCTGTACACCAAGGTCGTACTGGCCCTGCTCACGGGCCGCGGCGCGCAGGACCTGCTGGACGCCCAGCGCTCCGAGCACCTGCGGCTCATGCGCCTGCTGACCACCCGCAAGCGCAAGGGCGACCTCGCCGACCAACTCGTCTGCGACCACGCCCTCTTCCACCTCGAAGCGGACCTGCGGTGGCTCGAACTCACCGCCGCCCGGCTCGACCAGCTCGGTCAGGAGATACGCCGATGACCCCGGCCGGCACCCTGCTGTGCGCCACGGACCTGCGCAAGACCTACGGGTCCGCCAAGGCCCTCGACGGCGCGGAGTTCTCGATCCACCCCGGCGAGGTCGTCGCCGTCATGGGGCCCTCCGGCTCCGGCAAGTCGACGTTGCTGCACTGCCTCGCGGGCATCGTGGCGCCCGACTCCGGCACCGTCACCTACGCCGGCCGCGAGCTGTCCGCGATGAACGACTCCGAGCGCAGCGCCCTGCGCCGGGGCGAGTTCGGCTTCGTCTTCCAGTTCGGACAGCTCGTACCGGAGCTCACCTGCGTGGAGAACGTCGCCCTGCCGCTGCGGCTGGCCGGTGTGAAGCGCAAGGAGGCCGAACGGACCGCCCTCGGCTGGATGGAGCGGCTCCAGGTCGACGACCTGGGCGCCAAGCGTCCCGGCGAGATCTCCGGCGGCCAGGGCCAGCGCGTGGCCGTGGCCCGCGCCCTGGTCACCCGGCCCCGCGTCATCTTCGCGGACGAGCCGACCGGCGCCCTGGACTCCCTCAACGGCGAACTGGTCATGCAGCTGCTCACCGAGGCCGCCCGCTCCGCCAACGCGGCCGTCGTCCTCGTCACGCACGAGACCCGGGTGGCCGCCTACTCCGACCGGGAGATCGTCGTCCGCGACGGCAGGTCCCGCGACATGGAGCGCATCGTATGAACACGCTCCGCACCTGGTACCGCGACCTGGCCATGGGCGTGCGGTTCGCCCTCGGCGGCGGCCGCGAGGGCTGGACCCGGACCCTGCTCACCGGCGTGGGCGTGGGCCTGGGCGTCGCGCTGCTGCTGATCAGCACCGCCGTCCCCGGCGCGCTCACCGCCCGCAACGAGCGGGCCGACGCCCGGTCCACGACGACCGCGCCGACGGCCGCCGCTCCCGGCCGCGACACCCTCCTCACCGCGGCCGCCCGACAGACCTACCACGGGCAGGACATCGAAGGCAGCCTGCTCCGGGCCGAGGGCCCGGACGCGCCCGTCCCGCCGGGCCTGGAGAAGATCCCCGCCCCGGGCGAACTGGCCGTCTCCCCCGCGCTGGACAAGCTGATGAAGTCCGCCGACGGCGCCCTCCTCAAGGAACGCCTGGACGGCCGGATCGGCCAGATCGTCGGCGACGCGGGCCTGACCGGGCCCGGCGAACTCCTCTTCTACCTGGGCAGCGACCAGCTCCGGACCGACGGCGAACACGCCTACCGCGTCGAGCGCGTCACCGGCTTCGCGAACGACGCGGACGCGCGCGAGCTCGACCCCGTGCTGATGCTGATGGTCGTGCTCACCTTCGTCGCCCTGCTGACGCCGGTCGCCGTCCTCATCGCCGCCGCCGTCCGCTTCGGCGGCGAGCGACGCGACCGCCGGCTCGCCGCGCTCCGCCTGGTCGGCGCCGACAGCCGCGCGGTGCGGCGGATCGCCGCCGGCGAGGCGCTCGCCGGATCCGTGCTCGGGCTGGGCTTCGGTGTCGGCTTCTTCCTGATCGGCCGGCGCCTGGTCGGCAACCTGACCCTCCAGCAGCGCAGCGTCTTCCCCGCCGACCTCGACCCGACACCGTGGTTGGCCACCCTCGTCGCCGTCGCGGTGCCGGCGGCGGCCGTCGCCGTGACCCTGTTCGCCCTGCGCGGTGTGGTGATCGAACCGCTCGGCGTCGTCCGTACGGCCAAGCCGACCAAACGGCACGTCTGGTGGCGGCTGCTGCTGCCGCTCGGCGGACTCGGCCTGCTCACCTCGCTGACGGGACGCGGCTCCGAGCACGGGCAGTTCAACCAGTGGCAGGTCAGCGGCGGTGTGGTGCTGCTGCTCGTCGGGATCACCGCGCTCCTGCCCTGGGTACTGGAACGCGTCGTCGGCGGAACGCCCGGCGGCCCGGTCTCCTGGCAACTCGCCGTGCGCCGGCTCCAGATCGGCAGCGGTACGGCCGCCCGCCTCGTCAACGGCATCGCCGTGGCGGTCGCCGGGGCCATCGCCCTGCAGATGCTCTTCTCCGGCGTCGAGGGCGAGTACCGCAACGAGACCGGCCAGGACCCGACCCGGGCCGCCGTGTCCATCCTGCTGCCCAGCGGCGGCGAGCACCGGCTGGACGCCCTCGCCGCCGAGGTCGCCGGTACCGAAGGCATCGCCCGCACCGTGCCGCTGGCCTCGTTCACCGCCGCGCACCGGGTCCCGGCGGACGACACCATCGCGGTGACCGTCGGCACCTGCGAGGCGCTCAGGGAGGTGGCGGAACTCGGCGCGTGCAAGGACGGCGACACCTTCGTGCTCGACGGCCCCGTCGCCGAGGGGGCCGCCAAGGCGGGTGACCGGCTCTTCGCCGGCAACGTCAACGGGTTCACCGGCGGCCCGTTCGACCACAAGAAGGCCGTCGAGTGGGCCTTCCCGGCCGACGCGCGCACCGTCCTCTCCCGTGAGGACCCCAACGGGACCCGGCGCACCGGCCTGCTGGCGACCCCGTCGGCGGCGCCCGAGGACCTGGGCTTCGACCAGTCCGCGCAGATCTTCCTCCAACTGGACGAATCGGTGCCGGACGGGTTGGAGCGGGCCCGCACGGCCGCCTTCAAGGCCGACCCGTTCGCCACGGCCATGACCTTGAAGTCGACCTCCACCGCCGCCGGTTACTCCTCGATCCGCACCGGGCTCTTCTTCGGCGCGACCGGCGTCCTGATCCTGATCGGGGCGAGCATGCTCGTCTCCCAACTGGAGCAGCTGCGCGAACGGAGGAAGCTGCTGTCCTCGCTCGTGGCCTTCGGCACCAAGCGCTCCACGCTGAGCCTGTCGGTGCTCTGGCAGACGGCCCTGCCCGTCGGGGTGGGCATGGCGCTGGCGATCGCGGTGGGCATCGGGCTGGGCTCGGTACTGATCCGGATGGCCGGCCGGCCCGTCGGGATCGACTGGGGTCCGGTGCTCGGGATGGCGGGCGTGGGGGCGGGCGTGGTCGCGGTGGTGACCCTGCTCAGCCTGCCGCCGCTGCTGCGGATGATGCGCCCGGACGGCCTGCGCACGGAGTGACGCACGCGAGCCGCCGCGCTGCGCGAGGCCGTACGCCCGCCCCCGCGACCGACCGGATCAGTCGGTCGGCCAGACCGGGAGCGGGCGTACGGCCTCGCGCAGCGCGGCGGCGATCGCCTTGAACTCCTCCTGGCGGGCGGTGCCGGTCCGCATGGCCAGCGCGATCCGCCGGGAGGGCGCCGGCTCGGCGAAGTACCCGGTGGCGAGGTACTCGTTGCGCGTGGTCTCCAACCGCAGCGCGGTGCGCGGCAACAGCGTCACCCCCAGTCCCCCGGCGACCAGCTGTACGAGCGTGGACAGTCCGGCGGCGGTGGTGGTGACGTCCGCGCCCGCCGTGCGGCCCGCCTCCCGGCAGATGTCGAGGGCCTGGTCGCGCAGGCAGTGCCCCTCGTCGAGCAACAGCAGTTGCAGGCCGCGCAGTTCCTCGCGCGGGATGTCCCGGCGCCCGGCGAGCGGGTGCTCGCGGGGGGCGAGGAGTACGAAGTCCTCGTCGAAGAGCGGAAGTTCGCTCACCCCGGGCACCCCCAGCGGCACCGCGAGCAGCAGCAGGTCCAGCCGCCCCCCGGCCAGCCCCTCCAGCAGCGACGCCGTCTGCTCCTCGTGCACCTGGAGGTCCATGCGGGGGTAGCGCCGGTGGAAGAGCCCGAGCACGGTCGGCAGCAGGTACGGGGCCACCGTCGGGATCACCCCGAGTCGCAGGACTCCGGTGAACGGGGCCCGTACGGCCTCGGCCTCCTCCAGCAGCCCGCCCATGGCGTCGAGCACGCCCCGGGCGCGCACCGCGATCCGCTCCCCCGCCGGGGAGAGCAGCACCTTGCGGGTGGTGCGCTCCAGCAGTTGCACCCCGAGCGCCTCCTCCAGCGCGGAGACGGCCCCGGACAGGGCGGGCTGGCTCATGCCGATGGCGGCGGCCGCGTCCCGGAAGTGCAGATGCTCCGCCACGGCCACGAACGCGCGCAGTTGCGCGAGCGTCGCCTGCTTGAGTCCCCTATTACCGACAGCCACTGATAGGCACCTCCGATCACCAGCCACAAGAGTAGCTATTTCCGTAATCAATGCAGCTGTGCCAGCATGTGAGATCCGTCCAACCCCTTCGGAAAGCCCCCATAGGGGTCACTTTCCCGTTTGCAAGGAGAGCACGTGCTCACTGTCGGTGACAAGTTCCCCAGCTACGATCTGACCGCTTGCGTCTCGCTCGAAGCCGGCAGCGAGTTCGCCCAGATCGACCACAAGTCCTACGAGGGCAAGTGGCGCGTGGTGTTCTTCTGGCCGAAGGACTTCACCTTCGTCTGCCCGACCGAGATCGCCGCCTTCGGCAAGCTGAACGAGGAGTTCCAGGACCGCGACGCGCAGGTCCTCGGCGTCTCCGGCGACTCCGAGTTCGTCCACCACGCCTGGCGCAAGGACCACGCCGACCTGCGTGACCTGCCCTTCCCGATGCTGGCCGACTCCAAGCACGAGCTCATGCAGGCCTGTGGCGTGCAGGGCGAGGACGGCTTCGCGCAGCGTGCCGTCTTCATCGTCGACCAGAACAACGAGATCCAGTTCACGATGGTGACCGCCGGTTCCGTGGGCCGTAACCCCAAGGAGGTCCTGCGGGTCCTCGACGCCCTGCAGACCGACGAGCTGTGCCCGTGCAACTGGAACAAGGGCGAGGGCACCCTGGACGCCCCGGCGCTGCTGGCCGGTGAGTGACGGATGTCCCTCGACTCCCTGAAGTCCGCCATACCGGACTTCGCCAAGGACCTGAAGCTGAACCTCGGTTCGGTCATCGGCAACAGCGACCTCCCGCAGCAGCAGCTGTGGGGCACGGTCCTGTCCTGCGCGATCGCCGCCCGCTCCCCGCGCGTCCTGCGCGAGCTGGAGCCCGAGGCGAAGGCGGTCCTGTCGCCGGAGGCGTACACCGCCGCCAAGTCCGCCGCCGCGATCATGGCGATGAACAACGTCTTCTACCGCACCCGTCACCTGCTGTCGGACCCGGAGTACGGCACCCTGCGCGCCGGCCTGCGGATGAACGTCATCGGCAACCCGGGTGTGGAGAAGGTCGACTTCGAGCTGTGGTCGCTCGCGGTCTCCGCGATCAACGGCTGCGGCCAGTGCCTCGACTCGCACGAGCAGGTGCTGCGCAAGGCCGGTGTCGACCGTGACACGATCCAGGAGGCCTTCAAGATCGCCTCGGTGATCCAGGCCGTCGCGGTCACCCTCGATGCCGAAGCGGCCCTCGCCGCCGAGTAGCGCTCCGCGTCCGCGCGGAACGGGCCCCCGCAGCCGTCACCGGCCGCGGGGGCCCCGTCGTTCACCCGCTCACTCGCGCAGCCGGGTCGTCAGCGCCCGCATGTCCTCGATCATCGCCGTGTGGACCGCGTCCTCGTCCACGAGGTCCCTGTCCATGTTCCACTCCACGCGGAGCGTGAACACCACACCGCCGTCCAGCACCGCCAGTTGGGCGTCCGTGCCCGGCTGCCGCCTGAGCAGCGCCCGTTCGCCGAGTCCGGGCACCTCCTCCACGTCCGAGGCGCCGGTGCGGCGGGGGTCCAGTCCGGGCCCGGCGTCGAACTCCGGCCGGGGATCGCTCTTCTTGTGCCGCTCGACCATGATCTCGACCCCGTACCAGGGCCGGCCCTCGGTGTACCCGCCCGTCGCGCGGCAGTAGGACCAGTCGAGTGCGGGACTCTTCTCGTTGCCCGGCCACGTCATGTCGAAGGCCGTGCCGTTGATCGTGCCCAGCGCCTTCAGGGGCGCCTCCGGGCAGAGGTCGTCGACGTGCCGGTAGGCGATGCGCGGAGCCGTGTCGGAACGATTCTGCGCGACCAGGGTCGCGCCCCACACCGCCGAGGCCAGCACCGCCCCGCCCAGCGCCCACACCCACCGCGCACGCGGGCCCCGCGCCGCCCCGCGCGCAGACCCGGGCTCCGGCGCGGATTCCGCCGGATCGAAGGCCCGGTCCGTGCGCCACTCGCCGTCCAGTTCCGGCTCGCCGATCACCCGTCGCCCCCCTCCCCGCCCCCGACCGCCGTCGTGGCGCCCTCAGACCCGCTGCTCACCCTGGCTCGTCTCCCCCGGCGTACGCAGCGACGCGTCCAGCGCGGTGGCCCCGTGCGGGGCGGGGCCCACCTCGGCCATGCCGGGGTGGAGCTGCTCGCGCGAGTACGCCTTGAGGAAGCCGACCACCGTGTTGGTGACGGCGACCAGCGGTACGGCGACCACCGCTCCGCCGATGCCCGCGATCATCCCGCCGGCGGCCACCGACAGCACCACCGCGAGCGGGTGCACCCGTACCGCCCGGCCCAGGATGAAGGGCTGGAGCACGTGGCCCTCGATCTGCTGTACGGCGAGCACCACGGCCAGCACCATGAGCGCGATGAACGGCCCCTGGGTCACCAGGGCCACGACCACCGCGAGCGCGCCGGAGATGACGGCTCCGACGAGCGGGATGAAGGCGAACAGGAAGATGAACACGGCCAGCGGGACGGCCATCGTGACGTCGAGGAAGTACAGGCCGAGGCCGATGAAGACGGCGTCGATGAGCGCCACGAGGACGGTTCCCCGTACGTACGCGGTCAGCGTGCGCCAGGCGCGCGGACCGGCGCCGGCCATGCCGGGACGGGCGGCGGCCGGTACCAGGCCGAGCACCCAGGTCCAGATCCGCTTGCCGTCGTAGAGCAGGAAGAGCGTCGAGAACATCGCGAGCAGCATGCCCGTCAGCACCTCGACGAGCACCGTCACGCCCTGCAGTCCGGCGGAGGTGATCTCCTCGGTGTTGGTGCCGATGGTGTCGGTGAGGTTCTTCGCGATGTCGTTGATCTGCTTCTCGGTCACGTGGAACGGACTGTCCAGTGCCCAGACCTTGAGTTCGTTGATGCCGTCGCGGACCCGGTCGGAGAGGTCGTCGAGGTTCTCCATGACCTGCCAGACCACGAACCAGCCGACCAGCCCGATGACCACGAATCCGAGGATCGCCGTCACGGCCGTGGCGAGCCCCCGCGGCAGCCCGAGCCGGCGCAGCCGCACGACGAAGGGTTGGAGCAGGGCGGTGACCAGCAGGGCCGCGGCGAAGGCGAGGACGACCAGGCGGACCTCACTGATCACCTTCATCAGGACCCAGAGCATCCCGGCGAGCAGCAGCAGCCGCCAACTGGCCTCCGCGGCCACGCGCATGCCCCAGGGGATCACGGTCACCGGGTCGGGGCGCACCCGCCGGCCGGACGTGTCGGGGACGGGGCCGGTGTTTCCCGGGGGCGGGAGCGGCGACGGGGCGGTCGCGGAGACCGGTCGGTCGTCGGAGGTCTCCGCCTCGACCTCGGCCCGCCGTTCGTCGAGGCGAGCCTCCACCTGGCTGAGCTTTCTCCCGATCCTGCCGAGCCAGCCTGCCCTCTTCGACATGTCTTTCCTTTCCCCCCGCCCGTGAACACACCTCGAAGACCGTACACGCGAGGAGCCCCGCACCGTAGGACGGTGCGGGGCTCCCGGAGGTTGTGCGGTGGCGCGTGCCTAGTACCAGTCGTTGGCGTCGTGGAAGCTCAGGGCCGCGCACGGGCTGCCGTAGCGCTCGTTCATGTAGCCCAGGCCCCACTTGATCTGGGTGGCGGGGTTGGTGCGCCAGTCGGCGCCGGCCGAGGACATCTTCGAACCGGGCAGCGCCTGGACCAGACCGTAGGCGCCCGAGGACGAGTTGACGGCCTTGTAGTTCCAGGTGGATTCCCGGTTCACGATCTCCGAGAAGCACTGGAACTGGCCCGCCGGGACGATCTGCCGGGCGATCGACTTGATCTCGGAGATCGTGTAGGAGCCCTGGACGTCGAAGTCGCCGGCGTCGCGCGTCGAGGAACGGCTGGCGACCTCGCCGGCCTCCTCGCGCTCCTTCTTCAGCTTCGCGGCGGCCTCGGCCTCGGACTTCTTCTTGGCCTCCGCGTCCGCCGCGGCCTGGGCGTCGGACTTCTTCGCCTTGGCGGTCTCGGCGGCCTCGATGCGCGCGGCTTCCTCGGCCGAGCGCTTGGCGTCGGCGTCGGCGGCGTGGGCGATCGTGTCGGCCTGCTGCGTCAGGGAGCCGCTCTGGACCTGGGCCTGCTCGCCGACCGGGATTTCAGTGAGGAGAGTCGCACCCGACGCGGTGGTCTCGAGGTCGTTCGTGGTGGCGTCGCCGGTGGCAACGCCCACGACTGCGCCGACGGTGGTGACAGCGGTGGCCGAAGCCACTGCGAACCCTCGAACCGAGATCCGGCTCACACGGTGTCCTTCCAGCAGCGTCCGCAGTGACCTGGCGGGCGCAAAAGTGCCCCTGGACACTGGCCTCCATGAATCCGCGGTCACTGGAGGCTCGGGCCCGTGGGCAACTCCCCTGCGGGAGCTGCCGCGTGAAACTCGGGCGACATACGGCAAACGACTGTGGAGTTGTGGTGCTGCGCGTATCTCACGAGAGATACAGGTGTGCCGTATGTGGGGCCTGACGGAAATCAGACTCTGCCGGACCTCGACGCCGCAGGGCAATTCCGCGTTGCGTGGGAAAGGTCACACCTGCGGGGAGGCCGCTGTTTTCGACAAAGGCCTGTGCAGCACAACGCCGCCCGGCTAGGCTTCTGGGCCTTTGCCGGGCGGCGCCAACTCTACTTCCCACTATGGGGGTTCTGTCCCCTTTGCGGTTACAGGGTCTCCAGCATCTCCGTGACGAGCGCGGCGATCGGCGAACGCTCGGAACGAGTCAGCGTGATGTGCGCGAAGAGCGGATGGCCCTTCAGCTTCTCAACGACGGCGACCACTCCGTCGTACCGGCCCACCCTCAGGTTGTCCCGCTGCGCCACGTCGTGGGTCAGCACGACCCGCGAGTTGGCGCCGATCCGGGACAGCATCGTCAGCAGCACGTTCCGTTCCAGCGACTGCGCCTCGTCCACGATCACGAAGGCGTCGTGCAGGGAACGACCGCGGATGTGGGTGAGCGGCAGGACTTCGAGCATCCCGCGGTTCAGCACCTCCTCGATGACCTCGCGTCCGGCGACCGCCGAGAGCGTGTCGAACACCGCCTGCGCCCACGGGCTCATCTTCTCGGAGGCGTCCCCGGGCAGGTAGCCGAGGTCCTGGCCGCCCACCGCGTACAGCGGCCGGAAGACCATCACCTTCTGATGCTGCCTCCGCTCCAGCACGGCCTCCAGGCCCGCGCACAGCGCGAGCGCCGACTTTCCGGTGCCGGCCCGGCCGCCCATCGAGAGGATGCCGATCTCCGGGTCGAGCAACAGGTCGAGGGCGATGCGCTGCTCGGCGCTGCGGCCGTGCAGCCCGAAGGCCTCGCGGTCGCCCCGTACGAGCTTCACGTTGCCGTCGGCCGTGACCCGGCCCAGCGCCTTGCCCCGTTCGGACTGGAGGACCAGTCCGGTGTGGACGGGCAACTCGGCGACCTCCGGCACGTAGAGCCGCTCCTCCGAGAAGAGCAGGTCCACCTGTTCGCCGGAGAGGGCCAGCTCGCTCATGCCGGTCCATCCGGCATCGGTGATGGCGAGCTCCGCCCGGTACTCCTCGGCGAGCAGCCCCACGGAGGAGGCCTTGATGCGCAGCGGGAGATCCTTCGAGACCACCGTGACGTCGTAGCCCTCGGCCTGGAGATTGCGGGCGACGGCGAGGATCCGCGAGTCGTTGTCCCCCAGTCTGAAGCCGGCGGGCAGGACACCCGGGTCGGAGTGGTTGAGCTCGACACGCAGGGTGCCACCCAGATCGCCCAGCGGGATGGGGGCGTCGAGACGTCCGTACCGGACCCGGAAGTCGTCGAGCAGGCGGAGGGCCTGGCGCGCGAAGTAGCCGAGTTCGGGATGGTGCCTCTTTGCCTCCAGCTCGGTGATCACCACGATCGGGAGCACGACCTCGTGCTCGTCGAAGCGGGAGATCGCGTTGGGGTCTGCCAGCAGGACGCTGGTGTCGAGGACGTAGGTCCGCCTGTCGGGCAGGCGGCGCTTTGTGCTGGTCACCACGGAAGGACGTACCCCCTCGGAAGAGGTCGGGCCATGAAGACCGGACCGGTCATCGGCACCCATGCGCGGGCCGATTCCCGGCCCTCCACTCCGTCCGTGCGAACCGCACGTGCGTCCTGGTGCAAAGGGCCTCCCGGGCGGACGACCCCATGCCGTCCGCTGAGACTCGACACCCGTGGATCGGACGTCGACCTGCCAGGGTTATGCCCTCGAACGGGCAAGGCCATGCCATGGCATATGACGGACGCTCGGTGAACCCCTGGTGAAGGCTTGAGAGGGGGACGACGGAACGCGCGGGGAGGTGTCGGGCCGGAGGGAGCGCGGTCGCGGCGAACTCCCCGGGAGGATCCCGCCGTCCGGGGATCAGCTCCCGTACCGCCGGTGGCGGGCGGCGTAGTCGCGCAGCGCCCGGAGGAAGTCGACCTTGCGGAAGGCCGGCCAGAACACGTCGCAGAAGTAGTACTCCGAATGCGCGCTCTGCCAGAGCATGAACCCGGACAGCCGCTGTTCGCCGCTGGTGCGGATGACGAGGTCCGGGTCGGGCTGACCCCGGGTGTAGAGGTGCTCCGCGATGTGGTCGATGTCGAGGACCTCGGCCAGCTCCTCGAAGGAGGTGCCCTTCGAGGCGTGCTCCAGCAACAGCGAGCGGACCGCGTCGGCGATCTCCTGGCGGCCGCCGTAGCCGACCGCGACGTTGACCAGTATCCCGTCGACGTCGTGCGTGGCCTGCTCGGCCTCCTTCAGCACGGACTGGGTCCGCTCGGGGAGGATGTCGAGGTTGCCGACGTGGTGGACGCGCCAGCGGCCGTCCGCCGCGAGGCCCCGCACGGTGTTCTCGATGATGTTGAGCAGCGGGCGCAGCTCGACCTCGGGGCGGTCCAGATTGTCCGTGGAGAGCATCCAGAGGGTGACGACCTCGACGTCCGTCTCGGTGCACCAGCCCAGCATCTCGGAGATCTTGTCGGCTCCGGCCTGGTGGCCCTGCTCCGTGGTTCCTCCGGACGCCTTCGCCCAGCGCCGGTTCCCGTCCAGGATGACGCCGATGTGCTTGGGCGCCTCGTCATGGTCGAGTCGGCCTTCCACCCGGCGTGCGTAGAGCCTGTACACCAGGTCGCGCAGCTTCACGATCTTCCAGCCCCTCCGTGCAATGCCCCCGTGCGAATTGCGGTCCCCCGAGTCCGCCACATTACTGGGATGTGGCATGGGGTACCCAACTCGGTCGGTCACAAGTCCGTGATAGGGAGGACAACGTGACTGATACCAATCCCTATCGGGCAGAGCCCTCGCGCTACGACTCCATGGAGTACCGGCGCACCGGCCACAGCGGCCTCAAGCTCCCCGCCATCTCCCTCGGCCTCTGGCACAACTTCGGCGACGACACGTCCCTGGCGCCCCAGCGGGCGATCCTGCGCCGGGCCTTCGACCTGGGTGTCACCCATTTCGACCTGGCCAACAACTACGGACCGCCGCCCGGGTCCGCCGAGCTCAACTTCGGCAAGATCTTCGCGCAGGACTTCGCGTCCCACCGCGAGGAGCTGGTGCTCTCCACCAAGGCCGGCTACCTGATGCACGCCGGCCCGTACGGCGAGTGGGGCAGCCGCAAGTACCTGCTCGGCTCGCTGGACGCCTCGCTGAAGCGGATGGGCGTCGATTACGTCGACATCTTCTACTCGCACCGCTTCGACCCGGAGACCCCGCTGGAGGAGACCATGGGCGCCCTGGCGTCCGCGGTCCGGCAGGGCAAGGCCCTCTACGTGGGCGTGTCCTCGTACACGGCCGAGCAGACGGCCGAGGCCGCGCGGATCCTGCGCGACATGGGCGTGCGCCCGCTCATCCACCAGCCCTCGTACTCCATGATCAACCGCTGGACGGAGGAGGACGGGCTGCTGGACACCCTGGAGGAGGCCGGCATGGGCTGCATCTCCTTCGCGCCGCTCGCCCAGGGCCTCCTGACGGCCAAGTACCTGAAGGGCATCCCGGAGGGCTCGCGGGCCAGCCAGGGCAAGTCCCTCAACCCGGACCTGCTCTCGGACGACGTCCTGCGCCGGCTCAAGGGACTGAACGAGATCGCGGGGCGGCGCGGGCAGTCGTTGGCGCAGTTGGCGCTGAACTGGGTGCTGCGCGACGAGCGCATGACGTCGGCTCTGATCGGCGCGTCGAGCGTGAAGCAGTTGGAGGAGAACGTGGCCGCGCTGGCCGGTGCGCCGCTCACGGAGCAGGAGTTGAAGGAGATCGATTCCCTCGCCGTCTCCACCCCCGGCGCCAACATCTGGGCCCAGCGCGGCTGACCTGCGCTGATGCCGCGCCGTCAGGAACAGGCGCGGGAAAACAAAAAACGGGCCGGTCCGTGGGGGGGATACGGACCGGCCCGAGGGGGGGGTTCCACCATAACCCTTCGTAAAGCGTGATGCGTGCATTGACGCAAAACGATTACGCTCCGAATCCGCCCAGCAGCACTCCGGTGAGCGCGCCGGCCGCCATGAAGGGGCCGAACGGGAAGGCCGTCCGGCGCCCCGCACGGCCGCGCAGCAGCAGGCCCAGGCCGTACACGGCCCCGTAGAGGAAGCCCAGGAACGCCCCGGCCACCCATACCCCCCTGCCGTACCACCCAAGAGCGACCCCGAGGGACAGCGCCAGCTTGACGTCCCCGAAGCCCATGCCGGCGGGGTGGATCAGGAACAGCACCAGGTACGCCCCCGCGAGCGCGGCCGCGCCGAGCAGCGCCGACCGCCAGGACCCGGCGGCGCCCGGCAGGGCCCCGGCGCATCCCAGCAGCACGACCGCGGCCGCGGCGAGCGGCAGGGTCAGCGGGTCCGGCAGCCGGTGCACGGCGACGTCGACCAGGCCGAGCAGGACGAACCCGGGCGCGAGCCCCACGAACGCCACCGCCTCGGGCCGCACCCCGACGGCCCACGCGAGCAGCGCGCAGACCCCGGCGACCAGGCACACGACCCCCGCGGGGCGGACCCCGTAGCGGTGGTACGGCGGGTCGGGGCGCCCGCCGGTGGTCGGGGCGCCGGGAGCCGCCGGGACGGGCCCCGCCGGCGGCGCTCCCGCCCCGGGGCCGGGGCTGGTGGGCGCGGGCGCCGGCGGGGACACGGCCGGCGCTCCGGGGAGGCGGCAGCGGGCGCGCCCCACCCAGCCCGGGAGCGGATGCCCGTCGGGGCAGGAGTCCCGCCAGGGCTCCCCCGGCTCCACGGACAGCCGGTACGCCGCGCGCGGCAGCAGCAGACCCGCGCCCGCTCCGTACGCGGCGGCGAGGATGATCACGACCAGGCCCATCCGCCGACCGTAGGCCCGGCCCCTCGTGGGGGCATGGGCCCGGGGACCCATTGCCCCTACCCTGGCCACCCGGACGGGACGGACGGTCGGACGCGTCCGACAGTCGGGCGGGGCGGGCGGGGCGGGCGGAAAGGGGCCGGGACATGGGGCGTTGGCGTGACGGCGGAGCCGTCCTGCGCGTCGTCGGGACGGACGGGGCGCCGGTGCCGTTGGAGATCGCCGCCTCCTACCGGGCCCGCACCCGCGGCCTGCTCGGGCGCGGCGGGATCGCGGGGGCGCTGTTGTTGACGCCGGCGGGCAGCGTGCACACGTTCCGGATGCGGTTCGCGATCGACGTCGCGTACCTCGACCGGAACCTCGACGTGATCGCCCTGGCCATGATGGTCCCCGGCCGGCTGGGGTGGCCCCGGCCGCGCTCCCGGCACGTCCTGGAGGCCGAGGCGGGCGCGATGGCGGGCTGGGGCCTGCGGGTCGGGGCCCGGGTGGAGGTGGAACCGCGTCCGGTCGGAGGCGGAACCTGACGTCCGTCTCATCTCTCGCTAGGCGGTGAACCGCCTCGGGGGTAGGTTGGGGCGGTTGAGCTGGGGTGTCAGGGGAGCGGCATGACGGAGAACGCGCGGATCAAGGCGCTGGAGCAGATCATGCCGGCGACGCACGGCGCCGACGAGGACATCGACTGGCGGGCCGCCGAGGCGGCCTGGGGGACGAGGTTCCCGGCCGACTTCATCGCGTTCATGGGGCGCTTCGGCTCCGGGTCCATCAACGGCGAGGCCGGCATCCTGCTGCCGCTGCCCAAGCCCGGACTCCAGTGGGATCCGGCCGAGATGGCCGAGGAGACCGCCAACGCCCGTCAGGTCTGGAAGACCGAGGGCGGCCGGGCCGTCTTCGACGTGGACCCGGAGTCCATCATCGCGTGGGGGGTCACGGGCGGCTCGGACATCCTGTGCTGGCTGACGACCGATCCCGACCCCGACCGCTGGCCGGTTCTGGTGGTCGGGCGGCACACCGCCGAGTCCTTCGCGGTGTATCCGTACGGCATGGCCGAATTCCTGCTCCGGCTGTGCTCGGACGAGTTCGACGTGAGTCCCGTCAGCATCACCTTCTGGGACGGCGGCCACCTGAGCTTCGTCCACTGGCGCAAGGCCCAGCGTCGTTGGCAGGAGGGCCGCAACCCGGAGACGGGCGAGCCGGACCCCTACGCGGGCGATTTCGCCGACTGACCGTTCCGAGGACCGGCGTCCGGCCGGCCTGACCGCCCGACGCCCCGACAGGCCGTTTCCCGGCCGGAAACGGGCTTTTCGGTATGTCTACGCGCGTGGGAATTGTGGATCACATATCGGAAAACACCATGCGGAATGGCCTCGGTTGGAGCATTGACCACAACCGCCACCCCAATGGAATCAACCGCCCCACCCTCAGGAGAGAATTCCGGCCAACGGGCCACGGAGGGACACCCCGGCCCGGAGTGACTCATAAGTAACAACGGGAATCAAAAGAAAATCAGGGGAACCCACCCGTGCGACGAACAACGTTCACCGCGACGACCGGGGCGGCCGTTCTGGGCCTGCTCATCCCGCTTGCCGGCTGCGGTAGTTCCGGCGAGGACGCCGGTGACGCCGGCACACTGCGGCTCGTCGCCGCCGAATACGGCGACGGTCCCGGCAACAGTTCCAAGGCCTTCTGGGAGAAGGTGACGACCGATTTCACCAAGGCCAACCCCGGCCTCAAGGTCGAGGTCCAGCTCCTTCCGTGGGAGGACATCGACAGCGCGGTCACGCGCATGGTCCGGGACGGCAAGGCCCCGGACATGGCCCTGATGGGCTCCTACTCGGACTTCGCCGCGCAGGGGAAGCTCTATTCCGCGGACGAACTGCTCTCGGTCACCGCCGAGGCGAACTTCCTGCAACCGCTCGCGGAGGCCGGTACGGTCGGCAGCACCCTGTACGGCCTGCCGTTCGTCGCGAGCAGCCGCCTGCTCTTCTACAACAAGGCGCTGTTCGACAAGGCCGGCGTCACGAGCGAACCCAAGACGTGGAACGACCTGAAGACGGCTGCCAAAGCGCTCAAGGACAACGGCGTGAAGTTCCCGTACGCCATGCCGCTCGGCCCGGAAGAGGCGCACGCCGAGGCGCTGATCTGGGAGTTGAGCAACGGAGGCGGCTACTCCGACAACAGCGGCAACTACAGCCTGGCCTCCGACCAGAACATCCAGACCTTCAAGTGGATCAAGGAGTCCCTGGTCGCCCCGGGCCTGACCGGGCCGGTCCCGCCGTCGCAGCTCAACCGCGCCGACGCGTTCGCCGCCTTCCTGCGCGGAGACGTCGGCATGCTCAACGGCTATCCCTCGCTCGCCCACGAGGCGCGCGCCAAGGGCATCTCCGTCCGCGCCGTCTCGATGCCGGTGTCGGACACCCTGGGCTCCGGGGAGACGCCGCCGACGGTCGGTGTCGCCGACTGGATGATGGCGTTCAACCAGAACGGCAAGCGCGAGGAGATCGGAAAGTTCCTGGACTTCGTCTACCAGGACAAGAACCTGACCGACTTCGCCGGGCGTTACCACCTGCTGCCCTCGACGGTGTCGGCCACCCGCACTCCGGCCGGCGGCGGCCTCGACCAGAACGACGTGCAGTTCCTGACCGCCTTGCGCGGCGCCCAGCTCTACCCGGTCAACGACCCGTCCTGGGTGACCGTCAGCGACACCATCAAGCGCAACATCGGTCGCGCCGTGGAACCGTCCGGCGACCCCAAGGCCGTCCTGGAGGGCATCGCCGCGAAGGCGACCGAGGCCGGCCGGACGAGCTGACCGACGAGACGTACGGAAAGCCCCTGGGAATGGGGACTTTCGCCCCCTGCCGCATCCCACCCCGTGCGGCACCATGGCAGTCACGGCACTTGATCCAGCCGGCCCTGCCGCCCGACGAGCACCCACAAGGTGCGCGGGGCGGCCGGCCCCTCCCCCTGCCTTCTCTGTTCCCCTGCCCGGCCCGTCCCGTCCGTCGGGCCTTTTCGGGCCTTCGAGCCCGTCGCGCTACTTCTGTCGGCCGTTGTCCTGCGAGAACGCCGTGCGGTACTGCCCGCAGTCGGAATCCCAGTTCAACGTGCCCGTGAGCGTCCCGTAGCCGGTCCGGGTGACCGACCACTCCACCGTGTAGGTCCCGGTGTCGCAGGCGATCCGCTTCCCGCCGGGGACCTTCGTGCGGCCCGTCGCCGGCTGGTCCGTCAGCTCCTGCCGCACCTCGCCCGCCTTGGCCCGCCTGGCGTCGCGCAGCACGGCGTGCACGACGAGCGGGTGCCTGCCGTCCTTCGTGGTCACCGCCCGCTTGACCAGCTTGGAGTCGGAAACCGCCCACGCGAACTCGTACGAGGGCGACCACGCCAGCGTCTTGGGGTCGGCGACCTTCCGCTCGTACTCCCGGGCACCGTCGGGGCCGGGCTTGGTGACGGTCTTGTACTGGACCGACGGGTGGAAGCGGAACTGTGCCTCCACCTTGTGCATGTCGTCCTTGGTCCACATCGACTTCATCGCCTTCTCCTCGCCGCCCGGGTCCTGGAGGTACGCCGTGGCCGGCGCGGCGGTGGCCGCGGACTGGCCGACGGCGGGGGCGAGGGCGGCCACGGCGGCGGCGAGGGCGAGAGCGGCGGTGCGGGTGCGCTTCATGCCCGACCCAACGGGGCCTTCCGGCGGGCCGGAACGACACCGGGCGCGCGTTCACCCGTACGGGCAGGGGGGGACGGACCCGAGGATGACGGATTCCGCGATTCGCCCGGAATACCAACCGATGAACGCCAGTTGCGGCGGCGGGCCGGCCGGACGCCGAGGTGAGCCCGGCCGGTCGAACCAGGGGGCCGGGCCCGGCCGGGGCACGGGTCAGGCCTGGCCGGTCTCGAAGCGGCCGACGCGGCCGTCGGTGACGTCGAACCGCCAGGCGGTCCGCATCTCGCCCCAGGTGTCGTTGCGGTAGTCGACGACGAGGGCGCGACCGTCCTCGGACTGCGAGGCGACGGCCATGTGGCCGCCCGAGGAGAAGACCTCCTTCTCGGTCCACTCGCCGAGGTCCCGGTCGGATCCGTCGTCCGACATGGTCGCGCCCGGGGCGAGGGCGGCGTCGAACGCCGCCCGGTCGCCCGCGTTCACGGCGGTGACGAAGGCGCGGACGGCTGGGTCGGTGAGGTGCTCGGGTGCGATCACGGGTCGGTCCTCCGGCGGGTCGTGCGCGGGATTCGGTCCGCGCGGGGTTCTCTCGTGCGCGGTGACGGGTACGCGGCTGCGTGCGGGCCCCGCGTACGGCTGCTGCGTACGACTGCGTACAGCCGCGCGTACGGCCGCGTACGGCCGCGTACGGCCGCGTACGGCCGCGTACGGCCGCGTACGGCCAGGGAACACCGGGGGCGGGGCCGGCGGGACGACCCTCACCCGTTCGCCGCCGGACGGCGTGTCAGGGGGCCGTGCGGACCGGGAAGCCGGTGGGGCGGCCCTGCTCGTCGAGCCAGGCCAGGACCCGGTCGAGGGCCTCGACGGTCTGCGCGCGGTTGCCTCCGCCGTCGTGGAAGAGCACGGTCGGACCGTTCTTCAGTTCGCCCTTGACCGTGTTGACGATCGCGGCGACGCCCGGCTTGCTGAAGTCCTTGCTGTCCACGTTCCAACCGAGCGGACGCATGCCGGCCTCGGCGGCGATGCGCCGGCTGTCGGGCGTGAACGCGCCGCCCGGAGCCCGGTAGTACTCCACCTTGGCGCCGCCGCCCGCGGCTTGCTCTATCTGTCGTTGCGCGTCGAGTATCTGCGCCTTCTGGTAGGCGACGGGCTTCTTGTCCATCGCCGTGTCGTGGGACATGGTGTGGTCGCAGAGCCGGTGCCCGGCCGCGACGACCTGCTTGACCAGGTCCGGGTGGGCCGCGGCCCGGGGGCCGACCATGCAGAAGGTCGCCTTCACTTCGTGCTCCGCGAGGACGGCGAGGATCTGCGGCGTCCATCGGGGATCGGGGCCGTCGTCGATGGTGACGTTGACCGTGTCTCCGCCGCCCTCCGAGGCGTGGGCTATCCCCTCGGGCATGCGCTGCCGGGGCACGTTCGGCGACCCGGGCGAGCCCGGCGCGCCGCCGGCGGGGTCGTCCGTGCGACCGGCCGCGTTCTCGTGTCCGATGGGGTGGTCCGGTCCGACGATCGCCGTCGCTCCCCATACCGTCGCGGCGACGGCCACCGCGGCCGCCACGACGGTCAACCGGGACTGTGCGGCCTGCTTGCGCTTGCGTGCCAAGAACCCCATGAGTCTGTCCACTCCCCTTCACCTCGTGGGCGCCTCCGACCGCCGCCGGTGGTGCCCCCTCGTCTTCCAGACGCCGGGTGACGAGGAGGGGTTCCAGTGAATTCCCCCATAAATTCCAAGTAATGGGACATTCGTCCCCGATCGTCCGTATTTTCGGGCCCGTTGAAACCGGGCCGAATCGCCCCAACCTGCTACCCATCACCTCGCGGCTCAACCTCCCCTCCCGTGGACGGGATTCACTCGACCCCGCGTGGGGCGACTCCCGCACCAGGTGTCACGGCGATCGCGGTCACGGCACGCGTGGGCGGGAACGCGGGCATGGGCGGGCGGTCGTGGGCGGGGCCGGCCCGGGTACGGGTGCGGGTGCGGGTGCGGAAAGAGCCCGGCACCGGCGGATTGATGCATCCGCCGGTGCCGGGCTCGTTTGATTCCCACGTTGTCGCATACGTCACACACGTCGCGTACGCCACGCGCGCATCACGTGCCTCGCTCAGTGCGCGACGGACTCCTGGGGAGCCTGGGCGGTCTTGCCCTCGCCGCCCTCGCCGCCCTCGCCGCCGGCGGCCTGGGCGGGACCCGCGCCCCGGAGCGGGACCTCCTTGACGAACCAGGCGGCCACGAAGCCCAGTACGGCGATCACCGCGCCGAGCAGGAACGCGGAGTGCGTGCCGGCCGCGACCGCGTGCTGGTAGGCGTCGCGCATGGCCTCGGGCAGCTTGGCCAGGCTCGCGGCGTCCAGTTGGGCCGAGCCCGCCTTCGCGGCGGCCTCGGGGCCCAGTCGGTCGGTCATGGTGTCGGTCACCTGCGAGGTGAACAGCGAGCCCATCAGGGCGACACCGAAGGAACCGCCGAGGGTCCGGAACAGGGTGGCGGAGGAGGACGCGACGCCCATGTCCTTCATGTCGACGCTGTTCTGCGCGACCAGCATGGTGATCTGCATCAGGAAGCCGAGGCCCGCGCCGAGGACCGCCATGTAGACGCCGGACATCAGGCGGGTGGTGCCGGTGTCCATGGTCGCGAGCAGGAAGAGCCCGACGACCATGAGCGCGCCGCCGACGATCGGGAACATCTTGTACTTGCCGCTGCTGGTGGTGATGCGGCCCGCGATCAGCGAGACGACCATCATCGAGAGCAGCATCGGCAGGAGCAGCAGGCCGGAGTTGGTGGCGGAGGCGCCCTGCACCGACTGCTGGAACAGCGGGAGGTAGAGCACGCCGCCGAACATCGCGAAGCCGACGAGGAACCCGATCACCGACATGAGCGTGAAGTTGCGGCTGCGGAAGATGTGCAGCGGCATGACCGGCTCGGCGGCCTTGGTCTCGACGTAGAGGAACGCGGCGATCGACACGATGCCGACGATGATCAGGCCGATGACCTCACCGGAACCCCAGGCGTACTCGGTGCCACCCCAGGTGGTGACGAGCACGGTGGAGGTGATGGCGATGGTCAACAGGGCCGCGCCGAGGTAGTCGATCTTCCCCTGGGCCTTCTTCTTGGGAAGGTGCAGGACCGCGGTGACCATCGCGAGGGCGACGGCGCCGAGCGGAAGGTTGATGTAGAAGGACCAGCGCCAGCCCATGTGGTCGGTGATGGTGCCGCCGACCAGCGGGCCGCCGATCATGGCGAGGGCCATCACGCCGGCCATCATGCCCTGGTACTTGCCGCGCTCACGGGGCGGGATCAGGTCGCCGATGATCGCCATGACGCCGACCATCAGACCACCGGCGCCGAGGCCCTGGATCGCACGGAACCCGATCAACTGACCCATGTCCTGGGCCATGCCGCTGAGCGCGGAACCGATCAGGAAGATCACGATCGAGGTGAGGAAGGAGCCCTTCCGGCCATACATGTCGCCGATCTTGCCCCAGATGGGGGTGGAGGCGGCCGTGGCCAGGGTGTACGCGGTGACGACCCAGGAGAGGTGCTCCAGGCCACCGAGTTCGCCGACGATCGTCGGCATGGCGGTGCCGATGATCATGTTGTCCAGCATGGCCAGCAGCATCGCGATCATGAGCGCCATCAGTACGACGCGGACGCTGCGCGGCTTCACCTCCTCCGAGGTTTCGGCCTTCTTCGTCATTTCCGCCATCTCGTCCACTCCCCTGACCCCCGGGGCTTACTTGCCGCCCGGCTAGTTCACTACACTGGGGAAGGTAAACCCGTCACTAGCCGGGCGTCAAGTAAGTAATTTTGGGGAGCGCCATGACCAGCAGCAGTCCGCAGCAGCGCCGTGGCAACACGCGTCAGCGCATCCAGGACGTGGCTGTGGAGCTCTTCGCCGAGCAGGGGTACGAGAAGACGTCGCTGCGCGAGATCGCGGAGCGGCTGGACGTCACGAAGGCCGCGCTGTACTACCACTTCAAGACCAAGGAAGACATCATCATCAGCCTCTTCGAGGACGTGACGCGTCCGATCGACGAGCTGATCGCGTGGGCGGAGGAGCAGCCGCGCACGCTGGAGACCAAGCGGGAAGTGCTCCGGCGTTACAGCGAGGCGATGGCGGCCGGGGCCTCCCTGTACCGGTTCATGCAGGAGAACCAGGCGACGATGCGGGAACTGAGCATCGGGGAGACCGTGAAGAAGCGCCTCTTCACCCTGGTCGAACTACTGAGGACGGAAGACGGGCCGCTGACGGACCAGGTGCGCTGCGTGAGCGCCCTGTTCACGCTGCACGCCGGGATGATGTTCCTCCAGCACGTGGAGGGCAACCCGGAGGAGACCCGCCAGGCGGCCCTGGAGGTCGCCACGGACCTCATCACGCAGGCGCACGGGCAGTAGCGGGGGTTACGGGGCGGGTCGCGGGGTTACCGGGCGGGTCGCGGGGCGGGGATTCGGGCAGGACGCCGAGCCGGGGGCCGGGTGGGAGCTCGGGCAGGACGCCGGGCCGGCGTTCGGGTGGGGCTCCGGGCCGGGGGCTGTCAGGTGTCGTGGCGCGGTCGGACCAGTCGGCGATCCTCCTCGGCGATGGGGACGTCGTTGATGCTCGCCTCCCGGCGGCGCATCAGGCCGTCGTCGTCGAACTCCCACTGCTCGTTGCCGTGGCTGCGCCACCACTGGCCGGCGGTGTCGTGCCACTCGTACGTGAAGCGGACGGAGATCCGGTTCCCGGTGTACGCCCAGAGTTCCTTGCGGAGTCGATAGTCCAGCTCGCGCTCCCATTTGTCGGCGAGGAACTCCCGGATCTCGGCGCGGCCGGTCAGGAAGCGGTCGCGATTGCGCCAGACCGAGTCCTGCGTGTACGCCTGCGCGACGCGGTCGGGGTCGCGACTGTTCCACGCGTCCTCGGCGGCTCGCACCTTGGCGCGGGCGCTCTCCTCGGTGAAGGGCGGCAGGGGCGGGCGGGGTACGGCGGCGGTCATGGAATCAGCCCTCTCGACACGGAGAGAACGATCGTTCTCCCTCTGCTCCGCACCATAGAGAACGATCGTTCTCCAGGCAAGCGCCTCTGGACTACGCTGCCCTCATGGACGACGAAGAGGCCCGGACCCGACTGCTCGACGCGGCGGAGACCCTGTTCTACGCCGAGGGGATCCAGGCCGTCGGCATGGACCGCATCCGCGCCGCATCGGGCGTCCCGCTCAAACGGCTGTACCGCGTCTTCCCCGCCAAGGAATCCCTGGTCACCGCCTACCTGGAACGCCGCGACCGACGCTGGACGGCAAGCCTGCGCACGGCGGTGAGCGAAGCGCCGGACCCGATCCTCGGCGTCTTCGACTGGCTCGCGGACTGGTTCCGCGAGCCGGACTTCCGGGGCTGCGCGTTCCTCAACGCCTACGGCGAACTCGGCACCGGACCCGAGGCCGTGGTGGACGTCATCCGCCGCCACAAGGCGGAGCTGCGGAACCTCCTGGCCGACCTCGCCGGCCCCGACCGGGAACCGCTCGCGGACCAACTCCTGCTCCTGGTCGAGGGCGCCACCGTCGTGGCCGCCCTCGACCCCGGCCCCGCGCCGGCCCACCGGGCCCGCGAGGCGGCGGCCGTCCTCATGCGGTGAGGGGCGGTGCCGTCATGCGGTGAGGGGCGGTGCCGTCATGCGGTGAGAGCCGACGGACGAACACCCGCCGCCCGAAGGCCTACTGACCGCTGCCGCGGGGGAACGTGATCTCCACGCGCCGGTTCTTCTTCCGGCCTTCCTCGGTGCCGTTGTCGGCGATCGGGTAGTCCTCGCTGTAACCGCGGACATCGAAGATGACGCCGGGGTTCGTCACGGTCTTGCCCAACTCCGCCTGCACGGCGTCGGCGCGCTGCTTGGACAGCTCCTTGCCGTGCTCATAACTGCCCTGGTCATCGGTGAACCCGAAGACGCGGACGCGGGTCGCCTTCTGCTGGTTGATCTCATTGGCGATGGCCTGTATCCGCGCCGCCGCCTGCGCGTTGAACACCGCGCTGTTCTCGGGGAACAGGACCTCGGACTGCAGCGCCATCATGACGGTCTGATTGGTCTCCTGCCGCCGCTCCTCACCCCCGAGGTCCTCGACGACCTCGGCGATGTCGAGCACCTTGACGGGCGCGAGGGTCCCACCCTGCGGGATCTTGAGCCCGGGGGCGTTCGAGTCGATGGCCACGGGAGCCGAAGCCGAAGGCTCGGTACCGGGCGGCACCGACGGCTTGACGTCGTCGGCGTGGGCACTGGTGGCCCCGATGAAGTGCGCGCCGGCGATGACGAGCCCGACGACGGCGGTGGACGCGGAGACGCGGTGTCGTTTGGTCATGGGGTCACCCGGAGATTTTGACGGTCGCCGTGGCGAAGGTGGGGAGACTGAATTCCATTTCTGCGGTGCTTGCCGGAGGCGCTGGAAACTGGACGAACATGGGCACGACCTGACCCGCACCCACACTGGAGACACCGGTGGTGCAGAGGCACCTGCCATCGGTGTCGCGCAGCACGTAGTACCGCTTCTTGCCAGCCTTGTCGACCAATGTCGCGCCGGCCACGGACTCACCGCTCTGGTTGAGTTCGTTGCCCCGCCACGCCGAGGTCCCTGCGAACGATTGACTTCCGTTGTTCTTGATCTGACCGCTGACCGTGAGGAACCCTCCGGCGTCGCGCTTCGCAGAGTTGATCACGAGGACCATGCCGTTCGCCCCCTCCACCGTGGCGATGACCTCGGTTGGCGCGGATGTCTGGCCCCCGGAGGGCACGGGGGTCTTGGATCCGCCGCCTTGAGACTGTGCGGAAGAGGGCTTCTGCGGCTCCTTGGCCTTGGAGTCGTCGCCGACACCGCATCCCGCGAGTGCGAGCGCCAAGACCGCCGCGACCACTACGACCGCTCCCCCACGGACACCAGTCCTGTGCCGAGTGCTCATGTAGCCGCTTCCCCATCTCTCATTCGCTGTCAGTTAACCAGTCGCACGCTGAAGAGTTTCCTCGCCAGTTGAAGCAGGGAGCCCGGGCTCGAAGGATCCAGCTCCACCGATACGCCGCCCTTGCATGTCAACGCGACAGTGGCGGGCGCCTCGACGCCACCATCACCGGGTGGGGCCGTCGGGCTCGGCGTTGCGATCGGACCCGCCCCGAGAGTGCACCGAGGCTCGATCACGGCCTTCGCCGTGGCTTCGCCGTGCATGGCCTCCGTACCCGGGATGACCGAGTTCCCGACTGTCCCGTCGGTGGTCACCGCGACCGTAAACTCTGGTAGGGCGGCTTCACATTCCGCCGTGGCGGCGTTCAAAGCGGCGAACTCGACGGCCTTCGCGCAGGCGCCCGATCCATCGAGACGATCACCCCTGAGAATCGCCTCCCAGTCAGCCGTCTTGAGGACGAGCAGATCTCGATCCACGAAGACCTTGTCCCTCGCCTCTTGAGCCGCCGCAAGCGCCGCAGCGTCCGCCGCGCCCTGAGCGTCACTGCGAGTGGCTCCCGCCATTCCGACGACGAAGAAGGCGAGCGCAGCAAAGAGCAGACCCACCACCGCCACGACATAAACGGGAAAGGCCTGCCCGCGATCATCCAGCCGTCTGCCCAAGGTCACTTGCCGGCTTTGATGTCCGTGATCGCTTGCTTGATCTTCGTGGTGATCTCGGTCCCGATGCCCGTGCCGATGATCGCTCCGATGATGACCACGACGACCAGGATGATGCCCAGGTACTCGAAGGCCGTCTGGCCTCGGTCCGTGGTCGTGTAGCGCTTGCGCATGCTCGTCATCGCCGTGTCCGTCCAGCCGCGCAGGCGGATCTTCGTCTGCACGGTGGCCTTCAGCAGCGTGTTGTGTGACATGAGGGTTTCCTCCCGGGCCGGTGCCGCTGTCGATTTGCGGACCGTACGGGGAGTTACCGGTGATAACCAAGGGTCCCGGGGCCCAATTACGGACCCACTGCGCAGACTGTCTACCCATGGCCGGCCACCCCTGGACGGGCGGTTCCCAGCCAGCGGGCTATGGCTTCGCTGCGGGTGGTGGTCTGGAGCTTCGCGAAGATGCGGTTGATGTGGTTCTTGACCGTCTTCTCGCTGATGAAGCAGGTGGCCGCGATCTGTTGGTTGTTCATCCCGGATGCGATCAGATCCATGACCTCCTCCTCACGTGAACTCAGCCCGAACGCGATGTGGTTGGGAAGGCGCTGAGAAGACTGTGCCACAATCCGTTGCGGTTGCGAAGAGGCCCGGAGCTCCGCGAGGACCGCGGTTGCCGCCGTCGGGGTGAAGTGGGCGCGGCCGGCGTGGGTGTCGCGGACCGCCGTGAGCAGGAGGTCCGGGGTGAATTCGCCGTGGACCAGGTAGCCGCCGGCGCCCAGCAGGAGGGCTTCGCGGACCATTTCAGACTCCTGGCTGTACGTCAGCATCAGTACGGGTGCCAGGCGCGCCAGGTGGGGCAGCGCCGAGATGCCGTCGACTCCCGGCATCCGGACGTCGAGGAGGATCACGTCGGGGGTGTGGGTCCGGGTGAGCTGAAGGGCCTCGCGGCCGTCCGCGGCCTGGGCGACGACCTCGATGTCGGGGGCGGTCGCGAGGAGGGCCGAGAGGCCGGCGCGGACGACGGGGTTGTCGTCGGCGATCAGGACGCGCAAGGGCGGCATCACGGGCTCCCGAGGGGGATGTCGAGGCGGACCTGGGTGCCGGGGCCGGTGGCCGGGGGGCCGATGGCGAGGTGGGCGCCGATGGCCGCGGCGCGTTCCGTCATGCCGAGCAGCCCGAAGTGGCCCGTGGCGCGGAGGTGGGCCGGGTCGGGGCCGCCGGGCGGCAGGCCCGGGCCGTCGTCGGTGATGGTGAGGCGGAGGCCGGCGGGTGAGGCCGCGGCGGTGATGTCGACGCGGGAGGCGGACGCGTGCCGGCGGGCGTTCTCCAGGGCTTCCGCGGCCACCGCGACCAGGTCGCGAGTGACCTCGGGGGGTACGGGTGGGACGGTTCCGGTGGTGTGCAGGGCGGCGCCGGGGTGGTGGGCGGCGAGGGATAGCAGTTGCGCGAGGAGGGGGGTGGCGGGGGCGGGTCGGGTGGTCGGGGTGGCTTCGTCGCTTCGGAGGTCGGTCAGGAGGTGCCGGGACTCGGCCGCGGCGCGGCGGGCGGCCTCGGCCACCGCCCGTGCCTGGGCGTGGACCGCGGCCGGGTCGGCGGTGCGGGACAGGGCGTCCGCCGCCAGGGCCAGGCCGTGCAGGGTCTTGGCGACGGAGTCGTGCATCTCGCGTGCCAGTCGGTCGCGTTCGGCGCGGGCGGCCTGGGTCGCGGCGCGGCGGGCGGCGGCCTCGGCGCAGGTCCGGCTCGCCTCGTCGAAGCGGGTGAGGAGGTCCCGCAGGCAGGCCCCCGCCGCCCCCGCGAGCAGGCAGAGGGCGGGCAGGGCGAGGGCGGACAGCAGGGGCCCGCCCCCCGACACGCCCTCGGCTCCCGACACGCCCGCGTCCCCGACCCCCGACATGCCCGTGCCCCCCGCTCCGGTCACCGCCTCGACCACCGTCACGACCGCGACCACCGCCGCCTGCGCGACCGCGTACCCGGCCGCCGCGCGGCGGTCGTGGAGGAGTCCGGCGAGCAGCGGGGTGCAGAGGCAGACGAGGCCGAGCGGGAGCGCGGGGCCGGCGATGACGAGCAGCGGGGTGATGAGCGCCATGTCCAGGGCGAGCAGCGCCCGGTGGCGCGGGAGGAGCGGTCCGAGGCGCTCCCCCGCGCGGAACACGGCGTAGGACAGCGTGAAGGTGACCAGGAGGGCGCCCGCGGTCAGGTACGTCGGTCCGCCGGGCGCCGACCGTTGCAGTGCCGTCGGGGCGCCCAGGGCGATCAGGGCGAGCCGGAGCACGAGGACGTGCCGGGCCGAGGCCCGCAGCGCGTTCACCCGCGGCACGCCCGACGGGTCCGGCACGCCCGACGGGTCCGGCGGAAGGCCCCTGCCCGGAGGAAGGCCCCGGTTCAGGGGAAGGGCCCGCTTCAGGGCAAGGCCCCGGTACAAGGGAAGGGGCATGGCTCAGCCGCCTCCGAACATCGCGCCGAAGTCGATGTTCGCCCCGTACACGAATCCGCAGACGAGCAGGATCAGTGTGCCGGGCAGCATGAACATGGTGACGGAGAAGGTGGCCTTCGGGACGGCGCGGGCGGCTCGGCGGCGGGCGTTCTGGGCGTCCGTGCGGCGCATGTCCTCGGCGATCGCGATCAGGGTCTCGACGATCGGGGAGCCGAGTTCCTCGCCCTGTTGGAGGGCGGTCACGAACTGGGCGACCTGTTCGGAGTCGTTGCGCCGGCGCAGTTCGTCGAAGGCCTGGCGGCGGCTGACGCCCATGTCCATCTGTTGGAGGGTGATGCGGATCTCGTCGGACCACGGGCCTTCGTACTTGCCCGCCACCCGTTCCAGCGCCTGCCGGAAGCCCAGCCCGGCGCTCACCACGACGGCGAGGACGTCCAGGAAGTCGGGCAGGGTGCGTTCGATGTGATCGCGCCGCACGCGGATCGCGGACCACAGGCCGACCTCGATCCAGAACAGGCCGAACGCGACCATCAGCAGGGCCGGTACGAACTGGCCGTTGATCAGCAGGGAGAAGGCGCCGAGCCCGCCCAGGAGGGCGTACACGGCCCGGCGGGCCGCGTAGCGGTCGATGGTCAGGCCGGCCGGGTTGCCGGCCATGTCGATCTGGCGGCGCTTGCGGGCGACGCGGTCCCGGCCCATCAGGCGCAGGACGAGCGGGGCCCAGCGGATGCCGAGGCGGTCGACGAGCGAGCCGACGGCGGTGGTGCGGGTGGCGCCGACCTCCAAGGCCAGGGCGAGGTCGCTGGGGAGTTTGACGTCGGCGCGGTAGAGGCGCAGCCCGTACAGGGCGCCGAAGACGGACAGGCCGAGGGCCAGGGCGAGAAGGAGTGCGGTCATCGGTCGGGGCCCCTCACACGTCGATCTTCGACAGGCGCCGGATGAGGACGAAGCCGAGGGCGAAGAGGCCCAGCGCGACGAGGACGGCCGTCTGCCCGATGAACGCTCCCGTCATCCGGTCCAGCGCGCCCGGCATCATCATGTCCACCAGCAGCAGGGAGCCCAGTCCGATGGCCGGAACCAGGTACGCGGTCACGGTCACCTGCGACAGCTGGGTGCGGATCTCCCGTCGCGTCTCCTTGCGCTGTTCCAGGGTCACCGTCAGGTTGCGCAGGCTGCCCACGATGGCGCCGCCGGCGCGGGCCGACAGGACCAGGGTGGAGACGAGGACGACCAGTTCCCGCGAGGGCAGGCGTTCGGTGAGTTCGCCCAGGGACTCCTCGATGGAGTGCCCGATGGCGAGCCGGTCGGCGACCCGGGCGAGTTCCTCTCCGGCCGGGGCCTCCAGTTCCTCGGCGGCGATGCCGATGGCGGTACGCAGGGCCAGGCCGGCCTGGGTGGCGTTGGCGAGGATGCGGGCCAGTTCGGGGAGCTGGTTGATGAACCGCTCCGTGCGGCGCGCCCGCTGCCAGTTGAGGAAGGCGTTGGCGGACCAGAGCGCGATGAGTCCGGCCACCGGTCCGAAGAACGGGGCGAGGAAGGACGCGAAGACCAGCCAGACCCCGGCCACGGACAGCAGCATGTAGACGAAGAACTCGCCGGGGGTGAGGTCCAGGCCGGTGGTCGCCAGCTTGATCTCGATGCGCCGGCCCAGCCGGGTGCGGCGCAGCCGACGGTCGATCTCCCGGAAGCGGCGTCTGCGCCCCTGGGGCTCGGGGGCGCCGCTCGCGGAGAGGCGTTCGATCAGGGCGGCGCGCTGGGCGCGGCCGGCGGAGTAGGCGTGGACGCCCCAGACCACGAGGAGGCCGGCCAGGAGGGTGGCGCCGAGGGTGAGGGAGACGGTTGTGTTCACAGGAGGGTCCGAGTGGTCCGTGCGGTCCGGGTGGCCGGCTGGTCGTCCGACAGGGCGACGCCGAAGGCCTGCGGAATCGGCTGGTTGTTCATGTAGAGGCGGTCCGCGATCCGGCGTGGCAGCGGGTAGTACTCGAAGTGGCCGTGGACGCGGCCGTCCGGGCCCATCGGCTGGGCCGCGAACCGGCACACGGTGGTGATGCGGAACGGTTCGCGGCCGTGCGAGTCGAGGATGGAGATCTCCGTGATGCGGCGCGAGCCGTCGCCGAAGCGGGTCAGTTGGACGACGACGTTGACGGCGCTGTTGATCTGGTCCTGGAGCGCCTCGAAGGGGATCTCCACCTCCGACATGGACGCCAGGGTCTGGAGGCGCATCAGGGCGTCCTCGGAGCTGTTGGCGTGCACGGTGGCGAGGGAGCCGTCGTGGCCGGTGGACATGGCCTGGAGCATGTCGAGGGTCTCGCCGCCGCGGACCTCGCCGACGATGATGCGGTCGGGGCGCATGCGCAGGGAGTTGCGTACGAGGTCACGGATGGTGATCCGGCCGCTGCCCTCGACGTTCGGGGGGCGGGATTCGAGGCGGATCACGTGGGCCTGTTGGAGTTGGAGTTCGGCCGAGTCCTCGATGGTGATGATGCGTTCGCCCTCCGGGATCAGGCCGGAGAGGGCGTTGAGGAGGGTGGTCTTGCCGGTGCCGGTGGCGCCGGAGACGATCACGTTCATCTTCGCCTGGACGAGGCCCGACAGCAGCATGAGCATCTGTTCGTCCAGCGAACCCAGGCTGATCATCTCGTGCAGGGTGAACGCGCGGGGGAAGCGGCGGATGGTGAGGGTGGCGCCGGTGAGGGACAGCGGCGGGATGATGACGTTGACGCGCTCGCCGCTGGGGAGGCGGGCGTCGACCATCGGATTGGCCTCGTCCACGCGGCGGTTGACGGTGGAGACGATGCGCTCGATGGTCTGCATCAGCTGTTCGTGCGAGGCGAAGCGCAGGGGCAGCTGCTCCACCCGGCCGGCGCGTTCGACGAAGATCTGGTCGGGTCCGTTGACCATGATCTCGGAGATCGAGGGGTCTTCGAGGAGCGGTTCGAGGACGCCGAGACCGAGGGCTTCGTCGACGACGCGGCGGATCAGTTGGGCGCGTTCGACGGTGGAGAGGACGGGGCCCTCGCGGCTGATGATGTGGCCGAGTACGCGTTCCAGGCGGGCCCGGCGCTCGGTGGGCGCGAGCGCGGACATCTCGGCGAGGTCGATCTCCTCCAGCAGCTTGGCGCGGTACGAGGAGACCAGCCGGCCGTCGTCGCCGTGGCTGTGGCGGTCGTCGGGGGTGTTGACCCGGGAACGCAGGCTCATGGTCCGGTCACCTTCGGGTCGTCGTTGGGCATGGTGGCGGTGGCGGTGGCGGGATCGATGTCGAGGCCGGGCACGATGGAGTTGATCGTGATGGTCGCGGTCGCGGTGACGGCGTCGGACGTCGTGGACACGGCCACCTCGGCGCCCAGGCTCGCCTTCACCGCCGACTTGCCCGCGGCCGATCCGGCGCCCGGGTTGCGTGCCTCGACGCGGGCGGCGGTGCGGGCGGCGGTCTCCGCCTGCTGGTGGACGTAGGCGACCCAGCCCAGCTGGATGCCGCACAGTGCGACGAAGAGCAGGATCGGGATGAACCCGATGTACTCCAGGGCCACTTGCCCCCGGTCACGGCCAGGGATGCGGCCACGGATGCGGTCGCGGTCACGGTCGCGGTCACGGTCGCGGTCGCGGTCGCGGTCGCGGTGCGGGTCACGGTGCGGATCAGGGTGCCGGTTCACGTCAGTCCTCCTTCTCCAGCGCGGAGCCGCCCTCGCCCGTGATGGGGACGCCGATGTCGAGGCCGGGGAAGAACACGGGGACGTTGAGGCTGACGGTGGCCTTGTAGATGTCACCGGACTTCCCGCATTTCGCGGTCATGTTCCAGGCGCCCCCGATGTACTTGCCGGCCGCCGTTCGGCACGGACCGTCGCCGTGCACCGCCCCGACCCGGGCCGCCTCGTCCGCCGCGTTGCCGGCCAGCGAGAACGCGTACCCGATCAGCACGCACTCCCACACCGCCGCCACGAGCAGCAGGATCAGCGGGACCATCCCCACGAACTCGACGGCGACCTGGCCCCGGTCCCGGCGGGCCTCCCGCACCCGTCCCCGGGCCCGTCCCCGCACCGCTCCGCACACCCGTCCCCGTCCCCGTCTCCGCGCGGGCATCCGTCAGCCCTCCCGGCCGCGGCGCAGCCGGGCCATGGGCCCGGACGGCCGGACGGCCAGTTCGGCGGAGCGCGGCGGCGGGACGGCGCCGTCGGCCGATGCGGCGGTGGAGGGGGCGGTGAGCAGGCCGAGTTCGCCGGCCAGGGTCCACAGGGCCTGTTTCACGGTGGAGCGGTTGTCGAGGTCCTGGACCCGGCCCGCGTCGACGACCGCCTGGAGTTCCTTGAAGGCGGCCGGGACGGGGGTACGGGTGGCACGGGTCTTGGTGATCTTCTCGATGAGGGCGGGTTGGATCTCGGTGTGCTTGCTCCAGCGGTTGACGACCATGGTGGTGTCCTCGGCCTTGCGGACCTGGAGGCGTTCCCACATGCGGACCAGCCGCTTCGCCGCGCGGACGGAGACCACGTCCGGGGTGGTGACGAGCACGGCGATGTCGGCCATTTCCACCGCTGCCGCGTTGGCGCCGGTCACCTGGGTGCCGCAGTCGATGACGACGAGTTCGTAGCGGCCGCGCAGGGCGGTCACGACGTGTCGGGCGGCGCGTTCGTCGACCTCCTCGCCGCGTTCCCCGTCGGCGGGGGCCAGCAGCAGCGCGAGTCCGGTCCGGTCGTCGTACACCGCGTCCTGGAGGACCCGGGGCGAGATGTCCTGGATCCCGGCGAGGTCGGCGATGGAGCGGCGGAACTGCACGTCGAGGTACGAGCCCACGTCGCCGCCCTGAAGGTCCATGTCCACCAGGGCGGTACGTCGTCCGGAGGCGGCTGCGGCGAGGGCGAATTGGACGGCCGTGAAGGTGGTCCCGACCCCGCCCTTGGCGCCGGCGACGGTGACCACCCGGCCGCCGGGTCCGGCGGGCAGGTCCGGGCTGCGGCCCAGGTGGCGGCGTACGCCGACGGCCCACTGGGCGGCGGCCTGGACGCGCGCGGCGAGTTCCTCGTAGGCGAGGGGGAGCACGATCAGGCCGCGGGCGCCGGAGTCCATGGCGGCGGCGAAGAACCCGGGTGCGGCGTCGGAGGACACCAGGACCACGCCCACGGCGGGGAAGCGGAGGGCGACTTCGCGGATGAGTTCCAGCGCGGGCAGCGGTCCGATCCGCTCGTGGACCAGGACCACCTCGGGCAGGTCGTCGAGGGATTCGGCGGCCAGCCGGGCGAGGGTGTCGAGCAGCGCGGTGGAATCGGGGACCGGGGCGGCCGGCTCGGCGTCCGGGAGCTGGCTGAGGAGGGTGGAGATGGCGCGGGCGGCGTCCGGGTCGCCGGACGCGGGGAGGATTCGGGTGGTCATCCGGGCCTCACTTGTCCCCGTCGAGGGTGTACGTGCGGTCGCTCGGGCTGGGCGCCGAATCGGTGCCGGGGGCCACCAGGGCCAGCCGGACGTGCTCCGCGAAGGATTCGGCGTACGCGACGCGCTGGGTGTCCTTGGTGTTCAGGGCGAAGGTGATCGGGACGGCCTCGGCGGGGCCCTTGCGGTCGCTGTCCTTGTCGAGGGCGGTGAGCTTGCCGACGCCCAGGACGCGGGCATTGGCGACGATGATCACGGAGCGCGAGGGGTCGGTCTCCTTGGCGCCCTTGAAGGTGGCGATGATGTTGACCTTGGCGCCGGAGGTGATCTTGCCGGCCACGCCGGTGGCGGCGTCGATCATGATGGCGATCTCCTGCTCACCGGGCTGGAGCTGCGGTTTGTCGACGTACATGTCCGTCTGGAGCAGCGAGCCCTTCTTGAGCGTGGTGAGCGCGATCTTGTTCCTGAGTCCGTCGAGGTCGGTGACGGCCGTTTCGGACAGCCACCGTTGGGGGACCGTGACCTGCTCGAACTGGCCCGCCGTGAGCGGGCTGTACGGCGCGATGTCGCCCTTCACGCGGTAGGCGACGACCTCGGCCCCGACCTTGGAGTTGACGTCGCCGATCACCACGAGCACCCCGGCGAACGCCGCGAGGGCGCACAGGATCGACAGGAGGAGCAGGATGACGCCGCGGCGCTGGCGTGAGTTCATGGGCCGTACTACCTCGCCGTTCTTCGTTCGTTCGGGCCGGTGGTCAGGGTCTGGATCGGGATGTCGCGGCCGCGGGCGGTGGGGCCGTCAGCGGGGCGGAGCAGAAGCCGCAGCGGTCGCCGATGAGTTCGAAGCCACACCATCGGCATTGCTCCCGCCGCACGGAGGCGACCAGTTGATAGAGGACGGACACGTCCGGGATGGCGGCGGCGAACTCGACGAGCTTCGACGTGGCCCACCAGACGGGCGAGTCGGCGGGCAGCGGGTTCTCCATGACGCCCTGCACCTGCCACGCGGGGGCGAGTTCGGCGGTCACCCAGTCGGAGGCGAGTTGGCCGCGGGCGAAGGTGAGGTGGGTCGCGAAGCCGGGGCCGGCGGGGAGCCCCGCGGCGGCGCCGCCCGCGCTGTGGGCGCCCGAGGAGCCGGAGGTGCCCAGCCTGGCGAGGTGCGGGGTGGGGTGGGCGAGTACGGCGAACTGGGCGCTCGGTGACCAGGACCTGGCGTGCGCCTTGAGGCCGACCGGTACCCGGTCCAGTTTGGCGACGCTGCCGAGCAGGGCGCCCGCGTAGATGTAGTGCGGCAGCAGGCGGGCCGCGGAGGCCAGGATCCCGGGGCTGAAGTCGCAGACGCTGAGCTGGCGGAGCTGACGCACCAGCAGGGCCGTTCCCAGGGGCGGCAGATCGATGTCGAGGAGCGCGATCCGGTCGGTTTCCAGAATGGCCCGTACGGTGTGCAGCCGGCGGATGGTGGCGAGCGGCAGCCAGGGCGGTACGACGACCACGAGGTGGCCGTGTCGCTCCAGGAGGGCGGCGGTCTCGGCGAGGGCCCCGTCGAGGTCGACCTGGTCGGGCGGGCGCAGGACGGCGGCGGTCGGGGTGTGGCGGTCGGGGGCCGGCAGCACCAGATCGGCACTGGTGACAGCAATGGCGGTCGGCACGCGAATCCCCCCGTTCACCCTGTACGCCACGGGCGTTCCCACCCCCGTCACGCAGTCCCCACGTACGCGCACGCACTGCGCGACCGCAAACGATCCGCGCAGCTCCCCCTTGCCTCAGCACCATATCCGCGTCCTCCCTGACAGGGCAGGGCCTTGCGGATTCCCGTGCCCGGGGGCAGAGGGCGCAGGTGGCGAGAAATCCGGACATCGGGGATCGGCGCACGGGGGGCGGAGCGGTCGTTTCAAGCCACATCGCCAAGACCCTTGACAGGGGGATTGGTCTGGACCAACTTGGCTCCGGGGTACCCCACTTGCCCCTGCCATGCCTTTCACATCCCCTTCTCCCCCCACCGGAGCCTTCGTGAACCGCATACGCTCCCTCGCCCTGTTGGGCGCCGCCACCCTCGCCGCCGGAGGCCTGACCGCCCTCACCGCCGGTACGGCGCAAGCCGCCGACGTCAACGTCGCCCGGAACGGAGGCTTCGAGTCCGGGCTGGCCAACTGGTCCTGCACCGGCGGCAGCGGCGCCGTCGTGTCCTCCCCCGTCTTCGCCGGGGCGGGCGCCCTGAAGGCCACCCCGGCGGGCTCGGACAACGCCCGGTGCAGCCAGACCGTCACGGTCAAGCCGAATTCCACGTACACGTTGAGCACGCAGGTGCAGGGCTCGTACGTGTACCTCGGCGCGACCGGGACCGGCACCCAGGACGTGTCCACCTGGACCCCCGGCACGGGCGGCGGCTGGCAGAAGCTGTCGACCACCTTCTCCACCGGCGCCAACACCACCCAGGTGACCGTCTACACGCACGGCTGGTACGGCCAGCCGGGCTTCGTCGTCGACGAGTTCAGCGTCTTCGGCCCGGACGGGGGCGGTGGCACCGACCCCGGCCCGAGCGTCCCGGGCGCCCCCGCCGGAGCCGCCGTTTCCGGCCAGAGCGCGAACGCCCTCACCCTTTCGTGGAACGCGGTGGCCGGCGCCACCGGCTACCACGTCCACCAGGACGGCGTCCGCGTCCAGACGGTGTCCTCGACCTCCGCGCAGATCTCGGGCCTGGCCGCCTCGACCTCGTACTCCTTCCAGGTGAGCGCGTACAACGCGGCCGGCGAGGGGCCCCGGTCCGCCGCGGTGACGGGCACCACCACGGGCGGCGGAGGCAACCCGAACCCGGGCGTCCCCAAGCACGCCCTGACCGGCTACTGGCAGAACTTCAACAACGGGGCGACCGTCCAGAAGCTCTCGGACGTCTCGGCGCAGTACGACATCATCGCCGTCTCCTTCGCCGACGCCACGACCACGCCCGGCGGCATCTCCTTCAACCTCGACTCGGCGGGCCTCGGCGGCTACACCGTGCCCCAGTTCAAGGCGGACATCGCCGCGAAGAAGGCGGCCGGCAAGTCCGTCATCCTGTCCATCGGCGGCGAGAAGGGCACCATCTCGGTCAACGACTCCGCCTCGGCGAACAACCTCGCCAACTCGGCCTGGGCGCTGATGCAGGAGTACGGCTTCAGCGGGATCGACATCGACCTGGAAAACGGCCTCAACCCGACCTACATGACGCAGGCGCTGCGCGCGCTGTCGGCGAAGGCGGGCCCCTCGCTCGTCCTCACCATGGCCCCGCAGACGATCGACATGCAGTCCACGCAGGGCGGCTATTTCAAGACGGCGCTGAACGTCAAGGACATCCTGACCGTCGTCAACATGCAGTACTACAACAGCGGCGCGATGAACGGCTGTGACGGCAAGGTCTACTCCCAGGGCTCGGTGGACTTCCTGACCGCGCTGGCCTGCATCCAGCTCGAAGGCGGCCTCGACCCCTCCCAGGTGGGCATCGGCGTGCCGGCGTCCCCGAGCGGCGCGGGCAGCGGCTACGTCTCCCCGACCATCGTGAACAACGCCCTGGACTGCCTGGCCCGGGGCACGAACTGCGGTGCGTTCAAGCCGGCGAAGACCTACCCGGGGCTGCGCGGCGCGATGACCTGGTCGACCAACTGGGACGCCAAGGCGGGTGGCTCCTGGTCGAACGCGGTGGGTCCGAAGGTCCACGGCCTGCCGTAGGCGGTAGGGGTGGGGGTGGCCGTGGATACCGGTCACATTGGCCGGTTCGAATTCTTGACCCGGACATGCCATGAGAGCACGCTGTGCGCGTCCGCACGGCACCCCCACCTCCCACCCAGGAGAACGCATGCGGCTCCACACCCGCCGGAGGGCCGCCGTCACGGCGGCCCTGCTGGCGCTCGCCCTCGGCGCACCCGCCTACGGCCTGAGCGCGACGGCATCCACCCCACCCACCCCCTCGACCGCCACCCAGGACGAGGCGATCGTCCAGTACGAGATCCAGGGGCCGGCCACGGCCGTCGAGCGCACCGCCCTGCTCCGCACGGGCGCCTCCATCGACGAGGTGGACGCCCGCTCGGTGGTCGTCAGCGCCGACCCGATGCAGGCCAAGAGCCTGCGCGCCCTCGGCTACAAGCTCACCGCGCTGCCGGGTCCGCCCGACCGCTCCGAGCGCGGCGTCGCGGCGAGCCCGATGGACTTCCCGTCCGCCGACTCGAAGTACCACAACTACGCCGAGGCGAACGCGGAGATCGACCAGCGCATCGCCCAGTACCCCGGGATCATGAGCAAGAAGGTCATCGGGAAGTCGTACCAGGGCCGGGACCTGATCGCGATCAAGATCAGTGACAACGTCGCGACCGACGAGGCCGAACCCGAGGTGCTCTTCACCCACCACCAGCACGCCCGTGAGCACCTCACGGTCGAGATGGCCCTGTACCTGCTCAAGGAGTTCGGCTCCAAGTACGGCACCGACTCCCGCGTCACCAACGCCGTCAACGGCCGCGAGATCTGGATCATCCCCGACCTCAACCCGGACGGCGGCGAGTACGACATCGCCACCGGTTCCTACCGCTCCTGGCGCAAGAACCGGCAGCCGAACTCCGGCTCCTCGTACGTGGGCACCGACCTGAACCGCAACTGGGACTACAAGTGGGGCTGCTGCGGCGGTTCCAGCGGCAGCAAGAGCTCCGAGACCTACCGGGGGGCCGCCGCGTCCTCCGCGCCCGAGGTCAAGGTGGTGTCCGACTTCGTCCGCAGCCGGATCGTGGGCGGCAAGCAGCAGATCAAGGCCGCCATCGACTTCCACACCTACAGCGAGCTGGTGCTGTGGCCGTTCGGGTGGACGTACAACGACACCGCGCCCGGTCTGAGCGCCGACGACCTGGCGGCGTACAAGAAGATCGGCACGAGCATGGCCAACAGCAACGGCTACACGCCGGAGCAGTCGAGCGACCTGTACATCACCGACGGGACGATCGACGACTGGCTGTGGGGCAACCAGCGCATCTTCTCCTACACCTTCGAGATGTACCCGTCCGAGTCCGGGGGCGGGGGCGGCTTCTACCCGCCCGACGAGGTGATCGACCGGGAGACGGCGCGCAACAAGGACGCCGTGCTGCAACTCCTGGAGAACGCGGACTGCATGTACCGCTCGATCGGCAAGGAAGCGCAGTACTGCACGCAGTGACGTGACCGCCGGTCCACCCCGACGGGGGCGCCCCACCGCCAGGGGGGCGCCCCTCCCGCGCGTCGGCCCCGAGGCCGCGGGCCGTGCGCCTCGGCCCTGCGCGGCCCGCGTCAGCCGAGGACGGCCAGCGCGTCGATCTCGATCAGCAGCCCGGCGGGCAGCCCCACGTACACGGTGGTGCGGGCGGCCGGGGCCTGCTTCAGGCCCTGCTCCTCGAAGTAGGCGTTGTAGAGCGCGTTCATCTCGCCGAAGTGGTCCGTGTCGGTCAGGTAGACGCGGATCATCATCACGTCGTCCCAGCTCGCGCCGCCCGCCTCCAGCACGGAGCGGACGTTCTCCAGCGTCTGGAGGGTCTGGGCGCGCAGGGTGGGCCCGGCGGGGGTCGGCGGCTGCCCCTCGACGTGCGGGAGGAAGCCGACCTGGCCGGCGACCTGGAGCAGGTTCCCCTTGCGCACGCCGTGCGAGAACCTGGCGGGCGGCGTGGTGTGGGTGTCGGGGGTGATGGCGATCTTGTCGGTCACGGCGTGTCCTCCTGTGCGGGTTCCTGTACGAGGTCCTGGTCCGGGTCCCGGGCGGAGCCCGAGTACTCGCGGCTGATCGCGTCGGCGCTGCGGCGCACCAGGGGCAGCAGTTCGAGCAGTGCGTCGGCGCCGACCACCACGGTGGGGGCGGAGACCGACATGGCGGCGACGACCCGCCCGTCCGGTCCGCGCACGGGCGCGCCGACGCAGTTGATGGACTCCTCGTGACCGCCGAAGTCGGTGGCCCAGCCCTGTTGCCGCACGAGGTCCAGCTCGCGCAGGAAGGTCTGCGCGTCGGGGGTGGAGCGGGCGGTGTACGCCGGGTACTCGATCCGGTCGGCCAGCGCCCGCCGTTCGGCCTCGGGCAGGTCGGCGAGGAGGAGTTTGGCGACGGCGGCGACGGTGAGCGGGACGGGCCTGCCGATGCGGGAGTACATGCGCACCGGGTAGCGGCTGTCGACCTTGTCGACGTACACGACCTCGTCGTCCTGGTGGAGGGCGAGGTGCACGGTGTGGCCGGTGAGCCGGTTCAGCTCGACCAGGTGCGGGTGGGCGATCCCGCGGATGTCGAGGTTCTCGATGGCCTCGGCGGCGAGCGCGAAGATGCGGGCGCCGAGGCGGTAGCGGCCGTCCTGCTGCCGGTACACGAAGCCCTGTTCGTGCAGGGTGCGCAGCAGTCGCAGGGCGGTGCTCTTGTGCACGCCGAGGTCCTCGGCGACCTCGCCGAGGCCGGCGGGGCCCCGGGCCAGGACGGGGAGGATCCGCAGGGCCCGCTCCACCGATTGGCTCACGCCGTGTCCTCTCGTAGCGGGCCTCCGACGCGGCTCCCGCGGCGGGGGGAACGGAGGGGAACGGAACCGACACCGTTGACCCGTCGTCATCCGGGATGTTAGACAGCCACAGGCACCACCCGCAACGCACGTTGCGTCACACGCAACGCGAGAGGATTCCGTATGGGCAGCGAAGCAGTCCGACGTCTGGCCGACGAGCCGGTCGACCACCGGTTCAAGGGTCTCCCCCCGGACGCCGAACGCGCCTCCCTCACCGTCGGGCAGCTCGCGGCCGAACGCCGGAACCTGCACACCGGCGGGTTCACCACCCCCGTCCTCACCCTCGACGCGGACGCCCTCGCCCACAACCTGGCGGCGCTGGAGACCTACGCCGAGCGCCACCACCTGTCCTTCGCCCCGCACGGCAAGACCTGCATGGCCCCCCAGTTGTTCCACCGCCAGTTGGAGCACGGCGCCTGGGGCATCACCGCCGCCGTGCCGCACCAGGCCCGCGTCTACCGCGCCTTCGGCATCGGGCGGATCTTCCTCGCCAACGAACTCGTCGACCCCGCGGCCCTGGCCTGGGTGGCCGACGAACTCGCCGCCGACCCCGACTTCCGGTTCGTCTGCTACGTCGACTCCGTGCGCGGCGTCCAGCTGATGGACCGCGCCCTGCGCGGCCGGCCGGCCGTCGTCGACGTGGTCGTGGAGCTCGGCGCCGGCGAGGGGGCCCGTACCGGCGCCCGCACCGACGAGGACTGCCACGCCGTCGCGGACGCCGTCGCCCAGACCGACACGCTGCGCCTCGTCGGCGTCGCCGGCTACGAGGCGGAGGTCCCCGACGCCGACCCCGACCGCGTCCACGCCTACCTGCGCCGGCTCACCGACCTCGCGGTCGCGTTCGACAAGGCGGGCCGGTTCGCCCCGGACGTCGAGGAGATCGTCGTCAGCGCCGGCGGCTCCGCCTGGTTCGACGCCGTCGCGGACGTCTTCGCCGCGATCCCGGAGCTGTCGCGGCCCGTCCTGAAGCTGCTGCGCTCCGGCGCGTACGTCTCGCACGACCACGGCTGGTACACCCGCCTCACCCCCTTCAACCGGGTCCCGGAGGAGGGCGGGCTGCGTCCCGCGTTCCGCCTGTGGGCCCAGGTGGTCTCCCGGCCCTCCCCCACCCAGGCCTTCGTCAACGCGGGCAAGCGCGACGTCGCCTACGACCTCGGGCTGCCCGAGGCGGAGCTGGTGCGCGACGCCCTCGACGGGACCGAGCGCCCGGCCACCGGCGTCCGGGTCGTCAAACTGTCCGACCAGCACGCCTGGTTGGAGACGGACTCCGCCGAGGACGTCCGGGTCGGCGACTGGGTGGCGCTCGGCATGTCGCACCCGTGCACCATCTTCGAGAAGTGGCCGTTGATCCCGGTCGTGGAGGCCGACGGCACGGTCACCGACTACGTGCGCACCTTCTTCTAGTCGTGGACCTCGTCATCCGGGGGGCCCGCGTCGTCGACGGCACGGGCGGGCCCTCGTACCTCGCGGACGTGGGCGTGCACGAGGGCCGCGTCGCCGCGATCGGGAAGCTCGGCACCGGCCGCGAGACCCTCGACGCGCACGGCCTGGCCCTCGCCCCCGGGTTCGTCGACATGCACGCGCACAGCGACCTCGCGCTGCTCCGCGACCCGGACCACGGCGCGAAGGTCGCCCAGGGCGTGACCCTGGAGGTGCTCGGCCAGGACGGCCTGTCCTACGCACCCGTCGACGACCGCACCCGCGGCGAGGTGCGGGCCGCGATCGCCGGGTGGAACGGCCCGGGCGACGACGTCGACTTCGACTGGCGCGACGTCGGCGGCTACCTCGACCGCCTCGACCGGGGCATCGCGGTCAACGCCGCCTACCTCGTGCCCCAGGGCACCGTGCGCGCGACGGTGCTCGGCTGGGACGACCGTCCCGCGACCCCGGCCGAGCTCGACCGGATGCGCGCGCTCGTCGCCGAGGGCCTCGCGCAGGGCGCCGTGGGGATGTCCTCCGGGCTGACCTACACCCCCGGCATGTACGCGTCCGGCGCCGAACTGGCCGAGCTGTGCGCGGTGGTGGCCTCGTACGGCGGCTACTACTGCCCGCACCACCGCTCGTACGGGCACGGGGCGCTCGCCGCCTACGCCGAGATGGTCGAGCTGGCCCGCGGGGCCGGCTGCGCCCTGCACCTCGCGCACGCCACCATGAACTTCGACGAGAACGAGGGCCGGGCCGGGGAGCTGCTGGACCTCCTCGACGCGGCGCTGGCCGACGGCTGCGACATCACCCTCGACACCTATCCGTACACCGCCGGCTGTACGACCCTCGTCGCCCTGCTCCCGAGTTGGGCGAACGCGGGCGGGCCCGAGGCGGTCCTCGCCCGGCTCGCGGACGACGCCGAGGCCGAGCGAATCCGGTACGCGCTGGAGGTGGAGGGCGCGGACGGCTGCCACGGGGTTCCCGTGGACTGGGCGACGATCGAGATCTCGGGTGTCGGCGATCCCGCCTTCGACGCGTACGTCGGCACGCGCGTCACCGGTTGGGACGCCGCCCGGCGGCTGTTGCGGGGAGACCGGCTGCGGCCGACGATCCTCCAGCACGTGGGGCACGAGGAGAACGTCCGCGCGATCATGCGGCACCCCGCCCACACCGGCGGCTCGGACGGCATCCTGCGCGGCGCGAAGCCGCACCCCCGGGCGTACGGCACCTTCCCCCACTACCTGGGGCGCTACGTGCGCGAGCTGGGGGTGCTCACCCTGGAGGAGTGCGTGGCGCACCTCGCGGGCCGGCCGGCGGCCCGGCTGCGCCTGCCCGACCGGGGGCTGGTGCGGGTCGGGTACCGGGCGGACCTGGTCCTCTTCGATCCGGACACGGTCGCGGCCGGGTCCACGTACGCACGTCCGCGGGTGCTGCCGACCGGGATCCCGCACGTCCTGATCGACGGGCGTTTCGTGATGCGGGACGGTCGCAGGACCGACGTCCTGGCCGGGCGTTCGGTACGACGGACGCCGCATTCCGGCCGCTGACGGTTCAATTGAGCCGCTTACGATGAGCGGCATGCTCGCCTTCGCCCCCGCAGCCCTCTTGTTTGTCTTCTTCTGTGCGAGTGTGCGGGAGGACCGGCGGCGATTTCGCAACGCGGTCCTCCTCGGGCTCACCTTCATCAGCCTGGCGATGGCCCTGCTGTTCCAACTCACGCACCTCCCCGACACGCTCGCGAAGATCGTCGCGGTCGCGGTGTTCCTGGTGCCGGTCGTCGGGGTCGTCGCCCTCGCCTGTTTCCTCGTCGCCAACGGGGTGACGATGGTGCGCAAGGAAGGCCGCAGCCCGGGCAACCTGCTGTCCTTGCTGGCCGGTCTGGCGATCTTCGCGGTGCTCGCGCTGGCGGCCGTCGCGATGGCGAGCGGCTCGACCAAGGTGGCCGGGATGACCGCCATGGTCATCATGATCGCGGTGTACGTCTCGTTCCTCTTCGTCTGTTTCCTCGCCTACGCCTACCTCTACGGGCGGATCCGGGTGCGCGGCGACGTCGACTACGTGGTGATGCTCGGCTCCGGCCTCGTCTGCGGGGACCGGGTGCCCCCGCTGCTGGCCTCCCGGCTGCGCAAGGGCCTGCGGATCTACGTGGCCCAGTGCGCCCGCGGCGGCACCGCCCCGCTGCTGCTGCCCTCGGGGGGCAAGGGGTCGAACGAGGAGGTCGCGGAGGCCCGGGCGATGGCCGACTGGCTGATCGCGGAGGGCGTGCCGGCGGACCACGTCGTGCTGGAGGACCGCTCCCGCACGACGGAGGAGAACCTCACCTTCAGCAGGACCATCATGGAAGAGGGGAAGGCGGACTACCGCTGCGTGGTGGTCACCAACAACTTCCACGCCTTCCGCGCGGCCATGATGGCCCGCAAGGTCGGGGTCAACGGCCAGGTGCTGGGTTCCCCGACGGCCGCGTACTTCTGGCCGAGCGCCACGATCCGCGAGTTCGTCGCCGTGTTCGTGGAGCACAAGGGCGTCAACCTGACGGTCTGCGGCACGCTCTTCGCCTTCGGGGCGCTGCTGACGCTGCTGGCCGGCTAGTCGGGAGACGAGGGCGGGGCGGCCGGTTTCGGGGCCCCGGCCGGGCCGACGTGCGTTCATGGGGATGGCGCCGGAGGATGGGGGCCAGGGGGCACTGGAGGAGGTACGCGATGGACAGTGAATCGGACCAGCGGCCCAGCCGACCGGCCCACCTCTACACCGGGGCGGAGCGTCCGTTCGACCCTGAGGACCTTGTGATGGCGCGCGGCCAGGAGCCGACTCCGGAGCGGCTCGAAAAAGCGCGTCAGATGATCGAAAAGGAGGGTCCGGCGGCGCTGGAACGCTACCTCCCGTAGCGCGCGCCTCCCGACCGGGCGCCGCCCGACACGTTCGCGACGCGTCGGGCGGCGCCCGCGTCATGCGACGTCGGGGACCACCGCGTCCCCGCCCCCACCCCGCGCTTCGGATCGAAGCGCGGGCTCCTGCTCGCCCTGTCCGAGTACGGCGTGCGCGACGTCGCGGAGCTGCGCCAGCGGGCGGTACGGTACGCACCCCGCGCGGGCGGGGCCGCCGCCCCCGCCCGTCCCCCGAGGTGACGAGCGCAACACGATCGTCACCCTCGTACGCACACACCCGTTCCGCAGGGCGGGACGGGCGCCGGACCCGCGTTTCCAAGGACGGACCGCACCGCCACCCACCGATCGCGCGAAATGGGGCAAATCCTCCCCCTCTTCGTGGTGCGCAATTCGAAGCGGGTCCGCGGCGGGCCCCGTAAGCTCCCGTCATGCAGGTGATCCAGTCAACGAAACTCGCCAATGTCTGCTACGAGATCCGCGGGCCCGTGCTCGAAGAGGCCATGCGGCTCGAAGCAGCAGGTCATCGCATCCTCAAGCTCAACACCGGCAACCCCGCAGCCTTCGGCTTCGACTGCCCGCCGGAGATCCTTGAGGACATGCTCCGCAACCTGGGCAACGCCCACGGTTACGGGGACGCGAAGGGGCTGCTCTCCGCGCGGCGCGCGGTGGTGCAGCACTACCAGACCAAGGGCATCGAGCTGGACGTCGAGGACATCTACCTCGGCAACGGCGTCTCCGAACTGATCCAGATGTCGATGCAGGCCCTGCTCGACGACGGTGACGAGGTACTGGTCCCCGCGCCGGACTACCCGCTCTGGACCGCCTCGGTCAGCCTGGCCGGCGGCACCGCCGTCCACTACCGCTGCGACGAGCAGGCCGACTGGATGCCGGACCTCGCGGACATCGAGCGGAAGATCACCGACCGCACCCGCGCGCTCGTGATCATCAACCCGAACAATCCGACCGGCGCCGTCTACGACGACGAGATGCTGCGCGGACTCACGGACATCGCGCGGCGCCACAACCTCGTCGTCTGTTCGGACGAGATCTACGACCGGATCCTGTTCGACGGCGCCACCCACACGAACACGGCCGCGATCGCGCCGGACCTGCTGACCCTGACGTTCAACGGGCTCTCCAAGAACTACCGCGTCGCCGGCTTCCGGGCCGGCTGGATGGCGGTCTGCGGGCCCAAGCAGCACGCCTCGTCGTACATCGAGGGCCTGACGATCCTGGCGAACATGCGGCTGTGCGCCAACATGCCCTCGCAGCACGCCGTCGCCACGGCCCTCGGCGGCCGGCAGTCGATCGTGGATCTGGTCCTGCCCGGCGGACGGCTGCTGGAGCAGCGCGACACCGCGTATGACCTGCTGACGCAGATCCCCGGCATCACCTGCGTGAAGCCGAAGGGCGCCCTGTACCTCTTCCCGCGACTGGACCCGTCCGTCTACAAGATCAAGGACGACCGGCAGATGGTCCTCGACCTGCTGCGATCCGAGAAGATCATGGTCGTGCACGGTACGGGCTTCAACTGGCCGGAGCCCGACCACTTCCGCATCGTGACGCTGCCGAACGCCAAGGACCTGGCGGACGCGGTGACGCGGATCGGCACCTTCCTCGACGGCTACAGCCAGCCATAGGAGCGGGACGGCCGGCCGGATCACACCGATCGACCGGATCGAGCACAACTTTAGAACGAATCCAATGTAGGATGGCTTCCTGACCCACGCAGGAGGCCTCCGCATGTACGAGCCGATCCGCAGCAAGTCGGTCGTCCACCGCATGGACGGCGGCCGCACCGACTACCCGCACAGCAGCCGCGGCGAGGCGCTGGACATCCAGCTCGCCGGGCACCTCTCGGCGCTGCTCGCCGTCACCGACGACCTCGGACTCGACGAGGCCGGCGACCGGATCGCCGAACAGATCACCCGGCTGCGCGGCGCCCGACCCGACCGACTGCGCGGGCCGCGGGCGGAGAACACCGCCGCGCTCCACCAGCGGGCGCACGACCACGCCGCCCGCGCCCTGCTCGTCGCCGCGTCCCGCGCCGACACCACCGCCGCGATCCTCGCCGCCGAGCGGATGGACGCGCACGCCGCCGCCCTGCGCTCCGCCGACGCGGACCTGGCCGGCGCCCACTGACGGCCCCGGTCCGGGGCCGCGGAGGCTCCGGACCGGGCGCCATGCACCCCCGCGATCAGAGCACCGGGGCAGGCGGCGGACCGCTCAGGGCGTGCTCGCCGAGGGCGTGGGGCTGAACTCCGCCCCCGCCACCCCGCACCACGGCACCTTCGCGGCCGGCCACACCGGACCCACCACCTCCGCGTGTTCCGTCGCCCCGCGCGCCACCCCGGGGATCCGGGCCAGCGCCTGGGCCGCGCGCCCGCCCGGCTCCGGCTCGGCGCTCTCGCGGAACTCCACCGTGACCAGGTACGCGCTCGCGCCCGGGACCCGGCCCGTCACGTCCACCCCGGCCACCACCCGGCGGCCGACCGGATCGACGCGGCACGAGGTGACCCGCACGTCGTCCACCGCCGCCCCCGGCGGGACCTCCGCCGGCTCGCCCGGCCCCTCGCCGCTGGCCCACACGTACAGGCCCAGCGGAGCGAACACCAGCAGCCCGGCCAGCACCACCAGACCGACCAGCCAGCCCTGCCACTTCAACGCGCTCACGCCCATGGCACGATCCTCCCGGCAGCCCGCCCCTCCCACCAGCACCCACGGGCCCACACAGCATTTCGAAGCGGGACCCCGTCACCGTCGCCCGTTCGAACACGGCCCGCCGGCTCGGCAGTCGTGGGCGTGGCGCGACGAGGCGAAACGCGTGACGGCGGACCTCCGTGAAACGGAGGTCCGCCGTCAGCAGACGCACACGACATACCTTGGGGAGCGCGAACGCTCCTGACGATGGTCACGTGCTGCGGTGGGAACCGCTTGGTCGGGGGCTCCCACGTTCTCGGGCCCCGGTCGGGGCGGGCGGGTCAGCCCAGGCGCTCGACGAGCGCGTGGTACTGGTCCCACAGTTCCTTCGGCGTGTGGTCGCCGTAGGTGTTCAGGTGCTCGGGGACCAGCGCGGCCTCGTCGCGCCAGATCTCCTTGTCGACCGTCAGGAGGAAGTCCAGGTCGGCGGCCGGCAGGTCCAGGCCGTCGGTGTCGAGGGAGGCCACGGTCGGCAGGACGCCGATCGGGGTCTCGACGCCCTCGGCGGTGCCGTCGAGGCGCTCGACGATCCACTTCAGGACGCGGCTGTTCTCGCCGAAGCCCGGCCACACGAACTTGCCCGCGTCGTTCTTGCGGAACCAGTTCACGTAGTAGATCTTCGGGAGCTTCGCCTGGTCCTTGCCCTTGGCCACGTCGACCCAGTGGCCCATGTAGTCGCCCATGTTGTAGCCGCAGAACGGCAGCATGGCGAAGGGGTCGCGGCGCAGTTCGCCGACCTTGCCCTCGGCGGCGGCGGTCTTCTCGGAGGCGATGTTCGAACCGATGAAGACGCCGTGGTTCCAGTCGAAGGACTCGGTGACCAGCGGCACCGCGGAGGCGCGGCGGCCACCGAAGAGGATCGCGGAGATCGGGACGCCCTTGGGGTCCTCCCACTCGGGGGCGATCGTCGGGCACTGGGAGGCTGGAACGGCGAACCGGGCGTTGGGGTGCGCCGCCGGCGTCTGCGAGTCCGGAGTCCAGTCGTTGCCCTTCCAGTCGATCAGGTGGGCGGGCGACGTCTCGGTCATGCCCTCCCACCAGACGTCGCCGTCGTCGGTGAGCGCGACGTTGGTGAAGACGGTGTTGGCGTACATCGTCTTCATGGCGTTGGCGTTGGTGTGCTCGCCCGTGCCGGGCGCGACGCCGAAGAAGCCGGCCTCGGGGTTGATCGCGTACAGGCGACCGTCCTCGCCGAAGCGCATCCAGGCGATGTCGTCGCCGACGGTCTCGACGGTCCAGCCGGGGATCGTGGGCTCCAGCATGGCCAGGTTCGTCTTGCCGCAGGCGGACGGGAAGGCGGCGGCGATGTACTTGGCCTCGCCCTGCGGCGGGGTGAGCTTGAGGATCAGCATGTGCTCGGCCAGCCAGCCCTCGTCACGGGCCATCACGGACGCGATGCGCAGGGCGTAGCACTTCTTGCCGAGCAGGGCGTTGCCGCCGTAGCCCGAACCGTAGGACCAGATCTCGCGGGTCTCCGGGAAGTGCGAGATGTACTTGGTGGTGTTGCACGGCCACGGCACGTCGGCCTGACCCTCGGCGAGCGGAGCACCGAGGGTGTGGACGGCCTTGACGAAGAACCCGTCGGTGCCGAGCTCGTCGAGGACGGGCTGTCCCATGCGGGTCATGGTGCGCATGGCGACCGCGACGTAGGCGGAGTCGGTGATCTCGACGCCGATCGCGGAGAGCTCGGAGCCGAGCGGACCCATGCAGAAGGGGACGACGTACATCGTCCGACCCTTCATCGAGCCGCGGAAGATGCCCTGCCCACCGTCCGTGCCGGTGAAGAGCGCCTTCATCTCGGCCGGGGCCTTCCAGTGGTTGGTCGGGCCCGCGTCCTCCTCCTTCTCGGAGCAGATGAAGGTCCGGTCCTCGACGCGCGCGACGTCGGAGGGGTCGGAGGCGGCGTAGTACGAGTTCGGGCGCTTCGCCGGGTCGAGCTTCCTGAACGTGCCCTGGGCGACGAGCTCCTCGCACAGGCGCTCGTACTCGGCCTCGGATCCGTCACACCAGACGATCCGGTCCGGCTCGGTGAGGGCGGCGATCTCGTCGACCCAGGAGATCAACGCCTTGTGCTGCGTCGGGTTGGAAGTGGGAGCCGCGTTGTCGCGCGCCACGATCGCTCCTTGTTGAGGGGTTTGTTGGTGTTTGCCCCGTGGGGGCTGCGACCCGGACGCTTCGCGCTCCGCTCATCCGGTGCCGACCGCACTCATCTGATCATCCGGTGCATGTGCGCATATGTCCAGAGGGCTTCTCACGTGAGCATTCCCACTCGCGTCAATCTTCCGTAAAGAGCACTGACGGAAACCTACGGACCCGTAGGTAACATGTGGGCCATGACTTCTGACGCCGCCGCCGCTCCGGCTTCCGAGGCCGCACCGGCCGATCCGGCCCACCCGATCGTCGAGGCCGTCGAGGCCGTCGAGTCCGCCCTGGAACACAAGCCGCTGCTGCGCGGCTGGCTCCACCTGGGAATGTTCCCCGCCGTGATCGTCGCCGGCCTGGCGCTGATGGCCTTCACCGACTCGACCGAGGCGCGCGTCGCCTGCGGGGTCTACATCCTCACGGCCTGCCTGCTGTTCGGCGTCAGCGCGGTCTACCACCGCGGTACGTGGGGCCCCCGCGGCGAGGCGATCCTGCGGCGACTCGACCACGCCAACATCTTCCTGATCATCGCGGGCACCTACACCCCGTTGACCGTCCTGCTGCTCCCGCCCTCCACGGGGCGGACCCTGCTGTGGGCGGTGTGGATCGCCGCCGGCGCCGGCATCGCCTTCCGCGTGTTCTGGGTCGGCGCCCCGCGCTGGCTCTACACGCCCTGCTACATCGCGATGGGGTGGGCGGCCGTCTTCTTCCTCCCCGACTTCATGCGGACCGGCGGCATCGCCGTCCTCGTGCTGGTGATCGTCGGCGGGCTGCTCTACAGCGTGGGAGGGGTCATCTACGGCATGAAGCGCCCCAACCCCTCCCCCCGCTTCTTCGGGTTCCACGAGGTGTTCCACTCGCTGACGCTCGCGGCCTTCGTCGCCCACTACGTGGGCATCTCCCTGGCCGCCTACCAGCACTGACGTCGCCGGGCCGCAGGCTCAGGGGCGCGCGCCGGCCACCTGCTCGGCCAGTTCGGCCGGTTCGGTCGTGGGACGGGCGCAGACGAAATGCCGGCAGACGTACGCCGTCGGGAGGTCGTCCTTCAACGCGCGGTCGGCCAGCAGGGGAAACTCCGCCGCGCCGCCGTCCGCCGCCCGGGGCAGTCCGACCGCCACCACCGCGCCGGGAGCCGTCCCCAGCAGCGCCGTCCGGTGCAGCACCGCCGTCGCCGGATCCTCGGGATGGCCCACCACGGCCACCTCGCGCGGCCCGTCCATCAGCGCCTCCGCGACCGCCAACCCGTGCCCAATGAAACGCGGCACCCGCGGCCCGAGCGCCTGGACCACCCCGAGCGCCCGCTCGGCGGCCGTACGGTGCGCCTGGGAACCCGACTGCGCGGCGTACGAGAGCAGCGCGCCGGCGGCCGCGGTCCAACCCGAGGGCGCCGCCGTGTCCGTGGGATCCTGCGGACGCCGGATCAGCTTCTCGGCGTCGTGCGCGGTGTCGTACAAGGAACCGTCCTCGGCGGTGAACCGGTCCAGCACCAGGTCCACGAGGAAGCCCGCGAACTCCAGCCAGACCCCCTCGCCGGTCACCGAGGCCAGCGCCAGGAAGCCCTCGGCGACATCGCCGTAGTCCTCCAGGACCCCGGAGTTGGGGCCGACGTTCCCGTCCTTGCTGGTGCGGGCCAGGCGGGGCGCGGCCGTCGCGTCGAAGTGGACCCGCACCAGCAGGTCGGCCGCCTCGGTGGCGCGCTCGACGAGGTCGGGCCGCTCGAAGTACGCCCCGCACTCGGCGAGCGCGGCGATCGCCAGCCCGTTCCAGGCGGCCACCACCTTGTCGTCCCGACCGGGCGCGGGCCGCCCCGAGCGCGCCGCGAGCAGCCGGGCCTTGATGTCGGCGACCTTCGCCGCGTCCAGGGTCGGCCCGTCCTGCGGGAGTTGCAGCACGGACGTGCCGTGCTCGAAGGTCCCCTCCTCGGTCACCCCGAAGCAGAGGGCGGCCGCGTCCCCGTCCTCCTCGCCGAGCACCTCGCGCAACTGCGCGGGCGTCCAGGCGTAGTACGCGCCCTCCACGTGCTTGCCGGTCAGCGGGTCCTCGCTGTCGGCGTCGAGGGCGGAGGCGAAACCGCCCTCGCGGGTGCGCAGCTCCCGGACCATGAAGTCCGCGGTCTCCAACGCCACGCGGCGGGCGAGCTCCGACCCCGTGGAGCGCCAGAGGTGGGCGTAGACCCGGCACAGCAGCGCGTTGTCATAGAGCATCTTCTCGAAGTGCGGCACGACCCACTCGCGGTCGACCGAGTACCGGGCGAACCCGCCGCCCAGCTGGTCGTAGATGCCGCCGCGTGCCATCGCCTCACAGGTGTCGGCGGCCATCTGCAGGGCCCCCTCGGCCCCGGTGCGGGCGTGGTGGCGCAGCAGGAACTCCAGCACCATGGACGGCGGGAACTTCGGCGCGCCGCCGAAGCCGCCGCGGGTGGCGTCGTACTCCCGCGTCAGCGCGAGCAGGGCCCGCGCCGCCTCCTCGGGGCCGGGGGCCTCGGCCTTGCCGTAGTCCAACTGCCGCTCGGACAGGTCCCGCGTGATGCGCCGCGCGACCTCGGCGACCTCCTCCGGCCGGCCGACCCACGCGGTGCGCACGCCTTCGAGCACCTGGGTGAAGGAGGGCATGCCGTGCCGGGGCTCGGGCGGGAAGTAGGTGCCGAAGTAGAACGGCTCGGCCTCGTCGTTGAGGAACACCGTCATGGGCCAGCCGCCCTGCCCGGTCGCGGCCTGCACGGCCTCCATGTAGACGGCGTCGACGTCGGGCCGCTCCTCGCGGTCCACCTTGACGTTCACGAAGTGCTCGTTCATGTAGGCGGCGGTCAGTTCGTCCTCGAAGGACTCATGCGCCATGACGTGACACCAGTGACAGCTCGAATACCCCACGCTGAGCAGCACCGGCACACCGCGCTCGCGCGCCTCCGCGAACGCCTCCGGCGACCAGGGCCACCAGTCGACGGGGTTGTCGGCGTGCTGGAGCAGATACGGCGAGGTCTCGTTCGCGAGGCGGTTCGACATGGGCCCATCCTTGCGCACGAGTGCCCCGGGCCCTGGATGCGGCACGACGGTCCAGGCGTACACGACGCGCCTGCGGGCGGACCGGTTCCGGCAAGACCCGCGCGGTCTGCCTCATTCCGGCCGGACCAGCCCGGCAACAGGCCCCGCACAGCGCCGCAGGTGTCCCACTCCGGGTCGACATTGAGCAGCAGATCACGAGCTAGCCATGTCGGTTGCAGAGCGAACGACACGTTGATGCAGCAACAGAGGCTACCTCCACCCCTTCTTGTGCAAATGACAGTAACTGAAGTACCCTACAGGACATGCAAGCTGACGCATGGTCACCAACATCCGTGCTGCTGACCGTCGACCTCGTGATCCTGACGCTGCGCGAGGGGCGACTGTGCGTTCTCCTCGTGGAGCGGGGCGAAGATCCTTTTCGGGGCATGCCCGCCCTGCCCGGCGGATTCCTGAATCACGACGGCGAGGAGATCCTGGACGCCGCCCACCGCGAGCTGAGCGAGGAGACCGCCTTGGCCGCCAACCGTGTGCACCTTGAGCAACTGGCCACCTACGGAGACTCAGGCCGCGACCCACGGGGCCGGGTGGTTTCCGTGGCCCACCTGGCGATCGCGCCGGGGCTCCCCGATCCGGTCGCAGGAACGGATGCCACCGACGCCGCATGGGTTCCCGCGGAAGCCATCCTTTCCGGCGAATTGGAACTGGCCTTCGACCACCGCAGGATCGCGACGGACGGAATCGAACAGGCGCGCACCAAGCTCGAGTTCTCAGCCTCGATCCACCGCGTGATCTCTGGTCACGCGGTGTGATTGTTTTCGGGGCGGGTTTCCGGTTTTGGGCAGGGTGGGTTTCCGGCTGGCCGCTGCCGGTGGCGGGTTCTCCAAGGTCTTCCAGGTCG
>NZ_JAPNLK010000379.1 GCF_026627505.1 Streptomyces sp. H27-H5 | reverse complement strand
CCGCTCGCGACCACAAGGAACCTCGGAGAACCCGCCACCGGAACGGCCATCCGGAAAACCGGCCTGCCCCGCACCCGCGAAAGACACCCGAAAACCAAGATCAGGATTCACGCGGTGGATCGAGGTTGAGAGGTCACCTTGATCATCGGAGCTTCGTTGCGTGCGCCATTGACGTACTGAAGGTTCGTCACATCCCTGTGACCTGCTGGTCCTCCCAACAATCAGGACAATGAATTAGCCCTGGACGAGCAGGTCGTTCATCAGGGCGTTGTCGCAGGTCGGCGACCCTCGCGCTCCCGGCAAGAAACTGACGAGCCATCATCCGCGGGCTCTGTCGCTCCACGGCACAGCTCGCTGACCAGCAGCGATGCGAACCACCGACGACTTTGAATCAGCCCTGGCTCACCCGCTGATGGTGATGTTGACGGGGGTGGACTCGGGGGAAAACTCCCCGACCGCTTCCCCGTCCTCATTAATACGACTCTGCTGGGCGTTGAAGCGGGCGGAACCGGTGGCCGAATCGTAGTTCACCGA
>NZ_JAPNLK010000378.1 GCF_026627505.1 Streptomyces sp. H27-H5 | reverse complement strand
CCGTGTCCGTGTCCGTGTCCGTGTCCGTGTCCGTGTCCGTCGGGATGCTCACCTGCTCTCGCCGTTCCTCATCGCGCTGTCCGTGGCGAACTGGTCGAGCAGCGCGGAGAGTTTTGACTGAACCTCGATGACGGTGCGGGCCTTGCCCAGCTCGGTCTCCAGCCGGGCCACTTGCGCCTCAAGCCGTGCGATCTCCTTGTCCCGCGGGTCGGCCCTCGGCCTTCCCGCCGGCGCGGCCAGCGCCGTCTTCGCCCCCCGGTCGCGTTGCTGGCGCCAGGTCGTGATCAGTGACGAGTACAGGCCCTCCCGGCGAAGCATGGCCCCCTTGCCCTGCCGGTCAAGGCTCTCGTACTCGCCCAGGATCCTCGCCTTGTACTCCGCCGAGTACCGGCGCGGACCCGTGGAACGGGGTTCTACCTGCGGATCCGGTATCCCGTGGTCATCAGTGCTGGCCACTGTGGGCACTACTCCTTCTCCACCCTCAACTCAATGAATCATCCAGTATGCCTGGCTTGAGTCACTTTGACAGAGAGGG
>NZ_JAPNLK010000377.1 GCF_026627505.1 Streptomyces sp. H27-H5 | reverse complement strand
TGGGTGCGGCGTTCGGTGGCGCCCTCGGGGTCACGACCACCTCGGGTCCCGGTGTGGCGCTGAAGTCGGAGACGATCGGTCTGGCGGTGTCGCTGGAGCTGCCGCTGCTGATCGTGGACATCCAGCGCGGTGGTCCTTCGACGGGGTTGCCGACCAAGACCGAGCAGGCCGACCTGCTCCAGGCCATGTACGGGCGCAACGGCGAGGCACCGGTCCCGATCGTGGCCCCGCGCACCCCCGCGGACTGCTTCGACGCCGCGATCGACGCGGCCCGGATCGCGCTGACCTACCGCACTCCGGTGTTCCTGCTGTCCGACGGCTACCTCGCCAACGGCTCCGAGCCCTGGAAGATCCCGGACGTGGACGAACTTCCGGATCTGCGCACCCGCTTCGCCACCGGTCCGAACCACAAGCTGGCGGACGGCACCGAGGTGTTCTGGCCGTACAAACGCGATCCCCAGACCCTGGCGCGCCCGTGGGCGGTCCCCGGCACGCCCGGCCTCGAACACCGCATCGGCGGCATCGAGAAGCAGGACGG
>NZ_JAPNLK010000376.1 GCF_026627505.1 Streptomyces sp. H27-H5 | reverse complement strand
CACCTCCACCTCACCGGTCTCGACACCTGACACGGGCAAGCGCACGCCAAGCCCGACGTCAACCCCCGAAGGATTTACGACGCAGACCACTTAGCGCCAACGGCTGTACGGATGGTCCCCGAGGCCGCCCCCCACCAACCTGCACATCTCCCCAACCCGTCACCCACCACCGGCCCACCCTAGTTTTTGTCTTTGTCCTTCGTCTTTGTCTTTGTCCTTCGTCTTTAGCTTTTGTCTTTGTCCTTGTCTTTTGTCTTACTCTTTTGTCTTTGTCCTTAATCTTTGTCCTTACTTCCTTCCTTCTCTACTCCTCCTCTCCTCTTACTCATCTACATCCATCACACTCAACCTGCACCTCCACCACCCCCTCTGATCTGATCCCATGTTTTGCTTCGAGACCACCCACTCTCTGAGTAACTGTTTAGGGGTTTCCGCTGGTTGTGGGCAGCATCCATGGCCGTCCGGCGAAGAGGTCGCGTAGGGCGGTGAGGGGGTTGATGCCGTGTTTGCGGACGGTGGAGATGTAGGAGCGGATCCGG
>NZ_JAPNLK010000375.1 GCF_026627505.1 Streptomyces sp. H27-H5 | reverse complement strand
GGCCGGCACTGAATCAGTCGCGGTGGACGGCAAGGCCGCCCGTGGTTCACGCACCGACGTGGCTCCGGCCGCCCACCTTCTGTCCGCCGTCACGGCCGCGGGCCGCACCGTCAGTCAGCTGAGGGTGAGGGGTGAGGGACGACTACGGCGACGCCACGGCAGGACCGGCGCTGGGCGACGGCGGAAGGTGTGGCTGCAGCTGAACCGGGAGGGGATACCGGTGGCCCGCTGCACCGTGGAGCGCCTGATGCGCGAGCTGGGTCCGCGCGGTGCGGTCCGCGGTGTGAAGCGCCGCACCACGGTGCCGGATCCGACCGCCACCCGCCCCACCGACCTGGTGAAACACAGGTTCGACCGGCCGGCGCCGAACCGGTTGTGGGTCACCGACTTCACCTACGTGGCCACGGCCTGCGGCACGGAGCCCTATTCACGGGTGCTACCAGCCCTTCTTGTAGAAGGTGAGGGCGGTGATGGTCCTGGCGATTAGAGGGAAGGCTTGGAGGGGGCCGCGGTAGCGGGTGGCGAGGATCTTCCAGTCCTTCAG
>NZ_JAPNLK010000374.1 GCF_026627505.1 Streptomyces sp. H27-H5 | reverse complement strand
GGAGACGAAGACGATGTTCTCCTTGGCGAGGCCGAGTTCGGGCATGAAGCCCTGGACGGCGGCGAGCACGGCGTAGTCGCCGCAGCCCGGGCACCAGCGGACCTCCTGATCCGACTTGAAGTCCTTCGCCGACTGGACGGCTTCCGCCTTCGGGACGAGGGACAGGGCTTCACTGGGCACGACTTGCCTCCTGGACGGCCTCGGCCAACTGCGCGGCCTTGAAGGGCATCCCGTTGACCTGGGTGACGGAATGGATGTTCGTCAGGTACTTCGCCCGGATCAGGGTGGCGAGCTGGCCGAGGTTCATCTCCGGCAGCACCACCTTGTCGTAGCGCTCCAAGACCTCGTCCAGATTGCGGGGGAAGGGGTTCAGGTGGCGCAGGTGGGCCTGAGCGACGGGGAAGCCGTCCTTGCGCAGCCGGCGTACGGCCGCGGTGATGGGGCCGTAGGTGGAACCCCAGCCGAGGACGAGGGTGCGGGCCTCGTCGGGGTCGTCCACGTCCAGGTCGGGGACCCGGATGCCGTCGATCTTGGCCTGGCGGGTG
>NZ_JAPNLK010000373.1 GCF_026627505.1 Streptomyces sp. H27-H5 | reverse complement strand
ACCTGGAAGACCTTGGAGAACCCGCCACCGGCAGCGGCCAGCCGGAAACCCACCCTGCCCAAAACCGGAAACCCGCCCCGAAAACAATCACACCGCGTGACCAGAGATCACGCGGTGGATCGAGGTTCAGCAGCTACGGGACCAGGGGAGTCGCGAGGTGAAGGCGCGTCATCGGCGCTCTAGGGCCGCGTCGGTGAGATCCGGCCCAAACGCTTCGCTTGGGTGAGTTTGCGTACTGCAGTCAGAGGACTGCCCCCCTGCGGGAAAATGCCGACGAATATCGCACTCGTCGTTCGATTATCAATATTAAGAAATGCGTGTCTTATGGAAAGGGTCCGGAGTTTCACCGACCGTCTGCCGGCCCGCGGCCCGGAAAACGTTTCGGGGAGCCTTTTGCTCCTCTTCGGTTCCGCGCCGGCCTCGTTCAGGCCGTCTCACCCCCCTGCATTACCCCCGCTTCACCTGAGTCAGAGGAACCCTGTGAACAGGAAACAGACCACCGCCCTCCTCGCCCTCCCAACCATCTTCGCCGGGGCCGCACTTTTCCTCGGTGCTCCTGCCGGCGCCTCGGCCCTG
>NZ_JAPNLK010000372.1 GCF_026627505.1 Streptomyces sp. H27-H5 | reverse complement strand
AGGCCGAGAGTCCCGGTGATCTGGTCCCAGATCGCGAAGTGGATGATCATTTCGGTGCGGTATTCGGTGCCGGTCATCAGGTGGCGTCGGGGCCGGAAGTGGGGGGAGATGCCGCTGAACGCCCCCACGTGTACGCCGACACCCGCATCCGCACCACGGCCGCCAAGCTCGGCCTGCCCCACCTGGCCGAAGCCCTGAGCCAGTACGTCTCGCGGGCGGACGAGGCCAAGATGGGCTACCTCGACCTCATCGACCTGGTCCTGGCCGAGGAACTCGCCGTCCGCGAGGACCGCCGCTTCCGCCAGGGCCTGCGGACCTCCAAGCTGCCCCACCACAAGACGCTGGACGACTACGACTTCTCCTTCCAACCCGAACTGGACCCGCGCAAGGTCAAGGACCTCGCCACCCTGTCCTTCGTCGAGGCCAAGGCCAACGCGGCCCTGCTGGGCCCGCCCGTTATCAACGGGGCCTGAGTCCCTCTCTTCTCTGTCTTCGACGAGCGTCACCATGAGCGTTCTGTGTCGTTGATGCATTGCTATCAACGGGAGTTCTTCAACGAGACGGAACGGCATCAGTGGCAC
>NZ_JAPNLK010000371.1 GCF_026627505.1 Streptomyces sp. H27-H5 | reverse complement strand
GATGATCTCCGGCGGAAACCGGAAACCCCGGTACGACGGCGTGTCCACGCGAAGCCCCTCCCGGCGATCCGACCAGACGGATGATCATGCCACCGGAAGAGGCCTCCACCCAACCTGACAACGCCGTGCAGCGGGTTCATCACCTACTACAACCACGAGCACCGCCACAGCGGCATCGGCCTGCACACCCCCGCCTCCGTCCACTTCGGCACCGCCGACCTGGTCCGCGAACAACGGGCCACCACCCTCGCCCAGGCATACGCCCGCCACCCCGAACGCTTCGGCCACCGGCCGAAACCACCAGAGATCCCCGACCAGGTCTGGATCAACGAACCGAAGCGCGAACCGGAACCCGAATAACAGAACACATAGCATCAAGCCATCTCATTTGACTTGACAAGTTCCGGCCTGAGCCTGCTCCAGAAGACTCCGGGCCTGCCGCATCCGGTCGTCACGTAAGCATTCAGAAGGTCGGCCGCGGGTCCGTCTCCTGATGATGTGACAGGTGGCGGGTGGGTGCGGCAGGATCCGTGGTCATGTCGTCGGGGCCGGAATCTGCGTCGCGCGAGGATCTCCTCGCGC
>NZ_JAPNLK010000370.1 GCF_026627505.1 Streptomyces sp. H27-H5 | reverse complement strand
AACGCAGGGTAACCACATGAAACGTGTTACTAGGCGACTCTGGCCGTTCCACCAGGCCGAAACCACGTGACCTGCGAGAACACCGTCAACCGTGTCCAGAACCCGCCATCAGCTGCGGAACGCAGGTTCCTGCCCGGCACCTTTTTCGAAGCGTCCTTGCCCGTTGTGTCGGCCGGGACACCGACGGCCGCGTGGATGCTCTGGGTGTCCAGGACCACCAGACTCGGGTCGGCTAATCGCTTCCGGCTCTCGCGCAGCTGCCAGCGCAGGAGGTCGTGAACGGTCTGGTCGGTGCCGTCGTCACGCCAGGCGGCGAAGTAGTAGTACGTCGCACTCTTCGGCGGCAGATCGTGCGGCAGGTACTCCCACTGACAGCCGGTGCGGTTCTGGTAGAGGATCGTGTTGACGATCTCCCGCATCACGTATTTGCCCTGATGGCCGGTGGCCGAGGGGTGCTTGGGGCGTTGTCAGGTTGGGTGGAGGCCTCTTCCGGTGGCATGATCATCCGTATGGTCGGATCGCCGGGAGGGGCTTCGCGTGGACACGCCGTCGTACCGGGGTTTCCGGTTTCCGCCGGAGATCATCTC
>NZ_JAPNLK010000036.1 GCF_026627505.1 Streptomyces sp. H27-H5 | reverse complement strand
ACCACCTCCGACCTGGACGATCTCCTGGCCAGGCTCGACCAGCACACCGCCGATCACCCAGAAGAATCCTCCGCCGCCAAGGCCGCGTGATCAACCCCCGAAGGACTTACGACGCAGACCACTAAGGTGGCCGCCATGACGTCCTCCCCGCCCACGTTGACCCGTATCCGTGTCGGTTCGGCTCCGGACTCCTGGGGTGTCTGGTTCCCCGAGGATCCCCGGCAGACTCCCTGGCACCGCTTCCTCGACGAGGTCGCGGACGCCGGGTACGAGTGGATCGAGCTGGGCCCGTACGGTTACCTGCCCACCGATCCCGTCCGTCTCGCCGACGAGACCGCCAAGCGCGGCCTGCGGGTGTCCGCGGGCACCGTCTTCACCGGACTCCATCACGGCCCCGCCGTCTGGGAGGAGACCTGGGAGCACGTGTCGCGGATCGCGGCGCTCACCCGGGACATGGGCGCGGCCCATCTCGTCGTCATCCCCTCGTTCTGGCGTGACGACAAGACCGGCGAGGTGCTGGAGGACCGCACGCTGACGCCCGCCCAATGGCGTGATCTGGCCGCTCAGACGGAGCGGCTGGGGCGGCAGGTCCAGGACCGCCACGGGTTGCGGATCGTCGTCCACCCGCACGCCGACACGCACATCGACACCCCGGAGAACGTCGCCCGGTTCCTCGACGCGACGGACCCCGCGCTGGTCTCCCTGTGCCTGGACACGGGGCACTACGCGTACTGCGGCGGGGACAGCGTCCGGGCGGTGGAGACCTTCGGGGAGCGGATCGGCTACCTGCACCTGAAGCAGGTGGACCCGGCGGTCCTCGCCGAGGTCGTGGCGCAGGGGCTGCCCTTCGGGCCGGCGGTCGCCCGCGGGGTGATGTGCGAGCCGCCGTCGGGGGTGCCCGCGCTGGAGCCGGTGCTGGCGGCCGCGCAGGCGCTCGGCGTGGACCTGTTCGCGATCGTCGAGCAGGACATGTACCCGTGTTCGCCGGACCGGCCGCTGCCGATCGCCCGCCGGACCCGTTCCCACCTGCGCTCCTGTGGCGCGCGCTGACCTTCGAGAGGACGTGTGACATGACCGACTCGCTCGGCATCGCCGTGATCGGCACCGGGAGGATGGGCGCCGACCACGTCCGTCGCATCGGCCGGACGGTCGGTGGCGCCCGCGTGGTGGCGGTGGCGGACCCGGACGGCGATCGCGTCAAGGAGGTCGCGGGCGGCCTGGTCGGCGCGAGCGCGCACACCGACCCGGAGGCGGCGATCGCCGCGCCCGGGGTGGACGCCGTGCTGATCGCCTCCCCCGGTCCGGCGCACGAGGAGGCGATCCTGCACGCCCTGCGGCGGGGGTTGCCGGTGCTCTGCGAGAAGCCGCTGACCCCCGATCCGGCGGGCGCGCTGCGGATCATGGAGGCGGAGCAGCGGTTGGGCCGCAGGCTGGTCCAGGTCGGTTTCATGCGGCGGCACGACGCCGAGTACGAGCGTCTGAAGGAGTTGCTGGACGCGGGCGGGATCGGGCGGCCGCTGTTCCTGCACTGCCGGCACCGCAACGCCGCCTCGCCGTCCTTCTTCACCAGCGACATGCTGATCACCGATTCCGTGGTGCACGAGGTGGACGCGGCCCGCTGGCTGCTGGGGCAGGAGGTCACGGCGGTGACCGTCCTGTCGCCCACCCCGTCGGCGGCCGCCCCGTCCGGGCTGAGCGACCCGCGTCTGGTGCTGTTGGAGACGTCCGGCGGCGCGATCGTGGACGTGGAGATCTTCGTCAACTGCGGTTTCGGCTACCAGGTCCGGTGCGAGGCGGTCGGCGAGTCCGGCAGTGCCCGTATCGGTGACGGCCACGCGATGGTCGTCGAGTCGGCCGGCCGGTGGGGCGGGGAGATCACCCAGGACTTCACCACCCGGTTCGCCGACGCGTACGACCGTCAGTTGCGGCGGTGGGTGGCCGCGGCCGCGCGGGGCGGGGTGGCCGGGCCCGATGCGTGGGACGGGTACGCGGCCGCCGAGGTGTCCCGGGCGGGGCTCGCCGCGGCGCGCGGCGGGGTGCGGACGCCGGTGGAGCTGGTGGAGCGGCCCCCGCTGTACCGCTGACCGCCGTACGGCCGGCCGCCGTACCCCCGACCGGTCATTTCATCCCACTCGACCCCTGTGCCGCATCTGTCACGGGGGTCGCCCTTGTGTCACACATATCCGCACTACGCGGGTTTTCCGTCACAGGGGCGCGACAGCCCCTCCCCCACGCTCACTCGGCGTCGTTCTTCGGGCACAACCCGAGTGATCGTCACTGTCCACGCGCCGGCTCCCCCGACGGCCTCCCGGCCGGCCCCGCGGCGTGGACAAGGAGGTGTTGTCGATGAGCGACCGACAGCTGTGGTCGTACAAGGAGATCGCCGCGCACATCCGGGTCCAGCCGGACACCGTGCGCTCCTACCGCAAGCACGGACTGCTCCCGGCCCCGGACCACGTGGAGGGAGGCAAGCCCTATTGGTACGCCGACACCATCCGCACCTGGGTGAGCCGGCGCCCCGGCAACCGGGGGCGGCGCGACGATTGAAACGGTCGACGGAGGCCGAGAACACTCGCGTCAATACCCCCTAGGGGTATAGTCTCGAAGTGACGGGAGCACGGTGGAGTACACGCCGCCGCTTCCGGCGACCGCACACGCCCCCGAAGAGGAGAACGACATGAGCGCCGAGACGGACACCCAGACCACCACCGTCTACCGGGTGACCGGCATGACCTGCGGGCACTGCGAGGGCGCGGTGACCGGCGAGCTCACCGCTCTGCCGGGCGTGTCCTCGGTCAAGGCCGTCGCCGCCACCGGCGAGGTCACGGTGATCTCGACCGCCCCCCTCGACGAGGACGTCGTGCGCGCCGCCGTGGACGAGGCCGGCTACGAGCTCGCCGGCCAGGCCTGAGCCCCCCACCCCCTCGGCAACACCCGCCGGGTCGTACCGGCCGACTCATACCGGACCCGTACGACCCGGCCCTCCCCCCGGAGCCGGACATGAGCGGCAGCACAGTGCACGACGGACCCGCGACAGCGGCCGACACCACCGAGACCGAACTGACCATCGGCGGCATGACCTGCGCCTCCTGCGCCGCCCGCATCGAGAAGAAGCTGAACCGGATGGACGGGGTCACCGCCACGGTGAACTACGCCACCGAGAAGGCGAAGGTCTCGTACGCGGGTGACGTGCGGGTGGCCGACCTGATCGCGACGGTGGTCAGGACCGGGTACACCGCCGAGGAGCCCCCGCCCCCGGAGCCGGCCCCGACGGCCGCCCCGACGGCGGCGGAATCCGACGCGCGGCCGGCGCCCGACCCCGAGCTGTCGGCCCTGCGCCAACGGCTCCTGGTCTCCGTCGCCCTGGCCCTGCCTGTCGTGCTGCTCGCCATGGTTCCCGCGCTCCAGTTCGACAACTGGCAGTGGCTCTCGCTCACCCTGGCCGCCCCCGTGGTCGTGTGGGGTGCCTTCCCCTTCCACCAGGCCGCCTGGACCAACGCCCGGCACGGTGCGGCCACCATGGACACCCTGGTCTCGGTCGGCACCCTGGCCGCGTTCGCCTGGTCGCTGTGGGCCCTGTTCTTCGGGCACGCGGGCATGCCCGGGATGCGCCACGGCTTCGACGTCACCATCTCGCGCACGGACGGCTCCTCCGCCATCTACCTGGAGGTCGCCGCCGGGGTCGTCTCCTTCATCCTCCTCGGCCGCTACCTGGAGGCCCGCTCGAAGCGGAAGGCCGGCGCCGCCCTGCGGGCCCTGCTCGAACTCGGCGCCAAGGACGTGGCCGTGCTCCGCGGGGGCACCGAGGTGCGGATCCCGGTGGGCGCGCTCGCGGTGGGCGACCGGTTCGTCGTCCGGCCCGGCGAGAAGATCGCCACCGACGGCACCGTCGTCGAGGGCGCGTCCGCCGTGGACGCGTCGATGCTGACCGGCGAGTCGGTGCCCGTGGACGTCGGCGTCGGCGACGCCGTCACCGGCGCCACCGTCAACACCTCCGGGCGCCTGGTGGTGGAGGCCGGGCGGATCGGCTCCGACACCCAGCTGGCCCGGATGGCGCGGCTGGTCGAGGACGCCCAGAACGGCAAGGCCGAGGTGCAGCGGCTGGCCGACCGGGTCTCCGGGATCTTCGTACCGGTCGTCCTGCTGCTCGCCCTCGGCACCTGGGTGACCTGGCTGCTCGTCACCGACGACCCGACGGCCGCCTTCGGCGCCGCCGTGGCCGTCCTGATCATCGCCTGCCCGTGCGCGCTCGGCCTGGCCACCCCGACCGCCCTGATGGTCGGCACCGGGCGGGGAGCCCAACTCGGCATCCTGATCAAGGGCCCCGAGGTGCTGGAGTCCACCCGCCGGGTGGACACCGTCGTCCTCGACAAGACCGGCACGGTCACCACCGGCCGGATGACCCTGTCCGGCGTGCACGCCGCCGAGGGCACCTCCGAGGAGGAACTGCTGCGCCTGGCGGGTTCGTTGGAACACGCCTCCGAGCACCCGATCGCCCGCGCCCTGGCCGACGGCGCGGCGCGCCGGGTCGGCGCCCTGCCGGTCCCGGAGGGTTTCGAGAACCTGGCGGGGCTCGGCGTGCGGGGCGTGGTGGACGGACACGCCGTACTGGTGGGCCGGGAGCGGCTGCTGACGGAGCAGGGGATCACCCTGCCGGAGTCGCTGGTCGGGGCCAGGGCCGCGGCCGAGACCGCGGGCGGCACGGCGGTGCTGGTGGCCTGGGACGGGGCGGCGCGCGGGGTGTTGACCGTGGCCGACGCCGTGAAGGACACCAGCGCCGAGGCGGTGGCCCGGCTGCGCGCGCTCGGTCTCACGCCGATCCTGCTGACCGGCGACAACAAGGCCGTGGCCGAGGCCGTGGCGGCCGAGGTGGGCATCGACGAGGTGATCGCCGAGGTGCTCCCGCAGGACAAGGTGGACGTGGTCCGGCGCCTTCAGGAGCAGGGCCGTACGGTCGCCATGGTGGGCGACGGGGTCAACGACGCCGCCGCGCTCGCCCGGGCCGACCTGGGGCTGGCGATGGGCACCGGCACCGACGCGGCCATCGAGGCGAGCGACCTGACGCTCGTACGGGGCGATCTGCGGGTGGCGGCGGACGCGATCCGGCTGTCGCGCAGGACCCTGGCCACCATCAAGGGCAACCTGTTCTGGGCCTTCGGGTACAACGTGGCGGCGCTGCCGCTGGCGGCGGCCGGCCTGCTCAACCCCATGATCGCCGGAGCGGCGATGGCCTTCTCTTCGGTGTTCGTGGTGACCAACAGCCTCCGGTTGCGGTCGTTCCGATAGGGGATCTCCTTCGCACCGTGCGCACATCTTCTTCACGGGAGACGCAGATCACAGTGATTCGAACGTAACCATCGGGCGGTTGCACGGGTCTAATGGGGCGATGCCAGGAACGTCTTGGGGGACGTTCGCGGGAGGTCTTGGGGGACGTCCCGAGGCATCAGCCGGCCGGGACGCGTGCTCAACGGGGAGCTTTGAGCGGCCCTCCCGACCCGTACGGGTCCCGGCAAAGCCCCATTGGAGTGCCCCGACTCGGCACTCCTCGCCGACGCCTCGGCTCGGGTCCCGTGGGGGGAATCCGTTCCGGGGAAAGGAAAGCGCCCCGACCGTCGACCCGTGGGGGGATCGACGGCGGGGCGCTTTTCGTACGTTCGCGCGGCTCTTGACCTCGGGTCAGCGGGCCTCGACCGGAACGAAGTCGCGCAGGACCTCGCCGGTGTAGATCTGGCGCGGACGGCCGATGCGGGAGCCGGGCTCCTTGATCATCTCGTGCCACTGGGCGATCCAGCCGGGAAGGCGGCCGATCGCGAAGAGCACGGTGAACATCTCGGTCGGGAAGCCCATGGCCCGGTAGATCAGGCCGGTGTAGAAGTCCACGTTCGGGTAGAGGTTGCGCTCGACGAAGTACTCGTCGGCCAGCGCGTGCTCTTCCAGCTTGAGCGCGATGTCGAGCAGCTCGTCGCTCTTGCCGAGCGCCGAGAGGACATCGTGGGCCGCCGCCTTGATGATCTTCGCCCGGGGGTCGAAGCTCTTGTAGACGCGGTGCCCGAAGCCCATGAGGCGGACGCCGTCTTCCTTGTTCTTCACCTTGCGGATGAAGGCGTCGACGTCGCCGCCGTCGTTCTTGATGCCTTCCAGCATCTCCAGAACGGACTGGTTGGCGCCACCGTGCAGCGGACCCCACAGGGCCGAGATGCCGGCGGAGATCGAGGCGAACATGTTCGCCTGCGAGGAGCCGACCAGACGCACGGTGGAGGTCGAACAGTTCTGCTCGTGGTCCGCGTGCAGGATCAGCAGCTTGTCGAGCGCCGACACCACGACCGGGTCCAGGTCGTACTCCTGGGCCGGCACGGAGAAGGTCATGCGCAGGAAGTTCTCGACATAGCCGAGGTCGTTGCGCGGGTAGACCACGGGGTGGCCGACCGACTTCTTGTACGCGTACGCGGCGATCGTCGGGAGCTTGGCCAGCAGCCGGATCGTCGAGAGGTGGCGCTGCTTCTCGTCGAACGGGTTGTGGCTGTCCTGATAGAACGTCGACAGCGCGCTGACCACGGAGGACAGCATCGCCATCGGGTGCGCGTCACGCGGGAAGCCGTCGTAGAACCGCTTGACGTCCTCGTGCAGCAACGTGTGCTGGGTGATTTCGTTGCGGAACGACGCGAGCTGGTCGACGGTCGGCAGCTCCCCGTTGATCAGCAGGTACGCGACCTCGATGAAGGTCGAACGCTCGGCCAGCTGCTCGATCGGGTAGCCGCGATAGCGCAGGATTCCCTGCTCGCCGTCGAGGTAGGTAATCGCGGACTTGTAGGCGGCGGTGTTGCCGTAGCCACTGTCCAAGGTGACGAGCCCGGTCTGGGCCCGCAGCTTCGAGATGTCGAAGCCCTGGTCACCGACGGTGCTCTCGACCACCGGGTAGGTGTATTCACCGTCCGCGTACCGGAGTACTACAGAGTTGTCGCTCACGTCATCCCTCACCGACGTAGTGCCTCTTCTTCGAGGTGCCCTGACTGCCTCTACCTTCCCCCATTTGGCACAGGAGAGTGCACTCGGGGTCGGCCTTTGGTGGCTTTGACGGCACTGAGTGCCGCCAACCTGCTCATCCTGCCCGCTCCGGACGGCGGCGGGAACCCCAAATGATCGATCATTTAGGTGATGTTTCCCACCGGTATCCGGCCGGACAGTCTGGGTGCCACCGCCGTGAACCTCCTGCCTGCGGAAACCGTACGCACCGCCTGGCCGAGGGCCTTCCGTGACCCGACCAGGACGACCAGTTTCTTCGCCCTGGTCACCGCCGTGTAGAGCAGATTGCGCTGGAGCATCATCCAGGCCCCTGTGGTGACGGGGATCACGACGGCCGGATATTCACTCCCCTGGGAACGGTGGATGGTGACGGCGTACGCGTGGGCCAGCTCGTCCAGCTCGGAGAACTCGTAGCCGACCTCCTCGTCCTCCTCCGTGCGCACCGTCAGTTTCTGTTCGTCCAGGTCGAGGGCGGTGACCACGCCGACCGTGCCGTTGAAGACACCGTTGGCGCCCTTCTCGTAGTTGTTCCGGATCTGGGTGACCTTGTCACCCACCCGGAAGACCCGGCCGCCGAACCTCTTCTCGGGCAGGTTCGGGCGGGCCGGCGTGATGGCCTGTTGCAGCAGGGCGTTGAGGTTCCCGGCGCCGGCCGGGCCCCGGTGCATGGGTGCGAGGACCTGGATGTCCCGGCGCGGGTCGAGGCCGAATCTGGCCGGAATTCGACGTGCGGCGACGTCCACGGTGAGCCGGCCCGCCTCCTCGGTGTCCTCCTCCGGGAAGAGGAAGAAGTCCGGCAGGCCGTCGGTGAGGGGCGGTACGCCGGTGTTGATGCGGTGCGCGTTGGTGACGACGCCCGACTGCTGCGCCTGCCGGAAGATCCGGGTCAGCCGTACGGCGGGCACCGGCCCGCCCTCGGCGAGCAGGTCCCGGAGCACTTCCCCGGCGCCGACCGAGGGGAGCTGGTCCACGTCTCCGACGAGCAGCAGGTGCGCGCCGGGAGCGACGGCCTTGACCAGTTTGTTGGCGAGCAACAGGTCCAGCATCGAGGCCTCGTCCACCACGACGAGATCGGCGTCCAGCGGGCGCTCCCGGTCGTACGCGGCGTCCCCGCCGGGTTTCAGCTCCAGCAGCCGGTGCACGGTGGAGGCCTCGGCCCCGGTGAGTTCCGAGAGGCGTTTCGCGGCGCGGCCGGTGGGCGCGGCGAGCAGCACCTTGGCCTTCTTCGCGCGGGCCAGTTCCACGATCGACCGGACGGTGAAGGACTTGCCGCAGCCGGGGCCGCCGGTGAGGACGGCGACCCGGCGGGTGAGGGCGAGTTGGACCGCCTCGCGCTGTTCGGGGGCGAGCTTGGCCCCGGTGCGGCCCGCCAGCCAGTCCAGGGCCTTCTCCCAGTCCACGTCCCGGAAGCCCGGCATCCGGTCCTCCTCGGCGTGCAGGAGCCGGCGGACCTGGCCGACCAGCGACAGTTCGGCCCGGTGGAAGGGGACCAGGTAGACCGCGGTGAGGGGGGGACCGCCCTGGGGGTCGGGCACGGGTTCGCGGACCACGCCCTCGGGGTCGGCGGCCAGTTCGGCGAGGCAGTCGATGACCAGCCCGGTGTCCACCTGGAGGAGTTTGACCCCGTCGGCGATCAGTCGTTCCTCGGGGAGGAAGCAGTGGCCCTGGTCGGTGGACTGGGACAGGGCGTACTGGAGCCCGGCCTTGACCCGTTCGGGGCTGTCGTGCGGGATGCCGACGGCCTGGGCGATGCGGTCGGCGGTCAGGAAGCCGATGCCCCAGACGTCGGCGGCGAGCCGGTAGGGCTGGTTGCGCACCACGGAGATGGAGGCGTCGCCGTACTTCTTGTAGATGCGCACCGCGATGGAGGTGGAGACGCCGACTCCCTGGAGGAAGACCATGACCTCCTTGATGGCCTTCTGCTCCTCCCAGGCGGCGCCGATCAGCTTCGTCCGCTTGGGGCCGAGCCCGGGGACCTCGATCAGCCGTTTGGGCGCTTCCTCGATGACGTCCAGGGTGTCGAGGCCGAAGTGCTCCACGATCCGGTCGGCGATCTTCGGCCCGATGCCCTTGATGAGGCCGGACCCGAGGTAGCGCCGGATGCCCTGGATGGTCGCGGGAAGGATGGTGGAGTAGTTCTCGACGCTGAACTGCCTGCCGTACTGGGGGTGGGAGCCCCAGCGGCCCTCCATGCGCAGGGATTCGCCGGGCTGCGCCCCGAGGAGCGATCCGACGACGGTGAGGAGGTCGCCGGCACCGCGTCCGGTGTCGACGCGGGCGACGGTGTAGCCGCTCTCCTCGTTGGCGTAGGTGATGCGCTCCAGCACCCCCTCGACCACTGCCGGTTGCACCGCTCCGTTGGTGGTAGTCATGCCCGAAAGCTACCGGGCGCCACCGACGGCGCGGCGGGGCTGTGGAGAACCGGGAGCCGGGCGACCAGAAGGGGGTCCGGCCTTCCGGCCGGACCCCCTCACGGTTACCCCTCCCTCGTCGGACTTCCCGATCCCCCCAGATCCCCTCCCGGAAGTGCCGACGCAACCTACGACCCACCACACGGGCCGGGGGTTGCACGGCGGTCCACGTCTTTACCTCTCCATTACCCGAGCCGTACGCGAGTGCGATCCGAGATGCCACCCAATCACCTCAGACGTAGCGTTTCAGGCATGAGCGAACCCTCTTTCCAGGACGACGTGCTCCGTGAGCTCGACGACGACAGGCTCACCGAGATCGCGGGCCTCCTCGGCACCGACGCCGCCGGCGCGCGCGACACGATCGCGACCACGGTCGGCGCGATGACCGGTGACCTCCAACAGAAGGTCGAGGCCGACGACCACGACGGCGACGAGGTTCGCCAGGCCGTCGCGGAGGTGGCCGAACCGCCGCTCCAGGGCGTGGCCACGCTCGGCGGCGGGCTGCTCGGCGGCGGGCTGATGGCTGGCGTCCTCGCCAAGGTGAGCAAGCCGGTGGCCAACGCGGTCTCGAAGAAGACCGGCATCCCCGCGCCCACCGTCGCCCGGGTCATCGAGCTGCTGATCCCGGTGCTGTTGGCGGTCTTCGCGAAGCGGGCGGCCGACAAGGGCACGGGGGCGGCCGGCGCCCCGGCCCCCGGCGCGGCGCCGGGTTCGGCGGGAGCGGCTTCCGGGCCGGCGCCGGGCGGCGGCCTCGGCGACGTGCTGGGGCAGATCCTGGGCGGCGGCAAGAAGTAGCCGGCCCGGGTCGCCCGTACGGAGCAGCGCGGGCCCGGGGTGCCGGGCCGTCCTCGCGGGCGGGCCCGGTGTCCCCGGCCCGCCCCGCGCGCTATCCTCGGGCGCCATGGAGCCCCCTGCCGACCACTCTTCCGCGCGGGTGCGACTGCGGGAGCCGGTCCCCGGCGAGTTGGGGTGGATCGTGTCGCGGCACGGCGCCCTGTACGCCGCCGAGTACGGCTGGAACCAGGAGTTCGAGGGCCTGGTGGCCGGCGTCGTCGCGCGTTTCGCCGAGGACCACGACCCCTACCTGGAGCGCGTCTGGATCGCCGAGCTGGACGGCGAGCCCGCCGGCTCGGTGATGTGCGTGCGCGAAGACGGACAGGCCGGCGCCGCGCGACTGCGGCTGCTGCTGGTCGAGCCGAAGGCGCGCGGTCACGGCGTGGGCGCCCTCCTGGTCGACACCGTCGTCTCCTTCGCCCGCTCGGTCGGCTACCGCGAACTGGTGCTGTGGACGAACGACGTCCTGGAGTCGGCCCGTTCCCTCTACCAGCGGGCCGGTTTCACCCTGGTCGCCGAACGGCCGCACCGTTCGTACGGGGTCGCGCTCACGGGGCAGGACTGGCGGCTGCCGCTCCAGGAGCGCCCACCGCGCTGAGGGGCGCGGCGGCGGCCGTACGGGGCTTCGCCCGCGCGGGCGCCAGGGAGGTCAGGCCGACCCCGCCGACGAGGAGCACGGCGGCCAACCAGCGCAGGCCGGAGACGGACTCCCCGAGGACCAGCGCGGCCGAGGACATCCCGAACACGGGCACCAGCAGCGAGAACGGCGCCACCGAGGAGGCCGGGTAGCGGCGCAGCAGGTAGCCCCAGGCGCCGAAGCCGAACACCGTCGACACCCAGGCGACGTAGCCGATGACGGCCACCCCGGACCAGTCCAGGGCCCGCAGCGCGGCCAGGTCCCGCTCGGGCCCCTCCAGCAGCAGCGACAGCGCGAGCAGCGGCAGCACCGGGACGGTGCACACCCAGACCATGAAGTTCAGCGCGTCGGGCGGGGCGGCCTTGCGGGTCAGCACGTTGGACACGCCCCAGCAGGCGGCGGCCGCGACGACCAGGACGAAGCCGAGCACCGGCCCGGAGGCGCCCCCGTCGGCGGCGGCGACGCCGATCCCGGCGAGCGCGACGACCATGCCGATCAGCCGTACCCGGCCGGGCCGCTCGCGCAGCACGACGGTGGCGAGGACGGCGGTGAAGACGGCCTGGACCTGGAGGACCAGGGAGGAGAGGCCGGCCGGCATCCCGGCGGCCATGCCGGTGAACAGGAGGCCGAACTTGGCGATGCCGAGGGCCACTCCGACGCCGATGACCCACTTCCAGGCGACCTTGGGCCGGCCGACGAGGAACACGGCGGGCAGCGCGGCGACGAGGAAGCGCAGGGCGGAGAGCAGCAGCGGCGGGAAGTGGCCGAGTCCGATCTCGATGACGACGAAGTTGAAGCCCCAGACGGCGGCGACGAGAACGGCGAGTGCGGTGTGTACGGGACGCATGATCCGAGCATCGACCCCCGAACCATGTAGCACCAGCGCGGATCTCTTCCGGGATGGATGAAGCATCGCTTACGAATGCTCGGGCTCCCGGGGCTACCCTGGCCCCATGCTCGATCTGGCCCGGCTGCGCGCCCTGCACGCCGTCTCCGTCCACGGTTCGGTCGCGGGCGCGGCGGCCGCACTCGGCTACACCCCCTCGGCCGTCTCCCAGCAGATCGCCAAGCTGGAACGGGAGACCCGCACCACGCTGCTGGAACGACGCGGTCGCGGGGTCGCCCTCACCGAGGAGGCCCGGCACCTCGCGGACACCGCGCGGGAGTTGCTGGCGATCGTGGAACGCGCCGAGACCACGCTGGAGGAGCGGCGCGGGCAGCCGAGCGGGCTGCTGACGGTCGCCGCGTTCGCCTCGGCGGCGCGCGGCCTGCTGCCGGCGGTGCTGGCCGACCTGGCCGCCCGGCATCCGGCCCTGGACGTCCGCCTCACGGAGGTGGACCCCCACCTCTCGGTGGACCTGGTCGCCCGCGGGGTCACCGACCTGGCGGTGGCGCACGACTGGGACATCGCCCCGCTGCCGGCCCCCGAGGGCGTCGAGCAGGCCGTCATCGGGGACGACCCCTGCGAGCTGGTGGTGCCGGCCGGGCACCCGTTCACCGCGCGGGCCGTGATTCGGCGGGCGGACCTGGGCGGACAGCGGTGGGTGTGCCAGCCGCCGGGGCGGGTCTGTCACGACTGGTTGACCCGGACGCTGCGCACCGCCGGGTTCGAGCCGGACATCGCGCACGTCGCCGAGGAGAACCACACCATCGTGGCGCTGGTCGCCGCCGGGCTCGGCGTGGCCGTCGTACCGCGCCTGGGCACCGGCGCGCTGCCGCCGGGGGCGGTGGCCGTCCGGCTCGAACCGGGGCCGGTACGCAGGCTGTACGCCCTGTGGCGGACCGGGGCCGCCCGCCGCCCGGCCATCACCGAGACGGTGCGCACGCTCCGGGAACACTGGGTCGTGGCGGCCCCCGGGCCGGGGGTCGGGGCCTGACGCGCGAGGCGGCGCCGGGCGTTCCCGCCGCACCCCGTCCGGGGGACTCCGCGAGTGTCCGGGACTCCGCCGGCGCGCCCCGGCAGTAGCGTCCGGCGGGTGTCGTACCACGCCTCCCGCCGGTCCCTGCTCGCCGCGGCCGCCCTGGCCGCCGTCACGGCCGCCGGGGCCGCCTCCGCGGCCTCGGGGGCCCGCCGGGCCCCGGACGACCCACGCGCCCCGGGGCGGGCCCCGGGCGGGCCCTGGGGGCATCGGCCCGACCGGGCCGCGCTGCGCCGGTTGACGGCCGGGATGAGCCTGGCCGAGAAGGTCGGCCAACTCTTCGTGTCCCGGGCGTACGGGCATTCGGCGACCGACCCGGACCCGGCGGACGCCGAGCAGAACCTGACGCTCTTCGGGGTGCGCACCGCCGCCGAACTGGTCGCCCGCTACCACCTCGGCGGGATCGTCTACTTCGCGTGGGCCCACAACACCCGTGCGCCGCACCAGATCGCGGACCTGTCCAACGGTCTCCAGCGGGCGGCCGCCGCCGCCGGGGCCCGCGTGCCGCTGCTGCTCGCCACCGACCAGGAGCACGGCGCCGTCACCCGGATCGGCAGGCCCGCGACCCTGTTGCCGGGCGCGATGGCGCTGGGCGCGGGGGGCTCGGCCGCGGGGGCCCGCCGGGCCGCGCGGATCGCGGGCGTGGAACTGGCCGCGATGGGCATTCGGCAGGACTACGCGCCGGTGGCCGACGTGAACGTCAACCCGGCCAACCCGGTGATCGGCGTACGGTCCTTCGGCTCGGACCCGCGCGCGGTGGCGGCCCTGGTCGCCGCCCAGGTCCGCGGCTACCAGGGGGCGGGGGTGGCCGCCGCGGCGAAGCACTTCCCCGGTCACGGCGACACCGAGACGGACAGCCACGTCGGGCTCCCGGTGATGCGGCACACCCGGACCGTCTGGGAGGAGCTGGACGAACCCCCGTTCCGCGCGGCCGTCGAGGCGGGAGTGGACGTCGTGATGACGGCGCACATCGTCTTCCCCGCGCTCGACCCGTCGCTGGACCCGGCGACGCTCTCCCGGCCGATCGTGACCGGCATCCTGCGCGAACGCCTCGGCTTCCGGGGGGTGGTGGTCACCGACGCCCTCGACATGGCCGGGGTCCGCCAGAAGTACGGGGACGACCGGGTCCCGGTACTGGCTCTCAAGGCGGGCTGCGATCAGCTGCTGAATCCGCCGGACCTCCCTCTCGCGCACCGCAGCGTGCTCGCGGCCGTCGAGTCGGGGGAGTTGACGGAGGCGCGGATCGAGGAATCGGTCCTGCGGATCCTGGAACTGAAGGCCCGACGAGGGTTGTTCGAGGACCCGTACACCTCGGCCCGCGCGGTGGACGCCGCCGTCGGCACGCCCGCGCACCTGGCCGCCGCCGACGAGATCGCGGCCGGTACGACGACCCTGCTGGCCAATCCGGTGCGGTTGCTGCCCCTCGACCCGGCGCTCGCGCCGCGGCTGTTGGTGACGGGGACGGACCCGGTGTCCCCCTCGGGTACCACCGGGCCTCCCACGGAGGTACTGGCGCGGGAGCTGACCGCCCTGGGCTGCCGGGCGGCGGCGGTGCCCCCGGGCCGCGCGGTCGCGGCGGCTCCTGGCAACGCGGCGGTGCTCGTGTGCACGTACAACGTCCCGGAGGGCGAGAGCCCGCAGCGCGCCCTGGTGACGGAACTGCTCGCGACCGGGGCCCCCGTGGTCGTGGTGGCGATCCGCAACCCGTACGACCCGGCCCGGCTGCCGACCTGCGCGGCGGAGGTGGCGACGTACTGCTGGACGGACGTGGAGATGCGGGCGGCGGCCCGGGTGATCACCGGTCGGCGGCGACCCGAGGGCCGTCTCCCGGTCCCGGTGCCGGGCCGCTACCCGCTGGGCCACGGGCTGACGTACGGGTAGGTCCCCGCACGCCGGCCCGCGGCCCCGAACTGCGGGAGGGTTACGGCCGCAGCTGCGGCTCGCGCTCCAGGTCCCGCTGGTCGAGCCGCGCGTCCGGCGAGGCCAGCGGCTTCGCCTTCGCCGAGTCGGTGAGCGCGGCGGCCGGGGCCACCCCGGCCCACTTCAGGATCCGCGCGGTCGCGAGGGACTTCTCGCCCTCCTGGAGCTGCGCGACGTTCGCCCCGTGATTGGCGCCCGGCGCGATCATCACGTAGCTGTCCTTGACCTTGTACCCGAGGTGGAAGGGCTCGGCGCCCCACGGGTCGTTCTGCCCGTACACGAACAGCATCTGGTTCGCGTTGTCGCGCACCCAGCGGTCCACGTCCGTCATGGCCCCCGACTGGAAGGTCATCGGGATGTCGCGGGGCACGAAGTTGCGCGGCGGCTGGTAGCCGTAGCGGCTCAGGCCCTTGAGGTGCGGCTGCTTGATGTCGGGCGAACCGAGCTGGGTACCCGCCTGGTAGTAGTACGGCGTGTACGTCTCGAGTCCCTGGTCGGCGTAGGCCGAGAAGCCCGAGATCGCGTCGATCGTGTCCCAGATCTCCTGGTCGGAGGCGGTCGCGGCGGTCGGGATCGCGGCGCAGTCGGCCAGCAGGCTGTACTGCCAGAACGCCCAGCCGTAGTCGAGCACGACGGCCTCGTAGGCCTTGTCGAGGTTCCCGACGGTGGTGAAGGTCCAGCCGTTCTCGGTGGCGGCGGCGGCGTACTTGGCCTCCAGCGGAACGCGGCGGATCAGCGCCTCGCGCTGCACGTTGTTCAGCTTGTCGCGGCACTCCTTGGTGCCGACCTTGTTGAAGAACCGGTCGTAGGCCGAGTCCTCCTTGTTGTTGACGTCGTTCGGCGCGACGTAGGCGACGACACCGTCCATGTCACGCGGGTAGAAGCGCTCGTAGTACGTCGCCGTCATGCCGCCCTTGCTGCCGCCCGTGGCGATCCAGTTCTTGCTGTAGATCTTCTTGAAGGCGGTGAAGATGCGGTGCTGGTCACTGGCGGCCTGCCAGATGTCCAGGTTGCCCCAGTTGGCCGGCTCGGGCCGGGAGGGCGTGAAGAATCGATACTCCAGGGACACCTGGTTGCCGTCGACGATGGTCGTCGGCTCGCTCCGGCGCGGGTTGGTGTTGACGTTGTAGCCGGAGGTGAAGAAGACCGTGGGCCGGGACGTGTCCTTGTGCAGCAGGGTGAGGCGCTGCTTGAAGGTGCCCTTCGACGGGTTCCGGTGGTCGACCGGCTGCTCGTAGTTGAGTACGAAGAAGCGGTACCCGGGGTACGGCTTCTCCTCGATCAGACTCATCCCCGGGATCCCGAGGATCCGGTCCTTGATGTCCGTGGCGGCGGTCGGCCCCGCGGCGGTGGCCGCCTGAGCCGTGACACCGGCCGCGCCCATGGTGCCTATGAGCACCACGAGCGACAGCAGCCATCCGAGCGTCTTGCGCATTCACCCTCCCCTTGAGTTCACTTCGGTCGCCGTGAACCTAGCGGGGTCAACACGCCGCTGAACAGACCCGGTTGGATCGATCGGCCGCAAAGTCGTGATCAAGCCACGGTCAGCACAGGATCCAGCCGGAAGAGATCGATCCGGCGGCCACGCTCCCCTTGACGAACACGCAGCGGTTGATCGCGCCGACGGTGACGGGGCCCGCGTACCGGGTGTACCGGCCCGCGTCGCGCACCGGCACCCCGCCGCGCGGCTGGATGCTCACCGTCATCTCCCGGCGTTCGCCCGGCCGCGCGGCGACCGTGATCGCGCAGGCCTGGGTGCGGCTCTTGTAGACCCGCACCTCACCCGTCGAGAAGGGCAGCGTCTTGACCAGCCGCCCCCCGCACCCGGTGGTCGCCGCCTGCGCCGGGGGCGCCGCGATGACTCCTGTGACACCCAGCCACAGCGCCGCCCCGAACACCCCGAAGGTCACGGTCCGTGTCCGGCCGCGCCTGCTTCGCTTCTGCATCACGTGGTCCCCCGATCCGGCGCACGTCGTGCGCACGCACGTACGTACGACGCGCGGACCCCCCGGATGGTTGCACCCCGCAAGGGCATCCCGGAGGGGCAGGTCCGTGCCCGAACAGGGCGCGCGGGAACGGCTGTAGAGGCGCCGGCGAACGGCACGCCGGCGCGGTGTCGCCGGACGCGACAGGACGCGGATCGGGTGCCGGGGAGCGGACGGGGGGTCAGGCGACGGCCCGCTCGTCCTCCCCCGCGAAGGTCCGCCAGAGCTCGGCGTACCGACCGCCCCGCGCGAGGAGTTCACCGTGCGTGCCGTCCTCCACGACGCGGCCCCGGTCCATGACGACGACCCGGTCGGCCCGGGCGGCCGTCGTCAACCGGTGCGCCACGACGAGCGTGGTGCGCTTGCCGGCGAGCCGTTCCGTGGCCAGGTTGACCTGTGCCTCGGTGGCCAGGTCGAGGGCGGCGGTGGCCTCGTCGAGCAGCAGCACGTCCGGGTCGACGAGTTCGGCGCGGGCCAGGGCGATCAGCTGGCGCTGACCGGCCGACAGGTTGCGGCCCCGTTCGGCGACGGTGTGCAGATAGCCGCCGTCGAGGGTGGCGATCATGTCGTGGGCGCCGACCGCGCGGGCCGCCGCCTCCACGTCGGCGTCGCTCGCCTCGGCCCGCCCGTAGGCGATGGCGTCGCGGACCGTCCCCGGGAAGAGGTACGACTCCTGGGGGACGACCCCGAGCCGGTGGCGGTACTCCGTCAGGTCGAGCTCCCGCAGGTCCACGCCGTCGGCGGTGACCCGGCCGCCGGTCGGGTCGTAGAACCGGGCCACGAGCTTGACCAGCGTGGACTTGCCCGCCCCGGTCTCGCCGACGAAGGCGACGGTCTGCCCGGCGGGTATCCGCAGGGTGATCCCGGCCAACGCGTCGCCCTTCGCTCCCCGCTCCTCGGCGGCGCCGTAGGCGAAGTGGACGTCCTCGAAGGCGACCTCGCCCCGAAGCCGGGGCAGCGCGCGCGGATCGGCCGGACGCGGGGTGGTGGTGGGCTCGCGCAGCAGGTCCTGGATCCGGCCGAGGGAGACGGTGGCCTGCTGGTATCCGTCGAACACCTGGGAGAGCTGCTGGACGGGCGCGAAGAACAGGTCGATGTAGAGCAGGTACGCCACCAGCGCGCCGGTGGTGAGCGTGGCCGCCTCCACCCGGCCCGCGCCGGCGATCAGCACGGCCGCGGCGGCGCCCGAGGACAGCAGCTGCACGAACGGGAAGTAGACCGATATCAGCCACTGGCCGCGCACCCGGGCCTGGCGGTACGCGTCGCTGCGCTCGGCGAACCGGGCCGCGCCGTCGTGCTCGCGCCGGAACGCCTGGACGATGCGGAGCCCCGCCACGGACTCCTGGAGGTCGGCGTTGACGCTGCTGACCCGGTCGCGGGCCAGCTCGTACGCGGCGACCGACTTGCGGCGGAACACGATCGTGCCGACGACCAGCACGGGCAGGGTGGCGAAGACGATCAGGGCCAGCTCGACGTCGAGGACGAGGAGGGCCACCAGGATGCCGAGGAAGGTGAAGACGGACACGACGGCGGTGACGAGCCCGGTCTGGAGGAACGTGGACAGGGCGTCGACGTCCGTGGTCATCCGCGTCATGATCTTGCCGGTCAGCTCGCGCTCGTAGTAGTCGAGACCGAGGCGCTGGAGCTGGGCGAAGATCTTGACGCGCAGGGCGTACAGCACGCGCTCGCCGGTGCGCCCCGTCATGCGGGTCTCGGAGAACTGCGCGGCCCACTGCCCGATGACCACCAGGAGGGCCAGTCCGGACGCCACCCACACCGCGCCCAGGGCGGCCTGCTCGACGCCCTGGTCGATGCCGTGCCGGATCAGGATCGGCAGCAGCAGGCCCGCGCCCGCGTCGAGCGCGACCAGGCCGAGGCTGATGGCGAGCGGCGCCCAGAAGCCGCGGAGCAGTCGGCGCAGACCGTAGCTCTCCTCGGCGGACGCGGCCCGGGTCTCGTCCACGGAGGGCTGGTCGTCGGCGGGCGGCAGCGCGGCCACCTGCGCGAGCAACTCGGGGGTCGCGGGCATCCCGGCGACCGCCCCGGCCATGGAATGCCCGGCTCCGGGGGCCCGCAGGCCCGTGCCCGCGGCGGGTCCGGCCGCCGCCTTGGCGTCGTCCTGGCGCTGCCAGAGTTCGGGCGTGATCCCGCCGGCGACCCGGCGCTTGGCGTTCACGGGCTCCGAGTCGATCTCCGCCTCGATCTCGATGTCCCGATCGATGTCGCGCTCGATGTCCCGCTCGATCCCGCACTCGATGTCACGTTCGAACTCGGTCATCGCGGGCGTCTCGCGGATGCGCGGGGAACCGCCGCCGAGGGCCTCGGGATCGGTCAGCAGCCTGCGGTAGAGGGGCGAGCGGCGCTCCAGCTCCTCGTGCGTGCCGATGTCGGAGAGCCGGCCCCGATCCAGTACGGCGATCCGGTCGGCCAGCGCGAGCGTGGACCGGCGGTGGGCGATGAGCAGGGTCGTACGACCGGCCATCACGGCCCGCAGCGCCTCGTGGATCTCGTGCTCGACCCGGGCGTCGACGGCGGACGTCGCGTCGTCGAGGAGCAGCAGCCGGGGGTCGGTGAGGATGGCGCGGGCGAGCGCGACGCGCTGGCGCTGGCCGCCGGAGAGGGTGAGGCCCTGTTCGCCGACCGTGGTGTCGTACCCGGCGGGCAGCTCCCGGATGAACCCGTCGGCCTGCGCGGCCAGGGCGGCGGCCTCGATCTGCGCGTCGGTGGCGTCGGGGCGCCCGTAGGAGATGTTGGCGCGGAGGGTGTCGGAGAAGAGGAACGAGTCCTCGGGCACCAGCCCGATCGCGCCGCGCAGCGAGTCGTACGTCAGGTCGCGGACGTCGTGCCCGCCGACCCGGATGGTGCCGCGGTCGGCGTCGTAGAAGCGCGGCAGCAGCAGCGAGACGGTCGACTTGCCGCTTCCGGAGGCGCCGACGAGGGCGACGGTCTCGCCCTCCCGGATGGCGAGCGAGAACCCGTCGAGCACGGGGCGCGCCGGGTCGTAGCCGAAGGCGACGTCCTCGAACTCCACGGTGGCGGGGGCGTCGGCCGGCAGCTCCCGCTCCCCCTCGCGGATCACGGGCTCGGTGTCGATCAGCTCGAAGACGCGCTCGGCGCCGGCGCGGGCCTGCTGGCCGACGGTGAGGACCATGGCGAGCATGCGCACGGGGCCGACGAGCTGCGCGAGGTAGGTCGAGAAGGCGACGAAGGTGCCGAGGGTGACCTGCCCCTTGGTGGCCATCCAGCCGCCGAGGGCCAGAATGGCGACCTGCCCGAGGGCGGGCACGGCCTGGAGGGCCGGCGTGTAGCGCGAGTTGAGCCGGATGGCCCGCATCCGTCCGCCGAACAGCCGGCGGCCGGCTTCGCGGAGCTTGCCGGTCTCCTGCTCCTCCTGCCCGAAGCCCTTGACGACGCGGACGCCGGTCACGGCCCCGTCGACGACACCGGCGACCGCGGCGGCCTGGGCCTGCGCGTACCAGGTGGCGGGGAAGAGCTTCTTGCGGCTGCGCTTGGCGATGAACCACAGCACGGGGGCCATGAGCAGGGCGACCAGGGTCAGCAGCGGCGACAGCCACAGCATGATCCCCAGGGATATCCCGAAGAGCAGGAAGTTCCCGATGGTCATGGGCAGCATGAACAGCAGGCCCTGGATGAGCTGGAGGTCGCTGGTGGCGCGACCGATGACCTGGCCGGTCGACAGCTCGTCCTGGCGACGGCCGTCGAGGCGGGCGATCGCGTCGTACATGTCGGTGCGCAGGTCGTGCTGCACGTCGAGCGCGAGCCGGCCGCCGTAGTACCGGCGTATGTACGTCATCACGTACACGAGCGCGGCCGCGCCTATGAGCATCCCCGCCCACGGGCCCATGGGCCGGCTCTTGTCACCTATGACGTCGTCGAGGATGATCTTGGTCACCAGTGGCACGAGCGCCATGACGGCCATGCCGCCCAGCGAGGACCCGAGCGCAAGCAGCACATTGAGCCGGTAATGCCAGGTGTAGGCGGCCAGCCTCCTGCCCCAGCCCTGTTTCTCCCCTGCCGCCGTCTGCGCCGCCGCCACGTGATGCCTCCCCGTTGGTTCGTTCCTGCCGCCTCACCCAACGCGCCGACCGGCGGATTTCATCCCGCCGCAACAATCGCACTGCCGTACGGGGACGGCACGCGAGCCTCACCCGACCGTGGCACGAGGGGGGTGGGAGGGGGCGGACGCATGGGGCCTAGTGCTGTGGCCGGAAAGGTTTGCCGGGTCGCGGTGTCCGGTGCGGTGCATCGCAAGGCGGAGGACTGCCGCGTGTACTGGACGTACGTGGGCGGTTCGACAACGCGGCGAGGTGCCGTGCCGGGCGCCGTGACACGGTGAACCTTTCCGGTCACAGCACTAGGCGTCGAACGCGTACTCCAACACGTACGCGGAGGAGTCGAGGACCATCTCATTGACCTCGACGATCCGGCCGTCGGCGGCGAAGGCCGTACGGACGACCAGGACGACGGGAGTGCCCGTCCCGAGCCGCAGCGCGGCGGCCTCCTCGGGGCTGGGCATGCGCGACCGCACCTCCTCGCGAAACCGGGCCGGGCCGTGGCCGAGATCGGCGAGGCGGGCGTAGATGCCGCCGGGACCCGTGTCGGGTTCGACGATGGGCGTGCCGGCGACGAGAGCCGCGTCGAGATAGGAGGTCGCGAGCATCACGGGCTTCCCGTCGAGCAGGAACCTGCGGCGGCGGGCCACGGCCGGCGCGCCGTCGTCGAGCCCGAGCAACGAGGCAACGGGCGCCGGTGAGGCCTCTTCGGCGACGCCCACGAACTCGACGACGGGTTCGCGGCCATCCGTGTCGACCGCCCAGATCGAACGTCCTTCTGTCCACACGTCGGCGGCCAGCCGGGAAATGCTGCGGCGCCGGATGGGCCGGAACTCTCGCACGAACACCCCGGCGCCCTTGCGGGCTTCGGTCAGCCCCTCCGCCTGGAGCACTCCCAGTGCCTGGCGGGCGGTCATCCGGGCCACCCCATGAGCCGCCATGAGGTCGTTCTCTCCGGGGAGACGGGCTCCCGGCCCGTATTCACCCGAGGCGATGGCGTCCTTCAGGGCGGCGGCGATGCGCTGGTACTTGGGCTGTTGTGCGGGGCCATCACTCGGCATGCGGTCCTCCCTGATCTTCTCCGATCATCCTAGGCACCCTGCCGATCGAAGGAGCCGGCGCGCTCACCCGGCCGACGGAATCGAACATCTCTAGAGACGTCTTGACGCGCGCGCGTGAGGGGCGCTTCACTGAGCGCACGTATCTCTAGAGAGGTGTCGTGGTGATTCTGCTTCCCATCGTCGAGGTCTTCTGGATCGAGCCGCGCGGCCCCCGCGCACCGGGCCGGGCTCGGGCGCGGCTGCGGGTGCGGCTTGCGGAGTGGCGAGTCGGTCCGGGCCCGGCCGACACGGCCGAGCTGCTGCTCTCCGAGCTGGTCACCAACGCCGTACGCCACGCCCACGCGCCGCACGGCAGGGACATCGGGGTCCGGCTCGCGCGGTACGGCGACGTGGTGCGGGTGGAGGTGTCCGACGCGGGTCCCGCCGTCACCCTCGCGCCCCGGGCCGCCGGCGAGTCGGACGAGCGCGGCCGGGGGCTCGCCATCGTGGCGGCACTGGCGGTGCGGTGGGGTCAGTGCCCCCGGGCTCATGGAATCGGCAAGTCCGTATGGGCCGAGATCCCCGTCAGGGGGTAGGAAGCGGCCTCACCACCGGGGGCTTCGCAAGGGGCTTGTTCTCACAGCCGAGGGCCTCGGTGACGCGGCGGGTCATCAGGTAGGCGAGGGTCATCCGCTGGTCTCTGGTCGCCTGGTCCACGTCCGGCCGGGACGGGCTGAACGAATACGTGGTGTCCGCTGTGAGCCACACCTTCTGCGACTGCGCATTGAGTTCACCAGGCATGTCGCACGGGACGAGCAGCATCGAGCCACTGTTTCGCGCTACACCGCGTGCACCGTTCAATTCGTAGGAAACGTCCTTGGGGAAGGAAGGCAGCGTGGAGGTCCGAAGAGACCACCCGGCCAGGAAGGTCACCCCGGCCTTGCTCTGCTCACCATCCGTGCTGTACCCGCATGCGTTCGTGTAGAACGACTCCCTCTGGGGAATCGTCGGCAACGCGCGCTCCATCTTGCCCACCAAGAGGTTCGTGTCGCCATAGGTCTTCGTCGCGAAGTCCTCCGCCCCGAGGACTTCGCGCACAAGCGCCGCCTCCTCCGAAGACGGGCTGATCCCGCAGGGGTTCGCGGCCTCCGCCCCGGAGCCGCCCGAAGTGCACGATGCCAGCATCAGCACACAGACGAGCGTGGTCGTCGACCGTACGAGGGCTGTGAGCACATCAGGGCCGGAGGTGCGCACGGGCGGCCTCCCGTCCGGCCGAGTAGGCGTTGCCCGCTTCGTTCTGGGCGTGTTCGGCCGCCGGGTCGTCCGCGTCGATCTGCCTCTGCTCTCTCCATACGTCGAACAACTTGTTGGTCCCCTCCATGCCCCCCGCGTAGTTGGTACTGGACTCCTGCTTGCTCTGCTCCTCGGCCGCATCCTTGACGCCTTGGACCCAGTCGTACTTGGCCGCGTCGATCAGCGAGCCTCCGATCGTGCTCACGACGGGAATCTCTCCGATGAGTCCGTTCACGGTGGCAGCCGTGTACTCGGACGTGCCCTCCGCCCACTCGCCCTTGTCGTCTTCCTTGTCCTTGTAGACGTCGGCCCCGATGCCGTTGAGGGCTCCGGTTGCCACCCCGACGTCGTGTGCACGGTTGTCCCAATCAGCGCTGACCGCATGCGGGGAGTCGGCCTTGTACGGGGCGGCCATAGCGAGCTGCTCTGCCGAGTAGACCCGCTCCGCCTGAACCATCAGGCCATAGGACGCGCCGTCATCCGAAATGCCGCGCATCACCCGGATCAGGCTGCCCTGGCCGACTGCGATCTGGGCCTTGTCACCCGACCCGTGGATCGAGTCGCTGCCGCTGACCATGCCCAGGTCGGAGTTCTTCCCGCCGAGGATCTCGTGGGTGTCGGCGACGTAGTCGACCAGCGCCTTCCCCATCGGTTGGCGCAGGCCTTCCAGGTGCTCCGGGAACTCGTCACCTTCCATGCCCCCGTCGAGGAGGCGGATGGCGTTGTGCATGACGCGGGCCTGGCCCTCGGTGTGGGGGCCGGGCGGGCCCAGCTTCTCGCCGTCGACGTGACCCGTGGCCGCCGCCTGGATGGCTGCGCCGAGGCCTGCCGTCTTGTCGCCGTGCATCTCCATCGGCGGGCCGACGGCGGTCGCGATCCAGGGGTCCGGCATGTCGCGGTCCTTGAGCAGGTACTTCAGGTGCTCGTTCTTGTTGCCGGCCGCGTCGGGGTCGAGGAAGTACGTCGCCGAGTCCGGGTCCTTGGCCATGATGCCCAGCAGGCCGTCCAACGGGTCGGAGACCAGGTTCGGGCGCTTCGGGTCGTAGGCGTGGTCGTACATGTGCGGCTTCGACTTCTCGGCCTCGATCATGCCGTCGCCGAGGTCGTTGAGGAACTGCTTCCCGTAGCCGTCGCCGTTCGCCATGAGGGTGACCAGCGCCTGGTATCCATGCGTCGGCAGGCCCTTGCCCACCAGCTCGGGGCCCTGCTCCTTGAGCCCGTCGACGAACGGCTTGTAGGCGTAGCTCCCGGGGTCCTTCGTGCCGGAGGCGACCGTCGAGGCGAGGCCGGCGTTGATCGACTCGTAGAGCTTCTTGTCGGCCGCGGACGCCCCGCGGTCGTTGGCCGCCAGGTTCATCCGGTCGGCGAGGTCCAGGGTGTCCTTCGCGCCGAGGGCGTGCAGGTACGCCTCGCTGAAGTGCTTGTCGTCGCCGTTCTGCTTGAGGATCTCGTTGTAGTGCCGCAGTTCCTCCGGCGAGGCCTTGCCGTCGCGGACCTTCGAGGTGAGCGCGAGGGCCTCCACGGCCTCGACGTCGCCGACCGGCTTGGAGTTGAAGCCGAACATGGCGGTCCCGTCGGCTCCCGACGCGTTGAGCAGGGCGGTCTTGACGTCGGCGTCGAACTCGGTGACCGCCTTGACCGCGTCCCCGATCCGGCGCGTCCAGGACCGCTCGACCTCGGGAAGGTCCGGGTCGTGCCGGATGGCCTTCGCCGTGTCCCCGGAGACCTTGGCGAAGTCGTAGCTCGCGATGCCCTGGTCGGAGACCTTCATGCCCGCGGCCTCGGCGTCCGCCACGGCGGACTTCACCCGGCCCTTGAGGTCCGTGAACCGGGTGTGCGCGTCACGGAGCAGTGACTCCATGGCCAGCGCCTCCTTCTGCGCGGAGGCGAACTCCCCTCGCGTCATGCCCGCGTTGGTGGCGGCGGTCTGCGCGCTGGAGCCCATCCAGCCGTTGCCGGCGGACACGCTCTGGACCTCGTCCTTGTAGACGTCCTCCATGGTCTTGAACTGGGTCGCCATGGCCTTCCAGCCGTCGGCGGCCGTGGTCAGTGCGGAGAGGTCCGTCTGTACGATCTCGGAATAGCTCGGCATGCCGTCTCCCCTACAGTCCCGCGACCTTGGACTGCCCCGGCTGGAAGCTGCGGCCCGTCAGCTGATCGTTGCCGGTGAACAGGTTCGAGGCCCCGCGCAGCGCGGTCTTCTCCGAATTGAGCCTGGCCATCAGGCGTTTCACCTGGTCGTCCCAGTGCGCGTGCGCCTTCGTCAGGCCCGCCGCCGTGTCCCAGCCGGTGAAGGCCTTGACGGCGGTCTTCGTCGGTTCGTCGGCCGCGTCCGCCGCCTTCTTCGTACCGGGCTGCAGGACGTTCTCGATGGTGTTGGCCGCCTTCTTCTTCGCGGGAGGGGCCGTGGCGAGGGTGCCGGGGATCCCGGGCGTGGTGGATCCGCCGGGATCGGCGGCGAGTTGGTTCAGCCGCATCCTCGGGGACGGTCCTTCGGGCGCGCCCTGCCCGTCACCGTTCCGCTCCTGCTCGAACGACACTGTTCCCCCCGCGTGTTCCGACTCGGCCCCCGGGCCTGCGTGTGGGATCCCCTGCGTGTGGGATCACGGGCAGCCTACCGAGCCGCCACGAGGGGCCCCCACAGGGCGGAAGAAGCGTGGGGAACCCGTGCACGAAGCGTGTACGAAGCGTGCCGAAAGACAGGCCCTGAGGCCCTAGAGGTGGGTCGGGGCGAACATCCGCAGGGCCGTCGGGAGGACCAGGACGGACGGGCCCGGGGTGGCGAGGGACGTGGCGAGGTCCTCGCGGAGGGTCTCCGGGCTGGTGGTGGCCGCCGGGACGCCGAAGGAGGCGGCGAGGGCGACGAAGTCGGGGCGGGTGAGTTCGGTACCCGTCGAGCGACCTTCGAACGCGGAGGTCATGTACTCGCGCAGGATGCCGTAGCCGCCGTCGTCCACGATCAGCCAGGTGACGTCGAGGTCGTGCTGCCTGGCGGTGGCCAGCTCCGCGAGCGAGTACATCGCGCCGCCGTCGCCCGAGACGGCCAGGACCGGGGTGCCCGGTTCCGCGACGCAGGCGCCGAGGGCCGCCGGGAAGGCGTAGCCGAGGCCGCCCGCGCCCTGGGCGGAATGCATGGTGTTGGGGTGCTTGGCGTCGAAGGCGGACCAGGCCCAGTAGGACAGGATCGTCATGTCCCAGAAGGACGGGGAACGGGCGGGCAGGGCGGCCCGGATCGACGTCAGGAGCCGCTGTTCCAGGGTCAGGTCCTGCTCCGCGAGTCGGGCCGCGATGGCGGACAGGACCAGGCGCACGCGCTCGGGCGCCGTCGGGTCCGGGCGCTCGGACACCGTCTCCAGGAGGGCTTGGAGGGCGAGGCGGGCGTCGGCGTGGATGCCCAGGCCCGCGTGGTTGGACTCCAGTTTCCCGAGGTCCGCCTCGATCTGGACGACCCGGCCCTCGGGGAAGAAGGTGTGGTGGTTCGAGGAGAGTTCGCCGAGCCCCGAGCCCACGACGAGCAGGACGTCCGCGTCCTCCAGGAAGTCCGTCATGTGGCGGTCCTCCAGCCAGGACTGGAGGGACAGCGGGTGCGTCCACGGGAAGGCGCCCTTGCCGCCGAAGGTGGTGACGACCGGGGCGTTCAGGCGTTCCGCGAGCTGCTTGAGCTTGCCGGCCGCGTCGGAGCGCACGACCCCGCCGCCCGCGATGATCACCGGGCGTTCGGCGTTCTCCAGCCAGTGCGCGGCCACGGCGGTGAGCTCCGGGCGCGGGGCGAGCTCGTGCGGGGTCGCGTCCACGCCCGTGACCTGCGGGATCAGGGTCTCGGCGCACAATACGTCCTCCGGGATCTCCACCCAGACGGGCCCGTGCGGGGCGGTGAGCGCCGACTCCCAGGCCTCGGCGACGACCGAGGGGATCTGGGAGGGGGTGCGGGCGATGTGGACGGACTTCACGACCTCGCGGAACGACGCGGCCTGGTCCCGCAGTTCGTGCAGGTGCCCGCGCCGACCCCCGCCGAGGCCCGCGGTCGGGACCTGGGAGGAGATGGCCAGTACGGGGGCGGAGGCGGCCGCGGCCTCCGCGAGGGCGGGCAGGGCGGTCAGCGCGCCCGGGCCGGTGGACAGCAGCAGCGGGACGGCCTCGCCGGTGAGCCGGCCGTACGCGTCGGCGGCGAAGGCCGCGTTGTTCTCGACCCGCAGCCCGACCAGCCGCAGATCGGACCGCCCCACCGCGTCGAACACGGCCAGGGCGTGCTGCCCCGGCAGCCCGAACACGGTGGTGGCGCCGAGCGAACGCAGCGTCTCCACGACCAGGTCCCCGCCCGTCCGCCCCGGGGGCGGCGCGAGGGCCGCCGCCTTCTGGGCTTCGGTGGGGCGGAGTACCAGGTCGTGGTCGTGCGTCACTTCGCTTACTTGCCCTTCGCCTGCGCGATCTGTCGCGACATGATCGTCGTCAGCTCGTACGCGGTGTGCGAGGCCGCGACCGAGGTGATCTCGGCGTGATCGTACGCCGGGGCGACCTCGACCACGTCGGCGGAAACGAGGTTGCAGGAGGACAGTCCGCGGATGATCTCCAGCAGCTCGCGGGAGGTCATGCCGCCCGCCTCCGGGGTGCCGGTGCCGGGGGCGTGCGCCGGGTCCAGCACGTCGATGTCGATGGAGATGTACAGCGGGCGGTCCCCGATGCGCTGGCGGAGCTGGTCGGCGACCTCGTCGGCGCCGCGCCGGTAGACGTCGGCGGAGGTCACGATGCCGAAGCCCATCTTGGCGTCGTCGGTCAGGTCCTGCTTGCCGTACAGCGGGCCGCGGGTACCGACGTGCGAGAGCGCCTCGGTGTCGAGGATGCCCTCCTCGACGGCACGGCGGAACGGGGTGCCGTGCGTGTACTCGGCGCCGAAGTAGGTGTCCCAGGTGTCGAGGTGCGCGTCGAAGTGGAGGAGCGCGACCGGGCCGTGCTTCTTGGCGACCGAGCGGAGCAGCGGGAGGGCAATGGTGTGGTCGCCGCCGAGGGTCATCAGGCGGGAGCCGGCGCCGAGCAGCTCGTCGGCGGCGGCCTCGACCGTCTCGATGGCCTCGTTGATGTTGAAGGGGTTCACGGCGATGTCGCCGGCGTCGGCTACCTGGGCGAGCGCGAACGGGGAGGCGTCCTGCGCCGGGTTGTACGGGCGCAGCAGGCGCGAGGCCTCGCGGATGGCGTTGCCGCCGAAGCGGGCGCCCGGGCGGTAGGAGACACCGGAGTCGAAGGGCACGCCGACGACGGCCACGTCGGCCGAGCCGACCTCGTCGAGGCGGGGCAGCCGGGCGAAGGTCGCGGGGCCCGCGTAGCGCGGGATGCGGGAGGAGTCGACGGGTCCGCGCGGCTGCGTGCTCATCAGGGGGTGCCTTCCGGAGGGGGTGTGCGGTCCTTCGAGCGTAAACGGACATCCCGGGGGCACGAAGTGTACGTTTCATCCATCCAGTCCCCGTGATCTGTACGGAGTATCCATGCCACGCCCGGCGCAGGAGCAGCAGCCGCCCACCCCCGGCGTGGAGCTGGGGGCCCTGCTCGCGGACCGGGAGCTGGGGCTGCGCACGCTCGCACCGGGCGGCGGCGGGGCAACGGCCCCCGCAACCCTCTCGGCCCCCGCCACCCCCGCCACCCCCGCGGCCTCCGTGCACGCCGTCCACGCCTCGGAGATGCCGGACCCGTCCCCGTACCTGCTCGGCGGGGAACTGCTGCTGACGGCGGGCGCCTGGCTGGCCCGGGACGACGGGCCGGGCGCGGGGGCGGGGGCGGGGGCGGACCGGGGCGCGGCGACTGCGCTCCGGTACGTCGAGCGGCTCGTACGGGCCGGGGTGGCCGCGCTCGGCTTCGGTGTCACCCCCGTCCACGGGACGGTGCCGCGGGAGCTGACGGACGCCTGCGTCGCGCTGGGGCTGCCGCTCGTGGAGGTTCCGCCGGGCACCCCCTTCACGGCCGTGGCCCGTACCGTCTGGCGGCTGATGGCGCAGGCCCGTACGGCCGAGGTGCGCCGGGTCGCCGAGGCCCAGCAGTCCCTGGCGGCCGCGGCGGCGCGCCCCGACCCGGTCCCGGCGGTGCTGGCCAGGCTGGCCACCGCCCTGTCCGGGCACGCGGCCCTGGTCACCCCGGGCGCGCCGGACCGCTCCGCCGGACGGCCGGTCCCCGAGCGGGCCCGGGAGGCGTTGGCGGCCCTGGCCCGCCACGTGGGCGCGCCCGGCCCGGCCACCGCCACCGACCAGGCGGCGGGCTGGCACCTGTCGGTGTACGCCCTGGGGCGCCGCCCGACCGGCGCCTCCACCGACCCGACGGGCACGGGCATCGGCGCGGGCACGGGGCCCGGCGCCGGCACGGGAACGGGGACGACGGGCACGGGAACGGGGACAGGAGCGGGCACAGGCACCGGGACCGGCGCCCCGCCGGCGCCCGCCGACGCCGGCTCGCCCGCCCCGCAGGGCGCCCCACAGACCGCCCCGCAGGCCACCCCGACCGCCTCCGCTCCCCCCGGGCCGGTGCTCGCCCTGGCGACCCCGCTGCGCGCCCCGGGCGACCAGACGATCGCCTCGATCGCCGCCGTGCTGCTGACCCTGCTCACCGCCGACCGGCCCGGCGGGTCCGGCGAGGCGGCCGCCCTCACCCGGCTGTTGCTCGGCGCCACCCCCGCGCAGACACTCGGGCCCGGGCCGTGGACGGCGGTGCACGCCCGGGGCGGCGGCGACCCCGCCGCCCTGGCCGCGGCGCTCGGCACCCCGCTGTACGCCGCCGAGGGCACCCTCGTACGCCTCCTCACCCCGCGCGAGCCCGGCCCCCGGCCGGGCTGGCGGCTCGGCGTGAGCTCGCCCGCGCCGGCCGACCCCGCAGCGCTGGCCGCCGCCGACGCGCAGGCCGCCCGCGCCCTCCAGCGCGCCGAGAGCGCCCGCGCGCCCCTGGCCCGGCACGCGGACACCGGGGTGGCCGGGCTGGTGGGCGAACCCGAGGCCCGCGCACACGCCGAGGCGGTGCTGGCACCGTTGAGCCCCGTGCTGCGGGAGACCCTGCGCGGCTGGCTGGCCCATCACGGCAGCTGGGACCGGACCGCGGCCGCCCTGGGCGTGCACCGCAACACGGTCCGTCAGCGCATCGCCCGCTGCGCGGCCCTGTTGGAGCGGGACCCGGACGACGCGGACGTACGGATGGAACTGTGGTTCGCCCTGCGCTGGGCCGCCGCTCCCACGGCGCAGTCCCCGCCGCCCGCCCCCCGGGACTGACGGCCGCAGCCCCACCGAGGACCGCGAGCGGGCGGACCACCACATCCGGACCGACGCCCCGGACCGGGCCACGACCGCGGCTGGAGGGCCGACGCCCCCCGACCGGCCCGACGGGCGCGAAGAGGGCCCGGGGGCAGGGCAGTTGTCGCCCCGGGGGCACGTCCGCCGACCGATCGCGCGTCAACGGGGGCCGCCCCGGCTCCGGTCGCCGCACGCATACCCCGGACCTACGCTGGACTCACCGGAGGCGGCGGGGGCCGTCGACCGGATCTCGTCTCGCCGATGGCCACTTGGCGCCATCGCCCCGAGCCGGCCGTGCGGCCCGTTCCCGGGACCGCCCCCACGTGCGCCGGACCTTCCCGCATGCCCCCGTGCGACCAGGAGGTCGCCGTGAACCACACCCGGAGACACACCCGGACACACCGCCGCGCCACGGCCGCCGTCGCGACGGCCCTGATGGCCGGAGGTCTGCTGCTGGCGACGGGCGCCTCGGCGACCGTCGCCGCCTCCGCGAGCCTTCCGTCGGCGGTCAGCCCGGCCGATCAGCAGGCCATGCTCGCCGAGACCAACAGCGTCCGCCAACAGAACGGCCAACCGCCCCTCGGCTGGGACGGCGGCCTCGCGAACCAGGCCCAGGGATGGGCGGACGATCCGCAGTCCTCCGCGGGCAACGAGCTGAACCACAGCTCGATCAACGTCGCCGAGAACATATCGAGCGTCGGACCGGACGGGGCCGTCGGCCAGTGGGCCTCCGAGAAGGCCGCCTACGACGCCGCGGGTCCCGACCACGACACCAACAGCGACGGGTACCGGAACTGGGGCCACTACTACAACATGGTCCAGCCCCACTCCACCAAGATGGGCTGCGGCGCGAGGAGCGGCGCCGACGTCCAGGGCGGCTGGGTCACCGTGTGCCACTACTCCTGACCCGACCCGACCGACCACGCGACCACCCGGCCGCCCGAACCGAAGCCCGTCGATCGCGGCCGGGCGGGGCCGCGACCGCACCGCACGCACCCCCTCCGTTCCCTCGTTCGAGCGACCGCGCGCAGCGCCCGGCAGGTCCGTGCCGGGCGCCGCGCGCCGTGCGACGGACCTCTCTCTGGACGGATGGACAACTCGCCGGTAACTTTGTATGAGCAAGCGCTTAGACATAAGCGGCGGACCGCCGCGACGAAGGGAGTCCGGCCGTGCGCCGTACCGTTTTCAACGAGGACCACGAGGCGTTCCGCGAGACCATCCGGGACTTCATCGAGACCGAGGTCGTGCCGGTCTACGACGACTGGTTCCAGGCCGGTCAGGCTCCCCGCGACTTCTACTACAAGCTCGGTGAGCTGGGCATCTTCGGCATCAACGTGCCCGAGGAGTTCGGCGGCGCGGGCCTGGACACCCACAAGTTCGAGGCCGTCCTCTACGAGGAGACCTCCCGCGCGGGCGTCAACTTCGGCGGCTCCGGCGTGCACGTGCTGCTCGCCCTGCCCTACATCAAGATGCTGGCCGACGACGAGCAGAAGAAGCGCTTCCTGCCGAAGTTCGTCACCGGCGAGGAGATGTGGGCGCTGGCGATGACCGAGCCCGGCACCGGCTCCGACGTCGCGGGCATGAAGACCACCGCGAAGCTCTCCGAGGACGGCACGCACTACGTCCTCAACGGCTCCAAGACCTTCATCACCGGCGGCGTGCACGCCGACCGGGTGATCGTCTGCGCCCGTACCTCCTCCCCGCGCGAGGACGACCGCCGCTTCGGCATCTCCCTCTTCGCCGTGGACACCAAGTCCGCCGGCTACTCGATCGGCCGCAAGCTCGACAAGCTGGGCCTGCGCACATCCGACACCGCCGAGCTGGCGTTCGTCGACGTGAAGGTCCCGGTCGAGGACCTGATGGGCGAGGAGAACAAGGGCTTCTACTACCTCGGCGCGAACCTGCCCTCCGAGCGCTGGGGCATCGCCTTCGGCGCGTACGCCCAGGCCAAGGCCGCCGTCCGGTTCGCCCAGCAGTACGTGACGGACCGCACCGTCTTCGGCAAGCCGGTCGCGCACTTCCAGAACACCAAGTTCGAACTGGCCGCTTGCCAGGCCGAGGTGGACGCGGCCGAGGCCGTCGCCGACCGCGCGCTGGAGGCCCTGGACGCCGGTGAGCTGACCGCCGCCGAGGCCGCGTCCGCGAAGCTCTTCACGACCGAGGTCGCGCACCGCGTCATCGACAAGTGCCTCCAGCTGCACGGCGGCTACGGCTACATGAACGAGTACCCGATCGCCCGCCTGTACGCCGACAACCGCGTGAACCGCATCTACGGCGGCACCAGCGAGGTCATGAAGTCCATCATCGCCAAGTCCATGGGCCTGTAAGGGATTCCGGACCCCCTCGGGACCTACCCTTCCCCCATGAACGAGGCTCTGACGACGCTCCTCGATCTGCTCGACCTGGAGCAGATCGAGGAGAACATCTTCCGCGGTACCAGCCGTTCGGCGCTGGTACCGCGCGTCTTCGGCGGACAGGTCGCGGCCCAGGCGCTGGTCGCGGCCGGGCGGACCGTGCCCGGGGACCGCACCGCGCACTCGCTGCACTCGTACTTCCTGCGCGCCGGCGACCCCGGCGCGCCCATCGTGTACTCGGTGGACCGGATCCGCGACGGGCGCTCCTTCACCACCCGCCGGGTGGTGGCCGTCCAGCACGGCCAGCCGATCTTCCACCTCTCCGCGTCGTTCCAGACGTACGAGGAGGGGCTGGACCACCAGACGGCGATGCCGGACGCCCCCGATCCCGAGACCCTGCCCACCGCCGCCGAGGCCCTGCCCGCGTACCGGGGGATCTTCCGCGACCCGGACACGGTGGAGCGGCTGATCGAGGCGCGGGGCGCGGTGGACCTGCGGTACGCGACGACCCCTCCGTGGGGCAGCGTCGGGCAGCCGGTCGAGCCGCGCTCGCAGGTGTGGTTCCGTACCGCCGGGAAGCTGGAGAGCGACGACGCCCTGCTGCACACCTGCCTGGCCACGTACGTCTCGGACATGACCCTGCTCGACTCGGTGCTGCTCGCGCACGGCCGGGGCGGCTGGGCCGTGGGCGACGTGGTGGGCGCCTCGCTGGACCACGCGATGTGGTTCCACCGGCCGTTCCGCGCCGACGAGTGGCTGCTGTACGACCAGGAGTCCCCCTCGGCCGCCGCCGGCCGGGGTCTGGGGCAGGCCCGCATCTGGACCCAGGACGGGCGGCTGGCCGTCACCGTCATCCAGGAGGGCGTGGTGCGCGTCCCGCGCGGCTGAGTCCGCGTCCGGGTGTCGCCCGTCCCCGGGCCGGGCGTCGGACATACCGTCACCTCGTGCCCGAAGAAGCGGAAAGTCTCGGAACGGTCGTCGTCGCGGTCGTCACCAACCTCGGCATCGCCGCCGCGAAGGCGGTCGGCGGGGTCGTGAGCGGATCCAGCGCCATGCTGTCGGAGGCGGCGCACTCGGTGGCCGACACGGTGACCGAGGTGATGCTGCTGGTCTCGCTCAAGCGCGGCGCCCGCCCGGCGGACGAGGCGCATCCGCTGGGCTACGGGCCTGAGCGGTACATCTGGGCGCTGCTGGCCTCGGTCGCCACCTTCGTCGGCGGCGCGGTGTTCGCCGTGTACGACGGGATCCACACGCTGGTGCACGGGGAGGACCCCGGGGACCCGGTGGTGTCGTACGTGATCCTGGCGGTGGCGTTCCTGCTGGAGGGCTACTCCCTGCTGGTGGCGTGGCGCCAGATGAGGGGCGAGGCGGCACGGTTGGCCGCGCCCCTGGGCCTGTACGTGAAGCACACCCCGGACACGGCGGTGAAGGCCGTGCTGCTGGAGAACGTGGCCGCGCTGATCGGCCTGGTACTGGCCGCCGGCGGGCTGTTGGGGGCGCAGCTGACCGGGTCGGGTGTGTACGACGGGGTGGCGTCGCTGCTGATCGGGCTGCTCCTGGTGTGGGTGGCGTGGGAGCTGGGCCGCTCGAACGCGCAGTACCTGATCGGCCGTTCGCTGCCCGCCTCGATGCGGGCGGAGGTCCGGGAGGAGCTGCTGACCGTGCCGCACATCGAGGCGGTGCTGGAGCTGACGACCCTGGTGCAGGGCCCGGCCGAGGTGCTGATCGCGGCGAAGATCGACTTCCATGACCTGGCGTCGGCGCGGCAGGTGGAGGCCGCGTGCGAGGACGCGGAGGACCAGCTGCGGGAGCGCTTCCCGGCGATCCGCCGCGTCTACCTGGACCCGACGCCGACCACGCCGCCTCCCCCTCGGACCGCGCCGCCGGCCGCCCCGACCCCGCCGCCGCCCGGCCGGGTCGGGTGAGCGGGCGGTGGGGCCGAGGCCGGCTCGCCGTTCCTCAGTCCCACCAGAATGCCCAGGTCCGCGCGCCGACGACGGCCTCGTCCGCGTAGGCGTGCACGCTGCCGGAGCCCTGCCAGACGTTGTCGGGGCAGAAGGCGAAGTGCTCGGCGGCGACGGGGAGGGCGGCGGCCCGCGTCGCGGGCGGGGCGGCCACCGAGAGGTGGAGTTCGTCGAAGCCGAGGGCGAGGACGCGGGCGCCGTAGCGCTCTTCCCAGGAGCGCAGGACGGTGCTGACGAGGGCCGTGTCGTTCTCGTGGTTCAGGGGGCCGCGCCACCCCATCGCGGTGGGTGCGTCCGCTCCCCGGGCCGCCGGTATCAGGGCCAGGCGGGGGCTCGGCAGGACGCCCTCCCGGATCAGCTCGTCGGCCCGGGCGACGGCTTGCTCCTCCGGTTCCCCGTCCGGGACCCCGGGCTCGGCGAGCCCCGGCCACTCCCGGCCGAAGGGCGCGATCAGTTCCTCGCCCTCGGCTCCCTCCTCGGGGTCGGGGACCACATCGGCCCAGTACGCGCGCAGGACCGGTTCGACGTGGTGGTCGTCGGGGTCGGACATCTCGCGGGGCCGCAGCTCGCCGCGGGTCCACCAGTTCTCCAGGCCGCGCCGGCCCTGGAACAGCACCGCCTGGAGGCCGGCCGCCCGTGCCGGGCCGCGGTGGGCGGCGAGCGCTCCGGGGCCCACGGGCTCGTCGGACACCCACACCAGCGGGGACCGGCGCGCGAACCGTCGGCCGGGACCGTCGATCAGCGTGCCGGGCGGCAACGCGAGGCCCAGGGAGCGGCCTTGCGGGTCGGCGGCCAGCGCGGACAGCGGGTTCGGCGTCTTGGTCATGGGGCGACCGTAGGCGCCGGCACTGACAACGCCCGCTCGCCCGGGCGCCGTTGCCGGCCGGGGCGTCTCTGCCGGATCTCGCCGGGCGGCGCGGGTCCGGCACGCTCCGAGAGGGACGGCCTACGCCTTGAGCTTGGCCCAGATCGCGCCGAGCGCGGCGATGTCCGCGTCGTCGAGCCGGTCGTCGAAGACCTCGGCGAGGGCCTCGCGGCGGGTGGCGTCGGCCTCCAGGAAGGCGCGCCGGCCGGCGTCGGTCAGGGCGATCCGCACGGAACGCGCGTCGGTCGGTGAAGGTATCCGCTCGACGAGGCCGCGCGCCTGGAGCGAGTCGGCGACCCGGGAGACCTGGCTGCGGCTGAGCAGCGTCCTGGCCCCCAGCTCGGAGGAGGCGACCGGCTCCTCCTGGGCCTGGAGCCACAGCATCACCTCGAACCACGAGAGCGGCAGGTCGTGCCGTCGGGTGAGGGCCTGGTCGACCCGGGCCGTGAGGGTGGTGCCGGCCCAGACCAGGCCGTAGAAGGCGTGGTCGCGGGGGGTGAGTCCGCCCATGGAGAGCTCGTTGTGCGCCATGACGAGGAGCCTACCTAATTGCGTGCACACGCACACATGAGTAATGTGTGTGTGCACGCACAGAAATACGCGATCCTCAGGAGACCCCCATGTCCGCCACCCCCACCCCCACCGGCCCCAAGGTCGTCCTCGTCACCGGCACCTCCACCGGCATCGGCCTGGCCGCCGCGGTCGCCGCCGCCCGCGCGGGCCTGCACACCGTCGCCACCATGCGCGACACCGGCCGCGCCGACGCCCTGCTGGAAGCGGCCGCCGAAGCCGGCGTCTCGGACCTGATGCAGGTCAAGCCGCTCGACGTGACGGACTCCGGCTCCGTGGCCCGCTGCGTGGCGGAGGTCGTCGCGGAACACGGCCGGCTCGACGCGGTGGTGAACAACGCCGGCGCCGGGTTCGTCGGCACGATCGAGCAGCACGGCATGGAGCCGGTCCGGGCCGCGATGGAGGTCAACTACTTCGGCGTCGTCGAGGTCACCCGGGCCGCCCTCCCCCACCTGCGCGCCTCGGGCGGGCGGGTCATCACGGTGACGAGCGTCGGCGGCATGATCGGCCAGCCGTTCAACGAGGCGTACTGCGCGGCCAAGTTCGCCGTCGAGGGCTTCATGGAGTCGCTCGCCCCGGTCGTCGCCACCACCGGCGTCCAGGTGGCCGTCGTCGAACCGGGCGCCGTCACCAGCGAGTTCGTCGCCACGATCGGGATCGACGTACCGACCCTGCTCACCGAGGCCGGACCGTACGCCCCCGCGCTGCGGGCCTACCTCGGGCGCACCTCGCAGGCCTACGACCACGCCCAGACCTCGGCCGAGGCGGCCGCCCCCGTCATCGAGGCGCTGACCGCGGAGCGGATGCCGTTCCGGGTGCAGACCTCCGACTGGGCGCGGGACTTCGTCGGCATCAAGCTGGCGGACCTCGACGGTTCGGCCGTCCAGGACTTCACCACCGGCTGGCTCAAGTGATCACACCCCGGGCGCGGCCCTCCGCATGACCGTCGCGGCCGGATCCGCGGCCGACCCCTCGGCGGGGCGCACGCCCCGCCCCGCGTCGGCTGCCGTCAGGCCAGGCCCGCGGCGTCCAGCAGGTAGGCCACCATCGGGTCGTAGTGACGCGGGTCCCGGACGTGGTCGTCGAGCGGGATCGCGACCTGGAGGGTGCCCTCCGCCTCGGCGAGGAACAGGGCGGGGTCGTTGCAGTCCGCGTAGCCCACCGCGTCCAGGCCCCGCTGCGCCGCGCAGCCCGCCCAGCCGTGGTCGGCCAGGACCAGGTCCGGCTGGGGGCGGTTCTCGGCCGCCAGCCCGTCCAGGATCGCGGCCATGGGCTCCGGCGAGTGGGTGTGCCACAGGGTCGCGCCCCGCTCCAGCACGGCGACGTTGGCGAACTGCCACACGGAACCCTCGTCCGCGACCAGACCGCGCGGGATGACCACGATCTCGCAACCGGCCGCCCGCAGGGCCTCGCCGGTCGCCCGGTGGACGTCCAGCAGGCCGCCGGGGTGTCCGGTGGCCAGCAGGACGCTGTGCCGGTCCAGCGCGGCCTTGCGCAGCCGGGCCGCGAGCCGGTCCAGGCCGGCCACCGTCAGCTCCGGGTCGATGGTGTCCTGGCCGAAGCGGTGCGTCGCGTCGTCCACCACTCCGCAGCGTTCCGCCATGACGGCGAGCACGTCCTGCTCGTCGACCCAGCGGTCGCCGAGTTCCAGGCCCAGCCAGTAGTGGCGGTCGCCGTTGGCGAGCTTGCGGTAGTGGGAGAGGTTGTTCTCGCGCGGGGTGGCGACGTCGCCCGCGATCCGCGTGCGGACCAGGTGGTCGACGAGTTCGGCGCGGCTCGGCGCTTGGGAGGACTGGGCTGGCGTCTCTATCGGCTTCGGCATACGGCCCATTCTGCCGTCGCGTGCCGTCACGCGCCGGAACCATTTCGACCCGCGGACGCCGGGCGTCACCCCGACAGCGCCCCGAAGGCCCCGTTGGCCAGCCGCCGCAGCAGGGACTCGGTGGCCTCCCGGCCCAGGGCCGCCAGGTGCGGGGTGGAGTTCAGCAGGCCGAAGACCGCGTGCACGGAGACCCGTACCTGCGCCTCCCCCACCTCCGGGTGCAGCTCGCGCACGACCTGTACCCACAGCTCGACGTACTGGCGCTGCAACTGTCGTACGAGCTTGCGGTCGGCCTCCCGCAGCCGGTCCAGCTCCCGGTCGTGCAGGGTGATCAGCGCGCGGTCGTCGAGCGCGAAGTCGATGTGGCCCTCCACGAGGGAGGCCAGTAGCGCCGCCGGGTCGCCGGCCGCCTCCTCGGCGCGGCGCCGGCCGCCGGTGAGCAGCCGCTCGCTGATCCCGACGAGCAGTTCGGCGAGCATGGCGTCCTTGCCGGCGAAGTGCCGGTACAGGCCGGGGCCGCTGATGCCCACCGCGGCCCCTATCTCGTCCACTCCGACGCCGTGGAAGCCGCGCTCGGCGAAGAGACGAGCGGCCTCACTGAGGATCTGCTCGCGACGGGTCGGGGCGGCCGCTCTGGTGCTCATGGGAAACCATTCTAGACAGGGCCGTTAGCGCTCGTTAACCTAAGGCCCATACGCGTTAACGACCATTAACCGCGTGCACCGAGCAAGGGAGCTCGACCGATGCAGCAGGCACCAGTGCTGACGAGCGCCGCGGACCCGGCGTCCGAGGCCTGGCGGACCAACGAGGCCGCCCACCGCGAACTGGCCGAGGGCCTGCGCGCCCGGCTGGAGACGGCCCGCCTGGGCGGCGGGGAGCGGGCCCGCGCCCGCCACACCGCCCGCGGGAAGCTGCTTCCCCGCGACCGCGTGGACGCCCTCCTCGACCCCGGATCGCCCTTCCTGGAGCTGGCCCCGTTGGCCGCCGAGGGCATGTACGGGGGCGCGGCCCCGGCCGCCGGGGTCATCGCGGGCATCGGCCGGGTCAGCGGCCGCGAGTGCGTCATCGTCGCGAACGACGCCACCGTCAAGGGCGGCACCTACTACCCGATGACCGTCAAGAAGCACCTGCGCGCCCAGGAGGTGGCGCTGGAGAATCGTCTCCCCTGCCTCTACCTGGTCGACTCCGGCGGCGCCTTCCTGCCCATGCAGGACGAGGTCTTCCCCGACCGGGAGCACTTCGGCCGCATCTTCTACAACCAGGCCCGCATGTCCGGCGCCGGCATCCCGCAGATCGCGGCCGTGCTCGGCTCCTGCACCGCCGGCGGGGCGTACGTCCCGGCCATGAGCGACGAGGCCGTCATCGTGCGCGGCCAGGGCACGATCTTCCTCGGTGGCCCGCCGCTGGTGAAGGCCGCGACGGGCGAGGTCGTCACGGCCGAGGAGCTCGGCGGCGGCGAGGTCCACTCACGGGTGTCGGGCGTGACCGACCACCTCGCGGAGGACGACGCGCACGCGCTGCGGATCGTACGGAACATCGTGGCGACGCTGCCCGACCGTGCGGCCCTGCCCTGGTCGGTCGAGGCTCCCGAGGAGCCGAAGGTGGACCCGTACGGCCTGTACGGCGCGGTGCCGGTCGACTCCCGCACCCCCTACGACGCCCGCGAGGTCATCGCCCGGGTCGTGGACGGGTCCCGCTTCCAGGAGTTCAAGGCGGAGTTCGGGCAGACGCTGGTCACCGGTTTCGCCCGGATCCACGGACACCCCGTCGGCATCATCGCCAACAACGGCATCCTCTTCTCCGAGTCCGCCCAGAAGGGCGCGCACTTCATCGAGCTGTGCGACCAGCGCGGCATCCCGCTCCTCTTCCTCCAGAACATCTCGGGGTTCATGGTCGGCCGCGACTACGAGGCCGGCGGCATCGCCAAGCACGGCGCCAAGATGGTGACGGCCGTGGCGTGCGCCCGGGTCCCGAAGCTGACGGTGGTCGTCGGCGGTTCCTACGGGGCGGGCAACTACTCGATGTGCGGGCGGGCCTACTCGCCGCGCTTCCTGTGGATGTGGCCCAACGCGAAGATCTCGGTGATGGGCGGCGAGCAGGCGGCCTCCGTGCTGGCCACCGTCAAGCGCGACCAGATCGAGGGCGCGGGCCAGGAGTGGCCGGCCGAGGACGAGGAGGCCTTCAAGGCCCCGGTCCGCGCGCAGTACGAGGAACAGGGCAACGCCTACTACGCCACCGCCCGCCTCTGGGACGACGGGGTCATCGACCCCCTGGAGACCCGACAGGTGCTCGGGCTGGCCCTGACCGCGTGCGCGAACGCCCCGTTGGGCGACTCGGGCTTCGGCATCTTCCGTATGTGACGTGAGGACCTCACTGATGTTCAGCACTGTTCTGGTCGCGAACCGCGGCGAGATCGCGGTCCGGGTCATCCGCACCCTGCGGGAGCTCGGCATCCGCTCCGTGGCCGTCTTCAGCGACGCCGACGCGGACGCCCGTCACGTACGGGAGGCCGACACGGCCGTCCGGATCGGCCCGGCGGCCGCCGCCGAGAGCTACCTGTCGGTGGAGCGGCTGCTGGACGCGGCCCGCCGCACCGGCGCCGAGGCCGTCCACCCCGGGTACGGCTTCCTCGCGGAGAACGCCGCCTTCGCGGCGGCCTGCGCGGAGGCCGGGCTGGCCTTCATCGGGCCCCCGGCGAGCGCGATCTCCCTGATGGGCGACAAGATCCGGGCGAAGGAGACGGTGAAGGAGGCGGGCGTGCCCGTCGTCCCCGGCTCCTCCGGCAGCGGCCTCACCGACGCCGAACTGGTCTCCGCCGCCGAGAAGATCGGCATGCCGGTGCTGCTGAAGCCCTCCGCGGGCGGCGGCGGCAAGGGCATGCGGCTGGTCCGCGACGCGGAGCTGCTCGGCGAGGAGATCGCCGCGGCGCGGCGCGAGGCCCGGTCCTCCTTCGGTGACGACACCCTGCTCGTCGAGCGGTGGGTGGACCGGCCGCGGCACATCGAGATCCAGGTGCTGGCGGACGCGCACGGCAACGTGGTGCACCTGGGCGAGCGGGAGTGCTCGCTCCAGCGCCGCCACCAGAAGGTCGCCGAGGAGGCCCCGTCGGTCCTGCTGACGCCGCGGCTGCGGGCGTCGATGGGCGCGGCCGCCGTGGAGGCGGCCCGTTCCTGCGGGTACGTCGGCGCGGGCACCGTGGAGTTCATCGTGCCGGGCGGCGACCCGTCCTCGTACTACTTCATGGAGATGAACACGCGCCTCCAGGTGGAGCACCCGGTGACGGAGCTGATCACCGGACTCGACCTGGTCGAGCAGCAGCTGCGGGTCGCGGCGGGGGCTCCGCTCGGGTTCGGGCAGGAGGACGTGACCCTGACCGGCCACGCCATCGAGGCCCGTGTCTGCGCCGAGGACCCGGCCCGCGGGTTCCTGCCCTCGGGCGGTACGGTCCTGGCCCTGTCGGAGCCGTCCGGCGGCGCCGTGCGCACCGACTCCGGTCTGACGGCGGGCGTGCCGGTGGGTTCCGCCTACGACCCGATGCTGTCCAAGGTCATCGCGTACGGGCCCGACCGCGCGGCCGCCCTGCGGGTGCTGCGCGGGGCCCTCGCGGACACCGTGATCCTGGGCGTGCAGACCAACGCCGGTTTCCTGCGGCGGCTGCTGGCACACCCCGACGTGGTGTCGGGCGACCTCGACACCGGGCTGGTCGAGCGCGACCTGGCGTCCCTGCTCCCGGAGGGGATCCCGGACGAGGTGTACGCGGCGGCGGCGCTGCTCGCCGAGGAGCCCGCGCCCGCGGGGCCGGGAGGGTGGGTGGACCCGTTCGACGCCGCCGACGGCTGGCGCCTGGGCGGCACCCCCGCCTGGACGGTCCACCACTTCCGCCTCCCGGGCCTGGACCCGGTGGCGATCCGCACCCGCCCGGCCGGCCCCGACACGGAGATCCTGTCGGGGGGCGCCGGCACACCGGCCCGCGGCCGTGTCGTGGCCCGGACCCCCGACACGGTCACGGTGGAACTCGACGGCGTCACCCACCGCTTCGCGCACGCCGCCTCTCCGGAGGGGACCTGGCTCGGCCGTGACGGCGACTCCTGGCACCTCCAGCGCCACGACCCCGTCGCCGCGGCGCTCACCGGCCGCGGCCACGGCGGCGCGGGCACGCTGGCGGCCCCGATGCCCGGCACCGTCACCGTCGTGAAGGTGGCCGTCGGGGATCGGGTGACGGCCGGCCAGAGCCTGCTCGTGGTGGAGGCGATGAAGATGGAGCACGTCATCTCCGCCCCGCACGCCGGCACGGTCACCGAGCTCGACGTGACCCCCGGCACCACCGTCGCCATGGACCAGATCCTGGCCGTGGTCACCCCGGAGGAAGAGGAGGGCGCCGAGTGAACGGCCTGCCCATGACGGTCCCCGATCCCGGGCTGCCGACCCGCGTCCGCATCCACGAGGTGGGTGCCCGCGACGGACTGCAGAACGAGAAGACGCCCGTACCGACCGAGGTGAAGGCCGAGTTCATCCACCGGCTCGCCGCGGCCGGCCTCACCACCATCGAGGCCACCAGCTTCGTCCACCCCAAGTGGGTGCCCCAGCTCGCGGACGCGGAGCAGCTCTTCCCGCTGCTCTCCGACGTGTCCGCCGACCTTCCCGTCCTCGTCCCCAACGAGCGCGGCCTGGACCGCGCGCTCGCCCTCGGGGCGGACCGGATCGCCGTGTTCGGTTCCGCGACGGAGACCTTCGCGGCCCGCAACCTCAACCGGACCGTCGCCGAGTCCCTGGCCATGTTCGAGCCCGTGGTGGCCCGGGCGAAGGAGCAGGGGGCCCATGTGCGCGGGTACCTCTCCATGTGCTTCGGCGACCCCTGGGAGGGCGCCGTGCCCGTCCCGCAGGTGGTCTCCGTGGCCAAGGCCCTGCTGGACCTGGGCTGCGACGAACTGAGCCTCGGCGACACCATCGGCGTCGCCACCCCGGGCCATGTCCGGGCCCTGCTCGACGGACTCGACGGGGAGGGCGTGGGGACCGACCGGATCGGTGTCCACTTCCACGACACCTACGGCCAGGCCCTCTCCAACACCCTCGCCGCGCTCCGGCACGGCGTGACCACGGTCGACGCCTCCGCCGGCGGCCTCGGCGGCTGCCCGTACGCGAAGAGCGCGACCGGCAACCTGGCCACCGAGGACCTCGTGTGGATGCTCGACGGCCTCGGCATCGAGACCGGGGTCGACCTGGCCGCCCTCACCGCCACGAGCGTGTGGATGGCCGAGCGGTTGGGGCGCCCCAGCCCCTCCCGTACCGTCCGCGCCCTCTCCCACAAGGAGTAACGAAGACATGTCCCTCGACCACCGGCTCACCCCCGAGCACGAGGAACTCCGCCGCACCGTCGAGGCCTTCGCGCACGACGTCGTCGCCCCCAAGATCGGCGACCTGTACGAGCGGCACGAGTTCCCGTACGAGATCGTCCGCGAGATGGGCCGCATGGGCCTGTTCGGCCTGCCCTTCCCGGAGGAGTACGGCGGCATGGGCGGCGACTACCTCGCCCTCGGCATCGCCCTGGAGGAGCTGGCCCGGGTCGACTCCTCGGTCGCCATCACCCTGGAGGCCGGCGTCTCGCTCGGCGCCATGCCGATCCACCTGTTCGGCACCGAGGAGCAGAAGCGGGAGTGGCTGCCGAGGATGTGCTCCGGCGAGGTGCTGGGCGCCTTCGGTCTGACCGAGCCGGACGGCGGCTCGGACGCGGGCGGCACCCGCACGACCGCCGTCAAGGACGGTGACGAGTGGGTGATCAACGGCTCGAAGTGCTTCATCACCAACTCCGGCACGGACATCACCGGCCTGGTCACGGTCACCGCGGTGACGGGGCGCAAGGCGGACGGCCGGCCCGAGATCTCCTCGATCATCGTGCCGTCCGGTACGCCCGGCTTCACGGTGGCGGCCCCGTACTCCAAGGTCGGCTGGAACTCCTCCGACACCCGCGAGCTGTCGTTCCAGGACGTACGGGTGCCCCTGGCCAATCTGGTCGGCCAGGAGGGCCGCGGTTACGCCCAGTTCCTGCGGATCCTCGACGAGGGCCGCATCGCCATCTCCGCGCTCGCCACGGGCCTGGCCCAGGGCTGTGTCGACGAGTCGGTGAAGTACGCCAAGGAGCGCAAGGCCTTCGGCCGGCCCATCGGCGACAACCAGGCCATCCAGTTCAAGCTGGCCGACATGGAGATGCGCGCCCACATGGCCCGTGTCGGCTGGCGTGACGCGGCCTCGCGGCTGGTGGCCGGCGAGCCGTTCAAGAAGGAGGCGGCGATCGCCAAGCTGTACTCCTCCACGGTCGCCGTCGACAACGCCCGCGAGGCCACGCAGATCCACGGCGGCTACGGGTTCATGAACGAGTACCCGGTGGCCCGCATGTGGCGGGACTCGAAGATCCTGGAGATCGGCGAGGGCACCAGCGAGGTGCAGCGCATGCTGATCGCCCGCGAACTGGGCTTCGCCGGCTGACCGGTCGCCGACCGGGAGGTCGGCCGGGCGGCAGCTCGCACGAGGGGGCCCGGGGAGACCCGGGCCCCCTTACCGATTTCAGCCAAGGTTAGGCTAACCTTCCTTCCGAACGGCTCAGTGGCCGCCCTGAACGCACGAAAGCGGACATCGACATGCCCAAGTCCCGATCCTCCCTCCTCACCCGCCGCGGTCTCATCGCGGCCGGCGGCGCCCTGGGCCTCGTCGCGGCGCTCTCCGCGTGCGGCGCCGACACGGCGAAGGACGGAGCCGGCGAGGCGGACAAGGCCGCCGCGGCCTCGGGCCCCTGGACCTTCAAGGACGACCTCGGCAAGGACGTCTCCGCGAAGTCCACCCCGAAGAACATCGTCGCCTTCACCGGCACCGCCGCCGCCCTCCACGACTACGGTGTGAGCGTCAAGGGCGTGTTCGGCCCGACCAAGACCGCCGACGGCAAGCCCGACGTCCAGGCCGGCTCGATGGACATCTCCAAAGTCCAGATCCTCGGCAACGTCTACGACGAGTTCAACGTCGAGAAGTACGCCTCCCTCCAGCCCGACCTCCTGGTCACCAACAGCTGGGACGGCTCGTACTGGTACGTCCCGGAGGCCTCCAAGGGCAAGATCATGAAGCTGGCCCCGGCCGCCGCGATCAAGGTCGGCGGCGACGTCTCCATGGACAAGGCACTGGCCCGCACCGCGGACCTCGCCAAGGCCCTCGGCGCCGACATGAGCGCCAAGAAGACCGTGGACGCCAAGGCCCGCTTCGAGGCCGCCTCCGCCAAGGTCCGCGAGGCCACCAAGGCGAACCCGGGCATCAAGGTGCTCGTCGGCTCCGGCGCCGCCGACCTGTTCTACGTCTCCACCCCGAAGACCTCCGCCGACCTGAAGTACTTCGAGTCGCTCGGCGTCGAGTTCGTCACCCCGGACAAGCTGGACGAGGGCGGCTTCTTCGAGAGCCTCGGCTGGGAGAACGCCGGCAAGTACAAGGCCGACCTCGTCCTGCTCGACAACCGCACCGGCACCCTGCAGCCGAAGGACCTGGCGGCCAAGCCGACCTGGACCCGGATGCCCGCCGTCAAGGCCGGCCAGATCACCCCGCGCGTGACCGAGCCGATCTTCTCGTACGAGAAGTGCGCCCAGCTGCTGGAGGACCTCGCGAAGGCCATCCAGGGCGCCAAGAAGGTCAGCTGACCCCCGGCGCGGACGCCCCTACGACAGGGACCGGGACCAGGGAACGTCCGGCGCCCGGAAGTAGTCGATGCCCTGCGCGTCCAGCCGCGGGCCCTGGGCCGCCAGCCGCTCGCGGTAGCGGTCCCAGTCCAGTGCCGCCGTCGGCGACCAGCCCAGCTCGGCCAGCCCCAGCACCCTGGGGAACGCCAGCTGCTCCCAGTCCTTGCGCGTGGCGACCGTCTCGGTCCACAGCGGCGCCTCCACACCCAGCACCGCCGACTCGGGGACCCCCGGCAGGTAGGCGCCCGGATCCCAGGAGTAGGCCCGCCGCACCGGCACGTACCCGGCCCACGCCAACCCCGGCTTCGTCGCCTTGTCGTACTTCATGTCGAGGTAGACGCGGTCCGCCGGGGACAGGATCACCGGGTGGCCCGCCTTCGCCGCCGCCGCCACGCCCGCCTTCTCGGCCGCCGACGTCCGGTCGTGCCCCCAGTACTGGAGCACCGCGCCCGCCGCCGGGCGCGCCGAGGCCAGCTGGTGCCAGGCCACCACCGTCTTGCCGTACTTGCCGACGACCGCCTGTGCCCGGTCCATGAAGGCCGCGTAGTCCGCCGCCGGCGTCGAGTGCGCCTCGTCCCCGCCGATGTGCAGGTACTTCCCCGGGGTCATCTCCGCGACCTCGCCGAGCACCTCGTCGATGAACTCGTACGTCCGCTCGCTGCCCACGCACAGCGAGCTGAAGCCCACCTTGATCCCGGTGTACCGCTCGCGCGCCTTGCCGTCGCAGTTCAACTCGGCGTAGGAGGCCTGCGCCGCGTTGACGTGTCCGGGCATGTCGATCTCGGGCACGACGTCCACGTACCGCCGGGCCGCGTACGCGACCAGTTCCCGGTACTCGTCCTTCGTCCAGTGGCCGCCCGGACCGCCGCCGACCTCGCTGCCGCCGCCGACCTCGGCGAGCCGCGGCCAGGAGTCGCTCGCGAGCCGCCAGCCCTGGTCGTCGGTCAGGTGCAGGTGCAGGGTGTTGACCTTGTACTGGGCGAGCTGGTCCACGTACCGCTTCACCTGCTCCACCGGGAAGAAGTGGCGGGCGATGTCGATCATGGCTCCCCGGTACGCGAACCGCGGCGTGTCCTGCACCCTCCCGCCCGGCACCGTCCCCGCGCCCCGCGCCGGCACCAGTTGCCGCAGGGTCTGCCCCGCGTGGAACAGCCCCTCGGGCGTGCGCGCGGTGAGCGTGACCCCGCTCGGGCCGGCCTCCAGCCGGTAGCCCTCCTCGCCGAGCGCGCCCGCGCCCCGGTCGAGCCGCAGCCGGATCCCGTCCCCGTCCGCCCCGGCCACCACGGGCAGCGGCAGGCCGACGGCCCCGCGCAGTTGCTCGGCGAGCCGTTCCCCGACCTGCCGCACCTCCGCGCCGGAGCCCGGGGCGGTACGGATCACCGTGCCCGCCCCGAACGCGTACCCGGCGCCCTCGGCCCGCGCGGACACGGGCGCGGGCAGCAGCCGTTCGTAGGGGGTGGGCGCGGCGGCACGCACGCCCCCGGGCCGGGAGTCGTCACCGTGGGCGGCGGTGCAGGAAACGGCCGCCGCGCCGAGGACGAGGAGGGCACCGAGCGTGCGTCGCAGGACTCTCATGACCTCAGGTATAGGCCAATCGGGCACGACACGCCGATGCGAGAATCGCGGGATGGCGGAAATCATCCAGAAGGACGGCACGTGGACCTTCGACGGGGACGCGGTGCGCATCGTGCCGGGCCGCGACAAGGAGGTCGGCCCGCTGCGGCAGGCCCTCGGGGAACTGCTCGTGCCGCTGGGCGCGATCGCCGGCATCTCCTACGAACCGGGCCGCAAGTCGGGCCGGTTGCGGCTGCGGCCGCGTGACGGCGCCGACCCGCTGATCCAGGTGACGGGCGGGCGGCTGCCGGAGACCTCGGACCCCTACAGGCTGACCGTGGAGTCGGACCGCACCGGAGTGGCGGAGTACTTCGTCGACGAGCTGCGCAACGCGCTCCTGCTGGACCAGGTGGATCCCGGGCCCAGCGACCGCTACCTGCTGCCGGGCCCGCCGGTGCCGATCACCGCGAGCGGGGGCGACGGCACGGCGGCCTTCGACGGCGACCGGATCACCCTGGACTGGAACTGGGCGACGGAGGAGGCCAAGCAGTCGGCGGGCGCCCGGCAGTTCCGGGTCGCCGACGTCCGGGCGGTGGAGTGGACCCCGTCCCGGGGGCTCTCCAACGGCGTGCTGCGGTTCACCCTGGCGGGCGCCCAGGCGCCGCCGTCCCCCAAGTACGACCCGTACGCGGTGGAGCTGTTCGGCATGGGCCGCAAGGAGCTGGCGACCGCGCTGGTCGCGGCGGCCGTGGCGGCCCGCCTGCCGCACCCGGCCGCCGCGCTCGCCCCGGCCCCGGCCGCGCTTGCGGCGGACGGCGCGGACCACGACGCGCTGTTGCGTCGACTGCGCGAGCTCGGGGAGCTGCACACGTCGGGCCTCCTCACGGCCGAGGAGTTCTCGACGGCGAAAGCGGCGATTTTGCGCCGTTTCTGACCGACCAAGACCGGAATTACCCATTCTCCTGGTCCAGACCAGCCCGATCCTGCCCGAATTCGGGCAGGATCTTTGCATTCCGACCCACATCCCGCCAGTATCTACGGGTGCTCGACCGCCGCCCGTCGCATGACGATCTCGTCGACCACCTGGTGCGCAGCACCTCGCTCCAGCGGGGCGAGGCGGCCCGGGTGGTACTCGACGTGCTCGCCTACTTCGACGAGACGACGGAGGAATTCGTCCGCCGCCGCCACCGCGAACTGCAGTCCGGTGGCGCGGTCAACACGGAGATCTTCGAGCGGATAGCGGCCGAACTGCCGCACCGCGCCGTGGCGCCGCCGGAGCTCTCGCTCCGGCAGCTGCGCCGCATCGTCTACGGCTGACCGGTGACCGCGCGGACGGACGCGCGGAGACGACCGGAGCACTCGTTCAGGACTTCAGGAGGGGCAAGACCGTATGTGCGGAATCGTGGGTTACATCGGCAAGCGCGACGTGGCACCGCTGCTGCTGGAAGGCCTCCAGCGGTTGGAGTACCGGGGTTACGACTCCGCCGGCATCGTCGTCAACAGCCCGAAGTCCGCGGCCCTGAAGGTCGTCAAGGCCAAGGGTCGCGTCCGCGAGCTGGAGTCCCGGGTCCCCAAGCGCTTCGCCGGCACCACCGGCATCGCCCACACCCGGTGGGCCACCCACGGCGCCCCGAGCGACATCAACTCGCACCCGCACCTGGACGCCGACAACCAGGTCGCGGTCGTCCACAACGGCATCGTGGACAACGCCTCCGAGCTGCGCGCCAAGCTGGAGTCCGAGGGCGTCGTCTTCCTCTCGGAGACCGACACCGAGGTCATCGTGCACCTCGTCGCCCGCTCCACGGCCGACACCCTGGAGGAGAAGGTCCGCGAGGCCGTCAAGGTCATCGAGGGCACGTACGGCATCGCCGTCATGCACGCCGACTTCCCGGACCGCATCGTCGTGGCCCGCAACGGCTCCCCGGTCGTCCTCGGCATCGGCGAGAAGGAGATGTTCGTCGCCTCGGACGTCGCCGCGCTGGTCGCCCACACCCGCCAGATCGTCACCCTCGACGACGGCGAGATGGCCACCCTCAAGGCCGACGACTTCCGCACCTACACCACCTCCGGCACGACGACCACCGCCACGCCCGAGACCGTGGAGTGGGAGGCCGCCTCGTACGACATGGGCGGTCACGACACGTACATGCACAAGGAGATCTCCGAGCAGTCCGACGCGGTCGACCGCGTCCTGCGCGGGCGGATCGACGACCGCTTCAACACCGTGCACCTGGGCGGCCTGAACCTGGACCCCCGCGAGGCGCGCGGCATCCGCCGGGTCAAGATCCTGGGCTGCGGCACCTCGTACCACGCGGGTCTGATCGGCGCCGGCCTCATCGAGGGCCTGGCCCGCATCCCCGCCGACGCCGAGCCGGCCTCCGAGTTCCGCTACCGCAACCCGGTCGTGGACCCCGACACCCTCTACATCGCGGTCTCCCAGTCCGGCGAGACCTACGACGTCCTCGCGGCCGTCCAGGAACTCAAGCGCAAGGGCGCCCGCGTCCTCGGCGTCGTGAACGTCGTCGGCTCCGCCATCGCCCGCGAGGCCGACGGCGGCGTGTACGTGCACGCCGGCCCCGAGGTCTGCGTCGTCTCCACCAAGTGCTTCACCAACACGGTCGTGGCCTTCGCGCTGCTCGCCGTGCACCTCGGCCGGATCCGGGACCTCTCGGTCACCGACGGCAAGCGGATCATCGAGGGCCTGCGCAAGCTGCCCGCGCAGATCCAGGAGATCCTCGAAGGCGAAGAGGACATCAAGAAGCTGGCGGCCGAGTACGCCGACGCCAAGTCGATGATGTTCATCGGCCGGGTGCGCGGTTACCCGGTGGCCCTGGAGGCCTCCCTGAAGCTCAAGGAGATCTCCTACATCCACGCCGAGGCCTACCCGGCCTCCGAGCTCAAGCACGGCCCGCTCGCGCTCATCGAGCCGGCGATGCCGACGGTCGCGATCGTCCCGGACGACGACCTGCTGGAGAAGAACCGCGCGGCGCTGGAGGAGATCAAGGCCCGCAGCGGCCGCATCCTCGCGGTCGCCCACCGCGAGCAGGAGAAGGCCGACCACACGATCCTCGTCCCCAAGAACGAGGACGAGCTCGACCCGATCCTGATGGGCATCCCGCTCCAGCTCCTGGCGTACCACACCGCCCTGGCCCTGGGCCGAGACATCGACAAGCCGCGCAACCTGGCCAAGTCGGTCACCGTCGAGTAGTCGAGCGGTCGGACGCAACACGCACGGAAGGCCCCCGGGGGATCGCGTCCCCCGGGGGCCTTCCGCGTTCCTCACGGCTCCCTCGTACGGCTCAGCTCGCGGGCACCGCGTCCCTGCGGGCCCTGCTGCCGAGCGCCACCGGCCAGTGCGCCAGCGCGGCCGTGGCCCCGTACCAGGCCAGCAGCCCGGCGACCGCCGCCACCCACCCGGCGATCTTGGCGAGCAGGCCGCTGTCGGCGAAGGCCCCCACCGCGAGGAGCAGCAGGGAGAGGGTGAACAGGGCGTACACGCCCTGGCCGAACAGTCCGCTCGCCGCCCCCACCGTGAGGGTCAGGCCGAGCAGGGCGAACAGGACGAGGAACGCCCCGGCCGCATCCGCCGAAACCTTTCCGTCGGCCCCCGCGGCCCAGGTGAACCAGAAGGCGCCGAGTCCGGCGAACGCCGTGCCGTTGAAGCCGTCGCCGCCCCGGAACTCGAGGATCCCGAGGACGAACAGGGCGAGACCGCCGACGTAGGTGGCCAGCGACACGGAGTTCGCGGCGCTCACACCGTCGATGATGCCGGTGTGGCCGATACCGAACGCGAGAAGGGTGAGACCCAGGGCAATGTGCCCGAGGGTCGAAGTAGAGGCCGTGCTTCCCGCAGAGACACCGTTGTCCACGGCGGGCTCCCTTCGATCTGCAGTTGTTTGCTGCGTCCCAGCAGCATTTATCTACCCTTTACATGAGGGTTCACAACCGCACGAACGGCGTACAGAGGGTCACGGAATGACAACGACCGGTCGCTGGGCCCGCTTGGCCAGTCGGCCCGCCACCGAGCCGAAGATCCGGCCCACGATGCCGTGCGTGGAACCGACCACGATGGCGTCCGCCGAGTACTCCCGGCCGACCTCCTCCAGCTCGTGGCAGATGTCCCCGCCCCGCTCGACCAGGATCCACGGCACCTCGGACAGGTAGTCCGCGCAGGCCAGCTCCAGCCCCAGCACCTCGGTGCGATGGTCGGGGACGTCCACGAAGACGGGCGGCTCGCAGCCGGCCCACACCGTCGTGGGCAGTCGATTGGCCACGTGCACGATGATCAGACCGGATCCGGAGCGTCGGGCCATCCCGATGGCGTACGCGAGGGCCCGCTCACTGGAGGTCGAGCCGTCGAAGCCCACCACGACGCCGTGCCGGAAGGCCGGGTCGCAGGGATGGCGCGTCTGTTCCACCGCGCGCAGGTCGGCCGACGCGGAGTCGGCGAGGGGTTTGCGCTTGCGGTCCGCGGGTTCGGAGAATTCGTGACCGGCCATGGTGTCTCGGCGAAGGGTCCTCGGGGGAAGCGACAGGGGCGATATCGGCGACGCAGTGTGACGGAGCTCTGTCCGGGAAGCATCTTCCCAAGCCCATACCCTCCAGGGTACGGCGACACTCCTGTCCTGCACAGGGCATGCCGCCCTTGGAGAGCGTCCCAGGGAGCATGCCGGAGCGGCGCCGCGTTGGCAATGTCCGCTGGCCCCTACAGCCAGTGACGAGCGGGGCGGGCACCACCCGTGCGCGCAGTGACCGAGCCCCTCCGCCCGCCGTTGGACAGACGTCCGACCGTCCAGGAAGCGCCCGCAGGGAGTACACCGTGCCCGGCCATCCGGTTCATGCCGTCCAGCCCGCTCCGTCGACGCGTTCCGTCCCGTCCGGCACGCCCGTGCGTTCCGGCATCCACTCCGGCGCCCACTCCGACGACGCGTCATCGCGTTTCTCGCCCGTTCCTCTTCACTCTTCCGTGCGTCGCGCTCGCCCCCCGCACGACGACCCCGCGGGTGACGTGGTGCGGTGGGCCGCCTTCAGCTGTCTGCTCGTCCCCGTGGTCCTGGTCGTCTACGGAACCTCCTTCGGCGGGGCGGCCGTCGCGACCCTGGGCCTCGCCGCCGTCACCGCCGCCTGCCGGGTGTTGCTGCGTCACTCCGAGAAGGCGGAGCGGTCCGCGGCCCGGGTGCTCGTCGAGGAGCCGGCCCCGTCCGACCGGCGCGGCCGGCACTCGCGCGGCGGGGCCGGTTCACACCGCGGTTGCCACGGTTCCGGGGGCGTCTCCCCTCTCGACTGACCGATTCGCACGTACACACCCGCCTGTTTTCAGCCAACTTCCCGGCAGGTCGCCCCCCTTGCCGGAATGTCCCCCCAACCCCCCCATCACCAGCGACGACAGAGCCTCGGGGGGCTCACGACCCTATGGGTACTGGCCATGGCCAGACTCTGCGCTTCCCGCACGGGTAGCGGAGTGGAACCCTTACTGATCGAATGCTTTTCGCCAAGTTGCCAAGTCGACATAGCGCTGCGTGCTGAACTTGTCACGCCGACACCACGGGACGCAGTAGATTCGATCATGTATTTACGGCGGGGGATCCACGTGCAAGGCCGAGGGGAAACGTGCAGGTGCGACCAGACCAAGGAGTCGCGACACCCAAGGGGGGCTTAGCGCCATGAGCCAGGATTCCACCGCCGTCGTCGCGGACGCGGGCCGGAAGCTCGCGGGGCGTCGCCGCAGAGAGATCGTCGCCGTGCTGCTGTTCAGCGGCGGCCCGATCTTCGAGAGTTCCATTCCACTCTCCGTGTTCGGCATCGACCGGCAGGACGCGGGAGTTCCACGCTATCGACTGCTCGTGTGCGCCGGTGAGGACGGTCCGCTGCGGACCACCGGCGGACTCGAACTGACCGCGCCGTACGGGTTGGAGGCGATCGCCCGGGCAGGCACGGTCGTCGTTCCGGCCTGGCGCTCCATCACTTCACCGCCGCCTCCGGAGGCGCTCGACGCACTGCGTCTGGCGCACGAGGAAGGTGCCCGGATCGTCGGACTGTGCACGGGAGCCTTCGTGCTCGCCGCCGCCGGTCTGCTGGACGGCCGGCCCGCCACGACGCACTGGATGTACGCGCCGACGCTGGCCAAGCGGTACCCGTCCGTCCACGTCGACCCGCGCGAGCTGTTCGTCGACGACGGCGACGTGCTGACGTCCGCGGGCACCGCGGCCGGAATCGACCTGTGCCTGCACATCGTGCGCACGGACCACGGCAGCGAGGCGGCCGGGGCTCTGGCCCGCCGACTCGTCGTGCCGCCGCGCCGCACGGGTGGCCAGGAACGCTATCTCGACCGGTCGCTTCCGGAAGAGATCGGCGCGGACCCGCTCGCCGAGGTCGTCGCCTGGGCACTGGAACACCTCCACGAGCAGTTCGACGTGGAGACGCTGGCCGCCCGCGCCTACATGAGCAGGCGCACCTTCGACCGGCGGTTCCGTTCGCTCACCGGCAGCGCGCCGCTCCAGTGGCTGATCACCCAGCGGGTGCTCCAGGCACAGCGGCTGCTGGAGACCTCCGACTATTCGGTCGACGAGGTCGCCGGGCGCTGCGGGTTCCGTTCGCCCGTCGCGCTGCGCGGTCACTTCCGCCGGCAGCTGGGGTCCTCCCCGGCCGCCTACCGGTCCGCGTACCGGGCACGCAGGCCGCAGGCCGACGTGTCGCAGGTGACGCAGATCTCGGAAGGCCCGCTTCCGCACCAGCGCACTCCGCAGCCCCAGCGGGCGGCGGCGGCCCTGGCCGCGGCCGGTCCGTCGGTGACGGAGCTGTACGCGCCGAACCGGGTACTGCGCGAGCACGCGTAGTCCGGTCCGCCCGGACCACGAAGGTCCCTCTCGTCGGCCGTCCCCGACGAGAGGGACCTTCGGGCGTGTACGGGCCCGGTCCGATCCGGCGAAGAGCGCATAAGGTGGGCGCATGAACGATCGCATGGTGTGGATCGACTGCGAGATGACCGGGCTCTCGTTGACGGACGACGCACTTATCGAGGTGGCCGCACTGGTCACCGACTCGGAGCTCAACGTGCTCGGCGAAGGCGTGGACATCGTGATCCGCCCGCCGGACGCTTCCCTGGAGACCATGCCCGACGTGGTGCGCGAGATGCACACCTCGTCCGGCCTGCTCGACGAGCTGGCCGGCGGGACCACGCTCGCGGACGCCGAGGCCCAGGTCCTGGCGTACGTACGGGAACACGTCAAGGAGCCCCGCAAGGCTCCGCTCTGCGGGAACTCGGTCGGCACCGACCGCGGCTTCCTGCTGCGCGACATGGCCGCGCTGGAGAGCTACATGCACTACCGGATCGTGGACGTGTCCTCGGTCAAGGAGCTGGCCCGCCGCTGGTACCCGCGGGCGTACTTCAACAGCCCGCCGAAGAACGGGAACCACCGGGCGCTCGCGGACATCAAGGAGTCCATCGCCGAGCTGCGCTACTACCGCGAGGCGGTCTTCGTGCCGCAGCCCGGACCCGACTCGGACACGGCCCGCACCATCGCCGCCAAGCACATGGTGGGCGGCGCGTAGCACTCTCCGGAGGTGGGCGGCGGGGAAAGGGGGAGCGAGCACCCTCCCGGACCCTGTACGCTTTTCTTCGGCCGGTCGGTTTTCCGAGCGGACATGGTGGGTGTAGCTCAGTTGGTAGAGCACCTGGTTGTGGTCCAGGTGGCCGCGGGTTCAAGTCCCGTCACTCACCCTGTGGAAAGGCCCCGTCCCGCGCGAGCGGGCCGGGGCCTTTCGCGTGCTCAGGAGGATTCCCGGACCACCAGCTCCGTCGGCAGGACGACCGCCGTCTCCCCCGCCTCGCCCGCGATCCGCTCCAGCAGGACCCGTGCCATGGTGCGGCCCATCTCCTCGATCGGCTGGCGCACGCTGGTCAGCGGCGGGTCCATGTGGCGGGCCACCACCGAGTCGTCGAAGCCGACCAGTGCCACGTCCCCCGGGATGCGGCGGCCGGCGGCCCGCAGCTCGCGGCGGGCGCCCGCCGCCATGACGTCGGAGGCGGCGAAGACGGCGTCGAGGTCGGGTCGGCGGTCCAGCAGCTCGCGCACGGCCCGGCGGCCGCCCTCCTCGGTGAAGTCCGCGACCGCGATCAGTGACTCGTCGACCGGGTGCCCGGCGGCCAGGAGGGCCTGGCGGTAGCCGTCGAGGCGGCACTGGGCGCCGTACACGTCGAGGGGTCCGGTGACGGTGGCGATCGCGCGCCGGCCCCGGCCGAGGAGGTGGCGTACGGCCTCGGCGGCTCCCGCGAGGTTGTCGGAGTCCACGTTGGGGAGCGTCTCGTCGGCGGAGCGGCGTCCGCTGATCACCGCGGGGATGCCGAGTTCGGCGAGCAGCTCCGGGAGCGGGTCCCCGGCGTGCACGGAGACCAGCAGCACCCCGTCGACGCGGTGCCCGGACAGGTACTGGGCCAGTCGGCGGCGTTCCCGCTCGCTGCCGGCAAGGGTGAGCACCAGTTGGACGTCGGTCTCGGCGAGGGTGGCGCCGACTCCGCGCACCACGTCGGAGAAGTACGGCTCGGCGAAGAAGCGGGCCTCGGGCTCGGGGATGACGAGGGCGATGGCGTCGGTGCGGTTCGCGGCGAGGGCCCGGGCGGCCCGGTTGGGGACGTAGCCGAGCTCGGCGACGGCGGCCTCGACGGCGACCCTGGTGTGCTCGCTGACCTTGGAGGATCCGTTGATCACCCGGGAGACCGTGCCGCGTCCGACGCCGGCCCGCACCGCGACCTCCTCCAGCGTCGGCCGTCCCCCGCTGCGCCCGTGCCCGTTCATGGCTTCCTCCCGGCTGGTGAATCTACCCGTTGACTGCCTCTTGACGATGGTGGGAGCGCTCCCACACTGTGGCACACGACACCCGGCACGTTCCATCCCCCAGGGAGGATCCTGATGCGAGCCCGAAGAAGACTTGTGACCGCGGTCGGTGCGATGGGCGCGACGGCGCTGCTCCTCGCGGGGTGCTCGCAGGACCCCGGCGAGGCCCCCGCCCAGGGCGGCTCCACCGGCGGCAAGGCGAAGACCACCCTCACGGTCGGGGTCTTCGGTGCCTTCGGGCTCCAGGAGGCGGGCCTGTACGACGAGTACATGGCGCAGAACCCGGGGGTCAGGATCGAGCAGACCTCCATCGAGCGCAACGAGAACTACTACCCGCAGCTCCTGACCCACCTGGGCACCGGCAGCGGACTCGCCGACATCCAGGCCGTGGAGGTCAACAACATCGCGGAGATCACCGCGACCCAGGCGGACAAGCTGGTCGACCTCGCGAAGGCGCCCGGCGTCGACAAGGGCGCCTACCTTCCGTGGAAGTGGGCCCAGGGCACCGCGAAGAACGGGTCCACGGTCGCCCTCGGCACCGACATAGGCCCGCAGGGCATCTGCTACCGCAAGGACCTCTTCGCGGCGGCCGGGCTGCCCACCGACCGGGCCGCGGTCGGGGCGCTGTGGGCGGGCGACTGGAACAAGTACCTGGAGACGGGCAAGGCGTACAAGGCGAAGGCCGGGGCGGGCAAGGCCTTCGTGGACTCCGCGTCGGGCGTGATGGCGGCGGTGACGGGCAGCAGCGCGGAGCGGTTCTACGACGCCCAGGGCAAGGTCGCGTACAAGACGAACCCCGCGGTGCGGGGCGCCTTCGACCTGGCGGCCTCCTTCGCCGTCGAGGGGTTGAGCGCGAAGCTCCAGCAGTTCACCCCGGCCTGGGACCAGGGCTTCTCCAACGGGAACTTCGCCACGGTCTCCTGCCCGGCCTGGATGCTCGGCTACATCCAGGACAAGGCGGGTCCGGCGGGCAAGGACAAGTGGGACGTGGCGCAGGCCCCGAAGCCCAGCAACTGGGGCGGTTCGTTCCTGGTGGTGCCGAAGGCGGGCAAGAAGGCCGAGGAGGCGGCGAAGCTGGCGGCCTGGCTGACGGCTCCGGCGCAGCAGGCGAAGCTGTTCGAGAAGCGCGGCAGCTTCCCGAGCGCGAGCGCCGCCTACAGCCTGCCGGCGGTGGCGGGCGCGAAGCACGCGTACTTCGGTGGCGCCCCGATCGGGGAGATCTTCGCGCGGGCCGCCGAGGGGGTGCCGGTGACGGTGATCGGCCCGAAGGACCTGGTCATCGCGCAGAACCTGGCGGACATCGGGATGCTCCAGGTCGACCAGAAGGGCCGCACCCCGCAGGAGGGCTGGGACGCCGCGGTGAAGGCGATCGACAACGCCCTGGAGCAGTGAGGTCCCGGTGACGGACGAGACGGCTGTTCTCGCCCCCTCCGCCGCCGGCAGTGAGCGGCCGACGGCGGAGGGGGGCGACCGGCGCCAGTTGTGGCGCTCCCGCCGCTACCGGTGGGACCTGCGCTGGAGTCCGTACGGCTTCGTGGCGCCCTTCTTCCTCTTCTTCGCGGCGTTCGGGCTGTTCCCGCTGCTCTACACGGGCTGGGCGGCGCTGCACCAGGTGGAGTTGACGGATCCGGACGCCATGACCTGGGTGGGGCTGCGGAACTTCACCCGGCTGTGGGACGACGCGTTCTTCTGGAACGCGCTGCGCAACACCTTCACCATCGGGCTGTTGTCGACGGTGCCGCAGTTGGCGATCACGCTGGGGCTGGCGCACCTGCTCAACTACAAGATGCGCGGCTCGGCCTTCTTCCGGGTCGCGGTGCTCACCCCGTACGCCACGTCGGTGGCCGCGGCGACGCTGGTCTTCGTGCTGCTCTTCGGCCGGGACTACGGGATGGTCAACTGGGTTCTGTCGACGGTCGGTTTCGGTCCGGTGGACTGGCAGAACGGCCCCTTCGCCTCCCAGGTGGCGGTGTCCACGATCGTGGTGTGGCGGTGGACGGGCTACAACGCGTTGATCTACCTGGCGGCCATGCAGGCCGTCTCCGCCGACCTCTACGAGTCGGCGGAGTTGGACGGGGCCTCGCGGTGGCAGCAGTTCGTCCACGTCACCGTGCCCTCGCTGCGACCGACGATCTTCTTCACCTGTGTCGTGTCGACCATCGGGGCCACCCAACTCTTCGGCGAGCCGCTGCTGTTCAACGGCGGGGCGGGCGCCACGGGCGGCTCGGACCACCAGTTCCAGACGCTGGGGCTGTACCTGTACGAGCAGGGTTGGGTGAACCTGCACCTGGGGCGGGCCTCCGCGATCGCGTGGGCGATGTTCCTGATCCTGCTGCTGATCGCGGGCGCGGCCCGGCTGCTGCGAAGGGTGTCCCGATGAGATCGCTGCGCGCGGGGAAGCCGACGTACGTCGTCCTCGGGGTCTTCACCCTCGGCTCCCTCTTCCCCCTGGTGTGGACGGCGATCGCGGCGTCCCGGAACAACACGCGGCTCGCGCAGACCCCGCCGCCGTTCTGGTTCGGCGGGAACCTGGGCCACAACCTGTCGGTCGCCTGGACCGACGCGAACATGGGCACCGCCCTGCTGAACACGGTGATCGTGGCGGGCACGATCACCACGGGCACCGTGCTCTTCTCCACCCTGGCCGGCTTCGCCTTCGCGAAACTGCGGTTCCGGGGGCGTCGGCCGCTGATGGCGCTGGTGGTCGCGACGATGCTGGTGCCGCCGCAGTTGAGCGTGGTCCCGCTGTACATGTTGATCGCCGAGCTGTCCTGGACGGACCGGCTCCAGGCGGTGGTGCTGCCGGCCCTGGTGGGCGCCTTCGGGGTGTTCTTCATGCGGCAGTACCTGGTGCACGCGCTGCCGTTCGAACTGGTGGAGGCGGCGCGGACCGACGGGGCGAGCTCGTGGCGCGTCGTGTGGCACGTGGTGTTCCCGGCGGCGCGGCCGGCGATGGCGGTGCTGGGGATGCTGACCTTCGTCATGGCCTGGAACGACTTCTTCTGGCCGATCGTCGCGCTGACGCAGAACGGCAGCCCGACGGTGCAGGTGGCCCTGACGGGTCTGGGCCGGGGGTACATCCCCGACCAGTCCGTGATCATGGCGGGTGCGCTGCTGGGCACGCTCCCGCTGCTGCTGGTGTTCCTCGTCTTCGGCCGCCAGATCGTCGGCGGCATCATGCAGGGAGCGGTGAAGGGTTGATCGGGATGAGCGGGATGAGCGACATGCGGTTCCCCGACGGGTTCCTGTGGGGCGCGGCCACGGCCGCCTTCCAGATCGAGGGCGCGGCCGAGCTGCGCGGGCCGTCGATCTGGGACACCTTCTGCCGGACGCCGGGGAAGGTGCACGGCGGCGACACGGGCGACGTGGCCGCCGATCACCACCGGCTGTGGCGCGAGGACGTCCGGCTGATGGCCGGGCTGGGGTTGGGGGCGTACCGGTTCTCGGTATCCTGGCCCCGGGTGCTGTCCGGCGGGCTGGGCTTCTACGACGCGCTCGTCGACGAGCTGCTGGCGCACGGGATCGAGCCGTGCCCGACGCTGTACCACTGGGACCTGCCGCAGGAGTGGGAGAACGCGGGCGGCTGGCCGGAGCGGGAGACCGCGTACGCCTTCGCCTCGTACGCGGGGACGGTCGCGAAGACCCTCGGGGACCGGGTGGGGCGTTGGACCACCCTCAACGAGCCCTGGTGCAGCGCCTTCCTCGGCTACGCCTCCGGGGTCCACGCGCCGGGGCGCACCTCGCCCGCCGACTCGCTGCGCGCCGCGCACCACCTCAACCTGGCGCACGGGTTGGCCGCGTCCGCGCTGACCTCGGTCCTGCCGTCCTCGGCGCGCGTCGGCATCGCCCTCAACCCGAGCGCGGTGCGTCCGCTGACCGACTCGGAGGCCGATCTGGACGCGGTGCGGCGGATCGACGCCCTCGCGAACCGGATCTTCACCGGGCCGCTGCTGCACGGCGCCTACCCCGACGACCTGCGGGTCGACACGGCCGCGCTGACCGACTGGTCCTTCGTCCGGCCGGGCGACGAGGCGCTGATCCACCAGCCCCTCGGTTTCCTCGGGGTGAACTACTACACGCCGGCCGTGGTCTCGGCGGCCTCGGGCGGCCCGCGCGCCGACGGGCACGGCGACAGCGAGCACTCGCCGTGGCCCGGGTCGGAGTCCGTGGCCTTCCACCAGCCTCCGGGCGAGCGGACCGCCATGAACTGGTCGATCGATCCGACCGGGCTGCGCGACCTGTTGTCCCGGTTCGCCGGCGAGGCTCCGGGCCTGCCGCTCCTCGTCACCGAGAACGGCGCCGCGTACGGCCCGGACCTGCACGATCCGCTGCGCATCGACTACCTGCGCGGGCACCTCGCGGCGATCCACGGCGCACTGGCCGACGGAGCGCCCGTGGAGGGCTACTTCCTCTGGTCGTTGATGGACAACTTCGAGTGGAGTCACGGCTACGGCAAACGGTTCGGCATCGTCCACGTCGACTACGAGACCCAGGTCCGCACCCCGCGCTCCAGTGCCCTCTGGTACGCCGACCTGGCCCGGAACGGCCTCCTGCGGTGACCGGCGTTCAGCCCCTGGCCGGGGGCCAGTTCTCCAGGGCGACGTGCAGCGCGTCGATGATCCGCTCCCAGGACGCGCCGACGTCCCGGGGGTGGCCGAAGCCGCCGGTGGCCTCCAGGCCGCTGTACCCGTGGAAGGTGCTCCGCAGCAGGCGGACGGCGTCGGTCAGGTCGGGTTCGGCCAGGCCGTAGGCGCGCAGCACCCCGTACGTGAGGTCGATGAAGCGGAGGTGGCCGTCGGACGCGGCGCCCCGCTCCGGGGGGAGTTGGATCTGGGTGGCCGCGTACCGGCCGGGGTGGCGCAGGGCGAACGCGCGGTAGGCGTCGGCGAAGGCGGCGAGTGCGTCCCGGCCCGAACGCCCGGCCACCGCCGCGCCGATCAGGTCCGCGATCTCGCCGGCCGCGAGCACGGCCACCCTGATCCGCAGGTCCTGGAGGTTGCGGACGTGGGAGTAGAGGCTGGCGTCCTTCACCCCGAAGTTCCGGGCGAGGGCCGACACGGTCACCTTGTCGAACCCGACCTCGTCGGCCAGGTCGGCGGCGGCCCGGGTGACCCGATCGGCCGTCAGACCCGCGCGCGGGACCATGCGTCCACCTCCGCCCCCGGTTCCCGGACCGTCCGGGGAATTCTCCGAATATACATACGCCTCGCCGGGAGTCCCCGCGACGCGGGCCCGGGCCGCGCCCGGCGGGTGCGGGTTCCCCGGCGCCGCTCACTCGGGGCCCTGACCGGCCGCTCCTCGAAGACCCACCCGCCCCGGCCCGGCCTCACGGGAGGGGGCCGGGGCGCCACTGGCATCGACCGCCCCTCGCCGGGCCGTCGTTTCCGCGACACGAGAGACACCACCCGAGAGACACCGACACGACGGACAGCGACATGGGCGACAGCGACATGGCGGGCACCTCCTCCCCTAGAATGAGACCCTGACACAGATTCTGCGCGACGCATTCCCTGCGTCACACAGTTAAATTTGAAGCACGGAGCAGCCGATGTCAACCGATTCCCCTCGTTCGGGTAAGGAATGGACCCGCGCGGAACTTCTCGCGCGGATCCTCATCGAGAGCGGGCGGCACCACACCGACCAGGCACGCCTCCACCAGGCCATGGCCGACCACCTCGGCCTGCACCCGACCGACACGCAGTGCCTGCGCCTCCTCGTGAACGAGACGGAGCCGGTCAGCACCGGCCACATCGCCCGGCTCACCGGTCTGACCTCCGGATCCGCCACGCGCCTGGTCGACCGGATGCTCAAGGCGGGCCTGGTGGAGCGGCACGCCGACCCGCACGACCGCCGTCGTTCCCTCGTCGCCCTCGCCCCCGAGGCCCGCCGGCGGATCGGCGCCGCATGGGAGACCCCCGACCGGGCGTTCGGCGCCGCGCTGCGGGACTACTCGGACGGCGAACTCGCCGTCATCGCCGACTACCTGCACCGCGCCGCCGAGGTGGGGCGCGCCGAGGCCGAGCGACTCGCCTCCGCCGACACCGACTGATCCCCGCCCGTCCGCCTCGTGGGAGGTCCACGCGTCGGACACGGGGTTCCGCGGGGGTGGTTCCGCCGCTACCGTCCCGGACCTACGGGCACGACGCGCGCCGGAGACACGGGAGGGTCGGCGTGCGGTTGGAGGATGCCCGTGTCCCGATCGACCACCGCTCCGAGCGGATTCCGCGGCGTGTTCGCCCTCGGCGGCGCCGCCCTTCCCGTCCACGCGTTCCTGGCCCGGCTGCCCGCCGCGCTCTGCCCCGTGGGCACGCTCGTGCTCATCAACACGCGCGACGGGATCGGGGCGGCAGGCGCCGTCGCCTCCGCGCTCTGGCTGGGTCAGGCCATCGGTGGCCCGGTCATCGGGCGGGCCGCCGATCGGCGCGGCCACCGGCCCGTGTTGCTCGTGGCCTGCGGCGCGAACGCCCCGCCCGTAGGGGTGTGCGGCCGCCCGGGTCGGGGCTCCGAACGAGAACGGGGCCGACCCGGGCTGGGCCGCCTCAGGCCGTACCGTCCGCGCCCACCTCGGCCGTCTCCACCCGGAAGTTGAACTCCGCGTGTCCCAACGTGCTCATCAGGCGCAGCCACAGCGGCAGCAGCATCTCCGTGCCGCGGGCGGTCTCGATGCCGCCGAGGTCGAGGATGCGGGCGTCCGGCCAGCCGAAGGAGTGGAGCAGTTCCCGCGTGGCCCGCTTCGCGTCCGGGTCGTCCCCGGACAGGAACACCTGGTGGTCGCCGGGGACCCGCGCCGGGTCCACCATGATCCGGCAGTTCATCGTGTTTCAGCGTCTTCACCACCCGGAGTCCGGGGAACGCCCGTTGGAGCATCTCCCCCAGGCTGTCGTCGTTGACCACGTCCAGTCGGGGCGGGAAGCCCTCCGCGAAGTCCAGCGGGTTCGCGACGTCGATCAGGATCCGACCGTCCAGGTCGGCCGCGCCCGCGTCCCGCAGCGCGGCGACGCTCGCCAGCCCGTTCGTGGCGTTGATCAACGTCTCGCCGTCCCGTGCGGCCTGCGCGTACGTCGCCACCGGGAGGCGCCCGTCGGCGAACTCGGCGCGTTGGCGGGTGGCCTCGGGGACACGGGTGCCGAGGACCACTTCGTGGCCCAGGTCGAGCAGGCGGCCGGCGATCGTGCGGCCGACGGTGCCCGTGCCCAGCACTGCGTAGCGCATGCTCACGTCCGATCCGGGTGCCGATGTCGTGCGGAGGGGGCGGGTCCGTGGCGGCTCGCGCCTGGCGGACCGTGCCGTGGGACCGTACCGACCCGCCGGCGCACGGACCGCCAGGCGCGCCCCGGACCTCCCGCACGCGGCCCCGACCGCCCCCGACCGGCCCAACCACCCCGGGGCCGACCCCTGCGGCACCGCAACCGCCCCGGGCCGGCCCCGACCCGACCGACCCCAACCAGCCCCGGCCCCAACCAACCCCGACCGCCCACACCCACGGCGATGCCCCTGGCGTCAGTCGCCCCGGCGCTTGCGCCGGCTGCGGCGGGCCTCGCCCCGCGCCCGGCCGTCCAGGGCGATCCACACCCGCACCTCGGTCCCGCCGAGCACCGAGCGCCCCAGCCGGACGTCGCCGCCGGTGGACTCCGCGACCCGGCGCACGATGTCCAGGCCCAGGCCGGTCGAACCGTCGCGGCCGCCGTCGTTGCCGCGGCGCAGCGCCTCGTCCGGGTCGGCGATGCCCGGTCCGGCGTCGGAGACGAGCACGATGACGGCGTCCCCGGCGTCGTGGACGTCCACCGCGAAGGGGGTGCTCTCGGGGGTGTGCCGGAAGACGTTGCCCAGCATGGCGTCGAGGGCGGCGACGAGTTCGGCCCGGGCGACGGGGATCCGTACGGGGCGCTCCACGCCCGCCAGCCGGACCTCGCGCCCCTCGTCCTCCGCGAGCGCCGACCAGAAGTCCATCCGGTCGCGGATCACCTCGGAGGCGTCGCAGCCCGCTCCCACCGAGGTGTGGGGGGAGCGCTGTTCGCGGGCGGTACGGATGATCGTGTCGACCTCGCGCTCCAGTTGCTCCACCGCCGCCCGGGTGTGGTCGGCGGCCGGGCCGTCCCCGAGGGAGGCCGCGTTGAGCCGCAGCACGGTGAGCGGGGTGCGGAGCCGGTGCGAGAGGTCGGCGGCGAGTTCCCGCTCGTTGGCGAGGAGTTCCACGACCTGGTCCGCCATGGAGTTGAACGCGACGGCCGCCGAGCGGAGTTCCTTGGGGCCGTCCTCCGGTACGCGTGCCCCGAGCCGTCCCTCGCCCAACTGGTGGGCGGCGTCGGCGAGCCTCTCGGCGGGTCGCACGAGGCGGGCGCCGAGCCGGTCCGCGACGGCCACCGAGCCCACGATCAGTGCGAGCCCCACGCCCGCGAGGACCATCCAGGCGGTCGCGACCCCGTTGCTGACCTCGCTCTCCGGCACGTGGATCTCGATCACGGCGATGTCCCCGGAGCCGAGCGCGGTGGGCTGGAGGAGCGCCGAGCCGCCGCCGGACACCTTGGCGGTGGTCGCGCGGCCCATCTTGCGGGTTTGTGTGACGGCGTGTTCCCCGGCCCAGCCGTCACCGATGTCGACGGGGGCGTCGTCGCCGATCGCGGGCACGTGGACGGCCATCCGCCCGGCGGCGCCCATCTGCGTGGACTCCACGGCCTTGCGCAGTTGGACGGGGTCGGTGGTGATGGAGAGGGTGGGCCCCATGGTGGCGGCCTGTCGTTCGGCGTTGGAGAAGGCCCGGTCGCTGGCCATCTCCTGGACCACGAGCCCGAGGGGTACGGCGAAGGCCACGACCACCATGGCCGTGACCGCGAGGCACACCTTGACCAGCGCCCATCTCACGCCGGCGGCTCCAGTTTGACGCCCACACCCCGCAGGGTGTGCAGGTAGCGGGGGCTGGCGGCGGTCTCGCCGAGCTTGCGGCGCAGCCAGGACAGGTGGACGTCGATGGTCTGGTCGTCCCCGTACGACTGCTGCCACACCTCGGCGAGCAGTTCCCGTCGGGACACGACCACCCCGGGCCGGCCGGCGAGGAAGGCCAGCAGGTCGAACTCCCGTCGGGTGAGGTCCAGCACCGCCCCGTCGAGTTCGGCCTGTCGGCGCAGCGGGTCGATGGCCAGTCCGCCCACCCGCAGGACCCGCGAGGGCGGTTCCACGCCGGCGGCGGCGCGGGAGCGGCGCAGGACGGCGGCCATCCGGGCGGAGAGGTGTTCGACGGAGAACGGCTTGGTGAGGTAGTCGTCGGCGCCGTCGTTGAGGAGCCGGACGATCTCGGCCTCGTCGTCGCGGGCCGTCGCGATGATGACGGGGACGTCGGTGATGCCGCGCAGCATCTTCAGCGCCTCGGCCCCGTCCAGGTCGGGCAGCCCGAGGTCGAGGATGACCACGTCGAAGCGGTGGTGCGCGACCTCGCGCAGCGCCTCCAGGGCCGTGCCGACGCTCCGCACGGTGTGGGAGGCCTCGGTCAGGTGCCGGATGAGGGCGGAACGTACGAACTGGTCGTCCTCGACCACGAGCACACTTGCCATGGCGGCACCGTAGTCCATTCGGGGGACGCCGGGAGGCGGCGGGCCGTCTCTGTGACGGGTGGTGCAGTATGTGCCGTGATGCTGAGAGGACTTGTACATGCCATGGCGTGGACGCTGTCCACGGCGGCGGCGGTGACGCTGTCGTGGTGGGGCGTGCACACCGTCATGTCCGGCACCGCCTACGATCCTCCGCTCGCGGTCCCGCTGACCGCGGTGCCGATGTCCTCCTCGACGCACCACACGGATCCGCCGTCCTCCCCCGCTGTGCCGCCCTCCTCCCCGTCGCCCTCGGCGTCGCCCCCGTCCCCGTCGACCACGCCGTCCGCCGGGAAGCCGAAGCCGCCCTCCACCTCGCCGAGCCCGCGCCCGCACCGGCAACCGGACGACGGGGCCGGCGGGGCCGGCGGGGACGACGTGAAGGGGTACTCGGTGTCCGGCGGCCGGGTGGCCTTCGACATCGCGGAGTCCTCGGCCCAGTTGGTGTCCGCCACCCCGGCGGCCGGTTGGCGCATGCAGGTGTGGAAGCAGGACTTCTGGATCCGGGTCACCTTCACCAGGGAGGGCCGCGAGGTGTCGGTGTTCTGTACCTGGCACGACACGGCCCCGCGCGTGGAGATCGTGGATCCCTGAGCCGGCCGGAGGTCCGCGCGGGCCCCTCGGATACCGTCGGCACCGACCGGTGGTGGCGAGGGAGGGACGGCGGACATGGGTGGCGCGCGGTACGTCGCGGACCTGATCGAGGCGTGCGAGCGACACGCGGGCGAACCCGCGCTCGGCGCCGGCCCGTCCTGGCTCCTGACCTTCGACGAGGTGCTGGCCGACGCGTACCGGCTGGCCGGCGCCCTGTCCGCGCTCGGTGTCGACCGCGGCTCGGGGCTGGCCTGCGTGACGGCCGGCAACCCGCCCGAGCAGCTGCTCGTACGGTTGGCGGCGCACCTGCTGGGTGCCCGGCTGACCCAGGTCGTCGTCGGACCGGCCACCCACGGCATGGATTTCCTGCTGCGGGACTGCGAACCGGCGCTGGTGGTCCACGACACCCCGGTCCCGGACACCGGGGTCGCCCGGGTGAGCGTGGGCGCGCTGCTGGAATCGGCCCGCGCCCTGGACGCGACGCCGGTACCGGTACGGGCCCGCGAGGAGGACGTGGCCCGGGTGACGTACACGGGCGGTACGACGGGCCGCCCGAAGGGGGTGGCCTCCACGTTCGGGGCGATGGCGGCCCGTAAGGCCGATCGCGGCCGGAGCGCGGAGCGGGTCTACCTGTCGGTGACCTCCCTGGCCCAGCGGTCCGGGGGCCGCTGCCTGGAGCAGTTGCGGGCGGGTGGCCGCAGCGAGATCCTCGGCCTCTTCGACACGCGGGGGTTCGCCGAGGCCTGCCGCCGGCTGGGGCCCGTGTCCACGTACCTGACGACCTCGATGGTCTACCGGCTGCTGGACGACCCGGTGACCGCCGCCGGGGTGCCCGGCCTGGAGCAGGTCTCGTACGGGGACGCGCCCGTCCACCCGGAGCGGCTGCGTCGGGCGCTGACCGGCTGGGGGGCGGGCAAGGAGTGGCGGCAGGGGTACGGGATGAACGAGTCGGGGGTGATCTGCCGGCTCACCGCGGCCGACCACGAGGCGGCGGTCGGCGACCGCCCCGCCCTCCTCGGCTCGGTGGGCCGGCCCGTGCCCGGGGTGACGGCGCAGGTCCGTGCGGCGGACGGGAGCGTGTGCCCCGAGGGCGACACCGGCGAGGTGTGGGTGCGGTCCGCGACGGTGATGGCCGGCTACTGGAAGCGGCCCGGCGCGACGGCGGAGGTGCTGCGCGACGGGTGGCTGCGCACCGGGGACCTCGGGCACGTCGACGCGGACAGGTACCTGTACCTCGACGACCGGGTCAAGGACGTGGTGATGGTGGACGGGGAGAACATCTACTGCGGGCCGGTGGAGGCGGCGCTGACCCGGCATCCCTCGGTGGCCGAGGCCGCGGTGGTGGGCCGGTTCCACGACGTCACCGGCGAGGAGGTGTGCGCCTTCCTGATGCCCGCCGCCGGCGCGGAGCCGTCCGGGGAGGCGGCCGACGCGGCGTGCGCGCTGGTGGAGCGGGAACTGGCGCGGGACCACCGCCCGACGACCGTGTTCTGGCTGCCCGCCCTCCCGCTGACGGACCGCGGCAAACCGGACAAGCGCCGCCTGCGCGAACTGGCCCGGCAAGATCCGAAAGAGACGGCCTAGCGGAACACCGACGGCGGGGGTTCCGGCGAGGCCACCGCCGAGGCGTCGGTCACCGGGGCCGCGCCGCCCGCGAAGTCCGCGAGCGCCCGACCGTGCTCGACCCGTCCGGGGTGGGGATCGCTCGCCACGCGCCGGGTGAACTCCGCGATCGGCAGCTCCCGGTCGGCGGCCACCAGGACGGCGTTGCCGAAGCGTTTCCCCCGCCACACCACGGGGTCGGCGGCCAGGGCCAGTTCCGCGAACCGGGTGGCGGCGGTGGCGATCTGCCCCTTCAGGTGGGCCAGCGGCGGGCCGTCGGCGAGGTTGGCCACGTACCAGCCGCCGGGCGCCAAGGCCCGGCGTACGTCGTCGAGGAACTCGGCGCTCGTCAGGTGGGCCGGGGTGCGGGCGCCGCCGAACACGTCCGCGATGACCAGGTCGGCCCAGCCGTCCGGCACCTTGGCGAGGCCCGCCCGCGCGTCCACGGCCCGCACCCGGACCCGTGCCTGCGGGTCCAGCGGAAGGTGTTCCCGTACGAAGGCCACCAGGCCGGCGTCGATCTCCACGACCTGCTGGGTGGAGCGGGGGCGGCTCGCCGCGGTGTAGCGGGCCAGGGTGAAGGCGCCGCCGCCCAGGTGCACCACGTTCAACGGCTGCCGGGCGGGCGCGACGAGGTCGATCAGGTGGCCGATCCGGCGCTGGTACGCGAAGTCCAGGTACCCGGGGTCGGAAAGATCGACGTGCGACTGCGGCGCCCCGTCGATCAGCAGGCTCCAGGCGCCCGCGCGCTCGCGATCGGGGGCCAACTCCGCCCGGCCTCCGTCCACCTGTCCGACGACCGGTTCCACGGCACCCCTGCGCCCGCTGCCCTTGCTCTTCCCTGCCATGCGCCCATTATCGCCGGTCAGGGCCTCAGCGGCAGTTGTCGGCCGCCTCGATCAGTCGGGCGGCCTCGCCGAGCGCCGCGCGCAGCACGTCCGGGTCGGTGACGGGTCCGACGGCCTCCGGGGGCAGCAGCCAGCCGGTGCGGTCGGCGGCGGGCGAGACGGACAGCTCGGCGTCGCCGATGCGCAGTCCGCGTCCGTTGGTCTGCGTACAGGCGCTGCCGGGCAGGTCCCAGGCGTCGGCGGTGCCGGGCGGGACGAGGAAGCCGAGGGTGTCGCCGGAGCCGTCGTGCAGGACCGGGCCGACGCCGGGGGTGGTGTGGTGGGTGGCCCGACGGATGATGTCGACCGCCTCCAGGCCCTGCCGGGTGGGCACGGTCACCAGGTCCGGAGCCCCGGCCGGGTCCGGCGCGTCGAGCGTGTCCAGCGTCCCGACCGCCCGCGGCTCGGGTGCGGTGTTCGTTCCGATGCTCTCCATGCCGCCCTCCACCAAGGGAACCCCTCCTCGATCCGCGTACGAGCCACTCCGCATGGGTTCAACGCGGTGGGACGTCAACGGGTGCGGCGCAACGATGCCGCAAAGGATGGCAGTTCATGGCGGATCACGGGTGAGATATCCGTTTTGTAGCCAAACACCGCATGAACGGTCCTTCTCCGGCGGTACCTTCATGCGCGCCGGGCACAGTCTGAGGTAAAGCCCGAAGTCCAGAGAGGCCACGTCCATGGCGGCGTCCCCCCACTCACCCAACTCCTCCTTCCGGCGATTGCGCGGAGCGCGCTCACCCGCCGAGTTCGCGGCCTCGGTCCGCCGGGCCGCACGGGAGATCGGCGAAACGGTTTCCTGCGACGCCCGTTACATCGGGCGGGTGGAGTCCGGCGAGATCCGCTGTCCCAATTACGCCTACGAGCGCGTGTTCCTGCACATGTTCCCCGGTCGCACCCTCGCCGACCTGGGTTTCTCCCCGCGTGAGGCGGTGCGCGGGCGCTCCGCGCAGCGCGGCGCCCCGGCGTCCCCCTCCTTCCCCCACCTCATCCACCGTTCCAAGGAGAGCGACGTGCTGCGTCGCGCGTTCATGGCGGGCGGCTCCGCGACCGTGGCGGCCGCGACCCTCGGCCTCACCCTGCTCGGCGATTCCCGCCGGCTCCCCTCCCGGGCCGGCGAGTCCGAGGCCGCCGCCGTCGAGGAGGCCGTGCGTCAGATCCGCCTGCTGGACGACCGGCACGGGGCCGATGCCCTGTACCGGCGGGCGGCCGAACCCCTGCGCACGGCCTACGCGTTGCTCGACGCCGGGGCCACCCGACAGTCCACTGAGGACCGACTGCACTCGGGGGCGGGCGAGTTGGCGGTGTCGGTGGGCTGGCTGGCGCACGACTCGGGCCGTTTCGAGGACGCCCGCTCGCACTACGCGGAGGCCCTGGCGACGGCCCGGGTGTCCGGCGATTCCGCCCTGGAGGCGCACGCCTTCAGCAACATGGCGTTCCTGGCCCGGGACTGCGGGCGGCCGCGCGAGTCGGTGCGGGCGGCCCAGGCGGGCCGGCGCGCGGCCCGCGCGCTGGGCTCGCCCCGGCTGTTGTCGCTGCTGGCCCGGCGGGAGGCGGGCGGGTGGGCGGGGTTGGACGACCGCAGGGCCTGCGAGGAGGCGCTCGCCCGGGCGCACACGGAGTTCTCGCGGGGCGCGGCGGGTGCGGACCCCGAGTGGATGTCGTTCTTCGGGGAGGCGGAGCTGGAGTCCTTGGAGTCCCGGTGTTGGGCGGCGCTCGGGGAGCACGCGCGCGCGGCCCGGCACGCCCGTCGGGCGGCGGACCTCCAGGACCCGCACTTCGCCCGGAACGTGGCCCTCTACACCGCCGAACTCGCCGACAACCTGGCCCACGCGGGCGCGCCCGACGAGGCCGCCTGGGCGGGCGCCCGGGTGCTGGACCTGCTCGCGGAGGTCCAGTCGACCCGGATCAGGTCGATACTGGCGGGGACGGCCAAGACACTGGTCCCGCACCAGCGTTCGCCGCGGGTCGGCGCCTTCCTGGCCCGCCACGCGACGGCCTGACGCCCGCGGGCCGTAGCACCCCGGGCGCATCTCGGACCCCCGGTCGGTCCGATCCGGGCCGACGGGGCAGACGGGGCCGTCGCCTCGTCGGCGGCGGTCAGCCGTCCAGGTGGCCGGTGTCGTTCCAGCGTTCCAGCGCGGGTTCGCCGTACGCCCAGCCCAGCACCGACAGGGAGGTGGGCTCCAGCCGGATCCGGGCGCCGAAGGAGGCCTCGAAGCCGAGCCAGCGGGCGGCGAGGGTGCGCAGGACGTGGCCGTGGGCGAAGACGAGGACGTCGCGTTCGGCCGAGCGGGCCCAGGCGACGACCTCGTCGGCGCGGGCCGCGACGTCCGCGACGGACTCGCCGCCGGGGACCCCGTCGCGCCAGATCAGCCAGCCGGGGCGGATCGCCTGGATCTCGGCCGGGGTCATGCCCTCGTAGTCGCCGTAGTCCCACTCCATCAGGGTGTCCCAGGGCTCGGCGCGCACCCCGAAGCCGGCCAGGTCGCAGCTCTCGCTCGCGCGGACCAGGGGGCTGGTGCGCACCTCCAGGCCGGGCAGGCCCGCCCACGGTTCGCCGGCCAGCCGTTCTCCGAGCAGCTTCGCGCCCCGCCGGCCCTCCTCCAGCAGGGGCACGTCGGTGCGCCCGGTGTGCTTGCCGAGCAGCGACCACGCCGTCTGGCCGTGGCGGGCCAGCAGGATGCGGGGGGCCATGTGAGTTTCTCCCGGTGCGTGTGGATGTGTACGGATCGGCCCGCTTTCGAGGCGGTTCCGTCGTCCGTCCATCATCCAACACATGAACACCGGGCAACTCCCCCGGTCGCACAAGCGTCCTACACCTCATGACTGACAGGCAGCGGCCCCCTCGATGGTGGACGGAACTGCTCCTCCTCGGGCTCGTCTACGGCGCGTACTCCGCCGGCCGGCTCCTGGCCCGGGGTGACGTGGACCTCGCCGTCGGCCACGGCCTCGCCGTCCTGCGCGTCGAGGAGGCGCTGCGGATCGACTTCGAGCGCCCGCTGAACCGGCTCTTCTCCGGATCCCCCTGGTGGGGCGTGCCCGCCGACTTCGGCTACGCCTCGCTCCACTACCTCGTCACCCCGGCCGTCCTGGTCTGGCTCCACCGGCGGCGGCCCGCGCACTACCGGTCCGCCCGCACCTGGCTGGTGCTCTCCACCCTGGCGGCGCTGATCGGCTTCGGCCTGATGCCCACCAGCCCGCCCCGGCTGCTCGACGCCGCGCACGGGTTCACGGACACGATGGCTCAGTACAGCGCGTACGGCTGGTGGGGCGGGGAGGCCAGCGCGCCGCGCGGCCTGGGTTCCTTCACCAACCAGTACGCGGCAATGCCGAGCCTGCACTTCGGCTGGGCCCTGTGGTGCGGGGTGCTGCTGTGGACCCACGCCCGGCACCCCCTCGCGCGGGCCCTGGGGATCGCCTACCCGGCCTGCACCGCGCTCGTGGTCATGGGCACGGCCAACCACTATTTCCTGGACGTCGTAGCCGGGGCCGCCGTGATGGGCCTGGGCCTGCTCCTGGCCCGTCGGTTCCGCTCGGGAACGGCCGGTTTCCGGCGTAAGACCACGATTGTCAGTGGCGGATGGGACACTTCCGCCCGTGAGCTCCTACCCGGCCGGCGGCCCTCCGCAGAGAACACCGCAGACGACGACACTGCGGCAGCGGCTCGCTGACCTGCGCGGCCCCGCCGTGCAGCCCCGCCCGCTCGACGCCCGCGCGCTGGCCGCGCTCGCCGCCAACCCGGGCTGCGGCAGACGGGCCCTGCTCGACGGCGCCGGCGTGGACAAGACGGCCCTCGCGCAGGCCCTCGGCTCCCCCGCCCCCTTCGGGCAGTCGCAGTTCGCCATAGTGCGCGGCAACTCCTTCGAGGCCAAGGTCAAGGGCGACGGCGGGGCCGAACTGCTGCGCCTGGTCCACGAACGGCTCGGCGCCGGGGCCGAGCCGCCCGGCCCGGCCGTCCCGGTGCCCGATCTCACCGCCGCCGGCCCCGAGGGGCGCGCCGCGCGCACGGCGCTGGCGCTGCGCGAGGCCACGGCCGCCGGGACCTGGACGCTGCTCGACCATCCGATGCTGGCCCTGGAGGTGGCGGGCACACCCGCCTACCTGGAGCCGGACGCCGTCGTAGTGCACCCCGACGGTCGGTGGACCGTCGTGGAGATCAAGTCGTTCCCGATGATCGACGGGAGCGCCGACGCGGCGAAGGTGGGCGCCGCCGCGCGGCAGGCCGCCGTGTACGTGCTGGCCCTGGAGAGGACCGCGGAGAAGCTGCCCGGCTCCACCGTGGGTCAGCAGGTGGTGCTGGTCTGCCCCAAGGACTTCTCCAACCTGCCCACCGCGGCGCTCGTCGACGTGCGGCGCGAGCGCGCCGTGACCCGACGCCAGTTGGAGCGGCTGACCCGGGTCGAGGAGCTGGCGGCCGCGCTGCCCGAGGGGACCTGCTTCGATCCCGCCCGGCCGGTTGAGGAGCTGACCGAGGCGGTGTCCGCCGTCACCGCCGCGTACGCCCCCGAGTGCCTGGCCGCCTGCGAGCTGGCGTTCCACTGCCGCGAGCGGGCCCGCGACGCGGACGAGGTGACCGCGCTCGGCCGCTCCCTGCGGGGCGAGCTGGGCGGTCTGACCACCGTGGAGTCGGCCCTCGCGGCCGCCTCCGGGGCGGGCTGCGCCGAGGACCCGATCGCGGCCGCGCTGCACCAGGCCGCCCGGCTGCGCGCCGAGGCCCTGACACTCGTCCCCGCCCGGACGTCCCCGGAGGCGGCCTCATGCCCCTGCTGAACACCCTCGCGCGCCTGGAGGCGGTCCGGGCGGGCCGGGCCCAGGCTCTGGCGACCGTGCGGCACCGGCATCTGGGCGAGCGCCCGCTGGTCGTCGTACCGCTGACCACCGCCGGCGAGGCCGGGGCGCCGCTGGGCGCCCTGGTCGGCACCGATCCGGCGGCGCCGACGCTGCTCGTGGTCCCGCAGCCGCGCGACCGTGACCTGCGCTGGACCTTCCTCGCGGAGCTGGCCGACCAGGTGCTGCCGTATGTGGACGGGTACGCGGACGACGTCGAGCTCGTGGAGCGCAACGAGACCGATCCCGAGACGGGCGCCAAGAGCAAGGTGGCCGCCGAGCTGTGCCTGGACGCCCCCCAACTGATCGTGCCCAGCCGGGCGGGCGTGGAGTACGTACGCCTCCTCGGCCGGTCGATGCGGTTCCGACGGACGGCCGAGGAGGATCCGGAGAACCCGTACCCGGCGCCGGCCCGGGTGCCGCTGCTGGGGCGCTGGTTCACGCACCTCGGGGAGCGGGCACGGGTGCCCGGTTCCTCGATGCTGCTGTCGGCGACGGAGCTGCTCGGTCGGCACTGGGCGACGGGCCAGAGCAATCTGGAGGACCAGCACCTGGGCGCCCTGCTCGCCTGGATCGCACCGCCGGAGGGGGAATCCGGCGCGGAGGCGGCCCTGCGCGTCGAGGTGGCCCGGGACCCGCGGGGCGGGCTGCTGGTGCCGCCCGCCGGGCCGGCCACCGACCCCGCCTTCGACAACCGGCTGCTGGCCCCCGCGATGGCCGGCTACGACGCGGCGCGCGCCTCGGGCGACCCGGCCGCCGTCGAGCGGGCCGAACGGGAGGTCCGGGAACTCGTCGCGGACCAGATGCGCCCCACGTGGGCGGCGGTGTGGCGGGCGCTGGAGCTGGTGCGCGCGCTGCCCGCCGGGGAACGGACCGAGGAGCGCTGGACCCGCGACCGCTGGTCGTACACCGGGCACCGGGACCGGGTGCGGGCGGGCGAGCCCCCGCAGCCGCGCCGCGACGACGCGGTGACGGCCGCTCAGAAGCTGGCCACGCGCGAGACCGAGCAGGTCCGTCTCGACGCCCAGGAGGCGCTGGACGACCCCCTGGTCATGGCGGGTCGGCGGCTGTCCGGAGAGGCGTTCGCCGGGGAGGTCACCGAGGTGGTCATGGAGTGGACGCAGGCCAAGCGGCCGCGACCGCGCCCGCTGGTGACCGTGGACACCGAGGACCGGCCGCAGTTGGCGGACGGGGGCGGCGGGAAGGTGTTCCGGTCGCTCGACGGACGTCCCCAGGCGGCCGAGTTCGTGCGGTTCGAGGACGCGGGGCGGATCGTGCTGCGGCTGCTCGACAAGATGGGCGGCGGCAGGGAGCCCGCTCCCGGTTCGGTGCCGGAGAAGGGCGACCGGCTCTGCTGGACGCTGTTCGAGCACGACGCGCGCGGCGGCCCCAGGCTGCCCGATCCGGAGAAGACTCCGTGGACGCACGGAGGACCGCCGGCGCACCTGAGCGCCGACCGACCGCACCTGCCCGCGCCCGATCCCGTGACCGCCGAGGACCTGTTGTGAGTTTCGATCCGGGAGCGGCCGCCGACCGGGCGACCGCCGCCATCCTGCACGACACCCTGCACGGCGCGGAGCGGGGCGTGGTCGTCGATTCCCCGCCGGGCGCCGGCAAGTCCACGCTCGTGGTCCGGGCCGCCCGCGAGCTGGCCGCCGCCGGGCGCCGGCTGATGGTGGTCGCGCAGACGAACGCGCAGGTCGACGACCTGGTGTTGCGGTTGCACGGCAAAGATCCGGGGCTGAAGGTCGGCCGGCTGCACAGCAGCGACGGGGACGCCTACGACCCGGCGCTGCGCGAGCTGCCCTCGGTGACCCTGTCGGCGAAGCCGGCGGACCTCGCCGAGCTGCCGATCACCATCTCCACGGCGGCGAAGTGGGCGTACGTCAAGGACACGGAGCCGTGGGAGCACGCCATCGTGGACGAGGCGTACCAGATGCGTTCGGACGCGCTGTTGGCCGTGGCCGGGTTGTTCGAGCGTGCGCTGTTCGTGGGCGACCCCGGGCAGCTCGACCCGTTCAGCGTGGTCGGCGCCGAGCAGTGGGCGGGGTTGTCCTACGACCCCTCCGCCTCGGCGGTGTCCACCCTGCTGGCGCACAACCCGCACCTGCCGCAGCACCGGCTGCCGGTGTCCTGGCGGCTGCCCGCGTCGGCCGCGCCGCTGGTGTCGCGGGCGTTCTACCCGTACAGCAGGTTCCGCAGCGGCACCGGTCCCGGTGACCGGAAGCTGTCGTACGGGGTCGCCTCGGACGGGTCGGGGCCGGACCGGGTGTTGGACGAGGCCGCGGAGTCGGGCTGGGGCCTGCTGGAGCTGCCCGCGCGGCACACCCCGCGGACCGACCCGGAGGCGGTGCGGGCGGTGGCCCTGGTGGTGCGCCGGGCACTGGACCGGGGTGCGGTGACGGCGGACGAACAGTCGCCGGGCCCCATGCCGTTGACCGCCGACCGGATCGCGGTGGGCACCGCGCACCGGGACCAGGCCGCCGCCGTGCGGGCGGCCCTGACGGCGCTGGGCGTCCCGGGGGTGACGGTGGACACCGCGAACCGGCTCCAGGGACGGGAGTTCGACCTGACGGTGGTGCTGCACCCGCTGTCGGGGCGGCCGGACGCGACGGCGTTCCACCTGGAGACGGGGCGGTTGTGCGTGTTGGCGTCCCGGCACCGGCACGCCTGTGTGGTGGTGGCCCGGGCGGGCATAGCGGAACTGCTGGACGACCATCCGTCCTCGGAGCCGGTGCAGTTGGGGGTGACGGTGAAGTTCCCGGACGGCTGGGAGGCCAACCACTCGGTGCTGGCCCACCTGGCGGAACACCGGGTGGCCTGGCGGCCCTGAGACGGCCGCTCGGGCGCCCCCGTCGGCGGCGGGGCGGCACCCGCCCGGTTGACGCATCCCCCGGCCCCGGCTTGGCCGGGGGCCGTGTCACCCACGAGACTGCCCCGACGCACCGCACCGACAGCCGAAGGAAAGAACCAGCCATGACCCGCCTGCACGTCATCTCCGCCGCCACCCGCCCCACCTCCTCGGGGCGCCCGCTCGCCGAGTGGGTCGTCGGCCGGGCCCGCGAGCACGGCGCGTTCGAGGTCACCCCGATCGACCTCGCCGAGATCGCGCTGCCCTTCCTGGACGAGCCGGAGTACGCCTCCAGCGGCATCTACACCCATCCGCACACCCTGGCGTGGAGCGCGCTGGTCGACGCCTCGGACGCCGTGCTGTTCGTCCTGCCGATGTACAACGGCGGCTACACCGCCCCCTTCAAGAACGCCATCGACTTCCTCTACCGCGAGTGGCGGGGCAAGCCGGTCGGCATCGTCAGCTACAGCGCGGGCCCGACCGGCGGAGCGCCCGCCGCCGAGATGCTGCTCCCCGTCCTGACCCGTCTGGGCATGCTGCCCGCCGAGCGGTCGGTGGCCGTCCCCGGCATCAACGCGCTGGTCGGAGACGAGGGATTCGAGGCTCCGGAGGGGCTCGCGGAGGAGCTCACCGGCGTGTTCGACGACATCGCGGCGCTCGCGAAGGAGCCGGCGGGCGTCTGACGCCCCGGGTGCACTCTTGCGCGACGTTGGACAATGGAGGGTGGCCCGGAAGGGACGACGTACGCGCAGCAGGAGGACACGCATGGCAGAGCCCGAGCGCACCGAGCGGAGGTTGCGGCCCGCGCCGCTGCTCTTCGAGCCTTCCGAGGTGGCAACGGACCCGGAGCACTTCTTCGACCTGGAGTCGATAGACGACCCGCGGGAGCTGCTGGCCCGTGCGACCGAGCTGACGCTGGCCTTCCGGGCGGCCCAGGAGCGCGCGGTGGAGTTCCAGGCCGTCGCGGCGGCGCAGCTGGCGGACCCGCGCCGCTTCGACCGGCTGCCCGCGTCGGCGATCGCGGAGCAGGCGGAGTGGACCGAGGACTACGCCGTCAAGATGATCGAGTTCGGCGAGACCCTGCTGCGGGACGGCCACCCGGACGGCCCCTAGAGGCCTCCACCAGAGGCCTCCGCGAAGTGAGCCGGCCTGTGCGCCGCATCCGGACCGGGTGCGGCGCACGTCACATCTGGCATATGCGGGGCGCACCATACTCCCCCCCGGTCGCCCCTGTCCCGGATTCCCGTAACTCCCCGGAACGGTCGCGCTACCCCCGGTAGACCTGGGGGCATGACGACCCTGACCGGCTGCGCCGCCCTCGAAGTCCGCACCGCCCCCGCGTCCGCGACCCTCGTCACCCCCGAGGGCGCGGCCTGGCTCGCCTCCGCGTGCGCCCTGCCCCACGACACGCTCGCCGCGTGGCGGGCGCGGCCCGCAGCTCCGGCCGCGCTGCCCTGCGGGACCGCGTTCGACGTCGTCAACGTCCCGCTCGTCCTCGGGCGCCGGATGCTCGACCTGCTCTGGGCCGAGGGGCCCGGCTCCGGGCCCGCCGCCGTGCACCGCGGCCGGACGCTGCTCTTCGCCGCGCCGGGCACCGCGCAGCGGCTGCCGGCCCTGCTCGCCTGGGAGGAGTGGGACGCGACCGCGGCCGCCCCGCTCTGTCACGGCCGCGGCGACGCGGTCACCGTGCCCCCGCTGGCACCCTCTCCGGGGCCGTCCCGCTGGCTGGTGGCCCCGGACTCCCGGCGGCCCTGGCTGCCGGGCGCCGATTCACTGCTCTGGGCCTTCCTGCACGCCGCCCGCCTGCAGGTATCGATTTTCGGTTCGGCCGATCCTGATGCTAATGTCTAGCTCGTCACCAAGCGCCGCTAGCTCAGTTGGTTAGAGCAGCTGACTCTTAATCAGCGGGTCCGGGGTTCGAGTCCCTGGCGGCGCACAGACGGAGAAGGGCCCCCACGCGAGTGGGGGCCTTTTTCGTGCCCGCGGGCCCCGGGACCGGGGCCCGCGCGGCTACGTGGTGATCTTCACGGTGTACGCGCCGGACTGGGTCCGGTCCGCCACCTCGATGCGGATCCGCTCCCCCGGCACCGTGAACGTCTCGCCGACCTCCAGCGGGGCGTCCGCCAGCGGCGGGTACACGGATCGGTCCCAGCAGGCCTCGGTGCCCGGGTGGCCGTCCAGCACCTCGATCGGCCCGCCGCCCGAGGCCGGCTCGTTGCGGACCCGGTAGACCAGGACGCCCTCCGTGCAGGTGTCCCCGTCGTTGCCGGCGGAGCCCCGGGCCTCGATGGCGATCGCGCTGCCCGGACCCGTGCGGACCACCGCCAGCCGGGTGCCGCCGGTGCCGCCGCTGGGCACGCCCTCCGCGAGCGGTTGCAGGGTGTGCAGCGAGGAGCCGGAGCGCACGCAGTCGACCTGGGAGGGGCTGAGCCAGCCCAGCTTCCACTTGTGCCAGGCGAACAGGTCCGGGGCCATCCCGAACTGGCTGCCCATGACGTCCCAGTCGCCGACGTACGTGTCCCAGTCGCCCTTGCCGTCGGACGGCCGGTGGTAGAGGTCGGGCAGGTCGAAGACGTGCCCGGTCTCGTGCGCGAGGACGTTGCGGTCGGGCGGGTGCTGCTCGAAGACGGTGACGATCCGCCGCAGGTCCGTGCCGTCGGCGCGGATCGGCCGGTCGAAGTTGACGACCTTCGTGGCGTCCGAGTCCACCCCGGGCGCGTCCGGGTCGGCGACGAAGTACACGAGGTCGTACCGGCTGAAGTCCACCTCGGGGTCGGCGGTGGCGACGGCGTCCCGCAGGTAGGCCGCCCGGGCCTCGGGCGCCCAGTCGCGCTGTATGCCGTACGCGGTGGACGACCTGGGCATCCGGATCCACTGCTTCTGCGGGTGCGGGACCAGCCGGAAGCGTCCGTACGAGGCCCGCTGGAAGAACTCGCTGGTGGCGGGGAAGTAGTCGCCGGTCAGCTCCTCGGGAGTGACGATGGTGCGATGGTCGGGGAAGGAGAGGAAGACCATGACCGCATTCAGGGTGCGCTCGGGCCTGGGGTAGGCGCCGTTCCAGGTGTCCAGCCCGAGGGAGTGGTGCGCCGCCGTACGGGTCAGCGCGCAGGGACCGGCACCGGAAGCGGCCGCCGCGGGGGTGGCGACGAGCGACATCGCGGCGAGCGCCGCCATGGAAGTGACGACGGCCGCCGTACTTCGGATGCGGGAGCGGTCCACTCCCCCGGGTGTCTGCTGTCGCGGCACATCGACCTCCGGTGGTGGATTCGTACCCTCCTGTCCACCTTGAGGCGATTGTCTTACTAATGCCCTGTTCCGCTGCCCCACACGAGTGAGCAATACGTCAAGTCGGTGACCCCCGAACTTCACGGACCTGCCTACAGAACGTCACGACCGATCACGGGAGATCAGGCGCGGCCGTCGGGCGTTCACAGCCGCGCAGAAACGATCACGCGTCGATCGGCCGACGATCCGTCATCACCGCGAACCACCGCCCTCCGTACGGCGACGCCGCTGGATAGGGCCGTCCGGCAGCCTCTATGATCGGCACACTTTCCTGCACGGACACTCACGAGCACTGCGGGAGCCAACGGTGAGCGGATCCTCAGAGGGAACCGGTTCGGCGGCCGACCGCATTCGATCGGCCACTACGGAGCGTCACCCGGCAGTGCCGGCCGTGCCCGGCATGTCGACAGAACCCGCGGCGGCGACCCCGTCCGCCCCGCGGTCCCCGCGCACGTCCGGGGCGCGCGACTACCAGGCCGCCTTCAACGCGGCCCACCTCGCGATGGCCGTCGTTGATCGCAGCGGCCACGTCGTCGCCGCCAACGAGGCGCTCGCCGCGCTGCTGGGCGCCGAACCGCTCGCTCTCCTCGAACGGTCCGCCGCCGACCTGGTGGACCTCGCCGCGGAGGCCCGCACCTGGCAGGCCTACCAGGAGGTGCTCCGCGGCCGGCAGGCCCGACTGCGCTGCACCCGCCGCCTCAAACACCCCGACGGACACTCGCTGTGGACCGAGGTCACCCTCGGGCCGGTCCCCGGAAGCCGGGACGTCCTGCTCTCGGTCGCCGACATCAGCGACCGGCGCGACCTCCAGGCCCGGCTGCGCCACCTCCAGATGCACGACCCGGTGACCCGACTCCCCAACCGGACCCTGTTCTTCGAACGGCTCTCCTCCGCCCTGGAGCAGTCCTCGTACGAGCACGGCGGCACGGGCCGGATCGGGCTGTGCTACCTGGACCTCGACGGGTTCAAGGCCGTCAACGACACCCTGGGCCACCGGGTCGGGGACCGACTGCTGGCGGCCGTCGCGGCCCGGCTGACGCAGTGCGCCGACCAGTCCGGGTACGGCCGCACGAGCGGGCACCTGGTGGCCCGGCTGGGCGGCGACGAGTTCGCCCTGCTCGTCGAGGACTCCACCGGCACCGAGCAACTCGCGGACCTGGCGCGGAGCGTGTTGAACGCCGTGCAGGAGCCGTTCGACCTGGCCGGACAGCGACTGTCGGTCTCCGCGTCGATCGGGGTGGTGGAGCGGGCCGCGGCCGGGACCTCGGCGACGGGGCTGATGCAGGCCGCCGACACGACCCTGTACTGGGCGAAGGCGGACGGCAAGGCCCGCTGGACCCTCTTCGACCCGGAGCGCAACGCGCACCGCATGACCCGGCAGGCCCTGTCCTCGACGCTGCGACCGGCCGTGGGGCGGGAGGAGTTCCGGCTGGAGTACCAGCCGCTGGTGGACCTGGCGAGCGGGACGGTGCGCGGGGTGGAGGCGCTGGTGCGCTGGAACCACCCGCAGTTCGGCATGTTGACGCCGAATCGGTTCATCGGGATCGCCGAGGAGGACGGCTCCATCGTCCCGTTGGGACAGTGGGTGCTGCGGACCGCCTGCCGGCAGGCGCGGCGCTGGCAGATCGAACAGCCCAGTGACTCCCCGGTGTTCGTCTCCGTCAACGTGGCGGTGCGCCAGGTGTGGGACTCGGACCTGGTGGGCGATGTCGCGGAGATCCTCGCCGAGACCGGACTGGCCCCGCAGTTGCTCCAGTTGGAGCTGACCGAGTCGGCGGTGATGGGCTCGGCGGGGCGGCCGTTGCAGGCGCTCCAGGCGCTGAGCGACATGGGCGTGCGGATCGCCATCGACGACTTCGGCACCGGCTACTCGAACCTGGCCTACCTGAGCCGGCTGCCGGTGTCGGTGCTGAAGCTGGACGGCTCCTTCGTCCGGGGGTTCCGCTACGAGGAGGGCTCCCACCCGAACCCGGCCGACGAGACCATCGTCGAGGCGCTCGTCCAACTCGCCCACCGGCTCGGCCTGACGGTCACCGCCGAGTGCGTGGAGACCGCGGGCCAGGCGGCGCGCCTGCGCCGCGTAGGCTGCGACACGGGCCAGGGCTGGCTGTACTCGCGGGCCGTGGCCCCGGAACGGATCGCCGAGATGATCGGCTCGCGCCCCGGGGCCCAGGACTAGTGCTGCACCGCGAAAGTTCGTGGAGGGGTGTTGGTCAGGCTGCTTCCTTGAGTGGGGTGCCCTTGTAGGTCCAGCGGAAGGGCTTGGCGTTCTCGTTGCGGTTGATGATGTAGCTGTCGAGCT